>NZ_LROM01000068.1 GCF_001758785.1 Duganella phyllosphaerae
GCGGTACCGGCGCGCCGCTGCCGATCACGCGCGCCCGGCCGCAGGCCCTGATCTGGATGGGTTCGCTCGGCCTGGCCGCCACCGTCATCTACGGCCTGCTGCTGCAAGCCTACACCAACGCCTACGCGCCGTTCATCGACTCGGGCGTGCTGATGTTCAGCGTGATCGCCCAGTTGCTGCTGATGGGCCGCCGCCTGCAAACCTGGCAATTCTGGCTGCTCGTCAACACCATCGCGGTGCCGCTGTACGCCAGCCGCGAGCTGTACCTGACGTCGGTGCTCTATGGCGTGTACTGGTTCAATGCGCTGGCATCGTGGTTCTTCTGGCGGCGCAAGATGCAGGAGACCGGGCCGCAGCAGCCCGCCTGAGTTTCCGTCCTCACGTCCTCAATTCAACGGCGAGCGCCGCTGCTGGATCGCCTGCCGGAACGCCGTTGGCGTCACGCCCAGCCGTTCGCGGAAGGCGGTGGCGAAGTTGCCGGCGTTGTTGAAGCCGATCAGCAGGGCAATGTCCTGCACGTCGATATCGGTGTCCCTGAGCAGCTCCTCGCCGCGCCGGATGCGCGCCTCGCGGATAAATGAAAACACCGTCATGCCGGTCTGTTCGCGGAAGACCTGCGACAGTTTTTCGCGGTAGGTTCCCACGCTGCGGGCGATTTCGGCCAGGCCCGGCAGCGAGGCCAGGTTGTCGGCGATCAGGCGCTTGACGGCCGCCACGGTCACGGCATCGGGATCGACGCCGTAGGGCGAGGCCGATGCGTGGTGGTCGGCCGGATCGTTGGCGCTCGCCAGCGACGGCGCTGCCGCAGCGCCGGCAGTGGCCGACCCCGAAGCGCCCTGTGCGCGCTGGGCCAGCGCCAGGTGGACCTGGATGCGCGCGGCCAGTTCGCCCGGCGAAAACGGTTTGGACACATAATCGACGCCGCCGATCGACAAGCCCATGATGCGTTCCTCGTCGGCGTCGGCGCCGCTGAGGAAAATCACCGGGATGTCCTGGGTGGCCGGGTTGGCCTTGAGCAGCCGGCAGGCTGCGTAGCCGTCCATGTCGGGCATGCGCACGTCGAGCAGGATCAGGTCGGGATGGTTGGCCAGCGCCAGGTGATAACCCTGCAGGCCGTTGAACGCCACCGAGACCTTGTACGGCATCTCGCTCAGCAGGTCGACCAGCAGGCGCTGCTCGAATGCCGAGTCGTCGACGATGAGGATCTTGCTCATGGTGCTGTCGGCCATCTGCATGAATCACCTTGAGTGTTGGTAATCTTTTGATATGGAGTGTTGCGCGTCTGTCGTCATTATGCCCATGTTTGGGATTTTTTTTGGCAGATTTCTACGCGCACAAAACCTTCCTCTCCTCCAGCAAAAGCAGGGTTTTTTTAGATCAACAATAATTGAATCAAGTATTGGGAATGGGCAAGTTTTAAGGCCCCCGACCTCAACTTTTCGTTCACTTATCCCTGAAGGAGGTTATATGCGCACCCGTAAAAATGGCCTTGCCGCGCTTGCCACGGTCGTCGCTACCACCCTGGCTGTCGTGGCGCCGCTGGCCGATGCAGCCGTGTATTCCAACGGCAGCAAGACCTCGAACTTCGATGTCACGCTCAAGATCATCGCCGACTGCACCATCGCCACCCAGCCGCTGGACTTCGGCCAGAGCCAGGGCGTGCTGGCGACCACGGTCAGCGTCAATACCACGCTCAACGTTACCTGCACCAACACCACGCCGTACAACGTGGGCCTGAGCGCGGGCACCGGCACCGGCTCCACCATCGCTGCCAGAGTGATGAGCGGTACCGGCGCCAACACCAGCACCGTCTCCTACAACCTGTTCCAGGCCTCCGGCGCCACCAACTGGGGCAATACCCAGGGTACCGATACCCTTTCCCGTACCGGTTCGGGCAGTTCGCAAGCGCTGACCGTGTATGGCGCCATCCCGGCCCAGGCCACGCCGCAGCCGGACACCTACAAGTCGACCATCACGGCCACGGTGTATTTCTAACGATGACCTTGTCCGCGCGCCTTGGGTGCTGGATGAAACTCGGTATGCTCGTGTTGATCGGGATGCTGGGGCTTGAAGCGAGCGCTGCTAATTTGCAGATTTCGCCAGTGATGATTATTTTGCGTGCAGGCCAGGGTGCCACCGGCATCACCATGCAAAACATGGGAGACACTCCCGTGTACGGCCAGGTCAGGGTGTTTTTGTGGGATCAGAACAACATGGAAGATGTGTTGACCCCGACCCAGGAAGTAGTAGCGAGTCCCCCCATATTGCAGATCGGGCCTAAAAGCAGCCAGATCATTCGCCTCGTGCGACGCAGCAGTCAACTCCCCAGCCGCGAGTTGAACTACCGGATCCTCATCGACGAAATTCCCCGCGAGGGCGAAGGCCCCGCCAGTGGCGTCGATATCCGCCTGCGCTATTCCGTTCCCATGTTTGTCCAACCTGCCGATGAGCGCATGGCGCCGGCGTTGGCCTGGGCGGTCTACCGCCAGGATGACCACTGGCGGCTCAAGGTGCGCAACAGCGGCGCCTTGCGTGCGCAGATCGGTTCGTTCGAACTGCGCAACGCCGCCGGAAAAAATTTCACGATCGCCGAGGGCCTGTTCGGCTACGTGCTGGCCGGGCGCGAGCGCGAGTGGCGCCTGCCCGTGCCGGGCGACGCCGACCTGCGCGGCACGCTGGCGGTCAAAGCCAATATCAATGCCAAGCCTGCGACTGCCAGCACCGTGGCGGTACTGGAGTAGCCGCGCCATGTGGCGGCGGCTGCCTTGCCTGAAGGTGACGATGACGGTGCTGGCAGTCCTCGCTGGCGGCGCCATGGCCGGCGCGCGCGCGCAAATTCCGGTGGCGCCGCCGCCGCTGCCGGCGCTGGCGCCCGCAGCAGCGCCAGCAGCGGCAACCCCGGCAACCTCGGCAACAGCGGAGGAAGAATTATTTTTGGAGGTGACCTTGAACGGCCAGGAGACCGGTTTGATCTTGCGCTTCACGCGCCAGCCCGGCACCGTGCTGGGCAGTACAGGACTGAACAGCACCGTGCAAAACCTGCGCGACCTCGAGCTCGACCCGCAGCGGCTGGGTGTCGCCGACCGCGAGTCCGTCAACCTCGACGACGTGCGCGGACTGCGCTATACCTACGACCCTGCCACCCAGCGCATTGCGCTGCGCCTTGACGACGCGCTGCGCACGCCGGTGGCGCTGAACGCGCGCAGCCTGCGCCAGCCGGGCGAGGCCAGCGTCACGCCTGGCGCCGTGTTCAGCTACGACGCCTTTGCCCGTCGCGGCGACGAGCGCTACCTGTCGGTGGCCAACGAGCTGCGCTATTTCAACGCCAGCGGCGTGTTCAGCACAACCGGCGTGTTCAATAGCAGCAACCTGCTCACGCAATACGTGCGGCTCGACTCATCGTGGGTGCGCTCCGACCCGCACACGCTGGAAACCTGGCAGGTGGGCGACCTGATTTCCTCGTCGCTGACCTGGAGCCGGTCGCTGCGCATGGGCGGCGTGCAGTGGCGCAAGAGTTTCGATTTGCGGCCCGACTTGCTGACCTTCCCGGTGGCCTCGCTGGCGGGCTCGTCGGTGGTGCCGAGCGCGGTCAGCCTGTATGTCAACGGCGTGCGCCAGATGGAGACGGCGGTGCCGTCCGGCCCGTTCGTCATCAACCAGGTGTCGGGCCTGACCGGCGCTGGCCAGGCCACCCTGGTCACGCGCGACACGGCCGGGCGCGCCGTCACCACGGTGGTGCCGCTGTATGTCGATACCCGCCTGCTGGCCGAGGGGCTCACCGATTACTCGGTGGAGCTGGGCGTGCTGCGGCGCGACTACACCAGCAAATCGTTCAGCTACGACAATTCGCCGGCGCTGAGCGGCTCGATGCGGCGCGGCGTAACCGACCGCCTGACCGTGGAAGCGCACGGCGAGGCCGGCAACGGCGTGGTCAACGGCGGCGTGGGCGGCATGTGGCGCATGGGCCAGATCGGCGTACTGACCGGCTCAGTTGCCGGCTCAGTTGCTGGCTCAGTTGCCGGCGCCTCGGGCGGCACCGGCAAGGGCGCCCAGGCCAGCATCGGCTACCAGTACCTGAGCCCTGGCTTCAGCATCGACATGGAATCGCTGCGCGCCAGCCGCCATTACAGCGACCTGGGCACGGCCGATGGTGGCCCCGGCATCCGCGCCAGCAACCGCGTCAATGTCAACCTGGGGTTGTTCGGCGGCCAGACCCTGGGCCTGTCGTTCATCAGCCAGCGCGTGGCGATCACGCCGCCAGCGCGGGTGGCGGCGCTGTCGTACGCGGCCACGCTGGGCGCCGGCCTGTACCTGAGCGTGAGCGCCTACCGCGATTTTCGCGATGCCAACACGCGCGGCGTGTACTTCAGCCTGAGCGGCACGTTCGGCGAGCGCCTGTCGGCCAATGCCAGCAGCGGCCGCCAGAACGGCGTGCAATCGAAAAACCTCACCCTGGGCCGCACGGTCGACTACGCGGGTGGCTTCGGCTGGGGCTTGCAGTCGCTGGAAAACAACGGCGCCACCTTGCGCCAGGCCCAGGGCACCTACCTGGGCAATTACGGCCAGGTGGGCGCCTTCCTGCAGGAAAGCGGCGGCAAGCGCGAAACCGCGTTCAGCGCGTCCGGCTCGGTGGTGGTCATGGAGGGCAGCGTGCACGCGGCGCGCCAGGTGGGCGCCGGCTTTGCGCTGGTGTCGGCCGGCGTCGGCGGCTTGCCGGTGCTGCAGGAAAACCGGCCGATCGGCACCACCAGCAGCAGCGGCTATTTGCTGGTGCCCAACCTGACGCCGTACCTGTCGAACCAGATCTCGATCGACACCAGCAGTCTGCCGCTGGACGCGCGCATCGCCCGCACCACGCTCACCGTGATCCCGGCGCGGCGCTCGGGCGTGGTGGCCGATTTCCCGGTCGAGACCTATGCCGCCGCCAGCGTGATCCTGCACGACGCCGCCGGCCTGCCGCTGGCGGCCGGGCTGGAAGTGCTGCACGTCGAAAGCGGCACGACCACCGTCACCGGCTTCGACGGCCTGGCCTTCATCGACAACCTGGCCCCGCTCAACCATCTGCAGGCCGTGCTGGAAGGGCGGCGCTGCATCGCCGAATTCGCCTACGTCAAGGAACCGGGCAACGCCATGCCCACCATCGGACCGGTCGTGTGCCGGAGCGTGCAATGATGGCCGCGCCATGGCGCCGCTGCGCCGCAGGGCTGGTGGCGCCGCTGTTGCTGCTGCTGTTGCTGCTGTGTTGCGGTCAGGCGCGCGCCGACAGTTGCGCCATCACGCCGGCCAATGTGACGTTCCCCAGCGTGAGCTCGATCAGCCCCGGGCCCGTGTATGCGTCGTCGTCCTTCAAGATCACCTGCACCTGGACCGATATCCTCGGTACCCTGCTCACGCCCAACGTGACCATCTGCCTGAACCTGGGCGCCGGCAGCGGCAACGCCACGACCACCAACACCACCATGCGCCAGTTGTCGAGCGGTGCACTGCGCGTCAACTACAACTTGTACACGGACGCCACCTACACGGCAGCCAAGATCTGGGGCGGGGTGGGAGGCACCACTACATCGGGCAATGGCATCGTGCTGACCATGAACAAGAGCGGCGGATTGGGCAGTCTTGACCGGATCGTCGATATCTACGGCAAGCTCGAGGCCGATACCGCCTTGTCCGGCCTGTCGGTGGGGCCGGACAACCTTAACTTCGTTTCCAATTTCGGCGCCGGCAGCGCGGTGATGAATTACCAGTTCTCGCTGCTGGGATTGCTCGGCTGCCTGGCCCCGCAAACGGTCGCCATTCCGTTCACGGTCAGCGCCCCGGTGATCAACGACTGCAACATCAATATCGGCAACCTGGCGTTTCCACAGTCGCGGCTGCTTACCAGCGCGGTGCGCACCACATCCAGCCTGTCGGTCACGTGCAGCAAGAACACCGCCTACCGCATCACGCTCGGCGCCGGCGCCTATGGCGCCAGCACCAGCGCGCGGCGCATGCGCAATACCGGGACGGCGGAGACGGTCGACTACGTGGTGTCCAGTGGGCTCGACGGCGCCAGTTGGGGCGATGGCAGCGGTGGCACGGTGGCAGTGACGGGCACCGGCACCGGGGTGGCGCAGGCGTTGACGGTGTACGGGATGGTGCCGGCGCAGACCACGCCGTCGCCGGGCGACTACAAGGATACCGTGACAGCCACCGTGTCTTTCTGATCGCACCCGAGAAAGCCACCATGGCGGCGTTGCAGCGCACCGCCGTGCGGTCGGACTGTCTTCGGCGCCGCGCCTTGCCCTGGCGGCTTTCTCAAGCGCTCAGAAGTAGATGGTCCAGTCTTGCCTGGTTGCGGTGCCTGGGGCGGCAGCGGAGATCGCGGTGGCGGCGGCTGGCTGGGTCGGGGTGGTCAGGTGCGGGGCGTTGAGCTGGCAGGCCACGGTGGGCGCCGTGGCGGCGGTAGCGCCGGCTTGCACGGTGCAGGCGTCGGTGACGGTGAAGCTCACTTGCATGGAGGCGGACTTGGTGCCGGCGGTGGCCAGCAGCGGCAACGTGATCAGGGCCAGGCCAAGTGCTTTAACAAGAAGTTTCATTTTCGTCAGATTTGTGGAATCAGCATCAATCGGAAGTGCCTGTTTTTCGGTGCAACCATGAAACGAATTTTAACCTAGATCAACATTCTATCCAATATACACAATTCAGCCACGATCAACTTCTCTTCAAATAGTGGAATTTGGATAGTTTGTAAGCCCTGTTTTTAGCCTATTTTTGAGGGGTGTCACGCAAGTATAAAAAATGGAGTTTTCATAGAGAAACATCCGGGTCATGTATCACAACAGGAGAAGAGAATTGAGACAACAAAATACGCACAATGTCACGCATCATCCACCGCCGGCAAAGTTCACACATTTTCACCTCAAACATGCTAGTCACTAATTCTCACCGAACTCGACTTAGTAACTATCTGGCAGTATTTTCCGATGTAAAACCTGGAACCGAGGAGTAAACAATGAAACATACCGACTTTGGACGCATGCCTTGCCCGATCGCCCGCAGCCTTGGCAAAGTAGGCGAGTGGTGGAGCATCCTGATCCTGCGCGACGCCTTCTATGGCCTGAGCCGCTTCGACGAGTTCGAAAAAAGCCTCAAGATCGCTCCCAATATGCTCACCCGGCGCCTGAACGGCCTGGTCGAGGGCGGCCTGATGGAACGGCGCCAGTACAGCGCCCGGCCGCCGCGCTACGAGTACGTTCTCACCAAGTCCGGACGCGATTTCAAGCCGGTGCTGCTGGCCTTCATCGCCTGGGGCAATGACCACCTGGCCCCGGAAGGCGCCAGCCTGCTGGTGGTGAGCCGCGAAACCGGCAAGCCGGCCGACCAGGTGCTGGTGGACGCCAATAGCGGCCTGGCCATCAACGACGAAGACTATATGTTCGCGCCCGGCCCGGCAGCCACCGACAGCATGCGCATCCGCCTCAACGAGATCAGCAAGCACGCCTCCTGATTGACGTTCGCAGCAGCGCTAAAACGCCGGCCGGCAACGCCCGGCGTTTTTTTTCGCCCCAAGCTTGTACCGGGGTTGACCCAAAAAAGAACAATAATTGCAAATTGGAAACTGTGTTGTCTGGAAACTGTGGAATAATGCAGCGACGGGCAGGCATCCAACGCCCCCACAGCAGGAGGAATCACCGAGTGGACATGTTCGTGTGCGACGCAGACCTGGCGCAATGGGAAAACACCTTGCCGGAATTGACCGGCAAGGCGCGCCTGCCGGCGTTGACGGCGCTGGCCTGGCACCTGCGCCAGCGCGATCCGGTGCGCGCCCGCCAGCTCGCCAGCGAGGTCCTGGCCCTGCTGCCGGCGGTGGCGCCGCAGGATGTGCCGGTCCTGCGCGCGCGGCTGCTGCTGGTGGCGGCCGAAGGCGCCTGGGTCGGCGGCGAGCTCGATACCGCCCAGTACCAGGCCGACCAGGCGCTGCAACTGCTGGCCCACGGCGACGGTGCGCCTGCCGGTGCGCCTGCCCCTGAAACTGCATCGCTGCAGGCCCGCGCCGACGCCTGCTGGGTGCAGGCCTGGGTGGCCAACGACCGCGGCAACAGCATGGCTGCCAGCGGCTGGCTGGCGCAGGCCGCCGCAGCGGCGCACGCTGCACCCGATCCGGTGCGCATCGACATCATCGGCGCCGCCGCCGGCATTTGCGCCGCCTTCACCGACAGCGCCGGCTTGCAGCCGCCGTGGCGCCCGGCCGCAAACGCCGAGCTCGACGCCATGCCCGCCATCGCCGCCGGCTGGATCAGCGATTTCTTCGGTACCCGCGCCTTCCAGCGCAGCGAATACGGCCGCGCCATCGGCCACCTGATGCGCAGCTTCGACACGGCGCGCTCGAGCGGCCAGGTGCGCCGCGCCATCATCATCGCCACCAATATCGGCAATGCCTTCACGTGCCTGAACGCCCACGAGGCGGCGCTGGACTGGATGCAGCGTGGCCAGGACCTGGCGCGCCCCACCGGCTGGCCGCTGTCGGTCGGCATGTGCCTGATGCAGACCGCCGAAACCTTGCGCCAGCTGGGCCAGCGCGAGGCCGCGCAAACCCTGCTGCGCGAGGCGCTGGCAGTGCTGGCGCCACTGGCCGGGTCGCGGGCCTACGCGGTGGCGCTCGAATACGAGGGCGACCTGGCGCTTGACCTGGGCAACCACGCGGCGGCGCTCGACAGCTTCACCCGGCTGGCTGCGCGCGGCGACGCGCTGGGCCAGGGCGACTTCCAGAGCAGCGCGCGGCGCGGCCAGGCGCACGCGCTGGCACACCTGGGCCGGCCCGGCGAGGCGCTGTTCGTGGCGCAGGGCGCGCTGGTGCTGGCGCGCGCCAAGGGCGACACGCTGGCGCAGATTGCCGCGCTCCAGGTGCTGGCCGACATCCACGCCCTGCCGGCTCGCGCAGGGGCCCCCGCGCTGGCACCGCCCCCCGAAATGGAAGCATCCTGCGGGACAGCGCCCAGCGTGCCGCTCCACTACCTGTTGCTGGCGCTGGACATCGCCGCCACCATCGACGGCTATACCGTACCGGGCGCGCTGCTCGACGCCACCGCGCGCGAATACGCGGCCGTGGGCGATTTCGAGCGCGCCTACGCGATCGCGCTGCGGGCCGGCGCCGCGCGCGACCTCACCCAGAGCCGCGACGCCACCAACCGCGCCATCGCCATGCAGGTGCAATACCAGACCGAGCGCGCCCAGACCGAGGCCGAGCACCATCGCCAGCTGGCGGCCGCCGAGGCGCGCCGCGCCGAAGTCCTGCAACGCACCAGCGCCACCCTGGCGCACCTGGGCGCGGTGGGTCAGGAGATCACCGCCCAGCTGGAATCGGCGGCCGTGTTCCGCGCGCTGGACCGCCACGTCCACGGCCTGCTCGACGCCACCCTGTTCTCCGTGTTCCTGATCGAACCCGGCGGCGAATGGCTGGCCAGCGCCTTCAGCGTGGAAGCGGGGCGCCCGCTGGCGCCGCTGCGGGTGGCGCTGGACGACCCCCATGCCGATTCCGCGCGCTGCGTGCGCGAGCGGCGCGAACTGCAGGTCGCGCTGCAAGAGGGCGAAGTCAACGTCAACCTGATTCCGGGGACCTTGCCCACGCTGAGCATGCTGTTTGCGCCGCTGGCCGTGGGCGACCGGGTGCTGGGCGTGATGACGGTGCAGTCGATGCGCGCCAACGCCTACGGCGAACGCGAACGGCTGATCTTCCGCAGCCTGTGCGCGTACGGCGCCATCGCCCTCGACAACGCCAGCGCCTACCGCCAGGTGGCCGCCACCCAGCAGCAACTGCTGGACCAGAACCTGGAACTCGAACGCGCCTACCAGGCGCTCGAAGAAGTGAGCCTGACCGACCAGCTGACCGGTCTGCGCAACCGCCGCTTCTTCCTGCGCCACGTCGATGCCGACGTTGCCATGAGCTTGCGCGGCTACGACGACCTGCAGCACCGCCCCCGGCCGACTGGCGATGGCGACCGCCAGGCGCCCAACGACCTGGTGTTCTACATGGTCGATCTCGACCACTTCAAGCACGTCAACGACCGTTACGGCCACGCCGCCGGCGACTCGATCCTGGTGCAGATGCAGGCGCGCCTGCGCGAAGTGTTCCGCGAATCGGACTACGTGATCCGCTGGGGCGGCGAGGAATTCCTGGTGCTGGCGCGCGCCACCCATCGCGACGACGCCAGCGCGCTGGCCGAACGCATGCGCCGCGCCGTGGGCGAACGCGACTTCGTGCTGCCCGACGGCGAACTGCTGCGCAAGACCTGCTCGATCGGCTTCGCCTGTTTTCCGTTCCTGCCCACGCAACCGCGCCTGCTGTCCTGGCCGCAGGTGGTGGAACTGGCCGACCAGGGGCTGTACATCGCCAAACGTTCGGGCCGCGACGCCTGGGCCGCGCTGCACGCCACCGGCGCGGGCAACGCGGTGGACCTGTTCCCGCGCCTGATGCATGCGCTGCCGCAAGCGCTGGCCGACGGTGTCGTGCGCGTGGTGAGCAACCTGGCCGGCCCGCTGGATCTGGACGGCGAACGGCGCCGCACCGGCCTGTCGATCGACCTGGAGCTGTAGCGCAGTTGCTGCAGTTGCGTGGTTGTATACTGCGGGATCGCTTCGCAACCGGTACCACCATGACCATTATCCGCTGCAGCTGGGCCAAACCCTCCAACCCGCTCTATCTCGACTACCACGACACCGAGTGGGGCGTGCCGTGCCACGACGAACTGCGCCTGTTCGAGATGCTCAACCTCGAGGGCGCGCAGGCCGGCCTGTCGTGGGAGACCGTGTTGAACAAGCGCGCCAGCTACCGCGCCGCTTTTGACGGCTGGGACGCCGAAAAAATCGCCGCCTACGGCCCGGAACAGGTGGCCGAACTGCTGGCCAACCCCGGCATCGTGCGCAACCGCCTGAAAGTGGCGGCAGCCATCACCAACGCCCAGGCCTACCTGCGCCTGCGCGCCGGCGGCGACAGCCTCGATCGGCTGCTGTGGTCTTACGTCGATGGCCAGCCCATCGTCAACAATACCGGTGAGCGCATCATCAAGACCGCGCTGTCGGACCGGCTGTCGAAAGACCTGGCCAAACTGGGCTTCAAGTTTGTCGGTTCGACCATCGTCTATGCGTACATGCAGGGCATCGGCATGGTGGACGACCACGATGCCGACTGCTTCTGCCGGCACCGATGACAGCACTGATGACGCAATCACATGTGGTACTCGATACCGACTTCGGCGATGGCGCGCGCTTTGCGCAGGCGCGCGCGCAGCATCCCAGGCTGCACTACCTGGCGCTGACGCCGCGCGTGGCCGATGTTGCGGTCAACCCTGCTGCCAACCCTGCGATAAGCGCCGACCCGCAACTGCGCGCGCTCTGGCCGCTCGACGTGCCGGGTGTTCATCGCATCATCCTCGACGACGGCCGCGTCACGCTCGACCTGCTGGCCGGCGCGCTGGACGCGGTGCTGCCGCAGGTGGCGGCCCGTGTCGATGCGTTTCACGTCGGCGTGCTGGCGCCGGGCCACGCGCGTACCTTGGCGCGGCTGGCTGCACCCGGCGCCACGCTGCATGCGCGTGCGCCCGATGAGCTGCTGGTGTGGGCGCTGGCCGGCGCCGGTTTCGCCTGCCGCCGGGTGGATGGCGGTGACGATATCGCTGCCGAGTACCGGGGCCGTCGCTCGCCATTCGTCGGCCTTGCCGTCCCACCGCTGCGCGACCGCCGTGCGGTGGTCATCGGCGCCGGCCTGGCCGGAGCCAGCGCCTGCCGCCGCCTGTGCGCGGGTGGCTGGGACGTGACCCTGATCGAGCGCCACGCGCAACCGGCGCAGGAAGCGTCTGGCAACCTGGCCGGCATCTTCATGCCGCTGCTGTCAAAAGACGACAATATTCCCACGCGCCTGTCGCGTGCCGCCTACCTGTTCGCGCTGCGCGAGTGGCGCCGGCTCGGTGGCGTGGGCCAGGCTTTCACCGGCGCCGCTTGCGGTGTACTGCAACTGGCGCGCGATGCCGGCCACGCCGACGTGCAACGCGCGGTGCTCGAGCACTGGCACTATCCGCCGGCGTACGCGCGCTGGGCCGACGCGGCCGAGGCGGGGGCGCTGCTGGGCGGCCCCACGCCGCACGGCGGCTGGCTGTTCGAGCAGGGCGGCTGGGCGCGGCCGTCGTCGTTGTGCGCGGCCATGCTGGACGCCTGCGGTGAGCGCCTGCAGCGCGCATTTTGCAGCGCGGCGATCACCTTGCGCCGCACCGATGCCGGTGAATGGCTGGTGCAAGGCGAGGGTGGCGCGCTGCTGGCGCAAGCGCCCACGGTGATCCTGGCCAACGGCGCCGGCGCGGTCCACATCGCGCAAGCCGCGCAACTGCCGTTGCAGTCGCTGCGCGGCCAGGTGACGCACCTGGCGGTGGCGACCGGGCCTCCGCAGCTGCCGCTGGTGGTGTGCCGCGAAGCGTACGTCACGCCGGCCGCCGACGGCATCGTCTCGGCCGGCGCCACCTACGACAACGACGACGAGCGTGACCTGCGGGCCGGCAGCCAGCATGAAAACCTGGCGCGGTTGGCCGAGATCGTGCCGGGCGCCCACGTGGCGGCGCTGATCGACACCGCGCCGCTGGCCGGACGGGTGGGCTTTCGCAGCGCCGCGCCGGACCGCCTGCCGCTGGCCGGCGCGCTGCCCGATGTCGAGTCGGCCGGCCGGCTGGAACACTTGCGCGATGTGCCGCGCCATGCGGGCCTGTATGGACTGCTCGGTTATGCGTCGCGTGGCCTGATCTGGGCGCCGCTGATGGCCGAGCTGCTGGTGTCGCAGCTGGAAGGCGCGCCGGCGCCGCTCGAGGCTGCGCTGGTCGATGCGCTCGACCCGGGGCGCTTCCTGCTCAAGCAGCGGCGCCGCAGCCAGTAGCCGCGCTTTACGGTTGCTGCCGTGCGCTATAATCCCGGTTTGAATCCACGGAGCGCGACGCGATGGATGACGACTTGTCCCAGCACTACCAAGGCTCGCCCGAACTGCTGATGTTCCTGGCATCGACCGTGCACGACATGAAAAATTCGATCAGCGTCTTGAGTGGCACGCTCGAACACCTGCTGGCCACGCCCCCTGCGGCGCAAGCCGCTGCTGCCGCCGCCGGGCCGGCGCAGTACCAGGAACTGGGCCAGATGCTGTACCAGACGCGCCGCCTGAACGACAGCCTGATCCAGTTGCTTGCCTTGTACAAGGAAGTGGGCAAACCAGGTTACCCGTTCGATCCCGCTCCGCGCAGCGTGCGCGAACTGGTCGAGCAGGTGGAAGGGCAGGCGCGCATCCTGCTGCACTCGCGCGGCATCGCCTTCGAGACCGACTTCGCACCCGACGCCATCTGGACCTTCGACGAAGAACTGGTGATCGGGGTGCTGGTCCACGCGATCAACAACGCCATCCGCTACACGCGCGACCGCATCCGCCTGTCGGTGCGGAAGGACGGCGACTTCCTGGAACTGCGGGTGGAAGACAATGGCAGCGGCTTCCCGCAGGCCATGCTGGACGCCGGCGCCAACGCCATGGATACCCGCGAAGTGCGCGTGCGCTTCTCCAGCAACAGCAGCGGCCTGGGGCTGTATTTTTCCAGCGAGGTGGCGCGCATGCACCGCCACCGCCAGCGCACCGGCGCCATCGCCCTGGAAAATGGCGGTAGCCTGGGCGGTGGCTGTTTCGTACTGCGCCTGCCATGACGGCCATGGTGCAGAGCGACGGCGAGATCGATTGGGGCGAGAAGCGCTACCTGATCGTCGACGATTTCGTGGGCATCCGCCAGTTGCTGCGCGAATCGCTGCGCAACCTGGGCGCCAAGCATATCGACCAGGCGGCCAGCGGCGGCGAGGGCATGATGTTGCTGGCCAAAACCCGCTACGACGTGGTGCTGTGCGATTACAACCTGGGCGACGGCAAGAACGGCCAGCAGGTGCTGGAAGAAGCGCGCATCCGCAACCTGATCCTGCCCAGCAGCGTGTGGCTGATGGTCTCCGCCGAAAAAAGCGTGGAGTCGGTGATGGGCGCGGCCGAGCACCAGCCCGATGCCTACATCATCAAGCCGATCACCGAGGGCGTGCTGCTCACGCGCCTGAACCGCGTGTGGCTGAAGAAGCAGATTTTCCGCGAGATCGACCAGGCCTATGCCGACAAGGACTACCTGCGCGCGGCGCGCCTGTGCGAACAGCAGATTCCCGTCAACCCGCTGCACGAAATCGACCTGCTGCGCATGAAGGCCACCTTGCAGCTCAAGGCGGGCGACCCGATCGGCGCGCGCAAGGTGTACGAGCATGTGCTGCAGGAGCGCGACTACAACTGGGCGCGCTGCGGCCTGGCCAGGATCATGATGCACGACGGCGAGGTGGAAGAAGCGCAGAAGATGTTCCAGGCGGTGATCGCCGACAACCGCTTCTATATCGACGCCTTCGACCAGCTGGCGCGGGCGTTCCAGTTGCAGGGAAAGCATGAGGAAGCGTTCGACGTGCTGCAAAAGGCGGCCAAGCTGTCGCCCAATTCGGTGCCGCGCCAGCGCACCCTGGGCCAGACTGCGCTCCGGCTCGATAATATCCCGGTGGCGGAAAAGGCATTCCGCAAGTGTATCGACATCGGCGAATACTCGGTGGCCAAGACAGTTGACGCCTACTTCGGCATGGCGCGCGTGTGCGGCAAGAAGAACGACACCAAGGAAGCGATCCGCCTGCTCAACGCGGCGGTCCACCAGTTCGGCGGCGACCAGGTCACCTTGCGCGCCAAGATCACCGAGGGCCTGGTACACCACGAGACCGGCGACTTTCGCCGCGCGCGCAAATCGGGCGACGAACTCGAAACGATGCTGGCCGACGAAAGCCGCCACCGGCCCGACACCGCCACCTGCCTCGACATGGCGACCCTGCTCTTCGCGGTGGGCGTGAAAGAGGCGCCGGTGGGACTGCTGTGCTACATTGCGCGCAACAACCATGATAACGTGCCGCTGATGGACGAAGTGCAGAAGATCTTCGACAGGGCGCGCATGGGCGACGAGGGCATCGAACTGATACGCTCTGCGCGCAAGGAAGCGGCCGACATGATGAACAAGGGCGTGCTGCTGTGGAAGTCCGACCGGCTGGGCGAAGCCATCGACTGGATGCGCGTGGCGCGCAACGCGTTGCCGCACAATATGCGCATCCTGTTCAATTCGGCGCAGATCCTGATCTCGCGCCTGCAGCAAACCGGCTACGTGCGCGAACTGGCCGACGAGGCGATCGAGGTGCTCATGCATGTCGACGCCATCGCCCCCGGCCAGCCGCGCTTTGCCCAGTTGATGGAGCAGCTGGCGATGCTGGCGCCGGTATCCGGCGTGGTGGCGGCAGTTGCGGCCAGCGAGTACGAGGCCGCCAACGGCGCGGTCCCGGATCGTTAAACCATTTATATTAATAATATTAAAACAGGTGCGGCCATCAAGACCGTGCCACCAGAGAGAGGATGTAAATTTATGCGCGATATCGCAAAAGAAGTCTATACGAAAATGAAGGTCGGCAGCGTAGCCTGGGTAAAACCGGTCGCCGCCAAGGGTGACACCATCGAGAGCTTCCAGGGCGCCCTCGACAGCGCCAAGCTGCTTGAAGAAGAAGGTTTGATCGACGTCCAGAAAGTCCAAAAACAAGCCGATGGGCTGGTCGATGCCATCCGCATTCTGCGCCTGGCATAACGCTGATAAAGCCTCCATAGCTTCGTTGCAGCTCCTCGCCGTACATTC
This sequence comes from Duganella phyllosphaerae, assembly GCF_001758785.1. Taxonomy (GTDB): domain Bacteria; phylum Pseudomonadota; class Gammaproteobacteria; order Burkholderiales; family Burkholderiaceae_D; genus Rugamonas; species Rugamonas phyllosphaerae. Next base: position 15,735 of record NZ_LROM01000068.1, read on the forward strand.
GAACTGTCTTCGTCGCTGCGCCTCGCTCTGGAGGTTTCTCAGGCGCTTGTAACGTTTACTTCCCGGCGGCTGGCTTGGCTGGTTTCGGCGGTGCGCGCTTGGCGGCGGGTTTCTTGTCCTCCGCCGGCGCCGCTGCTTCTGCCGCCGGTTGCGCTGCATCGGCTGCCGGCTTGGCCGTCGCTGCGGCGGCAAACTTGGCTGCCGTCTCGGCCATCATCGACTCCGACGCCGCGGCAGTCGATACCGCCTGCTTGAACTGATCCTGCAACAGATTCCACCACAGCGCGGCTGCGCCGGCGGTGGGGTCGGCCTGTGGCTTGGCCTGGTCCGGTGCTGGCGCAGCGCCGGCGGCCTTGGGTTCCGGCGCCGGTGGTGGTGGCGCTGGCTGTGCCGCAGCCGGCTTTTGCTTGTCGGCTTCGCGCGCATGCTGGAAGAAGGCCGAGGTGTACGGGTTGGCGTCGAAGATCGACTTGTGATCGGCGCCTGGCGCCGGAGCCTGCGCAGTATTCTGATTGACGGCGGCAGCCAGGCTGGCGCCCACCGACTTGAGCGTGGCGATGGTGTTGCGCTGCACTTCCAGCGCCTGGATGCTACCGCGCAGCATGCTCATGTTCAGGTTGAGCCACGCCTCGACCGCCTTCAGGTCGTTGATCTTCTTGTCCAGTTCTTCGACCGACAGGGTGGGCGTGGTCAGGCCGGGTACGCCCATGCTGCCCCACAGGTTTTTAACGAAGTCCAGTGTGTCGTTCATCACTGCTGCGCCGGGAATGTGCGGCATCTGTGGTTGGGCCATGAAAGTCTCCTGTAGTAGTTGGTTCAGCGTAGCAGATAACGCGTGGCCGATCAAAGTTTTCTGGCAACGTTGCTGCCGCCGGAAGCATTTGGCCGAACACGTTAAACTAGCGCCATGACGATCGCCTCCTTCCTTTCCCAACGCCGCCGCATGGTGCTGTTTTGCGCCGCCACGGTGGTGCTGCACGGACTGGCGATCGACTGGGCCGCCAGCCACCTGGTGGCATCGGCCACCGTCAACGCCAAGCCGGCGGTGGTCACTGCCCAGGTGCGCCTGACGCTGCCGCCGCGCCTGGTCAGCGCGCCGCTGCAGGAGATTGCACCGCTCGATGCCGCCGCCAGGGCTGCGGTCAAGCCGAACGGCGATACGCCAGCCAAGCCGGCCTTCGCCCGTCCGCGCCCAGCGCTGCCGGCGCCGACGCAGGCGGGAGCGGCCATCACTGCGGTGGACAGCGCAGCGCCGGCGCCGGCCATCGATGCCGCCGACCTCGATCTCGCGGTGACGCCCAACTCTGTTGCAACCGCAACTGCGGCCCCGGCCCCGCCGGCAGCCGCGCCAGCGCCAGCACCGGACAAGGCCACCGGCGACCCCGCACCCGCCGTCGTCGAACCGGCCCCGCAGGGCGGGCGCCGCTACAAGGTGAATCTGCCGCCGTCGGCCACGTTCGACATGGACGTGGCGCGGGTGGATGCCGACGGCGCCAAATGGACAGGGTCTGCCGTGATGACATGGCATACTGACGGCAGCCGTTACCGGGCGTCTGTGGAAGCGGGCGTGAGCCTGCTGGTCACGCGCCTGAACCTGCTGGTGCTGCGCAGCGAGGGCGCCATCGACGACTATGGCATTGCGCCCGAGCGGGCTACCGAAAAACGCGCGCGCCGGTCCGAGACCGCCACCCATTTCAATCGTAACGGCGGCGCCAACACGATCTCGTTCTCGGCCTCCGACCGCAGCTACCCGCTGCTGGCCGGCGCGCAGGACAAGGCCACGGTGCCATTCCAGCTGGCCGGCATCGGCCGCGCCGACGTCAACCAGCTGGGCGGCGACATCGACATCCAGGTGGGCGAGGACAAGGAAGCGACCTTGTTCCGCTTCCAGCTGGTGGGTGAGGATGAACTGAACACCAGGATGGGCAACCTGGTCACCTGGCACCTGACGCGGCCACCGAAGCCGGGCACGTATTCGTCGCGGCTCGACATCTGGCTGGCGCCGGGCATGCAGTGGTACCCGGTCCAGATACGCAATACCGAAGCGAGCGGCGCGCTCACCACGCAGACCGTCTCCAAAATAACAATCACCGGACAATGACATGAAAACCAACCCTACCTTTCGCGCGCTGAACTTTGCCGCCATGCTGGCGCTGGGCGGCGCCACCTTCGCGGCTCATGCTGCCGATGCCGAGCACCCGGCCGTCAAGCGTGCCTTCAGCGCGCCGCCGTCGGCAGACCTTGTTTACGCCATCAAGGCCAAACAGCACGGCATCACCATCAACGGCACCGCCACCGTGCAGTGGCGCGCCGGCGACGGCAAGTACTCGGTCGCAGCCGAGAGCCGCGCGCCGATCTTCGGCAAGATCCTGGAAACCCGCAGCGAAGGCGCCATCGACGACTACGGCCTGGCGCCGGTGTCGTTCATGGAAAAGCGCTTCCGCAAGGAGGCCACCACCGCCTCCTTCAAGCGCGACACCAGGACCATCAGCTTCAGCGTGGGCGACGAGACCTATCCGATCAAGGGCGGCGAGCAGGATCGGGTGAGCATCCAGTGGCAGCTGGCGGCGAACGCCCGCGCCACGCCCGAGAAGTTCAAGCCGGGCAGCGAGTGGGCGTATTTCGTCGCCGCGCGCCGCAACGCCGAGCAGTGGGTATTCAAGGTGGTCAAGACCGAGACCATCAGCGTGGGCGGCAGCGACATCAGCGCGCTGCACCTGGTGCGCCAGACCGCCGACGACAAGGATTCGCAGGTGGACCTGTGGCTGGCGCCAACGATGGACTGGTACCCGGTGCGCGTGGTGTTCAAGGACGCCGATGGCGACTACGTGGACCAGACACTTGATAAATTCACCAAAAAGTGAGAACGGCTTAACCGGTGATGGCAACTGCTATACTGTCGCCCCCGCGAGGACGCGGTGATTGTTGCGACCAACATGGCTAAGAATGATAGAAACTATGACAACCGAGTCCGCGCCCGACCCGGCGCTGGACTCGCAACAGGATGGCCTGCAGGCCCACTTCAAGCCCAATATCTCGGCCGATGAAATCGAGCAGGTCTACCACCTGAAACGCGCGCAGCCGCTGCTGCAAGTGTTTACAGCATTGTTCCACGGCGGTTTCGACGGCGTGCTGGTGCGCCTCCTGGTGCTGCGCGAGCTGGCGTCCGATACGGCGTCGGCCAGCTTTACGCGCCCGGACATCAATACCCGCCTGGCCTACCTGCTGCCCGAAAGCCTGGAGACGGTGCTCATGCGCCTGCGTACCAACCAGTTGCTGGCGTGGGATGCGCAGCAGGCCGTCTATCGTGTCACGCCGATGGCGCGCAACGTGCTCTCGGCCATCGACGCCTTGCTGGCCATGGGCAAGGAAGAAGATCCGGCCGACATGGGCTATTTGCTGTCGCAGGTGGCCGGTTCGCAGATGATGGGCGGCGTCACCGTGGAGCAGCTGCACCACCTGCTGGGCCGCCTGGTGGAACTGACCGAGGAATTCGCCGACGCGATCGCGTCCGGCTCCGAGTTCCGCCTGCGCGAGTCGCAGGCAAAATGGCACGTGGCGTGCGACTGGGTGGAGAAGGGTTCCGAGATTCTGCGGGCGATCACCAGCGACGAAAACGCCGACCACGCCACCCACCGGGCGGCGCAGGCGATTGGCCGCGCGCAGTCGTCGCTGCTGAATATGCAGGGCATGTTCTCGCGCGCGCTGAACCAGATCGAGCGCCAGCGCGTGCACCTGGGCCAGTCTGGTCTCTCCACCACCGACATCAAGCGCTGGCTGTTGCAGCACGACGACCTGGCCTCGCTGGCCGTGGGCGCCATCGACCTGCCGGTGGTGCCGCAGTTTATTACCCCGGCCGAGATGATCGACGTGGCCGAAGCCGAACTGCTGTCCGACCGCGCCGCCAGCGCGGTGCAGGGCGGCCTGCCCAGCGGCGAAGACGCGCCCACCACGATCAGCGACGGACCACCGATGCAAAAAGAACTCGACGAATGGCTGGCGCGCCTGGCCGACTTTACCTCGCCCGGGAAATTCCCCGCCAGCGTGGACGGTGCGGCGCCTTCGATCCAGGTGCACGAATCGCTGCTGCCGGCGTCGTTCGCTGTGGCGTCGTACCGCGCCTCGATGCTGCCGCTCCTGGGCGACGCCGACGAAGCGCGCTTGCAAGGCGCCACCGGCGACCTGGCGCGCCTGCCTGTCACCTTTACCCCGAGCGACGAAATGGTACAACTGCCCGACCTGCACGTGGCGGCAATGTCTCTCGCTTCGCTTACCCTGTCTTTGAACCCGGAAGGCGACAAGTCCGATGAATGATGATGCACAAATCCTGATCGCGCGCCTGCTCGCGCATCAGACCCTGCGCCGCGACGACCGCCTGGTCAAGCGCGCACTGGCGGACGAACAGTTCCGCATCGAAGTGGACGCGCGCCTGCTGGCCGTGGGCCTGAAATTGCTCGACAACGTGTATGCCGACCACGTGACGGTGGCGCTCACGCGCAATATCGAACCGAAGATTTTCGGCGCCAAGGACGTGTGGCAGAACAATAACTTCGGCCTGTCGCGCGATGGCGTGGCCCTGCTGGTCGTGCTGTGGGCGCAGATCATTCTGCCCAAGCGCGAACGCCAGGAAAACCACCAGCATGCGGACGACAAGCAGAACGACATGTTCGGCACCGAGCGCCCGCTGCCGCGCGCCGAAGACACCTCGATCGGCATCGCCTACAAGGCGCTGCTGGCCGACTTCGGCGACAAGCTCGGTAAAAAGACGCGGCTGGACATGAACCTGTCCATCCTCGCCAAGCTCGGCTTCATCGAGCGCCGTGGCGACGTGGTGCTCGAAGGCCCGCTGCTCGACCTGCTGATGGATACCGACCTGCTCAAGGAACGCATCATCAACGGCGCGCTGGCCGACGTCTTCAAGCGCACACCGCCGCAGGAGATGGCCGTGCCGCGCCGGATTCCGAAGCCGCGCGCGTACGAGGACGACGCCCCCAACGCCGTGGAAACCGTGGAGCCTGAAATGGAAAACCCCGACTACGACGCCGATGGCAATGCCGTGCCGGTCTTCGACGTGCCGTTCGAAGAACAGCAAGACGCCCAAGGCGCCCAAGAACCACCCAAGGATTAAGCCATGTTTCATATCAAATCGCTGGAGCTGGTCCACTGGGATTACTGGCAGCGCATCAAGAACATCCCGCTCGACGCCAAGATCATCACCATCGCCGGCCAGAACGGCTCCGGCAAGACCACGCTGCTCGACGCGTTGCGCACCCTGTTCGGCCTTGATTGCTCGATGGGCCGCACCTATAAACACTATGCACGCCACAGCGGCCAGCAGACGGCCTGGCTGCGTGCGGTGGTCGATAACAAGGCGGTCGGCAAGCAGCTGTCCAATCGTCCGTTCCGCAGTTCCGGTTTTTTCAGCGACGACGAAGTCACGCTGTTCTGCCAGATCCAGAAGAACGGCGGCGACTGGAAGCGCCAGTACCTGATGCGACCCGGTAACGTGCAGATCGAAGACATCGGCGACGTCGGCAACGACTGGCTCGGCGTGGAAAACTACCGCAAGCGCCTGGCCAACGCCGGCCTGTCGCCGGCCATGGCCAAGGTCCTGGCCCTGGAGCAGGGCGAGACCGACAAGCTGTGCGAATACGCACCGCGCCAGCTGCTCGACCTGGTGTTCCAGGTGTTCGGCGACAAGGAGGTGCTCGACGCCTACGACGAAGCCAAGCGCCACCAGCGCGACACCGAGGAAGAGCTGAAACGCTTCGAGGCGGAACTCGACGCGTCCAAGACCAACCTGGAGGGCCTGCGCCTGCGCGTGGCCAATTACCACCAGTGGGAAGACCTGAACAAGGAGCGCCGCAACCTGCAAGAGGAAGCGCTGCCGACGCTGGAATACCACGAGGCGCGCGAAAAGCAGGGCAACATCAGCCGCCAGCTGCGCGAAGCTCGCAAACCGCTGCAGCAGGCCGACGCCCAGCTGGCCGACAAGCGCCACGCGGTGACCAACTTCGCCCGTGCGCTGACCGAGGCGCAGCAGCACGAGACCGTGCTGGAACAGGAATCGACGTCGCTGCAATCGCGCCTGAACCTGATCAACGGCAAACTCAAACCGCTCGACAGCCTGCTCGAGCAAAAGGCACGCCTGCAAAAGCTGGCCGCCGATTCCGGCGCCGACCTGGCCGAAGTGGCACAGCAGCTGCAAGAGAAGGAAATCGAGCTGGCGCGCCAGCGCAACGCCCGCGATGCCGTCGCCGCGAAAATCGCCGGCGAAATGGCCACCATCTCGGCCTTGCAAGGCAAGACCGCGATGCCGGAGCCGGAAGCGCAGCGCAGCATGCGCCGCGCGCTTAACGACGCCGGCATCAGCCACGCCATGCTGTCCGACATCGTCGAAGTGACCGATCCGCGCTGGCAAGGCGCGGTGGAGGGCGTGTTGGGCGGTTACGCGTCGGTGGTGCTGCTCGATAAAGCCGGCGACGCCACGTCGGCGTACCGCCTGGCGGAAAAGGAGCGCTATCGCCACTTCATCGTCACCGACCTGGTGAACGCCCACGCCACCCGCGACGACAGCCTGATGTCGGTGGTGAAGTTCGCCGCCAAGGTGCCTTCATGGCTGGTCGAGCAGCTCTCGCGCATCACGCGCGTGGACAGCGTCGATGCCGGCGCCAAGCTCGGTAACAACGACGAATGGATCACGCCCGAGGCCTATCACCGCGAACGCCGCGGTGGCCGCTCGCTGTTCGTGGAAGCGTCGCGCTACCGCTTCGGCACGGCCGGCCGTACCCAGCGCATGGAAGCGATCCAGAAAGCGCTGCCGGCACTGGAAGCGCAGGAAGATACGCTGACCTTGGCGGTATCGAAGCTGGCGTCGGAAATCAGCGCGCTGAAAACCCGCCTGGCCGGGGTGGACGCAGCCAAGGAACTGGCAGCACGCCACGACGAGTTCGAGGAAGCGTCGCGCAACGCGGTACCGCTGCGCACTGAGCGCACGGAAGTGGGCAGCCGCCTGGGCGAGCTGCAAAACCTGATCAAGACCGCCGTGGTGGCGCGTACCCGGGCCGACACCACGTGCCAGAACGCGCGCTTTGCCCTGTCGGAAGCGGAAGCGGGCACGCGCTTGAACCTCAAGCGCCAGATCGAACAGCGCGCCGACCACGCGCGCGCCTTGCTCACGCTGCGCAAGAACTGGCGCCACCTGCCCAAGGGCTGGCGCCGCCTCGAGCGCCGCCTGGCGCTGGTTGCCGAGCACCAGAACACGCACCAGGTCACGCTGCGCCTGCACACGCTCGAAGCCAGTTTGGCCCGCAGCGACTGGGAGCTCGACGCCACCGTGATCGACCAGTACACGCGCCTGAGCGAGCAGCTCGGTGGCCGCCAGTCGGAAACCGACGAGCGCCGCTACCAGAACAACCGCGCCATCGAAGCGACCGGCAACGCGCGCGGGGCCTACATGGAGCGGCTGCGCTACACCATCAAGACCTATTCGAAGAACATCAAGGAGCTCGGCGAACTGGCCGGCATCGAGGTGCACGCCGATCCGGTCAAGCTGGAAAACGACGACGTGCTGCTGTCGCAAGCCGGCCTGCACGTGCGCTTCAAGTTCGACGGCAAGGGCATCATCGGCATGAACGACGGCGAAGCGTCGGGCGGCCAGCAGGTGATGAAGTCGCTGGTGCTCCTGATCGCGCTGCTGAAATCGGAAGAGGGCTCGGGCGGCTTCGTGTTCATCGACGAACCGTTTGCCCACCTGGATATCCGCAACATCCAGCTGGTCGGCGAGTTCCTGAAAAACACCGACGCCCAGTACCTGATGACGACGCCGCTCACGCACAACACCGACGTCTACGACCCTTCGGAACTGACCCTCATTACGAGCAAAAAGAAGAAGGACACCCAGTGGGCGCAGCCGATCTTCGTGCTGCAACGGCGCGCGGCGGACGTGGAAGCTGGTAAAGCCGCTAGCAAAGCCGATGGCAAAGCCGGCGCCAAGGCAACCGCCAAAGCCGCCTGATCCCGCACGGGTTTCTACCCTCAACCGAAGGTGGCGTCAGATCTCGACGCCACCTTCATCTTCATCCCCACCCACCGTCCACTCGAGGATATCCCCCGGCTGGCAATCGAGCCGCTCGCAGATCTTTTCCAGCGTCGCAAACCGTATCCCTTTCACCTTGCCCGACTTGAGCAGCGACAGGTTCTGCTCGGTGATGCCCACGTACGCCGCCAGCTCGCGCGATTTGACCTTGCGCCTGGCCAGCATCAGGTCCAGGTTGATCACGATCGCCATCAGATGAAGCCCTCGTTTTCCTGCGCCAGCCGGCCGCCTTCCTGCATCATCCGCGTGACCAGGTAGAACAGGCCGCACACCAGGATCAGCATGGCCTGCTCGCCGGTCAGCCCGATTTGCAGCGGCGACTTGACGCCGGTGATCAGCCACCAGCCGAGGGTGCGCAGCGGCGGCTCCACGATCGACAACAAGGTCGCCGCCAGCGTGGCGCCAGCAAACGCCCGCAGGTGCGCCACCGACTGCGGCGTAAACAGGTCCTGGCGGCGAAAGTTGAGCAGCAAGCGGTCGAGCCGCCACAAGCCGTAACCGAGAACGAGCACCGGCAGCGCCGCCAACGCCGCGCCCAGCGCGCGCTGGGCGGTCGTCAAGCCCAGCTTGGTGGCGGTACTGACGCCGTTGGCGGTGATGTCGATGGTCATGCTGCCGATGGCCGGCGCGAACGTGGTCCAGGCAAAGAAAAAGAAGGCCGCTTGCACGGCCACGCACAGCCACAGCAGGCAGCGGATCAGGGTAATGTTCATATTGATTGTATTGGGTTAATTATTTATCGTTTTACAGTAAGTAATTGTTGTTGTATATTGAATTGAGTCAATTGTACCGTCAATAAAACAGGAGCAGGCATGCAGCGAGTCGTGGCAGGGATAGTGGCAATCATGGTCGGTTTATCGGGCTGCGCAATGCAGGTGGGCGAGCGTGATGTGCTGCGCGCCGACCGGCCCGAAGACCCGCCGCCCAGGACGCGGCTCGATAGCGCCAGCGCACCGGCGTGGCACGTGGACGCGGTATCGCTGCCGGTGGCAGACGCACAATTGGGCGGCGTCGAAGCCACGCGCGCCGGTACCGGCTTGACCGTGCTGTACTTCGGCGGCAATGCCTTTCACCTCGACCGCCATGGCGCTGGCGTACTGGGTGCGTTCGAGTCCTGCACCGTCCAGGTGGCCGAGGTGACCATATTCGACTATCGCGGCTATGGCCGCAGCACCGGCACGCCCACCATCGCCACGCTCAAGGACGATGCGCTGCGGGTGTTCGATCATGTCAACGCGCGCCAGCCGGGCAGGGTGGTGGTGCATGGCCAGTCGCTGGGCAGTTTCGTCGCCGCTTACGTGGCGCAGCAACGGCCGGCCGTGCGCGCGCTGGTGCTCGAATCGACCACCACCAATGTGCGCGACTGGGGCAATGCCAGGATGCCGTGGTACGTGTGGCCGTTCGTGCGCCTGGAAATCGATCCGGCCTTGCAGGGCATCGACAACGTCGCCACGGTGGCGGGGTACGCCGGACCGGCACTGGTGCTGGAAGGGGAAGAGGACAGGATCACGCCGCCACGGCTGGCCAGGCAGGTGTATGCAGCGCTGCCGTCGCCGTCGAAGCAGCTGTTGATGGTGGCGGGCGCCGGGCATAACGATGTACTGACCAACGCCGCCGTGCCGCCCGCCTACTGCGCGTTCCTGGGCCGTTTGCCGGCCCGATGAGTTGAATGATTTACTTGATATCGAAGATATTGATCGGTTTTGGCAGCGGTGTCTGGCTCTTGTGCCAGCGTACCAGCAGCACGCTGTACGTCAGGTAAAAGCCGGCCAGCAGGCCGAAGACCACGGTGGTAACCGGGCTGCCGAGGAAGTCCGGGTCGAGCGCGATACCGTCGTGCATATGCAGGTAAGCCTCGAACAGGCGGTAGATCAGGCGGCTGACGAACAGCATGATGATCAACAGCGGCAGGCGGCGGTCGGGCGTGTAGAAAAAGCCTTCCGGCAGGTTGCGCAGGCGCGTCAGCGAAAACTGGCGCCGGCCCAGATACGCGCCCAGTGCGGCGCCGGTCACCAGCGCGCCCAGCGCCGGCCACTTGCCGATCGAGAGCACCAGCAGGATCAGCAGCGCGGCGGCCATGATGGCCGCCATGGTGTAGTGCTTCCACAGTTCGGACTGGGTGCGGACCAGCATGGCTTTCAGGCGCGAGTAGATGCGCCATACCGCCACCGGCACCAGCAGCAACAGCACAATAGTAGTCATTTCCATAATCTGTCCACAGCGATTTTTCGGGAACAGCGATTGTACGCCAGAGTGGTGTACCCGGCGATTGACATTCGCGGTACGATGAGCACACTCGACCTGGCAAACTGGACTTCAGCTGCTCCCACGTCGCCGGCCACTGGAAAGGACCTCCATGAATCAACCGCCCGCCAAGTTGCCCCCCGCGCTACCTGCCCACCCCGGCCTGATGGCCGCCTCGCCCAACCAGGGCGCATCCGACACCGGCTACCGCCTGCCCCCCGCACCGCTGCAAGCGATCGTCGATGCGCCCCGGGCGCCGGCACTGAGCCTGAGCCCGCGCCGCGATACCGCCGCCGTGGTGCAAACCCCGGCGCTGCCCGGCATTGCCGAGGTGGCGCAGCCGGAACTGAAACTGGCCGGCCTGCGCATCAACCCGCGCACCTGCGCCGGCTCGCGCTTCTCGTTCGGCACCGGCCTGTCCCTGCTCGATATCGCCAGCCGCGAGGAAAGCGCGATCGCCGGCCTGCCGCCGGACTTGCGCTTGTCGGACCTGAGCTGGTCGCCCGACCAGCGCCACCTGGCGTTTACCCACGTCTCGCTCGACAGCGACGCCGGCGCAGTGGAACTGTGGCTGGTCGATGTCGCCGCGCGGCGCGCCCGCAAGCTCTCGCCGCAGCCGCTGTCGGCGGTGCTCACGCGCGGCTTCAACTGGCTGCCCGACAGCAGCGGCCTGCTGGTGCACTGGCGCCCGGTCGGCATCGGCCAGCCGCCGCAGACGAACGGCGTGCCCACCGGCCCGATCCTGCAGGACAGCGAAGCCGATGGCGCCGTGCGCCAGCTGCGCACCTACCAGGACCTGCTGCGCAACGAGGACGACGCGCGCCTGTTCGAGTACTACATCACGGTGCAGATGGTGCTGCTGAGCGTCGATGGCAAGGCGCGTCCCATCGGCGAACCGGGCCAGTTCTCGCGCACGTCGGTGGCGCCCGGCGGCGAGTACCTGCTCACCCAAAGCGTGACGCGTCCTTATTCGTACATCGTCACCGCGTCGAGCTTCGGCGAGCGGGTGGAAGTGCGCGACCTGCACGGCATGCTGCTGCACACGGTGGCCAACCTGCCGCTCGAAGAAGGCCTGCCGCCGGGGAACGATGCCGTATCAAGCGGCGTGCGCCACGTCTCGTGGCGGGCCGACGCGCCGGCGTCACTGGTCTGGGCCGAGGCGCAGGATGGCGGCGACCCCGCGCACGAGGTGCAGGACGGCGTGCGCGACGTCGTGTACCTGCACGCGGCGCCGTTCCACGCGCCGCCGCTGGTGCTGGCGCGCCTGACCATGCGTTATGGCGGCGTGGCCTGGGGCCGCGAGGACGTGGCGCTGGTCAGCGAACGCTGGCACAAGACGCGCCAGTACAAGCAGTGGATGATCGCCCCTGGCCACTTGTCCACGCCGCCCGAACTGATTCATTCGGGTTCGTACGAAGACCGCTACAACAGTCCCGGCTCACCGGTGATGCGCGCCGACGCCAGCGGCTTTCCGCGCCTGCTGATCGGCCCCAATACCACCATCCTGCTCGACGGCGCCGGCGCCACGCCCGACGGCGACCGCCCGTTCCTGGACCGCCTGAGCCTGACCACGCGCGAAAAGACCCGGCTGTTCCAGAGCCAGGCGCCGTACTTCGAAAACGTCGCGGCAGTGCTCAATGACGACGGCACGCTGCTGCTCACCACGCGCGAGTCGCCGCTCGAACGCCCCAATTACTACCTGCGCGACCTGACCCGGCCCGACGACCGCCAGCTGCGCGCGCTCACCAGCTACCCGCACCCCACGCCGCAACTGCGCGACATCCACAAGGAGCAGATCCGCTACCCGCGCCACGACGGCGTCGAACTGACCGCCACCCTGATGCTGCCACCCGGTTACGACGCGGTGCGCGACGGCCCGCTGCCGCTGTTGATGTGGGCGTACCCGCAGGAGTTCAAGTCTGCCGGCGCAGCCAGCCAGACCACCGGCTCGCCGTACCGTTTCAATGCGGTCAGCTACTGGGGGCCGGCTGCTTACCTGGCGATGGGTTATGCGGTGCTGGACAATCCCTCGTTCCCGATCATCGGCAGCGGCGACGACGAGCCGAACGACACTTACCTGGCGCAGCTGGTGGCGGACGCCGAAGCGGCGGTGGAAGAAGTGGTGCGGCGCGGCGTGGGCGACCGCGCGCGGCTGGCCATCGGCGGCCATTCGTACGGCGCCTTCATGACGGGGAATTTGCTGGCGCACACGCGGCTGTTCCGCGCCGGGATCGCCCGCAGTGGCGCCTATAACCGCACCCTGACGCCGTTCGGCTTCCAGTCCGAGGAGCGGCCTTACTGGCAGGCGCCGGCCGTGTACCAGGCCATGTCGCCGTTCAATCACGCCGACCGCATCAAGGATGCGATGCTGCTGATCCACGGCGCCGAAGACAGCAACTCGGGCACGTTCCCGTTGCAGAGCGAACGGATGTTCCAGGCGATCAAGGGACTGGGCGGGACGGCGCGGCTGGTGATGCTGCCGAACGAATCCCACGCCTACCGGGCGCGGGAGTCGATCATGCACATGCTGTACGAGACCAATGCGTGGCTGGACAAGTACGTCAAGAACGCCACACCTTAATCGAACGCCCAGCTGTACAGCACATCGAGCGCATTATTGGTCCCGGTCTGGAACTGCAGCGAGATGCGCGGATTGAGCTTGTACCGCAGTTTGACCAGGCTGGTGGCCGTCCCGGCGCCCTGCTCGAAGCTCAGGTAGGCGCGCGACGAAATCCGCTTGCCCACCGTGACCACGGTGTTTTGCAGTCCGGTGGCGGCGCCCGCAGCCGTGCCCGACCCCGAGGCCTGGCCCACGCCCAGTTCGTCGAGGCCCAGCGAGTTGGCCAGCTTGCCCTGGCCCTTGCCGCCGAACAGCGCGCCGGCAGCGGTGCTTAACAGCGCCATGTCGTTGCCCTCGGTGTTTTCGATGCCATGGCCCAGCACCAGCCAGGACAGCTTGTCGCTGTCGGGTACCGTCGGCGTGGAGATCAGCTTGGCCGATGGCGCCAGCGCCGTGCCGCGCACTTCCACGCCGGCTTCCACGTTGGTCAAGGTCAGCGGCTCGCCTTCGGGACGGCGGCGCACGGCCACGATGTTCAGGCCAGGGTTGTCGTAGGCGCCGGTGAAGTTGATCACGCCCCGGTCGATCGCCAGCTTCTGGCCATACGCCGCGTACGTGCCGCCCACCACCCGGATCGAACCGTTCACGCGCGGCGGCCGGCGGTCGGTAATGCGCACCCGCACCGCGCCGGCCAGTTCGGTTTCGATGCCCATGCCCTTGAGTTTGAAGGCGTCGCCGAGGTCGGCCTCGACGTCGATATTGAGCGGCAAGCCCTGGGCCGGCTTGGTGGCCGGTGCGGCCGCACCCTTGCCGAGCACGACCACGTCGTTCGACAGGGTAGGCGCGTTCTCGTCACCGAGTTCGATATTGGCGCGGTCGGCGCGGAACTTGCCGTCGAGCTGGAAGTGTCTGGCGTCGCGCACCAGCGTGCTCTGGCCGCTCAGCACCAGCAGGCGGTCGGGGCGCGACAGCACTTCGAGCTTGTCGGCGCTCAGTTTGAGCTGCATGGTCGCTTCGTTGCCGGCGTACCGGATCCAGCCGTCGGCCTGGGCCCGGCCCTGCTGGCCCTCGAAGCTCAGCGTTTGCAGCTGTAATTGGTCGCCGGTCAGGCGCGCCTGCAGCACGCCGTTGCGCAGCTTGATGCCCTGGTCGGGCAGGTTGACCACCAGCTTCTGGCCGTTGATGTCGCCGGTCAGCTGCGGCGCGCCGATGGTGCCGCTGCCCTCCAGCGCCAGCTTGAGGATGCCGTCGATTTCCAGGCCCGGCTGGCCGGCCAGGGGCGCCAGCCACGCCAGCGAACCCATATTGGCGCTGCCGGTCACGGTGAACGGGCTGTCGTTGGCCAGGCGGCCGTTGCGCAACTGGGCGGTGCCGTCCAGGCGCGCCTGGCCCACGCGGGTGCCATCGACATTGAGCTCCACCCGCAGCGCGCCGTCGTTGACGGTGGCGCGCGCGTCCAGGGTTTTCAGGCCTAGCGGCTGCGACAGGTCGGCGCCGATGATGGTGATGTCGCCCTGTTCGCGGAACACGTGGAACGCGCCGGCCAGCACCGGTGCACTGTTCTTGGCGCCGGCTTGCAGGTTCACGCCCCAGTCGGCGCCGATGGTCATGTTGCCGCGCACGCTGTCGCGCCACGCGTCCGACAACTGGCCCAGGTACCAGACCGGTAACGCCGTGGCCTGGCCCTTGCTGCGCCAGGCGCCGCCATTCTTTTCCAGGTTGTCGATGCGCACGCTGCCGTCGCGGATCTTGATGGTGGTGGTGCCCAGTGCGATCTGCTCGGGACGCGCCAGGCCGGCCACGCCGCTGCCACTAGGTGCCGCCAGGCGCAGCGGCGCCGGCGCCACCAGCGCCAGCGCGAAGCGGCCCTTGTTTTGCAGCGCGTCGATGGCGCCGGTCCAGGTGTCGTTGGCCCAGCCGCCCTTGACGCGCAAGGTGGCGTCGAAGTCGCTGTTGTTGGCCGAGAGCGTAATGGTGTGGGCGCTGCGCGTGCCCGCCGTTTGCAGGCGCGCCTTGGCGATCTTGATCGATGGCGATTCGTAGCCGGCAATCTCGATATCGCTGACCAGGGGCACGTCCGCAGTCGTCGCGACTGCGCGATTGCCGGCGCCGGTACGTGCGGCCGATGCAGCCGGTGCCGCAGCCGTGCTGCCCAGGGTGGCGCTGCCACGGATACTCTCGACCTGCTGCTGGCCCGGCGCGCGCAGCTTGCTGCCGTCCATGGTCAGGGAAATCGCCGGACGCGCGGTGGTACCGGACAGGGTGCCGTTGGCGCGCAGGATACCGGCAAACTGCGGACCCAATGCCGCCAGTTGCGGCGCGTCGAGTTTCCAGTCCAGCTTATCGAGCGCGCTGCCGAAGCTGCCCTTGGCGACCAGGCTGTTGGCGCCCAGGCGCAGGTCGATGTCGGCAGTGCTGATGTCTTTGGCATTGGCCGACAACTTGGCATAGCCCGACAGCGGTGCGTTCGACAGGGTCGATGGCTGCAAGGTGAGGTTCAGCCCGGCGCGCCAGTCGGCGGACAGGCGCGCGTCGGCCGTAAAGGCGGCGTTGATGGCGCCGGCTTGCGCGGCGCCGAAAGCGGCGGGGTTGAAGCGCTGCACGGTGCCGGTCATTTTCAGTTCCGGTACTTTTGCGCTGCCGGCCATGGCGACGTCGCCGCTGGCGTGGATCACGCTGTCGTTGGCCGGGCGCTTGGCCGAGGCCAGGCCCAGGCCACGGGCGTCGGCGTCAAAGCTGGTGCGCGGCGTGTCCATGGTGCCGGTGACCACGCCGGTGGCGTTGATGGCGCCGATCAGGTCGGGGTTGACGGCGGCCAGCTGGCGCGCATCGACTTTCCAGCGCAGTTGCTCGCCCGGTGCGCCGAAGTCGCCGGCGACGGTGGCGGTGTTCTGGCCCATGGCCAGGCGTCCATCGACCCCGCTGATGTGGACCGGGTCGGCATTGAGCTTGCCGGCGCCGGTGAGCGGCTGGCCATACAGCTTGCTCGGCTTGACTTGGAAGTCGGCCGCCACTTTCCATGCGGGAGCGATATGACCGGCAGCGTTGACGTCGATATTGAGGTCGCCGGCCGGGTAGCTCAGTACCAGCGCCGCCGGATCGAAGTTCTGCGTGCGCACCTTGGCGCTGAATGCCTGCTGGTCCTTCAGGCTCATCTGGCCGGTGGCGTTGATGCTGCCGCTGTTTTTACCGTTGCTGGCGACCAGGCGCAGCTGCTTCAGTTGCAGCAGGGCGTCGGCCAGCGTGGCGTCGGCGTCCAGGCGCAGGCCCTTGTCGGCCAGCTTGGCGCTCAAGGTTTGCGTGGTGGCGGTGCTGGACACGACGATGTCGCCGCCGATGGCGGTCTTGTTGGCGGCCGTGTGCAGCAGCGACAAATCGAGACGGTCGGTGTGCAGCTTGAAGCTGGCGGTGTCGATGCCGCCGTCGATGGCGGTGCGCGCGACATTGCCGCCGCCGTTGAAGTGGCCGGCAGGGCCCAGGTCGAGCAGCACGTTGTCGAGCGTGGACGCGGTGAGCGTACCGCCCAGGCGGCCGCGGAACACTTCCAGCGGCAGCAGGTCCTGGTCGAGCGGACCGGCCTTGCCCTGGTTGAGCAGTTCGAACTCGCCGGCCAGTTTCTGGTCGGGCGCGATCGAGGCCTGCACCTTGAGGTTGAACTTGGCCGGCGGCAGGCCGGCGTCGAAACCGTGCGGATCGACGTCGCGGGCCACCAGGTCGATGGCGCGCAGGATCACCGGGTCGAACGGCGCCAGCGACAGCGCAGCAGTACCGCTGGCGGCGCCGGCGTCGCCCTTGGCTTTCAGTTCCAGGAGCGCCAGGCTGCCGCCGGCCTGCAACGTCAAGGTGGCCGGGGTGGGCGCCTGACCCACTGGCGTGGCAGCGGTGCCGGGTGGGGCCGGCGTGGCGACCAGCGCCTGCGTGAGCGAGGCCGTGCCCTTGAGCGCGAACGGACGGGCCCCGGCAATCGTCAGGTCAGCCTTGGCCAGGCCGAACGGCGTCCTGGCCGAGGCGTCCTGCAAGTGCCAGCTGGTCTTGTCGCCGTACAGGGCAAAGCGCAGATTGTCGATCACGGTGGTGCTGGTGTCGCTGGCCAGCACCAGCTTGTCGAGCCGCGCATCGGACAGGCTCAAGCGGAAAGGCGACGCCAGCGAGGCGGGCATGGTGGTCGGTTCATCGGACTTGCCGGTGCTGCGCACGGTCAGGCTGACTACGTGCAGCTCGCTGATTTGCAGGCCTTCGGAAAAATACTGCAACGGCGACCAGTTGATGTCGATGCTTTGCGCGGTGACGGTGCTGTCGGGGGTTTTATAGACCAGCTGGCCGATATGCATGCGGTGGTACAGCGAGCCGGTAACGCCGGTGACGGAAATGCTGCCGCCGCTGGCGCTGGCCACGCGCTGCACCAGCTGCTGCAAGGTCGATTCGCGGCCGAGAAGCCAGAAGGCGCCGCCAAGCGCCAGCACCAGCACCATCAGCGAGATGAACACGCGGCGCGGCCAGCGGCGTTTTTTTTCCGGCGCCGGCGCAGTGTCCTGGGAATCGTGGTTAAGTTGGTCGGACATCAGAAAGTGAATCCCAGCGAGAAGTGCAAACGATATTTTTGAACCGCGTGGCCATACGCCACGTCGACATTGAGCGGACCGACCGGGCTTTTCCAGCGCGCGCCCACGCCGTAGCCGGACTTGGGATGCAGGTCCTTGACCCGGTCGCCGGCGTTACCGGCGTCGTAGAACACGGCCGCGCCCCATGTGGGCTTGAACCAGTACTGGTATTCGGCGCTGGCCGTGGCCAGGTAGCGCCCGCCGATGGTGGCGTCGCCTTCTTTGACGCCCAGCTCCTGGTACGCATAGCCGCGCACCGACTGGTCGCCGCCGGCGCGGAACAGGAACACCGACGGCACGCCGTTCTTGCTGCCCGAGCCGAGCGCACCGGCTTCGGCGCGCAGGATGATGTTGGAGCTGGCACCGAACGGCTTGTAGTACACGCCGCGCAGGTAGCCGCGCACGAATTTTTCATCGGTGAGCACGGGCAGCACCGCGCCGCCGATCTGGGCGTTGATGGCATAGCCCTTGGTGGGCAGCAGCAGGTTGTCGAGCCGGCGCCAGGTGACGGCGTACGTGAGCGGCAAACTCTTGCTGGTGGTCTTGGGGATGTTGTCCACCGACTTGGTTTCCGACAGCAGCTCGAGCGTGAAGCTGCGCTCGAGCAGCGGCGTACCCCAGGCGCGCTTGCCGGCGATGCTCGACACGGCGGTGACTTCGCCGGCGATGTCGCTGCGCTCGTAGGTCACGCCGATGCTGTGGTTGTAACCCTCGGGCGTGATCGGAAAGTACAGATCGGTCTTGGCGGTCTGCTTCTTGGTCTCGAGCGTGAGCGCGCTTTTCATGCGCAGCCCGAACACCTGCAAGTCGTCGTAGGTGAGCGAGGCGCGGTTACCGGTGTTGGTACTGATACCGACACCGGCGCTGACATTCTTGCGCTTGTTCTCGGTCACGCGCACCAGCAGCGGCAGCGGCTCCATCGACCTGGCGGCGGTGGCAGCGGCAATGGTGGGGGCGTCGGGATCGGTGGGCGCGCCATCGGCGGTGGCCAGCTGCTGGTCGAGCACCGCACTGAGGTCGGCGCTCACTTCCACGCTGGCGAAGTAGCCGGTGTCCTGCAGCTTGGATTGGTAGGCCTGCAAGGCCGCCTCGCTGTAATAGTCGCCGGGCTTGATCGGGTTGAGGTTGCGCACCACGGTGTCCGGGTAGCGCTTGAGGCCCTCGATGCGCAAGTCGCCGAAGCGCATCTCGGGACCGCTGTCGAGCACCACGCGCAGGTTGGCGACATGTTCTTCGGGGTCCACCGTGGCGCGGCTGTCGGTCAGTTGCGCACGCGGGTAGCGGGTTTGCACCACTTGGCGCAGGATGGCGCGCTTGGCGCCTTCCCACTCGTCCTGGCGGAACACGGCGCCTTTCTTGAGCGGCCAACTGGCCTTGAGCGTGGTGGCGTCGAACTGCTTGTCGGCCGGCTGCTCGGGATTGGGGGCAAAGCCCTCCAGGACCAGGTCGGTCTCGCCGACGCGTACCGGTTCGCCCGGCACCACCTTGACATCGACCACCGCCGGGGTGGCCGCGCGGTCGAACGTCACCGAGACTTCGGGCGTGTAGTAGCCACTGGTGGAGACCAGCGTGCGGATCTGCTCGGGCGCGGCGCGCACCAGGCGGAACAGCTGTTCGCGCGTCATGCGCGGGCTGTCGCGGAAGCGTTCGAGGTCGAGGTTATCTTCCAGCAGTTCTTTCAGGTCGCCGGGCGCATCGACGCGCACCGTGTACTTGATGATGACCGGTGCGGCGTTGGCGGCCACGGTGGCGTCGCTGGCAGGGACGGCGGCGGGGGGCGTGGCAGAGTCATTGGCAGGGATAGCGGCAGGGGCGGTTTGCGCGTCCTGGGCCAGCGCCAACGAGGGAACCACGGCCGTAACTGCGGTTGTTGCAAGCAGCACGGATACTTTTGTCACAAGATGTGCCAAAATTCGTGGTCTTGCCGATTTAATTGCGGGCGATGCCGGTAACATGAGACTCCATCAGGGGTGGTGCGTTCACCGCATGGTACCGGAATGCCCCGAATCATGGCGTACTAATAATAGTTGATACATCTGGAAAGAAAAGCAATGTTGCCAACCGATTCCGCCCTGGTCCTGTTTAGCGGTGGACAAGATTCCACCACCTGCCTGGCCTGGGCGCTCAAGCATTACGCGCGGGTTGAAACCATCGGTTTCGATTACGGCCAGCGCCACGCCGTCGAACTGACCGTGCGCCCGCAACTGATCGCCAGCCTGCGTGCGCTCAACCCGGCGTGGGACGCCAGGCTGGGCGAAGATCACATGATCGACCTGTCGCTGATCTCCAGGATCTCGCAGACCGCGATGACCCACGATATCGCCATCGAAACCCAGGCCAACGGCCTGCCCAACACCTTTGTGCCGGGCCGCAACCTGCTGTTCATGACGGTGGCCGCCACGGTGGCTTACCGGCGCGGCCTGACGGTGCTCGTCGGCGGCATGTGCGAGACCGATTTTTCCGGCTACCCGGACTGCCGCGACGACACCATGAAGGCGCTGCAAGTGGCGCTCAACCTGGGCATGGACACCCGCACCAAGCTCGAAACCCCGCTGATGTGGCGCGACAAGCGCCAGACCTGGGAACTGGCGCAGGACCTGGGCGGCACGCCGCTGGTCGATTTGATCCGCTCCGGCACCCACACCTGCTACCTCGGTGAGCGCGGCGCCCTGCACGACTGGGGCTATGGCTGCGGCACCTGCCCGGCGTGCGAACTGCGCGCGCGCGGCTACCGCCAGTTCACGGGTACCGGGAACTAAGTGGATCCGGCCGCGCCAGCGCCATTCCGCCAGCGCCGCCCGTTGGCGCCGGTGCTGGCATTGGCCCAGTCACCGCGCGTATTGTCCGCGCTGGTGCTGGCCGTGAGCCTGGGCGTGACTGCGGTGCTGTGGCGCGACGCCCGCCACGACGCCGACCAGGAACTGCAAGCCGATTTCGAGGTACGTGTGCGCGAGCTGGTCAACCAGCTCGACCAGCGCATGCAAACCTATGTGCAGGTGCTGTACGGCGTGCAGGGGCTGTTCTACAGTTCCGACCATGTCAGCCGGCGCGAATTCCGCACCTATCTCGCCGCCCAGGGGCTGGCGCGCCACTCGCCCGGCGTGCAGTCGATTGGCTACATGCAGCTGGTGGCCGGCGGCGCCCGCGCGCAGCACGAAGCGGCCACCCGCCGCGAGCCCGACACCAATCCCGACTACCGCATCTATCCGGCCGGCGAACGCCCCTGGCATGCGCCCACCGTCTACAGCGAACCGCCCAATCCCCTCAGTCTGCGCGCGCTCGGTTTCGACGCCGCCAGCGAGCCGCTGCGCCGCGCTGCGCTCGAACGCGCGCGCGACACCGGGCTGCCGGCCATGACCGGCGCCGTGCGCCTGCTCGACGACCCGGCCGAGGCGCCGCGTTCGGCGTTCCTGATGCTGCTGCCGCTGTACCGACCCGGCCAGCCGGTGGCCACCGTGGCCGAACGGCGCGCGGCGCTGACCGGCTGGGTGTTCGCGCCGTTCCGGGTGGGGGAGCTGATGATGCGCCTGGGTACCCCGCGCACGGCCGGCTTGATGGTGGAAGTCCACGACGGCGAGCGCGCCACGTCCGACAACCTGGTCTACCGCAGTGCCGCTGGTGCCGGCGCTGTCACTACCGTACCGGCGCCCGCGCGGTCGAGTATCCAGCAAGTGTCGCTGGGCGGCCACCGCTGGACCCTGCGCATCGCCATGCCGCATGCGGCGCACCTGCTGGTCACTGACCGCATGCGCCTGGTGGCGCTGGGCGGCGCCTTGCTCAGCGTGCTGGCCGCCTGCCTGACCTGGGCCCTGGCGCGCGGCCGCGTGCGTGCCCACCAGGCGCTGGCGCGCAGCACCGCGCTGGCGGCCGAACTGAAAGACGGGCAGGGCGCGCTGCTGGCCATGGCCGACAGCGCCCGGCGCAGCCAGGCCATGTTGCGTAGCATTCTCGATGCGACCGTCGACGGCATCCTGGCCGACGACTTCAAGGGCACCATCCTGAATGCCAACCGGCGCTTTCGCGAGCTTTGGAACGTGCCCGAATATTTTGACTGGGACAGCGACGGCGCGGTGTTGATGGCGCACCTGCGCACCCAGCTCTCGCGCCCCGAGGACGGCCAGTTCGAGCTTGATCCGTTGCAGCCGGCGGCGCTGGAACCGCATGGCGGCTGGCAGATGCCGCAACAGGCGCTGCTGCGGCTGAAGGACGGCCGCGTGATCGAGCAGCACACGCGCAGTCTGCAACTGGGCAGCGAGCCGGCGCGCATCTGGTCGTTCCGTGATGTGACGGAAAGGGAGCATGGCAAGCGACGCGAGCACACCCGCCGCCGCGTGCTCGAACTGCTGGCCACCGGCGCCCCGCTCGAGCGTATCCTCGAGAGCGTGGTGGCCGGGGTGGAGGCCGACAACGAAGACTTGCTGTGCAGCGTGCTGCTGCTCGACGAGCACGGCGAGCGCCTGCTGGTGGCCGCCGCGCCGAGTTTGCCGCCGTTCTTCAACGCCGCCATCCACGGCATGGCGCTGCACGGCACCCAGGGACCGTGCGTGGAAGCGGTGGTCAGCGGACGCCGGGTGATCATCGAAGACTTGCACCGGGCCCCCGCCTGGATGGCGCACCGCGACATCGCGCTGCGCGCGGGCATCGGTTCCGGCTGGTCCGATCCGATCCTGGGGGCCGGCGGTGCGGTGATCGGCACCTTCTCGGTGTACCAGCGCGAAGTGCGCCAGCCCAGCATGGCCAATATCGCCCTGATCGAACAGGCCGCTCGGCTGGCCGGCATCGCCATCGAACAGGCCCAGGCCGCGCAGGCCGTGCGCGCCGGCGAGGCGCGTTTTCGCCGCCTGTACGATCATGCGCCTGTGGCGCTGTGGCAGCAGGACTGGTCGGCGCTGTATGCCGCGCTGGCCGAACTGACCGCCTCCGGCGTCGACGACATGGGCCGCTACCTCGACGCCAATCCGAGCCAGGTGGCGCGGCTGGCGGCGCTGGTGCGCATCGTCGACCTGAACGCGGCGGCGCGGCGCCAGGTCGGCGCCGGCCCGCACGGCCTGGCCGACATCACGCTGGCGCAAAATTTCGAGGCCGCTGCGATGCCGGCGTTTGCCCAGGCCCTGGCGGCGCTGGCGCGCGGCGAGCATTTCTTCGTGGGCGAGGGCAGCTTCCGGCGCCTGGACGGTGTGGTGCGCCACAACGAGCTGACCCTGATGGTCATGCCCGGCCACACCGACAGCCTGGACTTCGTCATCGTTTCCACCGTGGACACCACCGAGAAGCGCCGCATGCACGACGAGCTGCGGCTGCTGGCCACCACCGACTTTCTCACCGGCCTGGCCAACCGGCGCGAATTCATGCATCGCCTGGCCGACGAGGAGGCGCGGCTGCGGCGCGACATCGGCGCCTGCACGGCGGTGCTGCAACTCGATGTCGACCACTTCAAGCGCATCAACGACGAACATGGCCATGCCGCCGGCGACGCCGTGCTGCGCCAACTGGGCGTATTGATGCTGGACGGGCAGCGCAAGATCGACATGGTGGGCCGCATGGGCGGCGAGGAATTCGCCATGCTGCTGCCGGGGACCACCTTGCCGGCGGCGGCCGTGTTTGCGGAACGGCTGCGCCAGCGCGTGGCGCAGAGTCCGCTGCAACTGGGCGGTGACGTGCGTTTGCACGTCACGGTCAGCATCGGCATCTCGGTGATGGGCGGCAAACTGCCCGGCGGCGATGCGGCCCTGATCCGCGCCGACCAGGCCTTGTACCGCGCCAAGCGCGCCGGGCGCAATCGGGTGGAACTGCAGGACAAGGACAGTATTGGGTCGGATCGGCACGGTTTATCCAACCCTGCCGCTTCCGATTGAAAAAGTTTAAGCGGTTGGGGCGTAGGCAGCGCGGCGCTGACGGCGGGCGCGGGCGCTGAAGATCCAGTACAGGCCCACGGGGATCAGCAGCGGCAGCAGCAACGGCGACATGGCGGCCACCACGATCACCGAGGCGAGTACCAGCGCGCTGACCAGCACGATGCCGATGCCCGCGCACAGCACGCCCACGAACACGGCTGCGCACACCAGGGCCACCACCGCGATCAACATGCCGCCGCCGGCCAGCACCACGCCGAACAGCGCACCGAGCGGGCCGTCGAAATCATCGTCGCCGAGATTGACATGCAGATTGTTGGACCACATGGCATCCCACAGCGAGATGGCAAGCACGAAGACGATGGCGGCTACTGACAGTTTTTTGGCGGTGCTGGTCATGGTGGTACCCCGTTGGTGTGTTATTGGTGTGTCATTTGGTATGAGATTCCGGTGCCGTTTGGCATGATTGAACTGTACCGGGCGGGGACGGTGGCAGCCACCGGATTGCGACCAAACGCAGAAATGGCGGGTTGGAATGCGTGCCGACGGCGGCCAGCGGCGCCGGCAGGGGCGGGCGATTGTTCCTTGATTTAAAGTCATGCCGTCCTATACTGACTCTCTACCCAGTTCAGGGAGGACCACAACATGGCTAGGCTAGTCTGGTGCGAGGGGCAATCGATCCCCGACGCTTGTCCACACACAACCCGGCGCCAACGCAGCGCCACGCGCTCTTCGGGCGGCGGCCCCAAGGGTCCACCGTCGGCGCCGCCGGCGATCCCGCCCATCATCATCACCCCGTTCAGCTACCACACGCCCGAACCGGCGATCGATCCGCGCTACAAGCCGCCGAAGCCGCCGCTGGTCGAGCGCCGGCCGTGCGTGGTGTGCTGATAGCTTCCTAGAAGTTGTGACGCAAGCCCAGCGACGCGCCCTGGAGCGTGGCGCCCGGGCTGGCGCCGCCGTTGGCGCCGAGGCCATTGATGGCAAAGTCCACGCCGGCGTTGCGCTCGTTCTTGATGTGGGTGTAAAACGCGAACATGGTCGTACGTTTGCTCAGCAGGTAATCGTAGCCGGCCGTGTAGTGCGTCGCGCCCGTATCCACCCCCTTGCGCACCTTGCCCATCTGGGCGCCGTCCGCCGCGCTGCCTTTGCCATCGCCTGCGCGGGCCACACCGAGCTTGAACGCATGGCGGCCCACCTGGCGCGTGACCGACACGTAAGCGGCGCGGCGCTTGAGGGTGCCCGCTGCCAGCTCATACTTCAGTTGTTCGCCGATCACCGCCAGCCGCGTGTCGCCCATGCGGTAGGCCGCGCCCAGCTTGGCGCCGGTGTCGCTGGTGCCGGGGCCCTGGTACTCGTGGTGGCGCTCGATGGCCGCAGTGGCGTACCAGCTGCCGTTCTCGAACACCACCGCACCCGAGTTCAGAGACGGCTTGGCGCCGCTGGCCGGGCGTTCCTCGGCAGCCGAGCGCGCCACCCGCAGTTGCATGCCGTGCCACTCGGGCGACCAGTAATGCACGCTGTTTTGCTGACGGCGGTCGAACGAGGAGGTGTCGCTGGTATTGCTGACGGTGGCGCCTGCGCCATTGCCCATGATGCTCATGTAGCCGGCCGTGGTCGGGTAGAACGGGTCGAGGCCGGCGGTGGCGGTGTTATAGGGCAGGTTCCAGTTGCCAATGAACAAGGTGCCGGCCGTGCCTTCCAGGCCTACCCGGGTGTCGCGCGAGGCCAGGCCGCCGGCGCCGGTGTCGAGCGCCAGCGTGCCCTCGATCTGGAAGATCGCCTTGAGGCCGCCGCCCAGGTCTTCGGTGCCGCGAAAGCCGAGCACCGAGCGATAATTGCTCAGGCGCGTGACGGTGGCGTCGGTGCTGCCGCTGTCCGAGCTGCGCAGCGACTCGAGTCCAGTTTTCAGGCGCCCGTAAATGGTAACGTTGCTTTGCGCGCAAGCTGTGCCAGTGGCGGCGGTGAGGAAGAGGGCAAGGCCAAGTTTGTGCATCAGTGGTGACTTTCTATTGTTGTTCGCGTATAAGGCGCTTATTATTTCACCCCCGATGCCAAGACACCCGAGCCTAAAGTATGAGTAACGACTTCCCCGATGTACCGGACACCCCCGAAGACGACGCCCCGATCCAGGAGCCGCGCCTGTGGCAGGGCAATGGCTGGACCGCGCGCGTGATCAAGAACGACGATGACGAGGGCTGGGCCGTGGCCATGGTCAAGGATGGCGAGCCGGAACCGGCGCTGGTCGGTCCCTGGACCATGGGCCGCGACAAGAAAAACCCCAAGCCGCTCGACGTCAACGCCTTCAACACCCTGGTCAAGACCGCCAACGAGGTGATCCGCCGCCACGAGCAGCAGCTGCACGCGCAACTGCACAAGAACGTCTTCGTCAACACCGACGACGGCGGCCAGGTCAAGGTCACGCTCGACATCATCCCCGACGAAGACGACCCGTACGCCATCCTCTCGGCGTTCGATCCGTACGGCGAAGAGCTGGCCAAGGTGCGCGTGGCGCCCACCTTCAAGCTCAGTGTGACCTCCGCTACCACATGGATCGACAACGGCTACCGCAAACCGCAATGATTGCTGGCCCTGGACCGGGCCGGCTGATAGTATTTCCTGTGCGTATTAATTACAGGAAATTGAATGGAAGAGCGTCTCGCCCGTCTTGAAGCAGTCCAGGCCATCCTGCTGGAGATCGGCCGCAAATCGGGCAGTTGCACCGATATCAGCGAATTCCTGCAATCGGTGCACGCGGCGCTGGGGCGCATCATGTATGCCGCCAACTTTTTCGTCGCGCTCAGCGACCACGAAGGGCCGGCCAACCAGGTGCGCTTCGTGTACTTCGTCGATGAAGTCGACGCGGCGCCGCCGAAGGACGAACTGTTCGAGCTGGCCGACGGCGAGTCGCCCACGGCAGCGGTGATCGCCAGTGGCCGGCCGATCGTGATGACGGCTGCCGAGCACGTCTCCAGGAGGCTGGACAATGCCGCTTTCGGCATCGGCACCATCGCCGAGCACTGGATGGGTTGTCCTCTGCTGGACCAGGACCACCAGGTGCTGGGCGCGATGGTGATCCAGAGCTACGACCGCCAGCACACGTTCAATGGCGAGGACCAGGCGCTGTTTGCGCTGATCGCCGACTACGTCTCGGCTGCGCTGCGCGGCCTGCAAAGCGTCGATCGCCTCGAGCGCGCGGTGCAGGACCGCACCGCGCTGCTGGCGCACGAAGTGGCCGAACGGCGCCGCGCCGAGGATGACATCCGCCATGCCAACGACGCCCTGGAAGAGCAGAACGCCGCGCTGGAAAACGCACTCACGTCGCTCAAGGACGCCCAGGGCGAACTGGTACGGCAGGAAAAGCTGGCCTCGCTGGGGCGGCTGGTGGCCGGGGTGGCCCACGAAATCAATACCCCGCTGGGCATCTGCGTGACGGCAACGAGCCACCTGGTGGAAGAACTCAAGCTCACCCGCGCCGACCTGGCGGCCGGCATTCTCGACGAAGACGGTTTGAACCAGTTCTTCGACATCATCGACCAGTCGCTGCGCATCATGACCACCAACACCCAGCGCGCGGCGGCGCTGGTGCGCAGCTTCAAGCAGGTGGCGGTCGATCAGTCGTCGGACGATATCCGCAGTTTTAATTTACGCAAGTACCTCGACGAAGTGCTGCTGTCGCTGCAGCCCAAGCTCAAGGGCAAGCCGGTCACGATCGACATCGATTGCGACAACGACATCAACATGGCCAGCTTTCCCGGTGCGGTGTCGCAGGTGCTCACCAACATGGTGGTCAACTCGATGGTGCACGGCTTCGAGGAAGGGCGACATGGCCACATCAAGATCACCGGCAAGGTCGATGGCGATTTCGTCAACTTCGATTACAGCGACGACGGCGTGGGCATGGACACGTCCACCCTGGGCCAGCTGTTCGATCCGTTCTACACCACCAAGCGCGGCACGGGCGGCAGCGGCCTGGGCGCCCACATCCTGTTCAACCTGGTCACCGGCGCGCTGGGCGGCACCGTCAAGGTGGCCAGCGCCCCGGGCATGGGCTTGCACTACAAGCTGCGCTTCCCCAAGGTCAAACGCAAATAGCAGGGGGGTTATTTGGCGGCAGCGGCGGCAGCTTCGATCAGCTTGGCCACTTCGGCGGGGTGCGAGGTCATCACCACGTGGGAGGCACCCTTGATCACCACCGTGTCTTTCGACTTGGCGCGCTTGGCCATGAAGTCTTGCGATGCGGGCGGGATGTTCTTGTCGGCGGTGCCGTAGATGAACCACGACGGGATGTTCTTCCAGGCCGGCGCCGGCGACGCTTCGTTGAGCGCGGCGTCGGTGATCGGGCGCTGGCCGGATGCCATCAGTTTGGCCTTGGCGGCCGGCACGTCGGCGGCAAACTGGGCCGGGAATTTGTCTTGCTGGATGTACAGGTCCTTGCCGCCATCGGCCAGCGCCACCGGTGGCGCCAGGGTCGGGCCCAGCGTGCTGCCCGGGAATTTACCCGACAGGCCTACCGCCGTCTCGCCCGCTTCCGGCGCGAACGCGGCCACGTACACCAGCGCCTTGACATTGGCCGCACCGGCGGCGGCAGCGCTGATCACCGAGCCGCCGTACGAGTGGCCGACCAGCACCACCGAACCTGGAATGCTCTTGAGCAGCGAGGCCACGTAGGCGCCGTCGCCCTTGACGCTGCGCAGTGGATTGGCGGCCGCCATCACGGTGTAGCCGTCCTGTTCGAGCTTGGCGATCACGCCATCCCAGCTCGACGAGTCGGCAAATGCGCCGTGCACCAGCACCACGGTGGGCTTGGCGCCGGCGGCGCTGGCGTAAGGAACGGCAAAGGTGGAAGCGGCAATCACTGCGGCCAGCGCGGCGTGTTTGCTCAAGCGGGTAAAGGACGAGGACGACGTCATGACAGCTCCTGGTATCGGGTGGCGCGGCCCATGCCGCGCCTGAAATTCGATACTAGCAGCGCCGATTGCCGATTTACACCGAAAAACCCCAGCTCCCTTCTTCAAGCAGGGCGGACGACTGGCCTTTCGGCAGGGATTTCGGCGCAAAAATGCTATCGTGCGGGTTGTCCACCTTTTCGAGCAATCTCGTTCCGTCATGTCCACTGCGCCTGCCCCTGCTGTTTTCAATCCCGACCTGGGCTTTGCCGCCGGTGGTGGCGAAATGGGCGCCGTAGTGCGCGGGTTCGACTGGACCGACACGCCGCTCGGGCCGCTGGAAACCTGGCCGCAGTCGCTGCGCACCGCCGCTGGCATGATGCTGGCCGCGCGCCACCCGATGTACGTGGCCTGGGGGCCGCAGCTGGTGCTGCTCTACAACGACAACTACCGCGAAGTGCTGGGCGCCAAGGCCGACCAGCCGCAGCACATCCTGGGGCAGCCGTTTTGCGTGGTCTGGGCCGACGTGTGGCACCAGGTCGGCCCCATGCTGGCCGCCACCATGGCCGGCGAGTCGCTGTGGTACGAGGACCAGCCGTTTACGCTCACCCGCAACGGTTACGCCGAACAGGTGTACGCCAGCTTTTCCACCAGCCCGATCCGCGACGAGTCGGGCGCGATTGCGGGCGTGCTGTGCGTGTGCAGCGAAACCACCGGCAAGGTGCGCCAGGTGGAGGAACGCCTGCGCCTGCTCGACGAGATCGGCGAAGCCACGCGCCTGGCCGCCGAACCGGTCACCATCATGGCGCACAGCACCCGCCTGCTGGGTGAGTACCTGGAAGCCACGCGGGTGGCGTACGCCGACCTGGAGCCCGACAACGACCGCTTCACCATCCGCCACGACTGGACCATCGAAGGCGCGATCAGCACGGTAGGTGTGTATTCGCTGGACCTGTTCGGCTCGCGCGCGACGTCCAACCTGCGGGTGGGGCGCACCCTGCTGATCAACGACGTGGACACCGAACTGGCGCACGGTGATGGCTACGAAATGTTCAGCCAGATCGGCATCAAGGCCATCATCTGCTGCCCGCTGGTCAAGCAGGGCAGGCTGGTGGCGATGATGGCCGTGCACCAGCAGCAGCCGCGCACCTGGACCCGCGACGAGGTGGCGCTCGTGGAAGCCGTGGTGGACCGCTGCTGGGCCCACATCGAGCGGGTTCGTTCTACCGAGGCGCTGCGCGAGGCCGACCGCCGCAAGTCCGAATTCCTGGCCACGCTGGCGCACGAACTGCGCAACCCGCTGGCGCCGGTGCGCAACGCGGTCGAGCTGCTGCGCATCGGCGCCGACAAGCCTGGCCTCAAGGAGCGCATGCTGGCCACCATGGAGCGCCAGGTCGGGCACATGGTCCACCTGATCGACGACCTGCTCGACATCGCCCGCATCAGCAGCGGCAAGGTGGTGCTGCAAAGTGCGCGCGTGACGCTGCAGTCGGTGGTGGCCAGCGCGGTGGAAACCAGCCTGCCGCTGGTGGAGGCGGCCGGGCACGAACTGGCGCTCGATCTGCCTGCACAGGCGGTCTGGCTCGAGGGCGACGCCGTGCGCCTGAGCCAGGTGCTGAGCAACCTGCTCACCAACGCCGCCAAGTACACGCCGCAGCCGGGCCGCATCGGCGTCGCTGCCAAGGCGGTTGATGGCATGGTGGTGATCAAGGTCACCGACACCGGCATCGGCATCGCGCCCGAGGCGCTGGAAGCGGTGTTCGAGATGTTCGCCCAGGCGCCGCACAGCATCGGCATCTCCAAGGGCGGCCTGGGCATCGGCCTGTGCCTGGTGCGCCACCTGGTCACGTTGCACGGCGGCAGCGTGATGGCGACCAGCCCCGGCCCCGGCCAGGGCAGCACTTTTACCATCCGCCTGCCGCTGGCGGCGGTGGCGGCCGCGCTGCATGATGAAGGTCAGGCGCAGCCGGCGCCTGCGCGCGCATCGTTGCGGGTGCTGGTCGCCGACGACAACATCGACGCCGCCGACACCCTGGGCGACCTGCTCGACGCCATGGGTTGCCAAGTGCAGGTCACCTACGACGGCGAGCAGGCCGTGAACGCCGCCCCGGCGTTCGCGCCCGACCTGGTGTTCCTC
The DNA here is from genome assembly GCF_001758785.1 of Duganella phyllosphaerae. Lineage (GTDB taxonomy): Bacteria > Pseudomonadota > Gammaproteobacteria > Burkholderiales > Burkholderiaceae_D > Rugamonas > Rugamonas phyllosphaerae. The sequence goes on from NZ_LROM01000068.1 coordinate 46,116, forward strand.
GATATCGGCATGCCGCGCCTGGACGGCTACGGCGCGGCCCGTGCGCTGCGGGCAATGCCGGCCATGGATGGGGTAAAACTGGTGGCGCTGACCGGCTGGGGCGCCGAAGACGACCGCGCCCGTACCGGGGCGGCGGGCTTCGACCACCACCTGCTCAAGCCGGCTTCGCCGGAGCAGGTGGCGGCGGTGCTGGCCACGGCCACCCCTGCCAGCCGCTAAGGCTTATTTCTCTACCTTGGTGATCTCGACTTCCCAATCGACGCCGGAATCGATCTTGTGTTTGGCCGCATAGTTGCCCTGGCTGATCGCCACCGCCACGTCCAGCAAGCTGTTGAGGTACACCAGCGGCTTGCCCTTTTCCACGCCGCCAAAAGTGTGTTCGAACGGCGCCACCACCTTGTTGATCAGCTTACCCTTGTGCAAGATACGCACCTGCACCTTGTCGTGCAGGCCAATGTTCAGTTGCTCGAACAGCGACTTCGGGATATTGGTCCAGACGTTGCCGTACTTGACGTCCAGCACCGGGATGATGCCCTTGATGGCGTCGCCCGTGTTTGACTTGACCAGTACGGCTTTCTGGTACGGAATCTTCACCACCGATTCGCTCGGCAGCACCGGCCCCACCTGTTCGAACGTGATCGCACCCGAGGCCAGGCGCGCGCCCACGTAGGCATACACATCGCGGCCGTGGAAGGTGTACGACTCGGCCGAACCGGCCAGGCGGTTGAGCTTTTCATCGATCTCGCGCAATTCGGCCACGCCGTCGCGCTCGGCGATCAGGGTGAACAGGCCGTTGTCGGGGCCGACGAAGTAGCGGCCCTCGCGGGTTTTCAGCACCACCGACTTGCGCTGCGTGCCCACGCCCGGGTCGATCACGTTAACGAACACGCTGCCGGCAGGCCAGTAGTTGGCGGTCTGGTACAGGCGGTAGGCGCCGAGCCAGATATCGTAGTCGGGGATGTTGTGGGTCAGGTCCGAGACCGACAGGTTCGGATCGACGCCGAAGGCCACGCCACGCATGGCCGAGACGGCGCCGTCGGAGGTGCCGAAGTCGGTCATCAAGACCAGCGCGTGCCTGGCGGCTGGGGCATCGGCAGCGTGCGACAGGGCCGGGCCGGCCAGCGCCGCAGCCAGGCACAAGGAGATCAATAGTTTGGAAGGTTTCATGGGTGCTTTCTAGAAGGTGTAGCGTACGCGGCCATAGAAATATGCGCCGTTGAGCCCGATTGGATTGATGAAATTGTACGGCAGCGCACCGCCGTAGCTGGCGTTGTTGGTCTGGCGCACGCGGTCCGGGTAGCGATCAAAAATGTTGTTGCCGCCAGCCGCCAGGGTCAGCTGCCTGGTCAGCTTGACTTGCGCTTCCAGGTCCACCGACCACACGGCGCCGAAGCGCTGGGCGCGCACGCCGTCGATCAGCTCGGCCTGGTCGTCATACGAAAAATCCTTCAGCGCGCCAAAGCGGGTAGCGCGCGCCTGCACGCCCCACTGCGCCGCCTGCCAGTCGGCGCCGAGCACCAGCTTGGTCTTGGGCGAGGCGTTGCGGATGTGGAACAGGTTGTTGTCGGTCAGTAGCGTCAGGCCGGGATCGATCTGCGCCAGCGCGGCCGAGCGTTGGTGGACCGCGTCGATGCGCGTCTTGTTCAGGTTGAGCGCGGCGTTCAGGTCCAGCTTGCCGCCAGCGAATCGCAGGTCGTGGTTGAGCACGAGGTCGAGGCCAGTGGTGGTGGTATCGAGCAGGTTGGCCAGGTAGGCCACCGACTCGATATCGGTGCGGCCGATCGAGACCAGGTAGGCGCTGGCGGCATCACTTTGCAGGTCGCTGCTGCGGGTGATGCGGTCGCGCAGCTTGATGCGGTAGGCGTCCACCGTGACGCTGGTATTGCGCTGCGGCTTCCAGGCGGCGCCCAGCGACAGGTTGGTCGATTTTTCGGGTTTCAGGTTTTGCGCGCCGAACGCGCGCGCCAGGCTGTCGGCCGCCGGCAGCAGCGAGGCGGTCTGCAAACCGGTGCCGTCGCTGTTGAAGTTGAGCGTGGAAAAACGGAAGCCGGTCTGCACCAGCGCCGGCGCGCGGAAGCTGTTCGACAGCGAACCGCGCAAGAGAAAATCGCCGGTCACCTTGTAGCGCGCCGACAGCTTGCCGGTGCTGGCGTTGCCGAAGTCGCTGTAGTCGGAGTAGCGCGCCGCCGCGCCCAGCAGCAGGCGCGCTGTCAGCTCGCTTTCGAGATCGATGTACACCGAGCGCACCGAGCGGCGGCCATCGAACGCATCCTGCGGCCGCAAGCCGGGGCCGGCCTGGGCGCCCGGCGGTGCATCGGCCACGCTGCCGGCCGCATACGATGCAGGGTCGCCCGGTGAGCTGGTATAGGTCTCGCGCATGTATTCCGCGCCCAGCGCCAGGTTGAGCGGGGCGCCGAATCCCAGGTCGAGCTCGCGCGTGACATCGGCGTTGACGGCGTCCTGGTCGAAGTCGAAGGTGGACAGGTGGAAGCTGGTCGGGCTGGCCGCGCCCAGCGAGGCATTGGCCGAGTTGGCCAGGTCGTAGCGGAACTTGTTGCCGCCATGGCGGGCGCTGACATCCCAGTTCCAGGCGCCGCCTGCGATTCGCAGGCCGGCCACCACGCTCACATCGGTGGAGTCGCCCCTGGTGGTGGGGCGGTAGCCGTTCGGGTACAGCGCCGGCACGTTGGACGGATCGCCGGGATAGCGGAAGTAGGCGCTGCCGTCCGACTTGCGCTGGTTCACGGTGGCGAACGAGTACGCATCGACGCCGTCGGAAACCGGCACCAGCGTGTTGTAGAAAGCATAGTGGTTGCGCTGCTGCGAGTCGCCCGATTTGAACACGACCTTGCCGTCCAGCGCCAGGTCGGCCGGGGTGGCGTTCCACGAAGTCCAGCCGGCGTCGCTGGCGCCGGCGCGGTTGGTCGGCTTGCGCTCGCGGCTTTCCAGGCCAAAGCGGAAGTAACCGGCGTCGCCCACCGGCACGCCGTAGTCGGCGTTGACGATGGTGGTCTGGCCGTCGGTCTTGCGGTCGTTGGTCGGCTTGAAGTCGGTGTGGTTGGCGCCATAGCTGACCGAGGCCGAGCCGCCGCTGCGGGCTTTTTTCAGCACGATGTTGATCACGCCGGCCACGGCATCGCTGCCGTACTGGGCGCCGGCGCCGTCGCGCAGGATTTCGATATGGTCGATCGCGCCCGGTGGAATGGCGTTGACGTCCACCGGCACGATGCCGGCAAAGCTGCTTTCGGTGTCGAGCACGGCGCTGGCGTGGCGGCGCTTGCCGTTGATCAGCACCAGCACCTGGTCGGGCGCCAACCCGCGCAGCTGGATGCCGCGCACCGAGTCAGCGGCGCCGCTCGATTCGATGCGCGGGAAGTTAATCGACGGCGACAGGTTTTGCAGGGCTGCGCCGAGGTCGCCGCCAGCGAGTGCATGCTCCACCTCGCGCGCGCCGAAGCGGTCGATCGGCACGGCGGAATCGAACACGGTGCGGTTGCGCGCGCGCGAGCCGACCACGGTGACCTGGTCGATGGCGGCGGTGGCCGTGTTATCGGTGTCGGGAGCGGCTGCTGCCTGCGCCCGCGCCGCTGGCAGCGTCGCCAGCATCAGGGCGCAGGCGAGCACACTGCGGCGCAGGGGAAAGTTCGGGACGGCGTGGTGGGGCATGGCGGGATCCTTGCATGAGCTAATCCGCAATATTACTTGCAAGGAATTGTGCCACCAACAACCGATTGCCTATATGCTTATTTGTCGCCGGCGTTAATCCGGAAAACGTTCGTTGATGGCCAGTGCGGCATCAATATTGGCCACCAGCAGATCGACAAAGTGCGGATCGAGGTGCCGGCCGGCCACGTCGCGCAGGTGTTGTACCACTTGCGCTACCGGCCAGGCGTCCTTGTAGCAGCGCTTGTGCATCAGTGCGTCGAACACGTCGGCCACCGCCACGATGCGCGCGTACAGGTGGATGTCCTCGCCCTTGAGGCCTTGCGGGTAGCCGCTGCCGTCGTATTTTTCGTGGTGCTGGTGGGCGATCACGGCGGCCGCTTTCAGGATCGGCCGTTGCGAGCCGTCCAGGATCGACAGGCCCACCGTCGGGTGCTGCTTCATGATTTCCCACTCGTCCGGATCGAGCTTGCCCGGCTTGAGCAGCACCGAGTCCGGCGTGGCGATCTTGCCGATGTCGTGCATCGGCGCAGCGTGGCGCAGCACCGCGGTTTCGTCGTCGGGCAGGCCGGCGGCGGTGGCCAGCAGGTGGCATACCTCGGCCATGCGGCGCACGTGGTTGCCGGCCTCGTGCGAGCGCGATTCCACTACGTCGCCCAGGCGCAGGATCAGCTCGGCCTGGGTGTCGGTGATTTCCTGGGTCAGCAAAATATTGTCGAAGGCGATCGCCACGCCGGAGCAGAATACCTCCAGCAGCTTGGTGTCGATCTCGGAAATTTCTTCCACGCCCTTGAGGATCAGCAGCGACGCCTTGCCGCTGCTGTTGGGGAAGTAACCGACATAGGTGTCGCCTTCCACCCGCGAGATCTTGTTGCTCTTGGCGACATCGAGCTGGGCCAATACGGCCGGGCTCAGCAGGGTAGCGTCGGTGTCGCCGATCTGGGCCAGGATTTCGTAGTCGTTCACGTCGCCAATCGCGGTGGCTGCGCGCAGGCGCAGCAGCATGCTGTGCTCGAGCCGCAGCAGCGCCACCACCTGCTGCAGCAGGCCGTTGGCGAAATCCTTGAGGTTGCGCTGCTGGAAAATATGGGCCGAGGCGGCGATCACGCGCTCGAGGCCTTCGCGGTAGTTCAGCTGCTGCAGGCGCGCTTCTTCCACCTTCATGATGTCGCGGTAGGCGCGCAGGGCGGCAAAGGTGGTGGTAAACAGCTTGGTGCGGTCGAGCTCGGTCTTTTCCTTGTAGTCGTTGATGTCGTAATTCACGATCACGCGCTCTTCGGGCGCCTGGCCGGGCTGGCCGGTGCGCAGCACGATGCGGGTAAACTGGTTGTCCAGATCTTCGCGCATCCAGCGCGCCACTTCCAGGCCGCTGTCCTCTTTTTCCATCACCACGTCGAGGAACACCAGCGCGATATCGGTCTCGCGCGCCATTATCTCCTTGGCTTCGGCGCCGCTGTAGGCGTGCAAAAAGGCCAGCGCACGGCCATCGAGGCGAAAGCGGTTCAGGGTCAGCTTGGTAATGTCATGGATGTCGGGCTCATCGTCGACCAACAGGACTTTCCATGGTGCTAACTTTGGCGCTGCAGAGGACAAAAAAGACATGGGCATTCCGCAAGAGGTGGCTACAACAAGTTTTCGATTGTAGTCCCACCCATTGCTATTGACAACAGGCAACAACAGCCAGCAAAAAAAATCACGTTAGGACATGCAACACTTCTGTCACAAAAAACCCGCAGGGCTTGCGCGCTGCGGGTAAAAGTACAACTGAAGCAGGGAGTATCAGCCCAGCAGCGGGAAACCCGTCAAGTAGCCGACTGCGGCGCCGTAGCGGTCGCGGTAATTGGCGCGGATCAGCGGGTCGAGCGTGGTGCGTACCTTGGCGTGCAGCGAGCTCGACCAGTCACCGGCGTGCTGGAAGTTGCTCATGATGTAGGCAAAGCCGTTCATGTCATCGACCGCGTGCAGGCCGGTCGATTCTGCGCCCGACGGCGTGGACAGCAGGCGCGTGAGCACCTTGGTGTCGACGTTGTAAGCCCACAGGAAGTTGTTGACGTGGGTGCCGCTGTCTTCGCCGACGAACAGGGTGCGCAGTTTTTCCGAGAACTTGATGTTGTCCGGATTGGCGACCTTCTCGGCATTGGCGGTGTTGCCCAGCGCATCCGGCGTGGCCAGGTCTTCGCTCAGCAGGCCCGGCACGGCGGCCATGTCCACCGGCACCCATTCGCTGTCGATGGCGGCGCCGCTCAGGTCTTTTTGCGCGGCCTTCATGTTCAGTGCATACACGGCGCCGGCGCTCGGGCCCTTGATCGAAATGCCGCCCGAACCGTTGGTCATGGCCGAACCGATGGCCGCAATCGCCGAGTAGGCGATCTTGTCCTTGGCGTTGACGGTCGTGCCTTCCATCTTGGTAAAGCCCATGCTGCCACCGGCCAGGGCGGCGTAGCGGTGGGTTTCCAGGAAAGCGGCGGCCTTTTCCATGCCCGGCTTGACCTTGACCCAGTTGCTGCGGCCGTTGAAGGCGATCTTGGTGAAGGTGGCGTCACTCGGATCGGCGGTGCGCACGTCCATGATGTCGGCCGCTTTCAGGGTGTCGGCCAGGGCCTTGATTTCGGCGCTGGTGGCCTTGCCCAGGCGGATCCATTGCAGGTCGGCCGAGCCGCCGTTGTCGGTGGTTTTCTGCAGCCACTTGGCGACGTACAGGGTACCGCTCGACAGGTCGCGCGCCTTGTCGGCCACGAACATGAACAGGCCGCCGTTGGTGGCGTCGTCGCCCATCAGCGCGGTGCGCTCGTCGGGCATCACCTGCACCAGCTCGTGCGAGATGCGGCCCATGCAGTAGTGCTTCTTGATGCTGCCGGTGCCGTCCGGGTTGACCGTGATTTCCGGCATGTGGCCGTAGTGGTAAGGGTTGGCGCGGGTCGCATCGCCGTACAGGCTGCGCGAAAAACCGGCGAACTGGCTGTCGGTAGCGACGAGGGTCGCATCCGGCTCGTACTCTTCGCTCGACAGGTGGGTGTTCCACGGCGAACGGCTGGCGCCGCAGGTGATCCACAGGCCGTTGACGCTGCTGGTATCGACGTTGTGGTACTTCACCAGCGTCAGCGCGCCGGTGGTCTTGTCCTGGTCCAGCGTGAGCACGGCGATCGGCGACGGCAGCATGCCGTACATCGAGTCACCCTTGAGGTTGCTGGACGCATATTCGAACTGCACCACCGCGAACACGGTGTTGCCCTTGACGCCGGCCACGGTGGGCGCGTCGAGCTTGAGCAGCGAGGTGCCGTCCGGGCAGTCGGAGAAGAACTGGCGTGGAGTGGTTCCGCTGTTGTCCATGATCGGACGGTTGTTGATGTCGTAGTAACCGCCCGACAGGATGGTGCCACCGCTGCCGTTGGGCACCATGGCGCCGGTGATGAAGAAGGTCTGGTAGGCCAGCGTATAGGCCTGGGTCTTGCCGTCGGAATAGGTGGCGTTCATGCCCGAGGCAACCGTCGTGGTGGCCATCCTGGCCGGATCGGCCAGGCTGGGGGCGGCCATGCCGGTAAAGGTGACGGACATCAGCTTGGTGGCCGGTGCGACGCTGTCGTTGCTGCCGCCGCAGGCGGTCAGCAGGGCGGCGGTGGCGCCGCCAGCCAGCGGCAGCAGCGGCATGCCGGCAAACAGTTGAACAATGCGACGGCGGGACAGATCGGGCGACTCGGTCATAAATATTCCTGGAAATAGGCCATTACTGTGCCGGCGGCGGCGCGGCATCATCCGGGATGGTGGCGCATCCCGACGGCCGAGATAGTAACTATCTGATATGACACCACCATGACATGCGGCGACGATTGGTAACAAATCGCGTCAAACCGTGCCGCGCGCCGGCAAACGGGCTATATTGTTTACCTACGAATGCAGTTCATGAAGGAGTGCGCCATGCGCTTGAAGATCACATCCGCCCTGGCGGCCTTGCTGGTGCTGGCCGCCACCACCGGTGCGGCCTGGGCCCAGGTCAGCGTCAGCTATGTCAAGCCCGACGAATTCATCGATATGCCGCACGGCCAGATCGAACGCGACCGCGTGCTCAAGGAGTTCACCCAGTATTTCGCCACGTTCGATAAAAAGCTGCCGGCAGGCCAGCAACTAAAGATCGAGGTGCTCGATATCGACCTGGCGGGGCGGCTGTGGCCGCGCCGGTCGGGCGGCGACGATATCCGCATCATGAATGGCGGCGCCGACTGGCCGCACATGAAGCTGCGCTATACGCTGGAAGAAAACGGCGCGGTGCTGCGCAGCGGCGAGAGCGACCTGTCGAACATGATGTACCAGCAGCGCGCCACGCGCCTGTCCGACAGCGATCCGATGCGTTATGAAAAGCAGATGATCGACGACTGGTTCGAAAAAACCATTTTGCCGAAAGTCGCCGCCAAGTAGTCCTGGCGGCGGCACCGCGCGTCAACCTATCCGGTTGACGCGTGGGAACTTGGCAGCGAAAGCGGCCGGCATCGGCGCCACTTCGCCGGTGCGGTAATTGAAGAACACGAAGCCATACTTGGCCATGGCCACCAGGGTCGAGTCGCGCGGACGCGTGACCCGGAACGTGATGTCGCCGCCGTAGCGGTTGAAGTCCATGACCCCCACCTCGAACAGCAAATGGTCGCGCGCATGCGCTTCCGCGCGGTACGCCGTGGCCAGGTCGGTGACGATGATGCCGGCGCCGCTGCTATCCATTTCCTGCACGCCAAATTCCGCCAGGAACTGCGCACGCGCTTCCGAAATCATCGACACCATCGAATCGTTGCCCAGGTGATTGGCGGCATTGATGTCGGTGTGGCGCACGGTAAGCTGCGTTGAAAAGTAATACTGGTCGTCCGGAAAATCGAGTGTGAGGCGGGCCATGGCGGTCCTTACAGTTGTTCGCTCAGGAAGACCAGCGTGTGGCCGTGTGCTTCGGCAGCGGCGCGCTGGTTGTACGAATCGCGGTGATTGCAGTTGAAGCCGTGCTCGGCGCCCTGGTACACGTGGATTTCGACCGATTCCACGCCTTCGAAGCGCTCGGCGATGGCTTTGACCGCCTCGTTCGGGATATGGCTGTCGGCGCTGCCGAAATGCATCAGCAGCGGTACCTTGACCTGGTCCGCGCGGTCGAGGCCGTTCTGGATGCCGCCGCCGTAATAGGCCACGGCGGTATCGACCAGGCCGTCGGCAGCGGTGCGGTACGACAGCAGGCCGCCCATGCAGTAGCCGACCGAGGCGATCTTCTGGCCGGCCGTGCCTTCGTGGGCGCGCAGCGCCTTGACGGTGGCGGCGATGTCGGTCTGGGCCTTGTCGAAATCGAGTCCATTCATCAGTTCCACCGCGCGCTTCCAGCCGGCTTCGTCGTAGGCGAGCTCGATGCGGGCATCGGCGCGCCAGAACAGGTCGGGCGCGATCACCACGTAGCCGTCGGCGGCGTACTGGTCGGCCACATTACGGATGTGCTGATTGACGCCAAAAATCTCTTGCAGCAGGACGATACCCGGCCCCTTGCCGCCGCGCGGCAGCGACAGGTAGGCGCCGAATGTGCCGTCCTCGGTGGTGACATCGATCCATTGCGAATTCGTTTCCATGGTGTTCCTTGTACGTGATCGGTAAAGCGACCATCGTACCGTGTTTTCGGCGTTGTTGCCGTACGCCTTTGGATATGGATGGGACATCGGGCAGCAGGCTGCTCGATGTCCCGGATTAATAGACTTCGCGGGTGTAGATGACGGGGCCGGAGCGGTAGATACCAAAGGTAGCATTGCCAACCGTGGCGGGCAGGTAGGTGATCCAGTCGGGGCAGCTGGCGCCGGTCGGGCATTGTCCGCGCAGCGAAATGCCGACCGAGCCCGGACCGATGCCCGGACCTTGCAGGCGGAACACGGCCTTGCCGTTATTAAAGGTCGGTTGGCCGGTGCCGGACAGTTTCAACTGCGCGGCGGCAGTGCAATTGCCGTTGGCGTCGGCGGCGAGCAACTTCTGGCAGTTGCTGTAGCGCAGCGAGTTGAGGTCCAGTGACGGCGCCGGCAAGGCGAAGGCGGGGTTGAGCCGGTAGCCGCCGTTGAGGTAGAACCGTGCCTCCATATGCATCGGCATGGGCGCATTGACGGAGCCGAAATTGGGGGCGATATAGAGCTGGCCGCTAATGGCGGTCAGTTCCAGCTCGGCCGGCGCGCTGCGCGCGGACGTCACGCCGTCGGTGTCTGTGGCGCGCACGACGAAGCGGGTGGGATTGCTGGGCGTGCTGGCTGCGGCAAAAGCGAAGTAGGGCAGGTTGAGCGGGTTCTGGCTGTCCTTGACCAGCGTGCCCACGCCGCCGGCAAAGGTAAAGCGCGTCTTGGGCCCGCCGCTGGTCTCCTCGCTCCACCCCATGCCGTCGATCTCCACGGCTTTGACGGTGGCCGTGTCGACGGAGTTGCTCCAGCTAAGCAGGGTAATGGTTTTGGCATAGGCGCCCGAGTAGTTCTTCGTGAGCGCACCGGCGCTGTTATAGGCGGACACCACGAGCTGGAACGGTTGCCGGGAATAGACCAGGCGTTTGCTACACGGTTGCACGATGCCGCCGGTCTTGCTGCAATCCATGGTGTCGCCCGCTGCGGTGTCGGTCAGCGGCTGCGGCAAGGTGGTGTCGAAATGATCGGGGATGAAGCGGCCGAGGTCGAGCGTGCCCCTGGTTTCAAAATCCGGCCTTGAAATGCCCATGTAATAGGTGGGCGGCTTGGTGCCATTTGTAGTGCTGGTGCTGGGGTTGATGTTGGTCGCCGTGATCGTGATTTTACCCACCTCGTCGAAGGTGTAAGGGCCGCTGGCAGTGCCATCGGTGATGACAAAGCTGCCTGCCAGCTTCCCCACACCACCGGTCGGCTCGGTCACGCTGATAGTTTGCTGGACGCTTTCCCTGGTGCTCTCCTTGCCAAAATTCTTGGTGACATTGGCGTCCATATTGCTGGGATTGTCCGGCAGCGCGTTGACGGCCGAGATCTGCAGCGTGAACTGTTCGCCGGCGCGGGCGAATACGCCGGCGGGCAGCGCGGGGGTGGTGCCAACACGGGTAGCCTTGAGCCGGAACGCTTTGGGCGCCACCGTGAATGCGGTGCCGCCTGCCGGCGTGCTGGCGCCAAGATTGCCGCTGGTGTAGCTGGCCGACAGGCTGACTTTGCCGACCTCGGGATATTGCAGGTTGGCGGTCGCCAGGCCGTCCGCGTTGAACTTGAGCGGCACGCCGGTGCTGCCGCTGCCGCAGCTGACGCTGGTGTAGTTGGCAGCGTCGGAATTCTTGAGCGCCATCCCTGGCTTGGCGGCGTTGGCCGGGTCGATCTGGCTGCAGCTGAAGCTGACCGTGGCGGTGGTGCTGGCCACCAGCGGCACGCAGGTCTTGCCGGCATTCGGTGCGGGGGCTGACTTGAGCGCCTGCAGCGTGACGTTGGCGGCGGTCATCGAGACATGGTCGGGAACGGTCAGCGCCAGGCCGGTGTCGCTGAACACCATGTCGCACGAGGTGCTGGCGGTGCCCGAGGCGCCTACGCAGGTGGTCGGATTGGGCGCCCCGCTGGCCGACAGTGTGGCGGTGCCGGCGGTGCTACGGCTGACGCTGGCTGCGTTATTGCTGCCGCCCGTGATGGTGAACTCGGCGCCGCCCGGTTGCAAGGTGGTCTTGATGCTGTTGTTGTATAGCGTCGAACAATCGGCGTTGCTGCAGGCGGTGACGGTCACCGTCTGCGGCTGGCAGGTGAGGGCGTTGCCGCTGTGGGTGATCTGGAAGTGGTGGGCGCTGGCTGGGGCAGCGGCGGCGCAGGTGGGACTGTAGCTGTAGGTTGATGAGTAGGTGACACAACTGCATTTCTGGGGATTGGGAGGATTTTTGCAGGTGATGACTTTCGACACGGTGCCGCCGTAGCCGAAATAAATGGAATTGACGGTGGCATTGCCGTTGATTCTGGCATTGGAGTCGCCGGTCTTGACGTTATTGGCATCGAGGTCGCCATTGATCACGGTGCTGTTTTCCAGCAGCGTATCACCGGTGACGGTGACATTGCCGTTGATAGTGGCGTTGGCTGAACGTAAGGTCAGCGAGCCGGCATCGACCTTGCCGGTCACCGTGTTTCCGGATGCAAAGTCGGCCAGGCCAGCGATCTTGACCGCGCCGGTGATTTTGACGTCAGAGTCGGTGCTGATCGACGCCCCGCTCAGGCCGCTGGCCACGGTGACCCTGGACTCGAGTCTGATGGCGCCGGTGGCGATCAAAGAACTGCCCAGTTTGGCATCTGCCCCGACAGTGATGTTGCCGCCGGAAACCGCTCCGGTAACCTGGGTGCCACTGACCAGATTGACGTTGCCTGTGGCGGTAATCGTACCGGTAATCTTCGACGACGAACCGACGATATCAACCGTGGCGCCGATAATGTTAGCGGTGATGGTTTTGCCGTTACCCAGCGAGAAATTGCCCCCAGCCTTGATGGTCGCGCCATCGGTGCTGAAATTGTTCTGCTGCGTATTGGTGATGTCGATTTTGTAGCTGCCGGTGGTTTCCAGGCGCGCCGTTCCGGTCATCTTGATGTCCTGGAAATAGCCCATTACCAGGTCTGCGGTGACCAGCACCGTGTAGCCGCTGGCGATCTCTGCCGTGTCGTTGTCACCGCTGAAAATCGTCGAGCAGGTATAGGTTGTTCCGCTGAGCGTGCAGGTGGCCGGTGGCTTGCCGTTGCCGGTGAATTTACTCGCCTGCGCGGGTTCGGCAAGCGCTATCGTCATTAACAGGGTGCAAAAAGCTAACCACAAGACTCGCAACATTATTTCTCTCAGGTAAAAACGCCTGCCTGAATTATAGGCGCTTTATCCTGAGAAATTGCCGTGCGGCACATTCCTGTGGCTAATAACGCACGATTACTTCGCGCGCTTCACCTTGCCGAACGCCTCGCCTGCCTTCCACGTCTGCATCGCCGGCGCATTGGCGACGTAGTAGCCGAGGTTGAGCGTAAATTGCGCCTGCTGCACCATGCCCGACAGGTCCCATTGCGGGCGGTATTCGTCGGTGACCTGGTGATAGTCCTTTTTAAAGGCCACCAGCTTGGCGCGCGAGGCTTCCAGGTCTTTGACGAAGGTGAAATGGCCGTCGCCCGAGAACACGGCCGAACCGACGTTAAAGGCCGGAATGCCCGCCTTGGCAAACACGAAGTGGTCGGCGCGGAAGAATGCACCGGACAGGTCGGGGATCGCCGGCGCCAGGGTCAGGCCCATTTTTTTCGCCACCGCGCCAGAGGCTTCGTACAGGCTGCTGCGCTCGGCGCCGGCCACGCCGATGTCGGACGTCTTGCCGACGAAGTTCATGCTGTCGAGGTTGAGGTCGGCCGTGGTTTTGTCGAGCGGCCAGGCCGGGTTTTGCACGTAGGCGGCAGCGCCCAGCAAGCCTTGCTCTTCGGCTGCCGGCCACAAGAACACCTGCGTGCGCTTGGCCGGGTGCTTGACCGCTTCGGCTGCCATTACCAGGAGGGCGGCCGTGCCCGAGGCGTTGTCGATGGCGCCGTTGTAGATGTGGTCGTGCTGGCCATTGTCTACGGGTTTGGTCCGATCCGCGGCAGAGGCCTCGTCCATGCCCATGTGGTCCCAGTGCGCCGAATAGATCACCGCCTGTTCCTTGAGCCTGGCGTCGGTGCCGGGCACGATGCCGGCCACGTTGAATTCCTCGATCTGGCGCACGCTGCTGCGCAGCTGGCCGTGGACGCGGGTGTTCAAATCCACCGGCTTGAAGTCGCGCCGCTCGGCCGCTGCGCGCAGCTTGTCGAGGTCGAAGCCGGCGGCGGCGAACAGCGAGCGCGCCGTGTCTTCCTGCAGCCAGCCTTCCACCGGGTTGCCCTTGCCTTTCAGGTGGAAGCGCTCGTGGCCGAAGCCATTGGCCGGCACGCTCCACGGGTACGATGCCGACGGCGTGGTGTGGATCAGCAGCGCACCGGCGGCGCCACGGCGCACGGCTTCCTCGAACTTGTACAGCCAGCGGCCATAATAGGTATAAGCCTTGCCGGCGAAGCGGTTCGGTTCATCAAGCGTCGGCTGCGGGTCGTTGACCATCATGACCAGGACCTTGCCCTTGACGTCCAAGCCCTTGTAGTCGTCCCACTTTTCCTCGGGCGCCTCGGCGCCGTAGCCGACGAACACCAGCGGCGCGTCGATCGCCACGTCCTGTTTGCCGCTCATGGTGCCGATCAGGATTTCCTCGCCCACCTTGGGGGTGACGGTTTTGCCGGCGATATCGAAACTGAGGGCGCTGCCCGGCAGCAGTTTGGTGCCTTCGATTTTCACGGACTGGCGGTAGGTGCCGTCTGCCAGCGGCTTCAAGCCGATGGCGGCCGCCTGCGTCTCCAGGTAGCGCACCGCCAGCAGGCCGCCACGCTGGCCGGTGCCGCGTCCCTCGAACAGGTCGTCGGCCAGGAAGGACAGGTGGGCGCGCAGCGGCGCTTCGGTGACGACCGGCTGCCCGGCCTGGGCATGGGCGGTGGCCTGGAAAGCAAGGCCGGCGGCGAGGGCGAACATGGTAAGGCGCATGGCAACTCCGTGACGTGAAAGCGGACCATCTTACTGTAAATCGGCGCTGCTTGTAAGCAAGTGTAAGCGTGCGTAACGGTGTGTAATGATGGTCAACGCTGGGCAGGGCGGCGGCGTTTTTTGCTCATGACCGACGTAACAAGCGGCCATGAAAAAAAAGCAGGGTCAGTTACCAGAAAACTATATAAACGATTTTTACGATATTTAAGGATTTCACATCATGAAGAAAATTGCCGCTACCCTGATCGCCTCCCTGTTCGCCGGCGTCGCTTTCGCTCAGACCCCGCCGCCAGCACCGGCTCATACTCCAGCGCCAGCCCCGATGGCAGCGCCGGCCGCACCGGCAGCCACCCCGGCGCCTGAAGCCAAGCACACCGAAAAGCACGCCAGGAAGGCACACGACAAGAAAATGAAGCCGGCCAAGGCCCATGCTGAAAAAGACGGCGCGCCAGTGCCGCCAGCAGCACCGGCAGCACCAGCAGCACCAGCGCCAGTCAAGTAAGCAAGTACTGACGGTCGTAAAGCCGTCGTCCCCGCGCAGGCGGGGACCCAATTGTTGCGTGAGCCGCCGGCTTGCCTGCAAATTGGATTCCCGCCTGCGCGGGAATGACGGCTGTTTCGTTCCCCTTCATGCTCCCCGTTTGCAGCGTTCAGGCCATCTCCTTAGCGCTTCAACTCCTCCAGCAACGCCTTGTGAAACATCGCCGGATCCTCCATCTGCGGCGCATGTCCTTTGCCCGGGAATTCCACCAGCCGGCTGTCCGGTATCGCTTTCGCCGCCTGCTTGCCCAGCACCTTGTAGTTGCCGATCTTCGCTTTCACTTCCGGCGGCGCGATGTCGGCGCCGATGGCCGTGGTGTCGGCGTCGCCGATCAAGAGCACCGTGGGCACCTTCAATAGCGGGAACTCGTACACCACCGGCTGCGTATAAATCATGTCGTAGATCAGCGCCGAATTCCATGCCACCACCTGCTTGCCCGGACCGTTGGACAGGCCGGCCAGCATGTCCACCCAGCGCTCGTACTCGGGTTTCCACTTGCCGCCGTAATAGGTTTTGCTCTCGTACTTGCGGATGCTGTCGGCCGTGGTTTTCAGTTCGCGCTCGTTCCATTGATCGACGCTGCGCGGCGGCACACCGAGCGCCTTCCAGTCTTCCAGCCCGATCGGGTTGACCATCACCAGCTTGGCCGTCGCCTGCGGGTACATCAGCGCGTAGCGGGTGGCCAGCATGCCGCCGGTCGAGTGGCCGATCATGATCGACTGTTTGACGCCCAGGTGCTTGAGCAGGGCATCGGTATTGGCGGCCAGTTGCTGGAAGCTGTACTGGTAATGTTCGGGCTTGCTCGACGCGCAAAAGCCCACCTGGTCGGGCGCGACCACGCGGTAGCCGGCGCCGGTCAACGCGGTGATGGTCGCTTCCCAGGTTGCGCCGCAGAAGTTTTTGCCGTGCAGGAGCACGGCGGTCTTGCCGTCGCCGGGCCCCTTGGCCGCAGGCGCGACGTCCATGTACGCCATCTGCAGCTTGACGCCCTGCGACGTGAAGTCGAACTGCTCGAGCTTGTGCGGATAGGTAAAGCCTTCCAGGCGCGGGCCGTAGCTGTAGTGGTCGTTGGCGGCGGCGGCCAGCAGCGGCAGGCTCAGGGTGGCCAGGGCCAGCGCCCTGGGCATGGACGAAATAATCATGTTGGCAATCTCCTATGGTGGGCAGCGGACAATATAGGTCGAGGGGGTGGTTTCCACCCTTAAACGGCACTTAAATGGCAGGTTTTCAAGCAAAATAACGCTCAAATGGCTGAGACAGAGTAAACTACGCACAAATTTCTTTCGCAATTAGGCGATTCGAACATACTTGTGAGTGACGCCATGTCTGACACCCCCACCTCCCCGATTACCCTGTTTTCCGACCTGAACCTGAGCGAGCCGCTGATCCGCTCGCTCAAGGACGTCGGTTACGAAACCCCGTCGCCGATCCAGGCCGCCACCATTCCGCTGCTGCTCGATAACCAGGACGTGCTGGGCCAGGCGCAAACCGGTACCGGCAAGACCGCCGCTTTCGCGCTGCCGATCCTGTCGCGCATCGACATTCGTCAAACCTCGCCGCAGGCGCTGGTGCTGGCCCCAACCCGCGAACTGGCGATCCAGGTCGCCGAAGCGTTCCAGACCTACGCCGCCCACATTCCCGGCTTCCACGTGCTGCCGATTTACGGTGGCCAGAGCTACGGCCCGCAATTGTCGGCCTTGCGCCGTGGCGTGCACGTCATCGTCGGCACCCCGGGCCGCGTGATCGACCACCTGGACAAGGGTTCGCTCGACATCTCCAAGCTCAAAACCCTGGTGCTCGACGAAGCCGACGAAATGCTGCGCATGGGCTTTATCGACGACGTCGAACGCATCCTGCAGGAGACCCCGGCCACGCGCCAGACCGCGCTGTTCTCGGCCACCATGCCGTCGGCCATCCGCCGCATCGCCAACACCTACCTGCGCAATCCGAAGGAAGTCACCGTTGCCGCCAAAACTGGCACCAATGAAAACATCCGCCAGCGGTACTGGCTGGTCTCGGGCATGCACAAGCTCGACGCGCTGACCCGCATCCTGGAAGCCGAAGATTTCGACGGCATGATCATCTTCTCGCGCACCAAGCTCGGTACCGAGGAGCTGGCGCAGAAGCTGCAGGCGCGCGGCTTCTCGGCCGCAGCGATCAACGGCGACATCCAGCAGGCGCAGCGCGAACGCACCATCGCCCAGCTCAAGGAAGGCAAGATCGACATACTGGTCGCCACCGACGTCGCCGCGCGCGGACTGGACGTGGAACGCATCAGCCACGTGGTCAACTACGACGTGCCGCACGATCCGGAAAGCTATACCCAC
Source organism: Duganella phyllosphaerae (assembly GCF_001758785.1). GTDB lineage: Bacteria > Pseudomonadota > Gammaproteobacteria > Burkholderiales > Burkholderiaceae_D > Rugamonas > Rugamonas phyllosphaerae. The sequence continues at coordinate 63,186 of NZ_LROM01000068.1, forward strand.
CGTATCGGCCGCACCGGCCGCGCCGGCCGCAGCGGCGAGGCGATCCTGTTCATCACGCCGCGCGAAAAAGGCCTGCTGAAAATGATCGAGCGCGCCACGCGCCAGCCGATCGACATGCTCGAACTGCCGACCATCCAGGCTGTCAACGACGTGCGCATCGCCAAGTTCAAGCAGCAGATTACCGAAACCCTGGCGCAGGGCGAGCTGGAACAGTTCCAGTCGCTGATCGAAGACTTCGAACGCGAACAGAACGTGCCGGCGATCGAAATCGCCGCCGCGCTGGCCAAGATGGCCCGTGGCGACGTGCCGCTGCTGCTCGACAAAAAGCAGGTCACCCAGTGGGAAGAGCGCCCGGCCCGCGCTACCAGCAGCTTCGACCGCCCCGAACGCGGCGACCGTTTTGACCGTGGCGACCGCGGTGACCGCTTCGATCGCGGCGACCGTCCCGACCGTGGCGAACGCCCGGACCGCAGCGAGCGCTTCCCGAAAAAGGAACGCATCGTGCGCGCCCCGGACGCCGGCATGGAAACCTTCCGCATCGAAGTGGGCTACCAGCACGGCGTCAAGCCGGGCAATATCGTGGGCGCCATCGCCAACGAAGGCGGTATCGACTCGAAGAACATCGGCCGCATCGAAATCTACGACGACTACAGCGTGCTGGACATGCCGAGCGACCTCGCTGGCGACGTGCTCGACCACCTGGCCGGCATCAAGGTAGCAGGCCAGCAGTTGCGCATCAGCCGTGACAGCGGTGGTGCGCCGTCTTCCGCTGCCGCTGCCGCCGCGCCGAAGATATAGCGCCGCGCCTG
>NZ_LROM01000069.1 GCF_001758785.1 Duganella phyllosphaerae
GGTGTTACTGCCCTGTGAAGATCAGGAGAAATGCACCAGGCCACGTCGCGCCGCCACCATGGCCGCCTCGGTACGGGTACAAACGTTGAGCTTGGACATGATGCTCTTGACGTGGAATTTGACGGTGCCAACGCCGATGCCGGCGGCGCGGGCGATCACCTTGTTGCTCATGCCGGTGGCCAGGTGGCCGAGGATGTCGCGTTCGCGCGGGGTCAGCTGGTTGCCGTGGATGCGGCTGGCAAGCTTGATCGCCATTTCCGGCATCATGTATTTTTTACCGGACAGCACGGTGTGGATGCAGGCCATCAGATCGTCGAGCGGCGCGCTCTTGGCCATGTAGGCGCTGGCGCCAGCGCGCATGCCGCGGTCGGCTTCGTCTTCGCCTTCGTGGCCGCTGAGGATGATGATCTTGGCACCGGGGTGGCGCGCGCTGATGCGGCCGATCGCTTCGATGCCGTCGCAGTCTGGCATGTTCAGGTCCATCAGCAGCAGGTCCGGTTGCAGGCGGTCGCACATTTCCATCGCCTGCATGCCGGTGGCCGCCTGGCCCAGCAGCTTGAACGCGTCCTGCTTTTCGATCAGCGACGCCATGCCGGCGCGGATCAGCGGGTGAACGTCGGCGATAACGATGGATGCGGAAGTCAAGGTATTCATGGTCGTGCTCCTCGTGTGGTTGGATGAGCACATTCTCCGCAAAGCCGCCGGTTACGGATAGTTATACAAAGGTATGGTGAATCGGTTAAAAAGGTTAAACCCACCACGGCGCTTACCCTAAAGGGTGAGTGCCACCTGTCCCTCAAGCACTCGTCGCCGGTTTCAGCGCCTGGTATCGTTCGAGGAAAAGTTCGTAAGCCCGCTCCGGCCCCACCGGCACGATGGTCGTTGCGGCTGGTGGCGGCAGGTGGCCCCATTCCATCCAGGCCGGCGGCAGCAGGTCGCGCAGTTCGGTGGCCATGCACACCAGGTCGGCGTGCTTGATGGCGGGCACATCGTCGTTGAATTCAAAGCGCTTGCGCAGCGCCTGCTTGACGGGATGCAGGCGTTCTTTGACATAGTCCCGGCCGAGCATCACCTTGACCGGCGACGGCCAGTCGCCGAGGAATTCCTCGCAGTCGTGCATCAGCGCGGCGTATGCGTGTTCGGGCGCCACCAGGCGTGAGCACATGATCGAATGTTCGGCCACCGAGTACCAGGGCCGGGCAGCGCCGCCCCAGCGCGGCTGCGAAGCGAGGCACAGAGCAATGTCGGTGATGGGCATACCGGTGGCGTCGGGCGCCAGCAGGTTGAGGACGAAGCCGGAGGGCAGCAGGATCGAGGTCCTGCCATCGGGTTTCTGGTGGTCGTGGGCAGTCATCGCCAGATCGTACACCAGCAGCCGGCAATTCTATTTCACGATTAAAAACCTAGGCCTGGCCGAGCAGATCACGCACCTGGCGATAACTCGACGCGGCAGCATTACCGGCCTGGAGCGTGGCGAGGATTGCCGCTGCCGGATTCGGTTTGGCGGTTTGAATCTTGCCGAGGTAGTCGGTCAAGAGCTCGCGGTAGGCGGCCAGGTCGGTGATCTCCTTGTCGCCGTAGTGGCCTTTGACCGGGGTGTTGACCGCCTTGCCGCTTTCCGACAGGAGCTTGGTCATCTCCATGACGTTCTTCACCCCATCCTGTGACAGGCCCTCGATTTGCGGCAGGATGTAATAGATCGGGCCGGTCGGCTGGGTTTTCTGCGGGA
>NZ_LROM01000070.1 GCF_001758785.1 Duganella phyllosphaerae
GGGTCAGGTGAGGGACAGGGGGATTCCTCGGGCCCAGCGGTTGGACGACAGTGAGAATGTCAGCGCGCGTACCTGGTGGTACCAGCCGGCGGGAACGAACAGCATGTCGCCCGGGTTGACGATGACTTCGACGCAGTTGGCCTGGCGCGCCAGCGGGTAGCGCTCGTAGTCGGGGGCTTCGGGATCGAACGGGGAGCCGAACAGAATGGCGTTCGCCTCCTTCGGGTACAGGAATTCGTCGTGGTGCGGCGGCGCCAGGAAGATGCGCTTGATGCCCCAGATTTGCGCGAAGACGTTGTCGTCGTAGTCGCAGTGCAGCGGCGTCATGGTCCGCACCGGGCCGAGCCAGAAGCGCGGCGGCCCCATTTTTTCGAAGTAGCCGGGCCAGTGACACATGCTGTTCAATTCGCGCAGCTCCAGGTTTCCTACATAGGGAGGCAAGTCGTCAGAACCCGCGAGGGAAATATCGAGGTATTCGCGCATCGTCATGTCGCGCATCGGCCGGTCCGCGGCAAAGGCGTTGGCGATATAGTCGCCCACGCGGGCGCGCACCGGCACGTGGCCGTATTGTTCGCGCAGCTGCTCCGGGGTGAGCCGGCACAGCGGCCAGCGTTCCACCACGCCCGTGATCAGGAACGGCAAGCCGCGGGCGGCGCGGGCGCGAAAGGCCACCGCGTCGAGGTGACCGCAGCGCGGCACTTCGGTAATCGTGGGCAGCTCGCGGCTCACGCGGCGAATGGCGTCACGCATTGTCGCGATCGATGGCACGCCGCGCACCTGGGCGTCCTTCAATTCGCGCGCGTGTTTTCTCGCCAGCGCCTCTTCAGGGGTATCGACGAATTTTCGGGGCGGCAGGCGTGATTCTCTGGACATGCTGGATAATCGTGCTGAAACAAAAGGCGGTAGTATAACGGCTCATCATGAACGCGTCGGACGCCGCCTGTTTACGTCGCCGCTGGCCCTGAACACATATCGACCATCAGCATCGGCACGCAGGTCCAGGCAATGGCCACCAGCGACAGCGCAGCCGTCACCAGCGTAGCCCAGTCGTGCAGCGCCGGTGACGCGTGGCCCTCCCTCAACTGGCACACCCGGCGCAGCGCCCGGACGAACAGTACTGTCGCCGCCCCAACTGCCAGCACCGATACCGCGCCCAGCGCCCACGCCGAGTCGCTACCGCGCTCACAGGCCACCGCCGCCCACGCGTAGCAGAAGAAGAAGTGCACACCCCAGAGCACCAGCGGCAGCACGGCGGTCAAGGTGCGGGGCAACAACCTGTCTTGAGCACGCATCATCCCTCCATCAGCTTGGGCAGCACTTGCCGTACCACCGCGATCATCACCCCCTGCAGCGTGGCGTAGTGCCATACCAGCGCGCAGTTGTCGAGCGTGGCGCGGTTGACGGTGGACAGGCGGCCGGTCCATGAGCGGGCCACCAGGTACAGCGCCAGGATGACGAGTATGACCGCGTGCAGGCCCTGGTACGACAGCATGGCGGCAATCGTTGCCGCCCAGGCGTTGGCGGTGGGGTCCAGGCCAGCGAGGAACTGGCTGCGCAAGTCGCCGGCAAAGGCGCCAAGCGCGCACGCGAGCGCCACCAGCACGGTCAGACGGTGGACGCCCGATCTGCCGTCGCTGCGGCGGGTCCATTCGATCAGCGCCGAGCCGGCGATGAGCAGGCTGCACGAGAGCAGCGGCCAGATGGCGTCCGGCACCCGGCTGCCCGGCGGCGGACATACGTCCAGCCGCATGGTAGTGTGGATGTGCGCGAACAGGAACGAGGCGAAGATGGTGCCATCGACCACCAGCATGATCATCGTGCCCCACCACGAGTGCGACGCCGGCCCGCTGGCGCCCACCGGCAGTGTCACCGTGTCGCTCACCCTGGCCGTGCGCTGCATCGGCAAGCGATCCGACTGCCACATCCAGATCACCACCGCCGCCACGGCCACCACGCCGCACAGGCTCGACACCAGCGTCCACTGGATGGTGAGCAGCAGGAAGAACCCGGCCGTACCCACGGCGGCGACCAGCGGCCACCAGCTGTCGCCGGGCAGAATCTGCAGGTAGACCGGGCGCGCGCTGATCGGGCTGGTGATGATGGTCTCGCGGCGGCCGGTGACGGTGCCCGGCAGCCAGTGCTGCCCTGCCGGCACTTCGGTCATCAGCTGCGGGCGGTCCCAAAGCGGCTCGTGCGAACGCACGTCCGGGATGCTGCGAGTGGCGTAGTCTTCGTTCGGCAGCCATTCCAGCGTGGCCGCGTGCCACGGGTTGCCGGCCTCGCGTTTCGGCAAGCGCAGCGTGCGCACGGCATCGACGATGAACAGCAGCACGCCCAGCGCCAGGATCAGCGCACCGATCGACGAAGCCAGGTTGTAGCCGTCCCACCCCATCTCGGTGCCGTATGTGTACACTCGGCGCGGCATGCCCAGCAAACCGGCGACGTGCATCGGGAAGAAGGCCAGGTTCATCCCCACGAACATCAGGCCGAACACCCAGCGCCCCACTCTCTCGGACAGTTGATTACCGCTGATGAGCGGCATCCAGTAATACATCGCCGCGAACATCGGGAATACCAGGCCGCCGATCAGCACATAGTGCAAGTGGGCGACGATGAAATAGGTATCGTGCGCCTGCCAGTCGAACGGCAGCAGCGCCACCATCACGCCGGTGAGCCCGCCGAGCACGAAAATGAACAGGAAGCCGAGCAGGAACAGCGTGGGCGCGACCATGCGCATCTGGCCGCGCCACATGGTGGCCAGCCACGCAAACACCTGCACCCCGGTCGGTATCGCCACGGCCATGCTGGCGGCGGACACCAGGCTGGTTTCCAGCACGCCCAGGCCGGCCGTGAACATGTGGTGCGCCCACAGCGCAAAGCTGAAGAAGCCGACGATCACCAGCGCGGCCACGATGGAACGATGGCCGACCAGCGGCGTACCGGCCAGCGCGGGGATCATGGTCGATACCATGCCGGCGGCCGGCAGGAAGATGATGTACACCTCCGGGTGGCCGAAGAACCAGAACAGGTGCTGCCACAAAATGGGATCGCCGCCGCGATCGGGAATGAAGAACGGCCAGTCGAACGCGCGCTCCATTTCCAGCAAGGTGGTGCCGGCGATCACCGCTGGAAACGCGAACACGATCATCACCCCCACGACCAGCATGGCCCATGCATAGACCGGCATGCGCGCGAGCGTCATTCCCGGCGCGCGGGTAAACAGGATCCCGACGATCAGTTCGATCGCACCGGCAATCGCCGAAATCTCGATGAAACCAATCCCCAGCAGCCAGAAGTCGGCATTGAGTCCTGGCGAATACTCCTTGCTGGTCAGCGGCGGATACATGAACCAGCCGCCGTCGGGCGCCAGCCCCACGAACAGGCTGGTGAAAAATCCGAGACCGCCCACGGCGTAGGCCCAGTAGGCATAGGCCGACAGGCGCGGGAACGGCAAATCGCGCGCACCGAGCATGCCGGGCAGCAGATAGACGGCGATGGCTTCCACCACGGGAATGGCGAACAGGAACATCATCACCGTGCCATGCATGGTGAACACCTGGTTGTAGGTGGCGGGCGTGAGCAGGCCGGCGTCGGGCACGGCCAGCTGGGCGCGGATCATCAGGCCCAGGATGCCGGCCAATACAAAAAACAGCAGTGCGGTACCGATGTAGAGCAGGCCGATATTGGTGTTGTTGACCGAGGTGAGAAATGCCAGGCCGCGCGGCGTGCGCCACACGCGGTCGAGCTTTTCCAGTTCGTCCGGCGGGCGTGGCAGGGAGCTTGGAAGCTCTTTCATGGTGTCGCTTGCTGCGGTCATTTCAGGCTTTCCAGGTAAGCGGCCAGCGCAGCCAGCGTGGCGGGATCGATGTCGGTACTGGCGGGCATGCGCACGCCGGGCTTGGCCACGTGCGGGTTGGCGATCCAGGCGGCCAGGTTGGCGCGGTTGTTGGACTGGGCGCCAGCGCCCA
>NZ_LROM01000071.1 GCF_001758785.1 Duganella phyllosphaerae
GGCCTGCAGCGCGGCCAGCGCCAGGTCGGCGCGGGCGCGCAGCCGGTGCAGCCGGTGGGCCTGGTCGCTGGGCAGCGCGCGCGGGCCGAACAGCTCCGACAACTCGCCGGCCGCCACCCGGCGCAGCAGGTCCATCTGGAAGTAGCGCTCCTGGGCGTGCACGAAACCGGTGGCATACGCCACGTCGAGCCGGCTGGTGCCGCTGATCACCGGCACACCGTGGACATCGCGCGCCACACTGGCAGCACCTTGCAGGCCGGGCGCCTTCTGCGTGCCGTCCAGCACTGGCAGACTGGCGCGCAAATACAGCCAGCCGCCGGCCACCATCAGCAGTACCAGAGCCACCAGGGCCAGCACCACCCTCGCCGGCCACTTCCACCAACGCTTCTGCCACACCTCGTTGCCCATACATCCCCACGACCATGGTTGATAGTCCGGTCAGTGTGCCAGAGCCGCGCCGGACGGGCAATCACGTCAGAGGCCAAGGTGCTGCCTGATATCTTTGCCAGCTTCGGCCCGACCGCTTGCCGCGGACATCGGTCAGTAAATCTCGCGCGCCACTTCGCGCACATAGCGCAGCAGCAGCTGCGCCCCTGGGGACATCAGGTGGCCATCGACCATGATGATGCCGTAGGCGTCCATCCGGCACGGCAGCTCGATCGGCAGAATCTTCAGCACGCCCTGGGACTCGTAGTACTGCGCCACCGCCACCGGCATCACGTTCAGCGCGTCGGTCTGCTGCAGGAGTGGCTTGATCATCAGTACCGCCGTGGTGTCGATCACGTTGAACGGCACTTCCAGCCCGGCGCGGCGGAACATCAGTTCGCAGCGCGCGCGCAGGATGCTGCCCTGCGGCGGCAGGATCCAAGGCTGCGATGAAATGTCGCGCAGCTGCAGGTTGCGGGCAGAGAGCAGCGGATGGCCCGGACGCACCACCGCGCACGCCGGCTCGTCGCCCAGCTCTTCGTAACTCAAGCCCTGGGCGCTCTGGCGTTCGGGAATCCTGCCGATCATGAAATCGAGGCGGCCGCGCTGCAACTGCTCGAGCAGCACGTTGGACTGTTCCATCTCGACGCCGATGCGCAGGCGCGGCGCGGCCTGCTTGGTGCGCGTGATCGCCTGCGGCAGCAGCGCAATCCCCGGTGTCATGATGGTGCCGATATCGACCTGGCCGGCCAGGCCGGCCTTGATGGCGACGATGTCCTCGTGCGCCATCGACAGGCTGGTCAGGGCCATGCGGGCGTGGCGTATCATGGTTTCGCCGTAGATGGTCGGCTCCATGCCGCGCGGCAGACGGTCGAACAGCTGCACGCCCAGCATTTCTTCCAGGTCCTTCAACTGCTTGGACGCGGCCGGCTGCGTCATGTGCAGCTCTTCGGAGGCGCGGTGGATGTTGCGTTGTTCGTCGAGTGCGATCAGCAGCAGCAGCTGGCGCGTCTTGAGGCGTGCGCGTAAAAACCAGTTCGGGTTAGTTTCCATAGGAAAAATGATATCACAAACGGTATAGATTTTTAGTCAACACCGCTTGTTTCGATATCACTCGTTCACTTGCTGCAAGCAGGACTGGGGTTGGCCTGTGGCCCGTCCGCGGTCTGCTTGATGTACGGGATGGTGCCGTCGGCGTTGTACGTGAACTCTTCCACCGCCACCGAGCGCCGGTACTCGCCGCCGCCAGGCAGCTTGTCGTTGTGGTACACGATGTACGACTTGCCGTTGAATTCGATGAACGCGTGGTGGATGGTCTTGACCACTTTGTTTTTTGACATGATCACGCCGCGATAGGTCCACGGGCCGGTGGGGCTCGGGCCGGTCACGTACGCGGTTTCTTCCGGAAACTCGCGCGAGTACGACAGGTAGTAGATGCCGTTGCGCTTGTGCAGGTATGGCGCCTCGGTAAAGCGGTCCATGCCCACGGTGACGATCGGACCATCGAACTCGGTCATGTTCTTTTTCAGCCTGGCGTATTTCAGTACCGTGTTGCCCCAGTACAGATAGGCCTGGCCGTCGTCATCGACAAACACACCGGGGTCGATATCATCCCAGGCGATCGGCGACTCCCTGGTCATGTCGTTCGATACCAGCGCCGAACCGCGCGCGTCCACGAACGGGCCTTCCGGCTTGTCGGCGACCGCCACGCCGATGGCGCGGCCGGGAATGGTGGCGTGATCGACGGTCGAATAGAAGTAGTACTTGCCATCGCGCTTGACGATGTCCGAGGCCCAGGCATCGACTTTACCGATCGCCCACTTGAAGGCGGACGGCTTGAGCGGCACGCCGCGGTCGGTCCAGTTCTTCATGTCGCAGCTCGAGTACAGGCGCCATTCCTTCATCACGTAGTCCTTGTCCTTGGGCGTGGCTTCGTCGCGGCCCACGTACAGGTAGGCCACGCCGTCTTCCACGAAGGCGGCCGGATCGGCGGTGAAGATCTTGGGGAGCAACGGATTGGCGGCATGCGCCACGGTGGCGCCAGCAAGGGCCAGGCCAGCAACGATGATGGTAGTGATGTTTTTCAGCTTCATATTCGACTCCTCAGTCTCCGAATGGCACGTACTTATAGTTCGTATTTATCGAACAAATACTAAGGGCTGAGGAAATATCTATCCAATCATATTTTGCGCATGTTCCATATCATTTCGGGTATGACCGCAGCAGCCGCAGGCCGTACAGGCCGCCCGCGACCGATCCGGCCCTGGCCACGAACTTCACCACCAGCTTGCCCCTGGCCGCAGCCACCAGCGTCGGCGGCAACGGATAGTCGACCGTGTAAAACGGTTGATCGGCCTGGTCGCCCAGCACCACTTGCGCCAGCAGTTCGCCATTGACCAGGATGTCGAACTTGCGCCCGGCGTCGCCCTTGGCGTAGGTCAGGCGCAGCGTGCGCGCCTCCGCTTTTTTGTCGGTGAGGTCGTAGCTGAACCAGCCGGTCGCATGGCGCCAGTGCCTGCCCTGGTTGATGCCGGCGTCGCCGCCGTCAGACTTGAAGAAGTGGTCGGACTCGGGTTGCTGCTCGCCCGGCGCCACCTGGTCGATGGTCAGTGCGTTCAACGCCAGCCGTTCCTTTTCACCTTCGGCAGCCCTGGCCTGCATGGCCTGAAGGTTGGCCGGCGTGGAATACGGCCAGTACATCACATAGCGCGCATCATGCAGGCGGAAGAACGGCATGAAGACCACGCTGCCCGCGTCCTTGCCCTGGACTAGTCCCGGCGCCGTGAACGTCAGCGGGTGACCCGGCACCGGCTTGAAGCGGTCCATGAAGTCCTTCGTGTCGCTCACCAGCGTGGGCGCCGACTCCAGCGGGCACACGGGGCCGGAAGCGATATGGCCCATGCGCGAGTCGTCGGCCAGGAAGCTGAGCTTCTCACCCGCGATCGGCGCGGTTTTCGCCGCCAGCACGATGGGACCGTGCAGCACGGCATAGTAGTTCGATTTGTCCGGCATCTGCTCGAGCCAGGTCGTCATCGGCAGCTTGACTTCCACCTTGTCGCCGCTCTGCCATTGGCGCTCGACGCTGACATAGCTGTCGGCGCCGGGTTTGGCGGCTACCGCGCGGCCGTTGACCGTCACCTGCATGGCGCCGCGCGCCACCCACGACGGGTAGCGGATCTTCATGGCGAACTTGCCGTTGCCAGTGACCGTAATCGTGCTGCGGTCCTGGTCCGGGAACTGGCTGGTTTGCGTGATGGTGAGGTTCTTCTCTTTCCACTTGAGCGTGGACGGGATGAACAGGTTGACGTACAGCGCATCCTTGCCGTGGGCGTAGATGAATTCACCGTACTTGGCGTGGCTCTCGATACCGGACCCTACGCAGCACCACATGCCCTGGTCCACCTGCGAATACACGCGGTAGTGATTGGGGCGCATCGGCGTGAAGTAGACGAATCCGCCCGTATTGGGCCGCTGCGACGACAGGATGTGGTTGTACAGCGCGCGCTCGTAGTAGTCGGTGTACGAACCCCTGGCATCGCCGAGGAACAGCAGCTCGGTGAGCTTGAGCATATTGTAGGTATTGCAGGTCTCGGGGCCCTCCACCTCGTCGATCATCGACGTAAAATCGTTGGAGGCGTGGAAGTGCTCCTTGACGCTGTTGCCGCCGATTGCCACCGTGCGATGGTCATGCACGGTCTGCCAGAAGAACTGCGCGGCCTGCTGCCAGTCGCGCCGGCCGGTCATGTCGCCGATGCGTTTGAAGCCGATCACCTTCGGAATTTGCGTGTTGGCGTGCAGGCCGGTGAGCTTGTCCTGCTTTTCTTCGAGCGGGCGCAGGACGGCCTGGTGCGAAAAGCGCACCGCCAGGTCCAGGTACTTCTTCTGCCCCGTCATCTCGGCCACGTCGGCCAGCACCTCGTTCATGCCGCCGTGCTCCGCGCGCAGCATGTTCTGCATCTGTTCATCGGTCAGGTGCGCGCTCAGTGCCAGCGCCCAGTCGGACAAGGCGATCAGCATCGTGCGCGCGTCCTCGTTGCCGGCGTACTTGTAGGCGTCGCGCAGGCCCGCGTACACCTTGTGCAGGTTGTACCACGGTACCCATTTGCCGTTGACCGAGAAGTTATCGGCCTTCATTTCACCGCGCGCGATGGCCTGCCACACGGCGCTGCCCTCGGGGATGCCGCCGAGGTAGCCATTGCCGTTCTTCTCCTGGCAGCGCTTGAGCTGCGCGACGAAGTAGTCGAGCCGCTGCTTGACTTCCGCGTCGCCGGTGGACGCAAACATCAACGCCAGCGCCGACAGGTAATGGCCGCCCATGTGGCCATCGAGACCGCTGGACTCCCAGTTGCCGTAAGTCGGCTTTTTGAGCGGCAGGCCAGCCTCGCGCAAAAATGGCGCCAGCAGGCGGTCCGGGTCCATCTCCATCATGTAATGGAGGTCGGTCTGCTGCGCTTCCAGGAATGGGCTGGCGCCCAGGCGTACGTCCTGCAATGGGAACAGCTTTAACGGCGCCGCATTGACGATACCGGCGACGGCGCTGGTGACAGCGATCAGGGTGACGGCAGCCAGCCGGCGAAGTCGGGGTTTCATTTGGCAGGCAGCAGCACGCTGCGATACTTGTTCAGGTCCGCCTGGTCCACGGTCGGCCAGCCGCTCTTGTCCCATTTCATTTCCATGATTTTCAGCTTTTGCAGGTAGTTGTCCGCCGTCTCGTACGCGTGCAGCACCAGGTAGTCCTTGCCATCCATGGTGTAGGCGCTGTTGTGGCCCAGTCCTTTCCAGTCCTTGTCGCCGGCGATCAAGAGCGAGCCGCCGCCCTTGACCATGTCCACGCCTTGCTGGTCCAGGTAAGGCCCCTTGACCGACTTCGAGCGCCCTACGACGACGTGATAGGTGCTGTCGGCCTTCTTGCAGCACAGCCCAAAGGAGGCGAACAAATAGTAATAGCCGTTCTTTTTGAAGATGAACGGCGCTTCGATTTCGGCGGGGCCGGCAGACTCGCCGGCCACCTTGTCGCTGCGCGGGCGGGCGGCAATCGCGTGCCACTCCTGCGGCTCTGCCAGGCCGGTCCATTCTTTGTTGAGCTTGACCAGTTTCAGGCCGCTCCAGAACGAGCCGAACGACATCCAGGCGTCGCCGTTTTCATCCTCGATCACGTTCGGATCGATGGCGTTCCAGTCGTCGCGCACCGGCACCGATTGCAGCACCATGCCCTGGTCTTCCCAGCGGTAGTCGGGCGAGCGCGGATCGAGCGTCTTGTTGACGGTAACGCCCATGCCGGACGTATTCTTGCCGAAGCCGGAGACCGAATAATATAAATAGTATTTACCGTTGTGATGCTGGATGTCCGGCGCCCAGATATGGTCGTCGAACGTCGGCGCGGCGCGCCTGGCCCACGTGGGCTGGCCGGCAAACACGCGGCCTTCGGGCTTCCAGTGTTTCATGTCCTTCGAGCTGTAGAAAGTGATGCCGGGACCGGTGGAGAAAACGTAATAGGTATCGCCTTCCTTGGCCATCACGGGGTCGTGGACGCTGACTTCTTTGGCGGTCGCTGGAAGGGCTGCCACGGTGGCGGCAACGAGAATGATCGAGGAGATGAGAGACTTCATTGTAACCCTAGACGTAAAATTTCGACCTCCCCGCGCAGGCGGGGACGCGCACGGACACCAGCCGCGCTGGCCTTACGGCGCGCGCAGCCGGTGTCCGCCATGGCGCTTACTCCACCGCCACCACGATCACCGCTTTCGACGGGATCTTGATCGTCAGCTTGCCGTCGGCGCCGGCGCTCGCGCTGAACGGTACAGGCTTGATGGTGTCCGGCGCCTGGAAGGTGTTGTGGGTGTCGAGGGCCGGCGCGGTCAGCACGCGTCCCTTGACCGACTTGATCGCCACACCCGGCACATCGACCGCCACTTCGGCTTCCTGGTTCGGATTGGTATTCACCAGCGCCAGGTACAGCTTGCCGTCCTTGGCGCGCGCGGCGGACGCACTGATCTCAGGAATGCTGCTGCCGTTGTACGAGTACTGCGGATTGTCCTTGAGCGTGATCGGCAGCGACGTCGCATCCTGGAACGGCACGTACATATGGTAGGCGTGGTAGGTTGGCGTCAGCAGCATCTTGTCCTTGTCGGTCAGGATCATCGCCTGCAGCACGTTGACCATCTGCGCGATATTGGTCATGCGCACACGGTCGGCGTGCTCGTGGAAGATGTTGAAGTTAAGCGCCGCCACCACCGCGTCGCGCAGCGTGTTTTGCTGGTACAGGAAACCGGCGTTGGTGCCCTTCTCCACGTCGTACCAAGTGCCCCATTCATCGACCAGGAAGCCGATTTTTTTCTCGGGGTCGTTGCGGTCCAGGACTTCGACATTTTTCTTGATCATGCTGTCGATCTTGAGGGTGTTCGACAGGGTCGAGAACCATTCGGCTTCCTTGAAGCCGGTGGCCGCGCCCTTCACTTCCCACTTGCCGGTCGGGATGGTGTAGTAGTGGAAGCTGATGCCGTAGGTCTGCTTCTTGGCCTCGCGGCTGATCATGTCGGTCCACGTGGTGTCGTAATCGTTGCCGCCGCTGGCGATGATTTGCGGGCGCAGGTGCTTGGGCGCGCGCAGGAAGGTTTCGGTCTGCTTGTACAGGTCCGTGTAGTAGCGCGGCGTCATGTTGCCGCCGCAGCCCCAGGCCTCGTTACCGATGGCGAAGAAGTCCACCTTGAATGGCTTGTCGCGGCCATTTTTGCGGCGCAGTTCGGCCAGCGTCGATTTGCTGTCGGAGGTCATGTACTCCACCCATTCCGACATTTCCTGTGCGCTGCCGGTGCCCAGGTTGCCGTTCACGTAGGTGTCGGCGCCCAGCTGCTCGGCCAGGTCGAAGAACTCGTGGGTGCCGACAGCATTCGATTCCTCCACGCCGCCCCAGTTGGTGTTGACCTTGACCGGGCGCTTTTCGCGCGCGCCGATGCCGTCACGCCAGTGGTATTCGTCGGCGAAGCAGCCGCCCGGCCAGCGCACCAGCGGCACGTGCATTTCCTTCAGCGCGCCGATCACGTCGTTACGCCAGCCACGGGTGTTGGGGATCTTCGATTTGGGGCCGACATACATGCCTTCGTAAATGCCGGTGCCCAGGTGTTCGGCAAACTGGCCGTAGACGTTCTTGTTGATCACCGGGCCGGGCCTAGTGGTGTCGATGGTGACGCTCACTGGCGCGGCATAAGCGTAACCGCCGGCGGCGATCAGGCACAGGGTGGCTACGGCGTGTTTGATAGGGTTCATACGGGTCTCCTGGTTACTGTTTTTTTGTTATTACGAAGCCACCATGCGGCTTGATGGTGACTACTGCTTTCTCGCCGGCGTCAATGCTGCGCTGGCTGAAACTGGCGGGGTTGCCGGTGACGGCTTCCCCATCGCTGATGATGCGCGCCGCGCCGCTGCCGGCGAACGACAGGTCGAGCGTGAGCGTTTTGTCTTCCCCGGTGGCGTTGATGCCGGCGATATACCAGGTGTCGCCGGCGCGGCGCGCGATCACCGCGTACTTGCCAGGGTAGCCATCGACGTAGCGGCTGTCGTCCCAGCTGCGCGGCAGTTCACGCAAGAAGTCTTTTACGTAGGCCGGCGCGGTCGCCATGCCCTCGGGACGCTCGGCGAAGTGCTGGATGCCGGAGACCATCAGCACCGAGGTGGCCAGCTCGAAGCCGTTGCTGCTGGTGCGTTTGATGTTGGGAATGTCGCCGAATACCATCGGCGTAAAGTCCATCGGATCGAACAGGTTGCGGGTAAACGGCAGCATGGCCACGTGGGTGGGCATCGCATCTTCATCCTTTTGCTCGAAGCTGGTGAACTCGAAACCCTTGACCGATTCCATCGTCATCAGGTTGGGCCAGGTACGGTGCCAGCCACGCGGCAGCGTGGAACCGTGGAAGTTCACCAGCAGGCCCGCCGCCGCCGCATCGTTGAGGATATCGACGTAATACGCCATCATCGCCTGCGAGTCGCCGTTGAAGAAGTCGATCTTCACGCCCTTGATGCCCATGGCGCGGATGCGCTTGAATTCCGCCACGCGCTGCTCGTGGGTGAGCAACTTGCCCTTCGGTGAATACTTGGTGCCGTTCCACGGGCCGGACGAGTTATACCAGAGCAGCAGGCCGACGTTTTTGGTGGCGGCGTAATCGGCCAGCTGCTTCACCTTTTCGTAGCCAATTTTCTGGTCCCAGTCGGCGTCGATCAGGGTGTAATCCCAGTGCATGTCGGCCGCGTAGTCGATGAATTTCTTCTGCACGTCATACACCGTGCCATCGTCCTTGAGCAGCGCCCAGCTCCACGACGCGTGGCCCGGCTTGACCAGCTGCGCGTCGAACTTGATGGCGGGTGCCGCCAGGTCGGTGCCCAGCGTGGAGTTGGTGACGGTGGCCAGCGATCCGAGCGCGATCAGGCGCCATGGCGTGGTCAGCGTGCCTGCCACGTCGGCCAGCAAGCCCTTGCCGCCATAGGCTTCGGCCGGCATCGGATTGCCAATGCGGTACACCCCATCCCTGGAGTCGGCCGCCAGGCGCGAAGCCTGGTAGCTGCCGTCCATACCCGCTTCGGACAGCGCGACCCAGGTCTCGCCGCTCTGGTACAGCGCCGGGAATACCCAGCCGGCCGGCGACGGCGACGTCGTGCCCACCGCGATGTCCATCCGGTAGTGCTCTTCGTAGGAAGGATTGGTGCGCTCCCAGCCGGTTTGCGCCACCGACATCGGTTGCAGCCAGGCCTTCGCGCCCGCCGGGAACGCGAACGTCGTGCGCTCCTGCACCAGCGTCTTGCGCGGCAGCGATGGTTCGGCGACAACGTAGCGGAAGGCCACGCCATCGTTGGAGACGCGGAACACGATGTCCATCTTCTGGTTCTGTGCATTCTGCACGGTCCAGGTTCTTTCGTTGGCGCGGTAGCTGATGTCGCGCTTTTTGCCGACCGCCATGCGGTAGTCGTCGGTGATCGCTTTGTCCTGCGACGCGTTCGTGATCGTCAGCGCGCCGGACAGGTCGGCGCCCTGCAACTGCAGGCCCAGTGCCGACGGCAGCAGTACCGGCTTGCCATCGCGCGCGACGGTGTACATCAACGGCTTGCCGGTCCTGGCGATGACGCTGACCGTGATGTGTCGATCGGGGCTTGCCAATACCGTCAGATTCGTATCACTGGTGGGGCTGAGTGCCATTGCACCTGGCGCGGCCATCACGCCAACCGCGAGCGCGGAAATAAAGTTCTTCACCATGTTAAACCCATCCTCCATCGACAATGAATTCCTGCGCCGTGCACATGGCGCCGTCGTCGGCGGCCAGGAACAGCACCATCGACGCGATATTTTGCGGCATCAGCTTGGTGGGCAGGCACTGGTTGCGCTTGATATCCTGCTCGCCGGCGTCATCGAGCCACAGCTCGACCTGGCGCTCGGTCATCACCCAGCCCGGCGTGACGGTATTGACGCGGATGCCGTGGGCGCCGAACTCGCGGGCCAGGCCACGCGTCAGGCCATGGGTGGCCGCCTTGGCGGTGGCATACACGGGATAGCCGGCATTCTTGACCTGCCACGAGATCGAGCCGACATTGATGATGGCGCCGGCGCCCTTCTCCCTCATGCCGTTGAAAACGGCCTGGCAGGTGAAGAACATCGGGCGCTGGTTGATGGCGATGCGCTGGTCCCAGTACTCGACGGTGACATCTTGGGTTTCGTGGCGCTGGTCGTTGGCGGCGTTGTTGACGAGGATGTCGAAGTCGCCGATGGCGCCCGCCAGTTCGGCCATGGTGGCCTTCAGGGCCGCGATATCGGTGATGTCGCACGCGCGGAACAACGGCTCGGGGTAGCCGGCTTCCTTCACGCGCCGGCACAGGGCCAGGCTGGGGTCGCGGGCGATGTCGACAAAGGCGACTCTTGCGCCCTGCTCGGCGAACGAGATCACCATCGCCTCGCCGATGCCGGTGCCGCCGCCGGTAATGAATACACGCTTGCCGCGCAAGCTGGGGAACTTGGCCAACTGGGTCATGCAGTCTCCTGAAGTTTAGGCTTGCGCCTGCGCCTGCGGCCCCGTCTAGGCGGGGCTCGCAGTTTGCATCTACATCATTTGCGGGTCAGCTCACCGTCGCGGCGACGCCAGCCTTCCGTACCGCTATCGCGCAGCACTGCCGGCAACAGCGCCTGCGGCAGGTTCTGGTACGACACCGGGCGCAGGAAGCGCACGATGGCGCCGGTACCGACCGACGTGCTACGGCCGTCCGACGTGGACGGGAACGGGCCGCCATGGACCATGGCGCTGGCCACTTCCACGCCGGTCGGGAAACCGTTGGCCAGGATGCGGCCCACTTTGCGTTCCAGCACCGGCAACAACGCGCGGGCGGCGTCGATGTCGGCGTCGTCCAGTTGCAGGGTGGCGGTCAGCTGGCCTTCCAGGTTTTCCGTCACTTGCAACAGCTCGGCCACGTCGCGGCACGCCACGACCAGCGAGGCTGGTCCGAAGATCTCTTCGCCCAGTGCATGCTGCGCCAGGAACGCCGCTCCGGTGGTGACGAACAGCGCCGGCGCGCCCTTGCCTTCTTCCTGCGGCGCCAGCGCTACGGTGGCAACGTTCGGCTGGTCCTTGAGCTGCGCCACGCCGCGCTGGAAGTTACCGGCGATACCGGGCGACAGCATGGTGACGGCCGCGCCGCCAGCCAGTGCTTGCGCAGCGGCGCTGGTGAAGCGATCGAGCTCGGGACCGGCCAGGGCCAGCACCAGGCCGGGATTGGTGCACATCTGACCCACGCCCAGCGTGAGCGAACCGGCGAAACCGGCGGCAATCTCTTCGCCTCGGTTGGCCAGTGCGGCTGGCAGCAGGAATACCGGGTTGATCGAGCTCATTTCCGCATACACGGGAATCGGTACGGGGCGCGCGGCAGCGACTGCCATCAGCGCCATGCCGCCAGCGCGCGAACCGGTAAAGCCCACCGCCTTGATCGACGGATGGCGCACCAGTTCCTGGCCGATGGCGTTGCCGGCGCCGGTCAGCAGCGAAAATACGCCACCGGGCAAACCGCACATCTCGACTGCCCTGGCCACCGCGCGGCCGACCAGCTCGGACGTGCCGGGATGGGCAAAGTGGCCGCGCAACACGACCGGGCAGCCGGCGGCAAACGCGGAAGCGGTGTCGCCACCGGCCACCGAGAACGCCAGCGGGAAATTACTGGCCGCGAAAACCGCGACCGGCCCCAGGCCGATCATGCGCAGGCGCAGGTCGGGACGCGGTGGCGCGCGGTCGGGCAGCGCGGCGTCGATGCGCACATCGTTCCACGAGCCTTCGCGCAGCAGGTTGGCGAACAATTTCAGTTGGCCGACGGTGCGGCCGCGCTCACCTTCCACGCGACCGCGCGGCAGTCCGGTTTCGGCCATCACGCGTTCGACCAGCGTGTCGCCAAGGGCGACGATTTGCTCGCCCACGGTTTCCAGGAACACGGCGCGCTGCTCGTCGCTGATGGAGCGGAAGGTGTCGAACGCGGCTTCCGCCGCGCGGCACGCCGCGTCGATCTGGTCATTGTCGACTGCGAAAAACTCGGTCTCGAGCAACTGGCCCGCTGCCGGGTCCCACGCGCGCAGGGCGGCGCCGGTGCCTTTGACGGCCTGGCCTGCGATCAGTGCTGCGCCGGTGAGGATGCTGGTATCGATCATAGTGCTTTCACTTTCGCCACGGTGGTTTTGTACACGGCCAGCTTGTTGCGCAGTGCCGGGCCAAATTGCGGCGCCTCGATCTCGAAGGTCTCGCCTTCCTTGACCACGATGTTGTCGGCCACGCTCAGTGTCGCGGTGCCGAAGAAGTGGATGTGCACGTCGCCCGCGCGGTTGAACAGCGGGTACTTGAAGTGGTGGTGCTCGAGGTTGGCGATGGTGTGCGACATATTCTGCTCGCCACTGAAGAACGCCTTTTCCCAGCGTACCTTGCCATCGACATCGATAATGCGCGACGTGCCTTCGATGTGCGCCGGCGCTGCGCCGACCAGCAGCGCCGGGCCCAGGCCGCACACGCGCAGCTTGGAGTGGGCCAGGTACAGGTAGTTCTGGCGCTCGGTCACGTGGTCCGAGAACTCGTTACCAATGGCGAAACCGACGCGGTATGGCTGGCCGTCGTCGCCGATCACGTACAGGCCCGCCACTTCCGGCTCTTCGCCGCCGTCGAGCGCGAAGTCCGGCATGGCCAGGTCCTTGCCGCTCGCAGCCACGATGGAACCGTCGCCCTTGTAGAACCACTCCGGCTGCACGCCAGCCTCGCCGGCGGCAGGTTTGCCGCCTTCCACGCCCATGCGGAACATTTTCATCGAGTCGCTCAGGGTTTCGACGTCACCGCCGATTTTCTTGTGCATGGCGTCGCGGGTGTCGGCGCTGCCCAGGTGGGTCAGGCCGGTGCCGGTAACGTAGGTATGGGCGTCGTCGGTGTGATCGAGTGGCGCCAGCAGGCGGCCGTCGGCGGCAATCGCCGCGAACGACGCGGTGTTGGTGCCGATCGACTTGTCGGCCAGCGCGGCCAGGCCGAGCGATTTACGGATGGCGTCCTGCGCCAGCGCGTAGGTGGTGTTGTAGCCGTCGATGATGCGGACGGTGTCCTGTTCCAGCACGCCGACCTGGCGCGCACCTTGTTCGTTGGTGAATTGGATGAGTAGCATGGAAGTCTCCTGAAATTTTATCTGCCGTGCCGCCGCGGTCACGGCAATCGTTGACCGCTGCTCCGTCGTCCTCGCGCACGCGGGGATGACGACTCAAAGGCTGGCGACTGGGCGGCTAACGACTTTCGGCCCGCCAAGCGCGACGGACCATAATTGATACCAATTAATGCGAATGACGCGGCACGGCCGAACCACGGTTCCCGACCAGGAAGTCGAAGTCGCAGCCTTCGTCGGCCTGCAGCACGTGTTCGATGTACAGCTGCTGGTAGCCGGTCTTCGGTCCCGGCGCGCTGCCGGTCACACGGACCGCCTGGCGCGCAGCCATTTCTTCGTCGGTGATCTCGAGATTGAGTTCGCCGCCGGCGCAGTCCAGCGTGATCCAGTCGCCATCCTGGACGATGCCCAGCGGGCCGCCAGCCATCGCTTCCGGCGCCACGTGCAGCACCACGGTACCGTAGGCGGTGCCGCTCATGCGCGCGTCCGAGATGCGCACCATGTCTTTCACACCCGCTGCCAGCAGCTTCGGCGGCAGGCCCATATTGCCTACTTCGGCCATGCCGGGGTAGCCTTTCGGGCCGCAGTTTTTCATCACCAGCACCGAGTTGGCATCGACTTCCAGGTTCGGATCCATGATGCGCGACTTGTAGTGTTCGAAGTCCTCGAACACCACGGCCTGGCCGCGATGCTGCATCAGCGCCGGGGTGGCGGCCGATGGCTTCAATACCGCGCCGCGTGGCGCCAGGTTGCCGCGCAGGATGCAGATGCCGCCGTCTTTCAACAGTGGCTTGTCCAGCGGGCGCACCACTTCGTCGTCGTAGATCGGCGCATCCTGGCAGTTTTCCCAGATGGTCTTGCCGTTGACGGTGAGCGCATTCGGGTTGGGCAGCAGGTTGCCGTCGCCCATGCGGCGGATCACCGCAGGCAGGCCGCCGGCGTAATAGAACTCTTCCATCAGGAAGCGGCCCGATGGCAGCAGGTCGACGATGGTCGGCATGCCACGGCCCACGCGGGTCCAGTCTTCCAGTTCCAGGTCCACGCCGATGCGGCCAGCGATGGCTTTCAGGTGGATCACGGCGTTGGTCGAACCACCGATGGCGGCGTTGACGCGGATGGCGTTTTCGAAGTTTTCCTTGGTCAGGATCTTCGACAGCTTGAGGTCCTCGCGGACCATTTCCACGATGCGGATGCCCGACATGTGGGCCAGCACGTAACGGCGCGCATCCACCGCCGGAATGGCGGCGTTGTGCGGCAGCGAGGTGCCCAGCGACTCGGCCATGCAGGCCATGGTCGAGGCGGTGCCCATGGTGTTGCAGGTACCGGCAGATCGCGAGTGCCCTGCTTCTGCGGCCAGGAATTCGTGCATCGAGATTTCGCCGCCCTTGACCTGCTCGTGCAGCTGCCAGACGGCGGTGCCGGAACCGATGTTCTTGCCGTTCAGTTTACCGTTGAGCATCGGGCCGCCGGTGACCACGATGGTCGGCAGATCGACCGAGGCGGCGCCCATCAGCAGCGCCGGGGTGGTCTTGTCGCAGCCAACCAGCAGCACGACAGCGTCCATCGGATTGCCACGGATCGATTCTTCGACGTCCATCGACGCCAGGTTACGGGTCAGCATGGCGGTTGGACGCAGGTTCGATTCGCCGTTCGAGAAGACCGGGAATTCGACCGGGAAGCCGCCGGCTTCGAGGATGCCGCGCTTGACGTGTTCGGCCAGCTTGCGGAAATGGGCGTTGCAGGGGGTCAGTTCGGACCAGGTGTTGCAGATGCCGATGATCGGTTTGCCCTGGAATTCGTGATCTGGAATGCCCTGGTTTTTCATCCAGCTGCGGTACATGAAGCCGTTCTTGTCATTGGAGCCGAACCATTCGGCAGAGCGCAGCTTAACCTTCTTGTTGTCGTTCTCGGACATGCAAATCTCCTCAGTTATTCTTGTGCGCCGGCTGGAAAATACCAGGCCGGCACAGCGATAAAAGCAGTCTAAAATGTACTGAGATAACTTTCCAATAAATTATTAAACGATCTTGATACCGAAACGGATATCGGTTTCAGCGATTTATCCGGTGGTGAACTTGTAGGCCATAACGGTGGTGTACTCCTCGCCCGGCCGCAAAATCGTCGAGGGAAAAGCGGGCTGATTGGGCGAATCGGGGAAGTGCTGAGGTTCCAGGCAAAAGGCGCTACGATGGCCGTAGATGCGTCCTTTTCCTTTGACCGAGTCGCCGAGGAAGTTACCGCTGTAGAACTGGATGCCGG
The DNA here is from genome assembly GCF_001758785.1 of Duganella phyllosphaerae. Lineage (GTDB taxonomy): Bacteria > Pseudomonadota > Gammaproteobacteria > Burkholderiales > Burkholderiaceae_D > Rugamonas > Rugamonas phyllosphaerae. Next base: position 15,337 of record NZ_LROM01000071.1, read on the forward strand.
GTTCCTGGGTCCACACTTCCAGCACCCGGCCCGAGACCGGCTCGCGCACGCGCGCCGCCAGTTCCAGTGCGCCCTCGGCCTTTTTGGCGAGGACGAAGTTGTGGTCGTAGCCAAAACCGTTGCGAATTTGCTCGTCGTCGGCATCGATCCGCGCGCCGATGGCCTGGGCGCTGCGGAAGTCGAATGGAGTGCCAGCGACGGGCGGCAGGTCGCCCAGCGGGATCTGCACATCGTCGATCGGCGTGTAGTGGTCGGCATGGATGGTCAGTTCGTGGCCGAGGATGTCGCCGCCGGCGGCCAGGTTGAAGTAGGCGTGATTGGTGAGATTGACCGGCGTGGCCTGGTCGGTAATCGCGTGGAAGGCGATACGCAGTTCGTTATCGGCGCGCAGTTCGTAAATCACCGTGGTTTCCAGGTTACCGGGGTAACCCTGCTCGCCGTCCGCGCTCAGGTACGAGAGTATCAGGCCGGCCGACTTGGGCGTCACGAAGGTTTCGGCGGTCCACAAGCGCCGGTGAAAACCTTCAAGGCCGCCGTGCAGGTGGTTGGCGCCGTTGTTCGCGTCGAGCTGGTACTGCTGGCCATCGAGAGTGAAGCTGGCGTTGGCGATGCGGTTGCCGTAACGGCCGATCAGGGCGCCGAAATACTGCGAGTCGCCCAGGTAAGACGCGACGTCGTCAAAGCTGCAGTTGACATCGGCCAGCTTGCCGTCGCGGTCCGGTACGTGGATTTCGGTGATCACGCCGCCCAGGTTGAGGATCTTGACGATCATGCCGTTGACGTTGGTGAGCGTGTATTCGGTGACGGGGCGGCCGTCGGGCATGTGGCCGAAAGTTGATTCGGTGATTGAGGTTTGCATAGGAGTGTCTCCATGTGAATGCGGCCGGAAGGAGTGATCCTTTCCGGCCGCGGCGTGCTCTCAATTGGATTCCCGCATGCGCAGGAATGACGAGGCGCTCCGTCGCCCCCGCGCAGGCGGGGGCCCAATGTAAAACATCAAGCGATCGAAGGTTTGCCGAACACCGGCATCCCCTGCGCGTCCCACTTCAGTGGCTTCACATAGGTATGACGGTCCGGGTTCCACAGCGGGTCGCCGATGATCTCGGTGTAAGTTCTTGCATGATAAACCAACATGACGGTTTCGCCATCGTCGCCGATGGTGAAGCTGTTGTGGCCCGGGCCGTACACCTTGTTCTCGAAACACGTCTGCAGCACCGGCTGCGGGCTCTTGGTCCACGCTGCCGGATCGAGCACGTCGGCGCTTTCGTCCGCCCACAGGATGCCCATCGCGTAGTTTTCGTCGGTGGCGCTGGCCGAGTAGCTGATGAAGATCTTGCCGTTCTTTTTCAGCACGGACGGGCCTTCGTTGACCCAGAAGCCACGGATCTCCCAGTCGAACTCCGGCTTGCTCAGCATGACGGGCGGGCCGCCCAGCTGCCACGGTGTTTTCATCGGGGCGATGTACAGGTTGGAGTTGCCCTCGATGGCCACGTCCTTTTGCGCCCACAGGTAGTACAGCTGGCCCTTGTGGGTAAAGGTGGTGGCGTCGAGGCAGAAGGTGTCGATGCCGGTGTCGATCTGGCCCATGAACTCCCACTCGCCGATCAAAGGATTGGGGTTGGTGTTACGGATCGCGTACATGCGGTGCTGGAACAGCTTGTACTTGATCTCGCGGCTCGGTGCGGCAGCAAAGTACACATACCAGGCGCCGTCGTTGAAATGGATCTCCGGTGCCCAAATCAGTTCGCTGTACGCGCCCGTATCCGGCTTGTGCCAGACGTCGACTTTTTCCGCGTCCGCCAGGCCGGCGATGGTTGTGGCGCGGCGCAGTTCGATGCGGTCGTACTGCGGCACCGAGGCGGTAAAGTAGTAATAGCCGTCGGTGTGGCGGATGATGAACGGGTCGGCGCGCTGTTCGATCAGCGGTTGCAGGATGTCTGGGGTTTGCATTGCTTCGGTATCCAATTTAAACGGTCACGGGGGGTTGTACAGCCATTTGCTTCTTCACCTGTGCATAGTACTGGTCGGTTACGCGGTAGCGGAACATCATCAAGCCCATCACGGTATGGAAAAAGCCCGGAATCAGGGTGACCATCAGCACGATGCCGTGCAGCGCGAACGCGGTCTGCTCGTGGTTGGGCGCATACTGGAAGTACGTCAGCAGCCAGCCTACCAGCACGCCGGCGATGCCCATGCCGGCCTTCTGGCACACCGAAATACCGCCGTAGGCAAAGCCCGAAACCCGCTTGCCGGTTTTCACCTGGCCGTAGTCGATGGTCTCGGCAATCGCCGACCAGAACACCGGCGCGTGCAGGTCCACCACGAACGACAGCACGAAGTACAGCACGAACGCCAGCATCACATCGCCAGGCTTGACGACGAAGTAGATCAGCGAGCTGATCACGCCAACCGCTATCTGCGACCAGCGGAACAGCTTGACCTTGCAATAGAACTTGGTGATCCACGTGGACGCGATCATCGACAGGATGGCCGCGACCACGCCGATCGACAAAAACGTGGAGACGGTGGCGGTGTTCCCGCCCAGGTAATACTTGGCGTAGTAGATGGCAGCCGAGGCGCGCACCACGTAGCCGATGGTGCCCACCACGCACACGCCGCACAGGATCAGCCACTGGTCGTTCTTGAGCAGCAGCTTCATCTGGTCCGACAGCGACTGGCGCTGCACCACGTGGCGCACGCGCTCGGTGGTGGTAAATACGCAGAACAGGAACAGCACCACGCCGATCACCGCCATGACCGCCATCGCGGCCTGGTAGCCCACGGCCGCGTTGCCGTGGCCCCAGCGCTCGGACAGCACCGGCACCACCACCGTCACCATGAAGGCGCCGATCTTGGCGAAGAACAGGCGGTAGCCGTTGGCCGACAGGCGGTCCTGCGGATCGTCGGTCAGGCTGCTGGGCAGCGAGATGTAGGCCACGCCCACGCCCGACGTCATCAGGGTCATGATGATGTAGGTGGAGTAGGCCCACACCAGCTTGGCGCTGTATTCCCAGTCCGGCGTGGTAAACACGAAGAACACGCTGATGCCGTAAGGGATGGCCAGCGCCAGCAGCCAGGGGCGGTAGCGGCCCATGCGCAGGCTGGTGTAGCGGTCGGTGAGCTGGCCGACAATCAGGTCGCCGATGGCGCCCGCCACCTTGACGACGAAGAACAGCAGCGCCAGGTCGGAGGTCTTGAGGCCGTAGATGTCGGTGTAGAAGAACGTGATGATCAACATCATCGACGAGATCACCACGTTCAGCGCCATGTCGCCGGCGCCGAAGCCCACTTTTTCCAACAGTGATAATTTTTGATTCGACATCTGCTAGCTACCTCTGCAAAACTGCTTAGTACTTCAGGTTCATCGACAACCCCAACGTGCGGTCATAGCGGCGGGTATCGCGCGGGAAGTCGTTCTCGTTATCCCAGTAATCGCGGTACTTGAAGTTGAGCAGGTTGGTACCGGTCAGGTTGACGGTGACGTGCTTGTTCACCTTGTAGCTGAGCGACCCGTCGAGCGAGGATACCGGTGCTACGGTCAGGTCCTTGCCTGCCAGGTTGGCCGCATCGGGCGTATCGCCATAGGTGAGCACGTATTTCGAACGCCAGTTGTAAGCCAGGCGTGCCGACCACTCGTCCTTTTCATACAGGCCCACGATGTTATATGACAGGCGCGACATGCCCTGGAACGGCTTGTCCGACTGGGCTGGATTGGTGGCCGAAGTCACACCGCCTTCGGTGTATGTGACGTTGGCCTGCAAACCGAAGCCGCTCAACCACCCGGGCAAACCATCGTAGAACTGCTGGTACGCCACTTCGACGCCCTGCAGGTGCCCCTTGTCCGAGTTGGTCGGGCGGGTGACGTTGTACGGTACGCCCTGGAAGGTTTCCGACACCACGCGGTTGACGATGTAGCCGTCGAAGTTATGGCGGAACACCGTGCCGCTCAAGGAGCCGGTGCGGGCGAAGTACCATTCCAGGGTGGTGTCGAAGTTTTGCCCGGTGAATGGTTTCAGGCCCGGATTACCGCCGGTGGCGCTGGCAACGTTGGTGGTGCCGTTAGGCCTGATGTAGGCGGTGGCCGGATTGAGGTCCGAAAAATTCGGGCGGGTCAGCGTCTTGTTGTAAGCGAAGCGGGCCAGCAGGTCCTTGCGGATCTCCAGCTTGAAGTTAGCGCTTGGCAGCACTTCGGTGCCCGAAGACTTGCTGGTGGTCGCCGTGTAGACGGGCTTGCCGTCGGTGTCGAAGGTCGTGTTATTCGCATCGATGGTCGCATCGGTTTTGGAAACGCGTACGCCAATCACGCCTTCAACCGGGTACTGGCCCAGGTCGAAGCCTACGCGGGTTTTCACGTATGCCGCGTAGTTCTTCTCGGTATTGCTGAAGAACGATGCAGGATCAATGTTCTTGGGCGCCGACGAGCCGGTAGCAATTTGGCGCACCGACGCGGTGTTGTTGATCAAATAGCTGCCGCAGGGCGTGGACCAACCGGCGGTGCCGTAGTTCTCCGACATGCCAGGCGTGGTGCATGCCAGGCCCGGAACACTGGCCATCGTCACGCCAGCAGTCGCTGGCACGCTGCCCTCCTCGGACTTGATCGAATTGGCCTTACGTTCATTGGTGCGTACGCCGAAACTGACGTCCTTGAACAAGCCGTCGGCTTCCGGCGTCCAGGTACCGTCCGCGCGCCAGTCGGTGGACTTGCCTCTGTCGTAGCCGTAGCGGTCGAAGAACTGCAGCAGCGTGATCTTGCTTGGATCGGTCAAACCGGAACCGGTGTACTGTGCAAACGGGCTTTTGCCGGCATTGGTCTTGATGTAGGCGCTATCGGCGGTGGTGCTGGTGTCGAGGATCGGATTGCTCCAATCGTATTTGCTGTCGGTGACGGCCAGCTCCGAGCTAACCCGCAGGCCCGGCGTAACGCGCCACTTGGCGCCTACCGCATGCTGCGACGACGTCGTCTTCGAACCAAGCACCTGGGTGGACAGGATGGTGAACGTGTTGGTCGAGTTGATGGTCTCGGTCTGATTGGTGCCGGGGATGCGCGTGACGCGCACCGCGTCCGGCGTATTCCAGGGCAGGCCAACGAAGAAATCGGTATCGGTGGTCCGCTTGAGCGTCGAATACAGGCCTTCCGCATACACCTCCAGGTCCGCGTTCGGCTTCCACTGGAACGCGTAATTGGCGGCCTGGCGCTTGCGCTGGCCGTGGATATTTTGCAGGCCTACCAGGTCGGGACCGGTCAGGGTCGGATCGGCAGCGCCGCCCTTGAAAATCGGGAAGGTCTGGAACACCCGCTCTTCGGCAAAGCGGTCCTTCACCGAAGACACGCCGAACAGTGCGCCCACTTCGCCGATGCCGGTGTTCCAGCGGTTCGAGACCATGCCCGACAGTTCGGGATCGGTGGCGTTGGCCTTGTCCTTGTTCTTGCCGCCCACTTGGGCGCTGGCGGTAAATTCCTTGAAGTCGAACGGACGATTGGTGCGCACATCGATCACGCCGGCGATGCCGCCTTCGACCAGGTCCGCGCTCTGCGACTTGTACACATCCACGCGCTGGAGCATGGTCGACGGAATGTCGGCCAACTGGATATAGCGGCCGGTGGTCGTAAACATCTCGCGGCCGTTGAGCAGCGTGGCGATGCCGGGCAGGCCACGGATCAGGACAGTGTCCGCTTCGCCGGCATTGCGGCTGACCTGCACACCGGTCACCCGGGCCAGGGTTTGCGCCACGTTCGTGTCGGGGAATTTGCCGATATCGTCCGCGACGATGGAATCCATCACGTTGTCGGCATCCTGCTTGATCTTTTGCGCCGATTCGGCGGCACGGCGCATGCCGGTCACGGTGACGACGGACACGTTGGGATCGGCGACAGGTGCTTGTGCCGCAGCGGGGGCTGGGGCTGGGGCCGATGCCTCTTGCGCCATGACAGGGAAAGCAGACAGCAGCCCGGCCGCTGCCAAAACGGCGACGCCCGCTTTAAGGACGAGGCGATGCTGCGCGCGGGACGAAGTGGTCCCGGTAATCGTGGTGTTCATGTGTCTCCAGTGCTCATTGTTATGTGGCTCTACCCAGGCCTGTCTCGGCCGTTAAAAAAGATCATATTTGTGAGCAGGAAAACAAACCAATCAATTTTTTGGCAGTTTTGATACCGAAACCGACATCGGGAGAGCATTCGAAACGTAAAAAAACCCGCACAAGGCGGGCTTTTGAGCACAGTGAGGCAACCTTTACTGGAACGCAACTTCCGTAAAACTGCGTAACTTGCGACTATGAAGCTTATCCACGCCGAGATTGCGCAGCATCTCCAACGCCTTCATGCCGATGCGCAGGTGTTGATCGACGCGGTCGCGGTAGAACTGGTTGGCCATGCCGGGCAGCTTGATTTCGCCGTGCATCGGTTTGTCGCTCACGCACAACAGCGTGCCGTACGGGACCCGGAAGCGAAAACCGTTGGCGGCAATCGTCGCGCTTTCCATGTCCAGCGCAATCGCGCGGCTCTGGCTGAAGCGACGCTCCGGCGTGCGCTGCGGCAGCAGCTCCCAGTTGCGGTTGTCGGTGCTGGCCACGGTGCCGGTACGCATCACGCGTTTCAGGTCATGGCCGGTCAGCTGCGTCACTTCGGCCACCGCCGCTTCGATCGCCACCTGCACCTCGGCCAGCGGTGGAATCGGCACCCACAGCGGCAGGTCTTCGTCGAGCACATGGTCTTCGCGCACGTAGCCGTGGGCCAGCACGTAGTCGCCCAGTTCCTGGGTGTTGCGCAGGCCCGCGCAGTGGCCCAGCATCAGCCAGCAGTGCGGGCGCAGCACGGCGATATGGTCGGTGATGGTCTTGGCGTTGGCGGGGCCGACGCCGATATTGACCATCGAGATGCCCGAGCCGTCGGCGCGGATCAGGTGATAGCCCGGCATTTGCGGCAGCCGTGGCGGCTGGGTGCCGTAGGCGTCGCCCGGCTCGGCCGCCTGGCCCACGCGGCGCGTGACCATGTTGCCCGGTTCGACAAAGGCGATGTACTCGTTGTCGCCCTCCCCCATCGCTTGGTTCATCAACTCGTGACCGAGCTTGATGAATTCGTCGATATAGAACTGGTAATTGGTAAACAGGACGAACTTCTGGAAGTGCTCGCACGAGGTGCCGGTGTAGTGACGCAGGCGTTGCAGGGAATAGTCCACGCGCGGCGCGGTAAACAGCGCCAGCGGCTGGGCCTCGCCCATCGCCGGTTCGTGGGTGCCGTTGGCGATGCCGTCGTCCATGGCGGCCAGGTTGGGCAGGTCGAAGACGTCGCGCATCAGCATGCGGCGGTCGGGGGTGAGGCTGCCCTCGATGTGTTCGTGCTCGGCAAACGAGAAGTGGATCGGGATCGGCTGGGCGCTGGTACCCACCTCGATGCGCACCTGCTGGCGGTGACCGTGATTTTGCAGCAGCAGCTTGAACTGCTGGATGTAATAGCGCTTGAACAGGTCGGGCCGGGTAACCGTGGTTTCGTAGGTGCCGGGGCCGGCGACGAAGCCGAAGGCCAGGCGCGAGTCGGCGCGGGCCACGGTGTCGGTATGGACCCGCACGAACGGGTAGCAGGCGCGCACATGCTCGCCCACGTCTTCGCCGGCCACGAAGCGCTTCATGGCGTCGCGCAGGTGGGCGATGTTGGCGTCGTAGATGGCCAGCACCTGGTCGAAGGCGGCTTCCGGGTCGTCGAATTGCACGGGGGCGATAAACGGTCTATTCGAGGGACGATTCGGTGACATACGACTCCTTAAAAGAAAGCTCTGGAGCCCATTGTAAGGGCTGGCGGCGGAAGTTGCAGATTTCTCCTTACCGCTAGGACAGGTAAGCAAAAAAAGCGTTCCTGTCGCGTACAATGATTGCCTCTTCTCCTCACTTTTTCAGCATGACCGAGCCAGCACCGCAGGGCCTTACGAATACGCACCCCGACATCCTGTTCGGGCCGTCCGACGCCGCGCTGCTGCGCGAGGAAATCCTGGCCGATTTGCTCGAAGCTAGCGCTGCCCGCGCGCCCGACCACCCGGCCCTGGTCTACGGCGATGTCACCCTCAGCTACCGCGAACTCGATGCGCGGGCCGCGCTGGTGGCGGCGCGCCTGATAGCCGCCGGTGTGCGACCCGGCCAGATCGTCGGCCTGTGGCTGCCGCGCGGGATCGATTTGCTGGTGGCGCAGGCCGGCATCGCCAAGGCCGGCGCGGCCTGGCTGCCGGTGGACGAAGACACGCCAGTCGAGCGCCTGCAAGTGTGCCTGATTGATGCCGACGGCGCCGGCGTGGTCACCAGTGCGGCGCTGGCGACGCGCCTGGCGCATCTTGGCCGCACCGCCTGGACCATCGAAGCGCTGCTGGCCGCGCCGCAGCCCGGCGAGAACCTCGCTGCGCGCGGCCCGGTCTCGCCCGACATGCCGGCCTACGTTATTTATACCTCCGGCTCCACCGGCAAGCCGAAAGGCATCCTGATCACCCAGCGCAGCATCTGCCACTTCCTGCGCAGCGAGAACGCGGTATTGCAAGTGACTGCGGCCGACAAGGTATACCAGGGCTTCTCGGTCGCCTTCGACATGTCGTTCGAGGAGATCTGGATTTCGTACCTGGCCGGCGCCACGCTGTGGATCGGCCCCAAGGAAATCAGCGGCGACCCCGAAACGCTGCCGCGCATGCTCGATGCCAACCAGGTGACGGTGCTGCACGCGGTACCCACCCTGCTGGCGTTGTTCAACCAGGAAGTGCCGTCGCTGCGCCTGATTAACCTCGGCGGCGAGGCCTGCCCGGAATCGCTGGTCGAGCGCTGGTCGCGACCGGGCCGGCAGATGTTCAACACCTACGGCCCTACCGAAGCGACGGTATCGGCCAGCCTGGCGCGCCTGCGCCCCGGCCACCCGGTCACCATCGGCACGCCGCTGCCGAACTACGGCCTGTTCGTGATTGACCCCAACCCGAACGCCAACGTCGAGATCAATAACCTGCGCCTGCTCCCCATCGGCGAAGTCGGCGAACTGTGTATCACCGGACCGGGCCTCGCCGCCGGCTACCTGGGCCGCCCCGACCTCACGGCCGAAAAATTTCTGCCCAATCCCTGGTCCACGGGCGAACATGACCACCGCCTGTACCGCACCGGCGACCTGGCGCGCATCGGCCCGGACGGCGAGGTGACGTGCCTGGGCCGCGCCGACGACCAGGTCAAGATCCGCGGTTTTCGCGTGGAGCTGGGCGAGATCGAAGCGCTGCTGGCGCAGCAGCCGGGCGTGGGCACGGTGGCGGTGTTGCTGCGCAAGGATGACGGCATCGACCAGCTGGTGGCCTACCTGGTGCCCGAAGCCGGCGTGACCCTCGACCCGAAAACGTTACGCAGCGCGCTCGCTGCCAACCTGCCGCCGTACATGGTGCCGGGCCGCTACGAAATGCAGGCGGCGATGCCGCGCCTCACCTCCGGCAAGATCGACCGCAAGGCCTTGAAGGCGCTGCCGTTGTCGGCGCCGGCCGCCGGCAGCGCCGCCGAATCGGATCTGCCCGAAACCCCGGCCGAAGCGGCGCTGTTTGCGGCGCTGGCCACGCTGTTCCCCGGCCAGGCCATCGTGCGCCAGGCCGACTTCTTCTCCGACCTGGGTGGCCACTCGTTCTTTGCCGCGCGGCTGGCGTCAACCCTGCGCGCCGATCCGCGCTTTGCCCACATGACGGTGCGCGACATCTACCAGCAGCGCCAGGTCGGCAAGATCGCCCAGGCGCTGGCCGACGGCGCCAACGACGCCAGCGCCGCCAAGGCCGAAACCGAATGGACGCCGCCGTCCAGCATCAAGCGCTGGACCTGCGGACTGGCGCAGGCGGCCGCCATGCCCGGACTGGTCGCCCTGCGCATGGCGCAGTGGCTGGCGCCGTTCTTCACGTACCACTTCTTCACCGGCGATCCCGGCGACTCGGTGCCGCGCGCGATTGCCGCCTCGGTAGGCGTGTTCCTGATCGCCACGGTGCTGGAGTTTGCCATTGCGATTGCCGGCAAATGGCTGATCGCCGGGCGCCTGCAGGCGGGCGAGTACCCGCTCTGGAGCCTGGCCTACTACCGCTGGTGGCTGGCCGACCGGCTGGTGGAAGCCGCCCCGGTCTACCTGCTGGCCGGGTCGTCGCTCAACAACTGGTGGCTGCGCGCGCTGGGTGCGAAGATCGGCAAGGACGTCATCATCGGCTCGATGACGCTGCGCGCGCCCGACCTGCTCACCGTGGGCGACTACGCCAGCATCGGCAACGCGGTCAATTTCGAGAACGCGCGGGTGGAGCGCGGCGTGCTCAAACTGGGGCGCATCACGCTCGAACGTGACGCCTGCGTCAGCTCCTTCGCGGTGATGGAAGGCAATACCCGCATCGAAGCGCAAGGCCACCTGGAAGGCCAGTCGGCGCTCGGTGACGGCGCGCACGTGCCGGCCGGCCGCATCTGGGCCGGTTCGCCGGCCGCCGACGTGGGCGCGTTCGATCCGGCGCGCCTGCCGCCACGCCCCGTCGTCTCCACCGCGCGCAGCGTAATGGAAGGCGTGTTTTTCGTGTTCGGCATCCTGCTCATCGTCACGCTGTTCTTCATGCCGGTATTCCCGAGCTTTGTCCTGATCGACTGGTTCGACGAGGCGGGCTGGATGCCGTGGCTGCAGGGCGAAGGCATGGGCATTCGCCTGCTGCGCTACTTCGTGCTGGCCTTCCCTGCCAGCGCGGTGCTGATCGTGCTCACCGCGCTGCTGTCGGCCGGCATTCGCTGGACCGTGCTGCCGCGCCTCAAACCCGGCCGGTCGGCGGTGCACAGCAACACCTACTGCGCCAAGTGGCTGGTGAGCCAGATCCAGGAATCGAGCCTGAACGTCCTGCACGGCATTTACGCCACCGTGTTCGCACCGTACTGGTACCGGCTGCTTGGCGCCAAGGTGGGCAAGGATGCGGAGATCTCCACCGCGCTGGGCGTGGTGCCCGACATGCTTACCCTCGGCGACGAAACCTTCATCGCCGACGCCGTGATGCTCGGTGACGAAGAGATCGACGGCGGCTGGATGACCATGCAGCCGACCGTGATTTCCAACCGCAGTTTTGTCGGCAACGGCGCCTACATCCCGGACGGCACCGTGCTGCCCGAGCAGGTGCTGATCGGCGTGCACTCGCGCGCGCCGGGCAACGCCCGCATGAACAGCGGCGACACCTGGCTCGGCTCCCCGCCGCTGAACCTGCCCGCGCGCGAGCAGACCAGCGGCTATCCCGAGTCGCTCACGTTCCACCCGTCGCCCATGCGGCGCCTTGGGCGTGGCCTGATCGAGGCGTTCCGCATCGTCGCGCCGCACGCGCTGGTGATCGCGGTGGGCTACACGGTGGTGCTGGAGGTGATGCCGGCCGCCGGCGCGGGCCGCTGGGGCGAAGTGATCTGGGACCTGACGCTGGCGGGACTGGTGTACGGGGTGGGCAACTACGTATTCGTGGTGCTGCTCAAGTGGCTGCTGATCGGCCGCTACCGCAAGCAGTCGGAGCCGATGTGGACACCGTTCGTGTGGCTCTCGGAGGGCGTGACCAACCTGTACGAGGGCATCGCCGTGCCCAACTTCATGCGCTACCTGCGCGGCACGCCGTGGCTGCCGCTGGCCTTCAACCTGATGGGCGCAAAAATCGGCAAGGGCGTGTACCTGGACACCACCGACATCACCGAATTCGACTGCGTGCGCATCGGCGACCACAGCGAACTCAATGCCCTCACCTGCCCGCAGACCCACTTGTTCGAGGACCGGGTCATGAAGATCGACCAGGTGACCATCGGCGAACGGGTGTACCTGGGACCGCGCAGCGCGGTACTATACAGTGCAGTAGTCGGGCGCAATGCGCGCCTGGGCGCCCTCACGCTGGTGATGAAGGGCGAGCACATTCCCGCCAACGGCAACTGGGCCGGCTGTCCCGCCGCGCCAGCAAAGGCATGAACAACATGAATAGTATGCAAAAACTCGCTGTCCACGCCTGGCCCGGCCCCGCGCCCACCATCGCCGATGGCGTGTTCGTGATCGGCCTGCCCACCGGCGAACAGCGCGAGGAAGCGCGCCAGCAGCTGCGCCAGGCCGTGGCCGAGGCGCTGGGCGCCGTACTCGACGTGCCGCCGCGCGAAATCGAGATCGAGGCCTCGCCCGGCGCCGCGCCGGTGGTGCTGCTGCCCGACGGCCAGCGCCTGCATTGCTCGTTCGCGCACGACGGCGGCATGTCGCTGGCGGCCGTGTGCTTCAACGGCCCGGTGGGCGTGGATCTGATGCTGTCGGAAGAGGTGGCAGGCTGGGAGGCGGTAGCGCGCGACTATCTGGGCCCGGAAGCGACGGCGCGCATCGCGGCAACGGCGCGGGCAGAACGCGCGGCCGTGTTTGCACGGGCCTGGACCGCGCGCGAGGCGCACCTGAAGTGGCTCGGCGTGGGGCTCGACGAATGGCCGGCGCACAGCCAGTCGTCGGGGACAACGGTGACGCTCGATTTGCCCGAACGGCTGGTGGGCACACTCGTGTACATGGACGGCGCGGCGTAGCTACGCCAGTTTGAAGGCCTCCACCACCACCCGCGCGGCCGCAGCCAGTATCTCGGAATTGGCCTTGTCGCCCTGGCCCGGCTGGGTAAAGTAGAGCGCCATGACCACCGGTGCCTTCCCGGTCGGCCACACCACGCCGATATCGATGGTGGTGCCGTAAGCGCCGGTGCCGGTCTTGTCGCCTACCTGCCAGTCGTACGGGACCCCGGCGCGGATGCGGGTGTCGCCGGTGGTGGTGCCAACCAGCCACTGTGTCATCAGCTTGCGCTTGTCCACCGTGAGCGCGGGGCCCAGCGTAACGCTTTGCAGCGACTTCATCATCGCCAGCGGCGTGGTGGTGTCGCGCGGGTCGCCGGGAATGGCGCTATTTAGCTCGGTCTCCCAGCGGTCGAGCCGAAACACCTTGTCGCCGATGCTGCGCGCATAGGCGGTGACGCCGGCCGGCCCCCTGATCTGCTTCATCAGCAGGTTGGCGGCAGCGTTGTCGCTGGTCTGGATGGTGGCCGCGCACAGTTCGGCCACGGTCATGCCGTCGGCCAGGTTTTGCTGCGTGACCGGGGAGTGGCTCACCAGGTCGGCCGCCGTGTAGCGGATGCGCCTGTCGAGCAGCGACGGCTCGTGCTGCAGGATCGCCGCCGCCAGCATGGCCTTGAAGCTGCTGCACAACGGGAAGCGCTCGTCGCCACGATGGGACAGGATGCGGCCATCGGCGGTGTTGATGGCGGCCACGCCGAGCCGTCCCTTTGCCTCGGATTCCAGGCGCGCCAGTTGCGCGGCCGGCGACAGCACGGTAGCCGCCGGGGGCTTGTCGAGAATTTCCGCCATGCCGGCCATGGGCGCGGCGGCCAGCGCCAGCAGCACGCTGCGGCGAGTAGTGAAACGAGTCATCGGAAGTTCGCCCAGGTAAAAAAATGGTGGTGCAATTTGCATCGCCATCATACCAGCCCCCCGGCGCCACCAGTAGCCCAACCGTCGCCCAATCGCGCGCACGGCCCCGACATGCGGCGCTACACTGTCCCCATGCAACCACAAGCCTCCCAACCACAAGTACTTATCGCCGGCGCCGGCCCCACCGGGCTGGTGCTCGCCCTCTGCCTGGCGCGGCGCGGAGTGGCCGTGCGCATCGTCGACCAGGCCAGCGGCCCGGGACTGGCCTCGCGCGCCATGGTGGTCCACGCCCGCACGCTGGAGTTCTACCGCCAGCTCGGCTTCGCCCAGCAGGTGGTGGACCTCGGCATTCCCATCCACGCCGTGCACCTGCGCGAAGACGGTGAAGAAGCTGCCGAACTGCCGCTGGGCGACATCGGCGCAGGCCTCAGCCCATACCCGTTCGTGCTGTCGTTCCCGCAGGACGAGCACGAACGCTTGCTGGTGGACCAGTTGCGCGCGGCTGGCGTGGAAGTGGAATGGAACACCGCGCTCGAACACTTCGAACAGGACGAATGGGGCGTGCGCGCCACGCTGCTGCAGGGCGGCCAGCGCATCAACACCAGCGCGGCATACCTGTGCGGCTGCGACGGCGTCCACAGCAGCACGCGCCACGCGCTGGGCGTCGCCTTCGACGGCGGCACCTACGACAACCTGTATTACGTGGCCGACGTCCATACCGCCTGCGCCAACCGCGACCTGATGGTGCACCTGGACGCCAACAGCTTCGCGCTCATGCTGCCGGTGCGCACTGCCGGCATGCAACGGCTGATCGGCATCGTGCCGCAGACCGAACATGCCAACGTCATCTTCGACGACCTGCGCCCCCGGCTCGAGGCGCTGCTGGGCATCGCCATCGACCAGGTCAACTGGTTTTCCACCTACCGCGTGCACCACCGCGTGGCGGGCCGCTTCCGAGTGGACCGCGTGTTCCTGGCCGGCGATGCCGCCCACGTCCACAGCCCCGCCGGCGGCCAGGGCATGAACACCGGCATCGGCGACGCCGTCAACCTGGCCTGGAAACTGGCGCAAGTGCTGCGCGGCGGGGCCGATGCATCGCTGCTGGACACCTACGAACCCGAACGCAGCGCCTTTGCCCGCAAGCTGGTGGCCACCACCGACCGCGCGTTCGAGCTGATCGTCGCCCAAGGCGCCGGTGGCCGGCTGCTGCGCAACTGGCTGGTGCCGCGCGTGCTGCCGGCGCTGGCCGGTTTCGACGCCGCCCGGCGGGCGCTGTTCCGCACCGTGTCGCAAGTGCGCATCCATTACCACGATAGCGGCCTGTCAGGCGGGCGCGCCGGCGAGATCATCGGCGGCGACCGGCTGCCGTGGGTGCCGGGCCAGGGTGGCGAGGCTGGCCCCGACAACTTCGCGCCGATGCAAACGCTGGACTGGCAGTTGCACATGTACGGCGCGGTCGATCCGCAACTGGCGGCGCTGGCCACCGCCCTGCGCCTGCCGCTGCGCGCCTGGCCATGGACCGAGGCAGCCGAACAGGCCGGCCTGCTCGAAGACGCCGCCTACCTGCTGCGCCCCGACATGCACGTGGCGCTGGCACTGCCGCGCCAGGAGACCGATGTGCTGCAAGAATTGATTGCGCGGTGGGGGTTGCGGTTTGGTGACGATGCTCAAGCTGCGACGGCAACCGGCTGGCGCAGCCAGGCCGACACGTAGCGCGCCAGGCGGCCCGCGAAGATGCCGTTGAACAGGCCGTAGATGGCGCAGGTGGCCGCAACGATGGTGGCGTCATGGGCGGCAGCTGGATGGATGGCCATCAGCACGGCGATGGTGTACTTGGTGGCGAAGATGCCCATCATCAGGGCCAGCGGAGTCCAGCTGCCGCGCTGCACGACGGTACCGGCAGCACGGTTGACGGTGATCGCCGCGCCGTGCGGCCGCCAGGCCAGCGCCGCGCCCGCTGCCGCGCCGCCCAGCCAGCAGGCCCATACCGTGGCGCCGCCGCCGAAGTACTGCTGCATGCCGCTCACGGACAGGTACAGCATCACGGCCGGAATGATGAACAGGTTGCGCAGGCTGACCTCGCGGTCGCTGGCGGCCAGATACCCCCGGTATATCAGGAAAGCCAGCAGCGCCCAGACGTAGAGGGGGGTGTGCGAGACGATTTGTTGCAACATGGGGGGCTCCGTTGGTGTTCGGTTGAGATGGGTACACTATGCCCGCCGCCCTTCCGCCTCGGGCAGCGATGCGACGAAATGCCTGTCGGTGGCGCCAAACGCGGCATGGCAGCGCGAATGACACGATGACAGCGCCGGGGCCCTGCTTCACCCCCATTCCAATTAATCGCGCCTTAACCTGCACGCAATACCAGTCGTCCCCATTGACATCGATCAGCACGGCGCGCTATGGTCATCGTCGCGCTGTTTTTTCGCAACTGTTGCATTGCCGTCAAGTTACGAAAAATACTTCTAACAAAGAAAAAGGATGTCATGAGCCACCAGCCCCAGAATTTCTCCCGCCGCGACCTGTTGTTATCCGCCCTCTCCGCCACCGCCGTTTCGGTCTTGCCGGGCTTTGCACTGGCCCAGGGACAAGCGGGGAATGTCGCCCCTGCGGCGCCGGGCGACGCCACGTTCGCCAAGCTGCTCGACACCTTTGCCGATGAAATCCTGCGCCTGTCGCCCACCACCGCCACGTCGCTGGGACTGGACAAGGGCGCCCGCGCCGACCTCAAGTCGAAGCTGGAGAACATCAGCCGCTCCGGCGACGCCGCCTGGGCCAGCCAGGTCAAGTCGATCCTCAAGCGACTGGACGCGGTGGACCGCGTCAAGCTTAGTCCCGACGCCCAGCTGCGCTACGACACCGTGCGCTACGCCGCCAGCGAAGGCGTGCAAGGCCTGCGCTTCTCGTACGGCGGCGCGGCGAGCGGCTTCAATGGCTATGCGTCGCCGTACCCGGTCACGCAGCAGGATGGCGCCATCATCCGGGTGCCGGAGTTTTTGCACTCGCAGCACCAGATCGCCAACGCCGCCGATGCCGAGGCCTACCTCGACCGCCTGAACGGCCTGGCGCGCATGCTGGAACAGGAAACCACCCGCATCAGCAACCAGGCCGGGCGCGGCATCATGCCGCCCGACTTTATCGCCCGCACCGCGCTGGGCCAGCTGAAGGAGTTCCGCGCCACCCCGGTGGGTCAGCAGAAGCTGGTGCAGTCGCTGGTCGATCGCACCCAGAAGCTGGGCATCGACGGCGACTGGGCCGCGCGCGCCGCCAAGCTCGTCGAGCGCCAGGTGTATCCCGCGCTCGACCGCCAGATCAAGGCGTTTGCCGCCGCCACCGCCAAGGCCACCGACGTCCCCGGCGTGCACCGCCTGCCCGACGGCGAAGCGTATTACGAATGGGCGCTGCGCCTCGGTACCTCCACCCGCCTGTCGGCCAAGGAGATCCACGCCATCGGCATGGAACAGAACCTGATGCTGCAAGCGCGCATCGACACCATCCTGAAAGCGCAAGGCATCACCCAGGGCACGGTCGGCGCGCGGCTGCTGGCGCTCACCAAGGACCCCAAGCGCTTCTATGCCGACAACGACAAGGGCCGCGAGGAACTGATCGCCTTCTGCAACGAGCGGGTGGAGGCGATCCGCGACCTGATGCCGAAGATCTCGCGCATGAACCTCAAGGTGCCGCTGGAAATCAAGCGCGTGCCCACCGATATCGAAGCGGGCGCGCCGCTCGGCTACATGAACTTCGCCTCGCTCGACGGCACCCGTCCGGCAATCTATTACATCAACCTGAAATCGACCACGCTGTGGCCCAAGCAGGAACTGACCACCCTCACCGCGCACGAAGGCTTGCCGGGCCACGCCTTCCAGGGCGCCTACCTGGCCGAGCACCACGACCGCCTGCCGCTGATCTCGTCGCTGATCGGCTTTAACGCCTTCATCGAAGGCTGGGCGCTGTACGCCGAGCAGCTGGTCGATGAACTGGGCCTGTACGCCAAGGACCCGTTCAGCCAGATCGGCTACCTGCAGGCGCAGCAGTTCCGCGCCTGCCGCCTGGTGGTCGATACCGGCATCCACGCCATGAAGTGGAGCCGCGAACAGGCGATCCGCTTCCTGGTCGAGAACACTGGCCGCGGCGAACAGGCCATGACCAGCGAGATCGACCGCTACAGTGTGTCCCCGGGCCAGGCCTGCGGCTACAAGGTTGGCCACAACGAGATCGTGCGCCAGCGCGAGCGTGCACGCGCGGCGCTGGGGAGCCGCTTCGACCTGCCCGGCTTTAACGACGCGCTGGTGCAAAGCTGCGGCGTGCCGCTCACGGTGCTGCCGACCGTGATCGACCGCTACATCGCCGCCGCCCAGCGGACCTGATGTAAGCACGAGGCGCCATGAAGACCATTGCCGTCATTGGCGCCGGCATCACCGGCGTGACGACCGCCTACGCACTGGCCAAGCGCGGCATGCGCGTAACGCTGATCGAGCGGCACCGCTACCCGGCGATGGAAACCTCGTACGCCAACGGCGGCCAGCTGTCGGCGTCCAACGCCGAGGTGTGGAACCACCGCAGCACCGTGGCCAAGGGCTTGCGCTGGATGCTGCGCAGCGACGCCCCCTTGCTGCTCAATCCAAGACCCGGCTGGCACAAGCTGTCGTGGCTGGCCGAGTTTTTGGCAGCCATGCCCCACTACCGCGAGAACACCATTGCGATTGCCAAACTGGCGGTGGCGGCGCGCCAGCACCTGTTCCGCTGGGCCGACGACGAAAACATCGATTTCGACCTGGAACGGCGCGGCATCCTGCACATCTACCGCGACCGCGCCGACTTCGAACACGGTGAGGATGTGTCGCTGCTGCTGGCGCAAGGCGGCGTGCAGCGGCGCACCGTCACGCCGGACGAAATGCGCGCCATCGAACCCACGCTGGCCGGCAACTACTACGCCGGCCACTACACCGAGAGCGACAGCTCGGGCGACATCCACAAATTTACCGCCGGCCTGGCGCGCGCCGCCCAGCGCCTGGGCGTGCACACCCGCTATGCACAGGAGGTCGTCGGCCTGTCGGCCGATGCGCGCGGCGCCTGCGTGACGCTGCTGCAGGACGGCGCGCCGGACATCGCCGTGTACGACGGCGTGGTGATCTGCGCCGGCACCGCCAGCCGGGCGCTGGCCGCCATGCTGGGCGACCGCGTCAACGTGTATCCGGTCAAGGGATATTCGATCACGGTGCACCTCGACGATGCCGAAAGCCGCGCCTGCGCGCCGCTGGTGAGCCTCGAGGACGACGCCGCCAAGCTGGTGGCCAGTCGCCTGGGCGAACACCGCTTCCGGGTGGCCGGCACGGCGGAGTTCAACGGTTTTAACCGCGACATCCGCGCCGACCGCATTGCGCCGCTGGTGGACTGGGTGCAGCGCTGCTTCCCAGGCGTCGCCACCCGCAACATCACGCCCTGGACCGGGCTGCGGCCGATGATGCCGAACCTGGTGCCGCGCGTGGGCTGCGGCAAGGCGCCGTGCGTGTTCTATAACACCGGCCACGGCCACCTGGGGTGGACCCTATCGGCCGCCACTGCCGAAATCGTCGCGACGCTGGTCCATACCTCCTATGGCCAGGCTGGCGCGTTCTGTGGCGCACCGCACCACCAGGCCCTTTAAAAAGGCGTAAGCTGATGTCACTTAGGGGCTGTCCCAACTGGAGATCCACCATGAAAACAACATCCATCGCCACCCGTCTTCTCTTTGCCGGAGCGCTTGCGCTGTCGGCGCCCGTGTTCGCGGCGTCGCCCACCGTGCACGAAGTCTATGTCGCGGCCGAAGCCGGCAAGTTCGCCGAAGCGCAAGCCATGATGGACCAGGTGCTCAAGGAGCATCCCAACAGCTCGCAGGCGCACTTCGTCGAGGCCGAGCTGCTGGCCAAGCAGGGCAAGTTCGCCGACGCACAACAGTCGCTGGCCACGGCCGAGCGACTGGCGCCCGGCCTGCCGAAAGTAAACGCCACCTCGGTGGCCAACCTCAAAGCGCTGATCGCCAAGGGTGAAAGCGGCGCGGTGGGCACGTCGTCCCCAAGCTACAACCAACAGGCGCCAGCCCACCGCGCCGGCCGTGAAAGTGGCGGCTACGCCAACCGCGCCGAGGCGCCACAGGCCAGCGCCGGCATTCCCTGGGGCAGCGTGCTGCTGATGGGTGGCGTGCTGGTGGCCTTCATCTTCGTGGCCACGCGCTTCATGCGCAACCGCCAGCAGCAGCAAGGTGGTGGCGGCGGTGGTAATGGCGGCGGTTTCAATCCCGGCTACAACCCGGGCAACCCGCCTGCGCCCGGCTATCCACCGGGCGGTTATCCACAGCAAGGCTACCCGCAACAGGGCTATCCGCAGCAGGGTGGCTATCCGCAGCAAGGTCCGGGCATGGGTTCGCGCATCATGGGCGGCCTGGCCACCGGTGCGGCAGTGGGCGCGGGCTTCATGGCGGCCGAGGCGATCGCCCGCAACCTGGGCGGTAACCATGGCGCCAGCGACAGCGCGGCCACCGACGGCGGCCGCAGCGACATCATTTACGAAGACCCTGCCCGCAGCAATATCGTCCAGAACGACGACATGGGCGGCAGCGACTTCGGCGTCAGTGGCGGCTGGGATGATGCCGGTGGCAGTGGCGGAGGCGACGCCGGCGGCGACGACTGGAACTGATTCGATTCAAGGGGCGCGCCGCTCGGCCGCCCCTGCTCTCTCCATCGCAATATCCCAGTACGGCGGATCGCCGAAAAATCCCTTCAAATGATTGATCAGCAGCTGCGTCTTGGCGTGATTGGAGCGTCCCGGCATGTGCACTGCGTGGATTGCCGACTCGGTCGGATCGTGCCGCGCGGCAGTGCTGCGCGCCACCGGCGCCATCGGGAATACCGGTACCAGCGTGCCAGCGACGATGGCGTCGCTCACCATCCAGTTGGCCAGGTGAATGATGCCGGCGCCGGCAACGGCCGCCTGCATCAGGGTGTCGGTGTCGTCGCAGCGGAAGGCTGACTTGACGGGCAGCGGCTGGTTGTGGTTGATGCCGTCGAAGCGCCACCAGGCGCGTGGCGACTTGCCCACCATCGACAGGCACTGGTGCTGCACCAGGTCGGCCGGTGTGGCCGGCCAGCCATGGCATTCCAGGTAGGCCGGGCTGGCGCTGACCACCCGGTGTTGCGGCGCCAGCCGGGTGGCCACCAGCTCGCCACTGGGCGGCACGCCGGCGCGGATCGCCACGTCCACGCGCTGCTCGGACAGGTCGACCACGCTGTCGCCCACCAGCATTTGTACTTCCAGCGCTGGATACCGCGCCAGGAAGCCGGCAATCGCCGGCGCCATGTGCATCCGTGCAAAGCCGGCCGGCACGGTCATCGTCAGCACGCCGCGCGGCTCCTGATCAAGTTCCTGCACCGCTGCCATGCCTTCGGCCAGCTCGGCGAGCATATTGCGCGCGCGCGGCAAAAAGCGTTCGCCGGCGTCGGTGAGCGCTACCTGGCGCGCGCCACGCACCAGCAGCCGCGCGCCCAGTTGCGCCTCGAGCGCGTCGAGCTTGCGCGATACCGACGATATCGACATTTCCAGCTGTGTTGCCGCGCGCGACAGGCTGCGGTGCTCCACCACTGCCAGCAGGCAGTGCAATGTATCGATCAAGATGCTCTCCAAATTTGCAGATGTTGCAAAGGTCATTTGCATGTACGGCTATTGTGCCATTCTTTCAAGGGATGCATACTTTGTGTTGCACCGCACACTAGCGGTTACTCCAGATCGCCAGGCAGCGATCCTCAGAAAAGTTAATTTGGAATACCACACTCGTTTCAGCATGGAATCTCCACGCCCCATTTCCGTCCTCGTCGTCGATGACCACCCGCTGTTGCGGGCCGGCCTGGGCGAGGCAATTTCCAGCCAGGACGACATGCGCCTGGCCGGCGAGGCGAGCAACGGCCGCGAAGCGGTCGAGCGTTACCAGGAACTGCGTCCCGATGTCACCATCATGGATATCGCCATGCCCGAACTGGACGGGGTGGCAGCCTTGCAGCGCATCCGCGGCGAACATAGCGACGCGCGCGTGATCATGCTCACCACCTACAAGGGCGACGCCCAGATCCTGCGCGCGGTGCAGGCCGGCGCCGCCGGCTTCCTGCTCAAGAGCACCCTGCGCCGCGAGCTGCTCGACACCGTGCGCGGCGTGCACATCGGCCAGCGCCGCATTCCGCCCGAAATCGCCATGGAACTGGCGCAGCACATGGGCCAGGGTCCGCTCAGCCCGCGCGAAATGGAAGTGCTGAACCACGCCGCCGGCGGCAACTCCAACCGCCGCATCGCCGAGCACCTGTCGATTTCCGAAGAGACGGTGAAGGCGCACATGAAAAACGTGCTGTCCAAGCTGGCTGCCAACGACCGCACCCACGCGGTGACGATCGCGCTCAAACGTGGGATCATTACGATCTAGAGCAAACCGCTCCCACCCTGAGCCAGGAGGCGGCACCATGGCAGCACTGCACCCGTTTTTCACGCAACTCGGCTTACGCCACCCCCTTATCGCCGCCCCGATGGCGGCCTTCTCCACGCCGGCGATGGCCGCCGCAGTGACCAACGCCGGCGCGCTCGGCTCGCTGGCCATCGGCGCGGCCACGGTGGCGCAGTCGCGCCAGATGATCGAAGAGACCCAGGCACTGACCGCTGGCCCGATCAACGTCAACGTCTTTTGCCATCCCCCGGCCAAGCGCGACGCGCAGCGCGAAGCGGCCTGGCTGGCGTACCTGGCGCCACTGTTCGCGCAGGCCGGCATCGTCCCGCCCACCGCGCTCGACGAGATCTACCAGACCTTCATCGAGGACGAGCAAGCGTTCCGGATGCTACTGGACCTGCGCCCGGCGGTGGTGAGCTTTCATTTCGGCCTGCCGCGCGCGGAGTGGCTGGCGGCATTTCGCGCGGCAGGCATCCGCACCATGGCCACGGCCACCAACCTCGATGAAGGGCGGCGCATCGAACAGGCCGGCATCGACGCCATCGTCGCGCAAGGCGTGGAAGCGGGCGGCCACCGGGGCATGTTCGATCCCGCTGCGCCCGATGAACTGCTGAGCACCTCGGTGCTGGTGCGACTGCTGGCGAAGCACACGCGGTTGCCGGTGATTGCCGCTGGCGGCATCATGGACGGCGCCGGCATACAGGCCGCACTCGACCTGGGCGCGGCCGGCGCGCAACTGGGCACGGCCTTCCTGTTGTGCCCGGAATCGGCCGCCAACGCCGGCTACCGCGCCATGCTGCAAAGCGACCGCGCGGGCGCCACCCGGCTGACCGCTGCCATCTCGGGCCGCCTGGCGCGGGGCATGGTCAACCGGCTGATCGTCCATGGCGCAGCAGATGGCGCGCCGCCACCAGCCGACTACCCGGTCGCCTACGACGCCGGCAAGCAGCTGCACGCAGCCGCCAGCAAGGCCGGCAACCACGAATTCGCGGCGCACTGGGCAGGACAAGGCGCGCCGCTGATCCGCGCGATGCCGGCGGCGGACCTGGTGCGGGTATTGATGGACGAGGTGGACGGAGTGCTACGGTCGCGCTGAGGCCAGCAACCACCAATTTACGTTTTAACGTAAAATCATCTATGCATTTATACGAAAGCATAAGATGACTATCTTTCAGCAGCTTCAGCAGCGCCGCCATCACCAGGGAAAAACCCTGCAGAGCCTTGCCACCGTGACCGGCATGAGCGTGCCGCAGGTTAGCAACGTTTTGGGTGGAAAAGTCGATGCGCGCTTCGGCACTGTCGAAGCACTGGCGAATGCGCTGGACGCCAGCGTGGTCGTGGTGCCCCGGCACTTGCTGCCGGAAGTAGAACGCCTGCTGTCCGGCAAAGCCATCGGACCGGACGACGTGCCATCGTCAGTCGACCGGTTCCTGGCAGGTACGCGATGAGCAGCCCCGCGATGAGCCCCCCCTTAAGTCCACGCTACCTGGAAGTGCTGCTGCACGGACAGCACGTGGGCTGGTT
The DNA here is from genome assembly GCF_001758785.1 of Duganella phyllosphaerae. Lineage (GTDB taxonomy): Bacteria > Pseudomonadota > Gammaproteobacteria > Burkholderiales > Burkholderiaceae_D > Rugamonas > Rugamonas phyllosphaerae. The sequence goes on from NZ_LROM01000071.1 coordinate 38,744, forward strand.
ATGCGAAGCTGGCAGGGTCACGCGTTTTATCGCTACCGAGCAGTACCTGGCGGATACCCGCCGCGCCACGCTGTCGTTGTCCCTGACCATACCCTCAGCCGAGCCCATCACGCAGGCTATCCTGAAAAACTATTTCGACCCGGCAGTGTACCGCGAGCGCGGCGAGTTGCCGCCCTTCTTCGCAGGGCTGCTGCCGGAGGGATCGCTGCGCCGCCGCCTGGCTGCCACGCGCAAGAGCGAGCGCGACATGGATGATTTCGGCATCCTGGCCGCTGCCGGCGCAGACCTTCCGGGCGCCGTCACCGTGGTGCCGGCCAACCTCGACAAGCTGACTTCAGTGGCGCGCGCGTATGGCGTTACCGGTGGCGCCGATAATCTGGAGATCGGCGTGCCCGAGCAGGCGGCCGAAGGCGCCGCCTCCTTGTCGGGCGTGCAGGACAAGCTGGCGCTCTCGCGTGCGCAAGACGGCAAGCGCTATCGCATGCCTATCAAAGGCGTATTGTCGGACCTGATCGCCAAACTGCCGGCGGCCGGCAACGACGCGCAAGTCATGAACGAGTATGCGTGCATGCAGTTGGCCGGCCTGGCCGGAGTCAACGTTGCACGATGTCGGCCCGCCCCCATGAGCTCCATGACCGATCACCCGGAACTGGTTGCCGCGCTCGGTGCCGCAACGCGCTTCCTGGCGGTGGACCGGTTCGACCGCAGCCGCGGCGGCGCGATCCACATGGAAGACGCTTGCCAGTTGCTGACCCTGATGCCCAGCCAAAAATATTCCGGTGCAAAACAGTTCGTTAAATTTCTGCAGGTGCTGGACCGGCTCGGCGCGAACGGTATCGACGATGTGCGGCAGTTCTTCATCCGGCAAACCGTCAACACGCTACTCGGAAACTCGGACGCCCACCTGAAAAACTTCAGTGTGCTCTACCACGATAGCGTGCATCCGGAGCTGTCTCCGGCGTACGACATCGTCTGCGTGGCGGCACTGCCGGGCTTCCACGGCTTCGCCACCAATGTCGCCATCGACACATTGCAACGACGCGAAACCCCCGACACTTATGCCGAGATTGCCAGGCAGGCAGGCGTCTCGATGCGCATCGCCAAAGCAGCGGTGGCGCACACAGTCATGCTGGCCAGGGAGCTGTGGCCCAGGGCGCTGCGGGAGATGGAAGTGCCGGACGCGGTGCGTTCGGCAATCGAAGAGCGGCTCACGACGCTGCCACTCGCTGGCGCCACGAAGTCCTGACCATAAGCAGCCGGGTTCATGGCGACGGTGGCACAAGCGGGTGCTTCTTACTGAAACCTGTATTGACAAGGCATTCAGGGCGACGGTGATCGCCCGAGAAGAGAAAGCTCATGTCGCCGTCGTCGTTGCGATGCATGCCATGGATGAAATCAAGGACGCTTTTCTTTTCCACCCCTTCCGCCGACGCCGACGCCAATACAGCAGCAGCCAATATCAACATCATGGCGTAACCTTCAAGCCAACAGAAATTCACATTCATACGCTGCTCCGCATTCAATATTTTCTGATAACGTGTGAGGCTTGCGCCGCTTAGACCGCATTCAAGAATACAGGGGATCGATTGATGAAACACCGGCAGCAGACGTCCCGACCGCAATTGATCGGCTTGTCGATCATCTTCGTCTGGTTTTTCATCGGCGGCATTGCGCACTTTGTCGCCACCGACCTCGAAGCGACCATCGTGCCGCCCTACATCCCGTGGCCTGTAACGGCGGTGCTGGTGAGCGGGGCGTTCGAGTTGCTGGGAGCAGCCGGCATCCTGGTACCAGCGCTGCGCCGGGCCGCAGGCGTCGGCCTCTTTCTGCTGACACTGGCGGTCACGCCGGCCCACATCTACATGCTGCAACAGCCGGAACTGTTCAATGTGCCGCTGTGGGCGCTGTGGCTGCGCCTGCCGATACAGGCGGCGTTGCTGGCATTGATCGCGTGGAGCACCTGGCGACCGCGCGGCAACTGGAGCGAGGAAAACCATTGAAAACCTACCATGGCAGCTGCCATTGCGGCGCAGTGCGCTTTGAAGCGGACATCGACCTCGCTGCCGGCACCATCAAGTGCAATTGCTCGATCTGCGCGAAGCTGCGCTTTTGGCCGGCGATCGTCAAGCCGGCGGCGTTCCGCATGCTGCGCGGCGAGTCAGAACTGGGCAATTACCAGTTCCTGACCAGGACCGATCAGCACCTGTTTTGCCAGCACTGCGGCGTCCACGCCTTTGGTATCGGCCGCTCGCCGCGCTGGGGCGACTTCTACGCCGTCAACCTGTCGTGCCTCGACGATGCGACCCCGGAAGAACTGGCAAATGCTCCCATCACTTACCTGGACGGAAAAAACGACAACTGGGATGCTGCACCAACTGGGGTACGACACCTGTAGTTATCAAGATAGCTTTTTGTTGTAAAAAAAACTCTCTTAAGGCATTATGGAAACTATTTCCATAGATAAAGAGTTAACCGCATGTCAGCAGATCGAAAGACGTTCAAGCGGCGCATGGGCGAGTGCCTGTTTGCGCTGGCAGTGGGGCTGCTGCTGACAATGATGATGGAATGGGCGGTGGGTGAAGACTTCATGACGCGCCAGCAGGCGCGGGCCTATGCTCCCATCGCCGGCATCACGTATGGTGAAGGCAGCCGGGACGATATCCGCGTGCTGCTGATCGACGATGCCGCGCTGGCCGCCGCCGGCCAGGAGTGGCCGGCCCGCTACAGTTATTCGGCGCGCCTGCTGCGTGCAGTGGGCCAGTACCAGCCCAAGGCGGTGTTTGTCGATATTTATTACAGCGCGCGCCGCGACGATGACAGCCTGCGCTCCCTGCTCGACCAGGTGTGTGCGCTGCATGCACAGGGTACCCGGGTATTCATGGCCACTGCCCGTAACCGCGATCAGCAATATTCCCTGCGCCCGGAACTCGAAGCATTGGCCGGCCGCTGTTTTGAAAAAGTCGCCGTCAGTTATACCCCGGATGAACTCGACCGCCTGGCCTGGACCTATAACCTGGGCACGCCCGGCGCCGGCCATGGCGCAGCGGGCCTGAAAAGCGCCGCGCTGGCGCTGTACGAGACCAGCGGCAAAACCGTGCCGGTCGAGCACCACGCGATGGCGCTGACCTGGGGCAGTCACAGCGCTGCCCACGGCGTGGACTGGGTGGTCAACAATCCCGAGACCGGCAAGCCGACGTCCTACTGCCGCAACACGCTGGGCCTCGGCGAATTGATGCCTCCGGGCATGCGCAGCAGCTTCTACACCGACGGCGACAAGCCGATCTGCGTGTTCCATGAAACCATCCGGGCCGGCGCACTGGCCTCGACCACGCCGGAAGAAGATGCACACCTGCGCCAGCTGATCGCCGGCAAGGTCGTGCTGATCGGCACCGCCCTGTCCGACTCCAACGACCTGGTGCTCTCGCCGCTGCACGGCCGCATTCCCGGCGTCTACCTGCATGCGATGGCGCTCGATAACCTGATGAATTTTGGCGCCGACTATGCCCGCGCCATGCATCTCTCGTTTGACGTCAGCAACATCAAGCTGCTGCTGTTCCTGGTGGTGGCCATGGTGCTGGTGACGTTGCTGCCCAAGCAGCTCATGGAATGGCTGGGCTGGAGCCTGGCCCGCAAGCCCGCAGGCAAGCACGACTGGCGCGGGGCCGCGCGCTATCTGCTGTCGTGCGTGGTGCGGGTGCTGCTGTCGCTGGCCGTGGGCTGCGTGCTGCTGTGGATCGGCCAGTACTGGCTGGGACTCGGCTTCCTCTCGATTATCAATGTCATGGTCCTGACCATGCTGGCCGAATGGTTCGACTTCAATGAAAAACTGCTCGACTATATTTTCCCGCACCATGAAGCATCTGAAGCCCACTAGAAAGGAACCTGGCATGTCTCTGCGTTTTCCCCGTCTCGCCATTGCCGCCATGTTGTGCGTGCTGGCCTCCCCCGCCGCCCTTGCCGGCGACCTGATCACCAGCGTCAAGGGCAAGCAGGTGGAATTGTTCGACACCCCCGACGACGCCAAGCCAGGCCGCAAGGTGGACGTCACCGGCCTGCCGTGGGCCATCAAGGAAGAAAAAAACGCCTTCTTCAAGGTGAACGTCGGCGGCAAGGATGGCTGGGTCGATTCCATGCAGGTGATGGTGCCGCGCAGCGCCAAGTCCGATTGCGCGCCCAGGATCGGCATGCACCAGGGTAAAGTGCCGGATAACAACGCTGCAACCCCGGGCGCGGCCATGACGCGGTGCCCGTAATGAAGCGCGGCGCCAGGCTGTATGCCAGCTTGCTGGCTTTGCCACTGCTGACGCTGTGCGCCAGCGCGCAGGCGGAAGCCGAGGCCGAGTCGAAAATGATCGCGGCCGTGAAAACCGTCGGTGAACTGCCACCCGCACCGCCGCACCAGTGGAGCGACCTGGCCGCGGACCTGAACGACAATCGCGCGGCCGGCAACGGCCTGGTGTCGGCGCCGGCGCTGCAGCGCTATCTGAACCGGCTCTACACCAGCATCAAGACTGCCGCCGGCGTGCCCGAGTGGCCGGGCCAGGTGTATATCTCGTCCGACACCACGCTCAACGCCCATGCGTCGGCGTCGGGCAATATCTACCTGCACATGGGGCTGATTCAATCGGCCGAATCGGAAGATGAAATTTACGGCGTCATGGCGCATGAATTCGCCCACGTCTACCTGAACCACCAGGCCGCCTACGAGGCGCACCAGGTCACGTCGAATGTGGCAGCCGGCGCCAAGGCGCTGCTGCTGGGGTTTTTCAAGAAGAAGCTGCCGGGTACCAATACCAGCTGGAGTCCGTTCGACAGCGTGGCGCTGGTCGATTCGGTGGTGCACGAATCACTGCTGCCGGTCTGGCAACGCGACGTGGAGGAACAGGCCGACATGTTTGCCGGCACCCTGATGCTGCGCGAACGCTATTCTTATCCCGCAGGCTACAAGGTGTTCCTCGAGCGGCTGGCCACGCTGGAACAGCGCGACGTGGCGCCGTCGCCGTTTGCACAGAACGCTGTTGCTGGCGCTGGTGCCGGTACCGGCGCCGCTGTCGCGCCGGCAACCGGTGCTGCCCGCAAAACCCACGCCACCGCGCGCGAGCGCGAAGAGGTGCTGACCGCCAAAATGCTGCCGCTGATGCCGCGCCCGCGTCCCGCGCCGCGCAAGCAGGAATGGCAAGCCGTGCTGCAAGAGCAGGAGACCGCCGAACTGCTGGCCCATTTCGCGCTGCGCGCCGACATCGCCAGGCTGCAAGCGGCAGGACGCCATGCCGACGCCGTCAAACTGGCGCAAAAGGCAGCATCGGGCGCCACCGCCGGCGACGCCACCATGCTGCTGGTGCTGCAAGACGCGATGAGCAAAGCCGGTACCAACATCGATGAGCAGCGCACTGTGCTGCTGCGCAACCGCAACTGGCCGGAGCGCGCCTGGTCGCTGCAATACCAGGCGGCCGCGCTGGTCAAACCGGAGCAGGCTGCCTTCGCGAAAGAGTTCTTGCAGGAGCAATACGCGTACTTCGGCGAAACGCCGCGCACGTGGCCGGACATGGTGGGCTTTTATTTCCGCAACGATGACAAGATGTCGCAGATGGCCCTCTCGCTCAAGTGCGTCACCGATGCGCGCTTCCGCGATGCCTGCAGCGAACGCGCCCGGACCGACGCCCAGCGCCAGCAGGCCGCCGCCCAGCAGGCCGCGCGCGAACAGCAGCAGGCGGACAGCCTGCAGAAAAAAATCAACACGATTTTCAAGATCAAGCAGTGATGCTGCCTGCGCCAGCGCACCGATCAATCTAGTCGCTGGTAGCGGTCACCGCGATTGCCGCCTCGATACGGGCCACGTCGATTTTCTGCATCGTCATCATGGCCTGGAACGCCCGCTGCGCCACCTCCCCGCCCTGCGCGATGGCATCGGTGAGCACGCGCGGCGTGATTTGCCACGACAGGCCCCAGCGGTCCTTGCACCAGCCGCATTCGCTGGCCACGCCGCCGTTGTCGATGATGGCGTTCCAGTAGCGGTCGGTCTCGGCCTGGTCGTCCGTGGCGATCTGGAACGAGAAGGCTTCGCTGTGGCGGAAAGTGTCGCCACCGTTCAAGCCGATGCAGGCGACGCCGCACACGGTAAATTCCACCGTCAGCACGTCGCCCGCACTGCCGCTGGGATAGTCGGCCGGGGCCAGGTGCACCGGACCGACCGCACTGTCGGGAAACACGCTGGCATAGAAGTTGGCGGCCTGCAGGGCGTCGCGGTCGTACCACAGGCAAATAGTATTTTTAGCCATCATCACTCTCCTCGGGAAGGTTGGCGAGAGAGGAAATACTACGCCGAAGGCAGACAACGGGCCGCACGCTGCATGATTACAAAATGGTTACCACATGGTTACCACATGAGCACGCGCTGCTCCGGCGGCAAATACATCGGATCACCGGGCTTGATGTCGAACGCTTCGTAGAAGCCTGGCTGGTTCATTACCGTGCCCTTGGCGCGGAATTCGCCGGGCGAGTGGGGGTCGCTCTTGATCTGGGCGATAGCCGCTTCGGGGCGCAGCTTGGCGCGCCATTTCTGGGCAAAGCCGATGTACAGGCGCTGCTCGCCGGTCAGGCCGTCGATGACGGGCGATGGCTTGCCGCCCAGCGAGCGCTGGTACGCCTTGTAGGTGAGCGACAGGCCGGAGTTGTCGCCGATGTTTTCACCGAGCGTCAGCTCGCCGTTGATGTGGTAGCCCGGCACCGGGCTGTAGGCGCCGTATTGCTTGACCAGGCCGGCGGCGCGGGCCTTGAAGGCGGTGCGGTCTGCCGGCGTCCACCAGTTGCGCAGGCGGCCCTTGGCATCGTACTGGCTACCGGAGTCGTCGAAGGCGTGGCTGATTTCGTGGCCGAAAGTGATGCCCAGCAGGCCGTAGTTCACCGCGTCTTCCGCCTTGACGTTGAAGAACGGCGGTTGCAGGATCGCGGCCGGAATCGTGATCGAATTGAGCGCCGGGCTGTAGCTGGCGTTGACGGTTTGCGGCGTCATCGACCATTCGTCGCGGTCCACCGGCTTGCCCAGCTTGTCGAAGTTGTTCTGACGGCTCCAGGCGCGCGCGGCGCGCACGTTGGCGACCAGGTCCTTCGGCTGGGTTTTCATGGCGCTGTAGTCGCGCCATTTGTCCGGGTAGGCGATCTTCGGTTTCAATGCAGCCAGCTTGAGCTGCGCTTCCTTCTTGGTCTCGGCACTCATCCAGTCCAGGTGCTCGATGCCGTCCCTGAACGACGCGACGAAATTGTCGAACATGGCCATCACGCGCGGACGCGTTTCCGGCGGCAGGTACATCGCCACGTATTTTTTGCCGACCGCGTCGCCCAGTGCACCATCGGTGAATTTCAACGCCAGCTGCCACAACGGTTCGCTTTGCGGCACGCCGCGCAGGGTGGTGCCTTCGAAGGCAAAGCGCTCTTTGACTGCCGCGCTGTCCAGGTACGAGGCGTAGCTTTCGACGATGCGCCAGTTCAGGTAGCTCTTCCAGGCGTCGAGCGGCACGGCCGCCACGGTCTCGGAAAAGCCGGTCAGGAAGCTCGGCTGGCGCACCACGGCCGAGCTCTCCTTGGCCGCGTAGCCGGCAGCGGCAAAGTAGGCGTTCCAGTCGAAGGCTGGGGCCAGCGCGGCAAACTTGTCCAAGTCCACGCGGTTATACGATTTGACGGGATCGCGCATCTGCACCCGGGTCCATTGCACGGCGGCCAGGCGGGTCTCGATGTCGAGCACCTGGGCGGCGTGGGCGGCGGCCTGCTTGTCGCCGCTCATGGCGAGCATGGCCTCGACATGCTTGAGGTACTTGTCGCGCACGGCCTTGAGCTTGGCGTCGTCGTCCTTCAGGTAGTAGTCGCGGTCGGGCAGGCCCAGGCCGGACTGGCTGACGTTGATGGTGTAGCGCTCGGGATCCTGCGCATCGGGCGCCACGCCGGCCGAAAACGGTGTCTGGATGCCGCTGCGCTGCAGCGCTGCGAACAATGCCGGCAAGTCCTGCTTGTCCTTCAGGGCGGCCACACTGGCCAGTTCGGCCTTGAGCGGCTTGAAGCCGGCAGCGTTGCGCGCCTTTTCATTCATGTAGCTGGTGTACAGGTCGGCGATCTTGCGAGTGTCGCTGCCGGACTTGCCCGGGTGCTTGACCGTGTCGTCGAACAGCGCGCGCAACTGGCCCTGGGCAATCTCGCGCAGCTCCACGTACGTGCCCCAGGTCGATTTGTCGGCCGGGATCTCGGTGTTGCGGGCCCACACGCCGTTGACATAACCATAAAAATCAACCTTGGGGCTGACAGCCGGATCGAGGGTTTTGAGGTCGATGCCGGAGACAGGCGCAGCCGTTTCGGCGCGCAACGATGGGGAGGACAGGGCAAGCAAGGCGCAACAGGCGGCGCTGATCAGCGTACGGTACACAGGATTCCTTCAGGGTTAATCAGGAGGCACATGCCAGTGTTGGTCACACCAGGAATGCGACAAAAGATTATACCTATCAAGCAATACCGAAAACAGGGCGAATATGTATCAAGCCAGGATACAAACCAATTCGCCGGTGGCGCTCCATTTCACCCCAGAGCTTGCCGCAGATTGTGCAACCAGCCGATGGCAATGGCGCCCGAATCGTCACGATCGACAGCCTTGGCCTCTGCCACGATGTCACTGTCACTGTCACTGTCACTGCCGGCCGCGAGTGCGGCCAGCGCCACGAGGGATTTGTAATACGTCGCGTGCCTGGCCAGCGCATCGGCGGCCCGCTCCTGGAACCCGGCATCGATGTAAGCCGCTGTCGCCACCAGTTGCGGCGCGGTCCAGCTGCCTGCCCGGATGCGCTGCCACAGCGCCTCGATCGTCCGCGGAGAGGTAAAACCCGCAGCCAGCGCGATACATGCAATGTTGTGATACCGCCAGTTCAGGGAGCCGAGAAGGTGCACGATGTCCGTTTCGAGTTGCCCACCAAGTTGAGCGCCCAGAAACGATCTGATCTTGTCCACCTCCTGCTGCGCCGCACTGCCTGTCAGCGACAGAAACGCCAGGTAGTTGAAACGGCTGACCCGGTGCGGACGACCGTCGAATTCACCGTCGGTAAAGAACAGCGTTTGCGACGCTGCGGCTTCGGCCGCACGGTCGATCGGTGGAAATTCGCGCATACCATCCTCGACAGCAAAAATCCGATTGTGGCAGTGCCGGGACGACCATGACAACACCGGTGGTATCGCAAAAAAAAGCCGCGCGGCCCTGGTGGGCGGCGCGGCTCGAAGCACTGCACAGGAAGATCAGTCCTTGGTGGCGGCGGCCATGAACACCAGCACCACGCACGGCACCAGCAAACCGGTAAAGCCGAACGACATGTAGGCATAGGCGCCGAGGATACAGCCGGCGGCAAAGGCCAGCACCGGCCATACCAGCACCTTGCAGCGACCCAGCGCTGCCGGGTCGCCGCGCAGCGAGTCGGTCAGTTCGATCACCAGCTGGGTGACGTTACCGGTCATCACCGTGGTGGCGGCCGACTTACCGAGCAGCAGCTTGCCGTAGGCGTTTTGGGTGGCCATGGCGCCGGCGCAGATCATGCCGGTAAGCAGGCTCAGCGGTTGGTGGGCATTGGCCATCGGCGAGGCGATATCAGCGCACACCACGGTGGCTACCAGCAGGAACAGTTGCAGCAGATAGCTGTTGCGCAGTGCGGGGCTGCTGTTGCGCTCCCAGTGCAGGATCAGCATGCGCGAAATGGCCACGAACAAAATGAAAACCGGGAACACCAGCAATTTCGGGATGATCTCGTGCGCCGGTTCGACCAGCGCGCGGCCGATCAGCACGAAGTTGCCCGTGACGTGGGCGGTGAACAGCCCGAACAGGCCGATAAAGCCCAGTGTGTCGACATAGCCGCCCAAAAATGCCAGCGATATGCCTTGCTTGATATTGCCTCGTTCCATACTGTTTCCTTAATTGCTTGAAATGCTTAAATTACTTAACTTACTTAAATTACTTAAATCACTTGAGTTACTCGAGTTACTTTACTTCGGCGGAGCCAGACGGCGCTCCGCGAGGTCGAGCCAGGCGACCAGCAGGAATGCCCCGGCCAGGCCCAGGTGCTCGAAGAAACCGTTCTCGGCCGACATGCGGGCGGCGCCCGTCATCTGCCAGAACGGTCCGGCAACGGCCGATGCCATCACCGTAAACACGGCCAGGTAACCAGCCCCGAGCCAGCGGTAGAAGCCGGTCAGTATCATCAACGAGCAGCCAAGCTCACCGATGATGACGACCGCCGCCATCGGCGCGGCCGGCGACACGCCGAAGTGCTCCATCTCGGCAATCGCCGAGTTGAAGTCGGCCAGCTTGTCGATACCGCCCTGCAGGTACGCAGAGCACAGCAGCAACAGGCAAACCCGGCGCACCCACGGTGCGCGCAGGAAAGCCGGCAGCGTCGGGGCCAACACCGTGGGGCCCGACATCACACCGCCCAGCAGGCGCAGCCCAACGCACCCCAGAAACTCTTGAGGTCGGTGGTAGGCAGCTTGCTGGCCCACGCCGAAGCGTGCTGGTGGCCGTGGACGTTACACTCGTTGGCGCAGCCGCACGATGCCGCCTGGGCACGCAGTTGGGCTTGCTGCTGCTTGCGCTTTTCCAGTTCCTGCAAGGCAGCGCGGTTATTGCCGATCTGTTCTCCCCAGCCGGCGTAACCGCCGAAGCGGCGCACCGGCGACCAGTCCGGCATGGCCGGTGGCGGTGGCGTGTCGAGCGCGGCGAAGCGACCGGACGCGTACACGACTTTGCCACCAACGATCGTCAGCTCGGACGTCATGTCGGTGATCTCGCTCTCGGCGCACGCATAGAAATCCTTGTCCGGCACGATCAGGTCGGCCAGCTGACCCGCTTCGATGCGGCCCTTCTTGCCTTCTTCGTTCGAGAACCAGGTGGTGTTCTCGGTCCACATGCGCAGCGCCGTCTCGCGGTCGAGGCAGTTGGCGCGTGGGTACAGCTGCATGCCGCTCACGGTCTTGCCGGTGATGAGCCACGACAGCGACACCCACGGGTTGTACGAGGCCACGCGCGTGGCGTCGGTACCGGCCGAGGTTTTCACGCCCGCTTCGAGGATTTTTTTCACGGGAGGCGTGGCTTCCGCGGCGCCGTGGCCGTAACGCTCGACGAAGTATTCGCCCTGGTACGCCATGCGGTGCTGCACGGCCACGCCGCCGCCCAGTGCGGCAATCCGGTCGATCGAGCGGTCGGAGATGGTTTCGGCGTGATCGAAGAACCAGTTCAGGCCCGTCAGCGGAATGTCCTGGTTCACGCGCTCGAACACGTCCAGCGCGCGGCTGATGGTTTCGTCGTAGGTGGCGTGCATGCGCCATGGCCAGCGGTTCTGCGCCAGGATGCGCACCACGCCTTCGAGGTCGTCTTCCATGGTGTCCGGCAGGTCCGGACGCGGCTCGCGAAAGTCCTCGAAGTCCGCTGCCGAGAAGGTCAGCATTTCGCCGGCGCCGTTGTGGCGGAAGTAGTCGTCGCCCTGCTGGTAGGTCACGCTCTGGGTCCAGTTGAGGAAGTCTTCCTTTTCCTTTTTCGGCTTTTGGGTAAACAGGTTGTAGGCCAGGCGGATGGTCAGCTGCTTGGCGTCCGACAGCTGCTGGATCACTTCGTAGTCGTCCGGGTAGTTCTGGAAACCGCCGCCAGCGTCCAGCACACCGGTCACGCCCAGGCGATTGAGTTCGCGCATGAAGTGACGGGTGGAGTTGACCTGGTATTCGAGCGGCAGCTTGGGGCCCTTGGCCAACGTGGAGTACAGGATCGCCGCATTCGGCTTGGCCAGCAGCAGGCCGGTCGGGTTGCCCGAACCGTCGCGCAGGATCTGGCCGCCCGCCGGCTCCGGCGTGTCCTTGGTGTAGCCCACGGCGCGTAGCGCGGCGCCGTTGAGCAGCGCGCGGTCGTACAGATGCAGGATGAACACCGGGGTGTCGGGCGCCACCGCGTTCAGCTCCTCGATGGTCGGCAAACGCTTTTCGATGAACTGGTGTTCGGTGAAACCGCCCACCACGCGCACCCATTGCGGCGCCGGGGTGATGTCCACCTGCGCCTTGAGCATGCCCATGGCGTCGGCCAGGCTGCGCACGCCGTCCCAGCGCAGTTCGAGGTTGAAGTTCAGACCGCCGCGAATGATGTGGCAGTGGTTGTCGATCAGGCCTGGCAGCACGCGCTTGCCATGCAGGTCGATGACCTGGGTGTTGGGACCGGCCAGCGCCATGATTTCGTTGGCGCGGCCCACGTGGGTAAAGCGACCGTCCTTGATGGCGACCGCTTCCGCGTGCGGGTTGCTGCGATCGAGCGTGGTAAACAGGCCGCGATGCAGGATCAGGTCAGGCGTGGCGTTGGCGGTGGGTTGGGACATCATGCGCTCCTCTTGGTGTCGTCGGTTTTTTGGGCGCCCGGCAGTTCACCGAAGCAGTGTGGCTTGACGTGGTCTTCCACCCACGAGACCTTGGTCGCTTCGGGCTTGATCCACGTGCGCACCAGCGGCGGAATCTGCTCGCCGATCAGGATGCCGGCCAGGCCGAGCAAGGCGATCACCGGCGGCGCCGGCGAACGTACATTCAACAACGCGTAGATGACACCGACCAGCAGGCCGGTAGCGATCGATATGACATACATTCTCATGGTGGGGCGCTCCTTAAAAGTCAAAACTGTACTACCTGAAGTCCGGCGCCACACCTGTCTTTGGGCAGGGGGCGCAGCTTCAAATTGGAGAGCACAGTGTAGGGGCGCGGCCCGGCCTTGCCATCACTGGTATTGACCCTTTGCCACTACCTCTTTCGGGTAATGCTGCGCCCTATCCCTTTCGTATCACCCTATCTAGGGAGGGACGTACCCCCGGATCGGGTCGTGGCAATTTGCACAATCGCAGGTACGCTGTGGTCACGCTGGCGAACCATCGCCGGCACGGCAAACACGGAGAAAACGATATGCGACTCGATAGCAAAAGCTGGCCTCAAGGGGCCATGGGAAATAGCTCGGGCCAGAACGGATACAACGGCGCCGCGCAACACGGAGAAAAAGTCACGGTACTGGTGGCCCACGCGGACGCCATCGTCAGCGCCGGCCTGGCCGCGCTGCTCGGCGCCAGCGTCGACATGAACGTGCGCGTGGTGGAAGAAGGCGCCGATGTAGCCGGCGCCGACGTGGTCATCCTCGACCACAAGGCCGGCATGGAACACATGCGCCGCGCCGGCAGCGCCCACCACGGCGACACCCAGCCACGCGTGCTGATCGTCACCCAGCTCGACCGCGAATGGGAGGTGCGCACGGCGATGATGGCGGGCGTGCACGGCTACCTGCTGCAAAACAGTCCGGCCGACCAGCTGCTCACCGCCGTGCGCACGCTGGGACGCGGCACGCGCTACCTGAGCGCGGAGCTGAGCCGCTGCGTGGCCGACAGCTTTACCCGCATTGGCCTCACCAGCCGCGAAACCGACGTGCTGCAACTGCTGGCGCAGGGCCAGTGCAACAAGACCATCGCGCGCGAACTGGGCATCGGCGTGGGCACGGTCAAAACCCACGTCAAGGGCCTGTTCGACAAGCTGGGCGCCACTGCCCGCACGCATGCGGTAGTGCTGGCCACCAGGCGCGGCCTGGTGGGCGATTACTCGGGCGCGCGTGAACAAAGCCAGCATTGACACAGTTAATAAACTAACAATCGTTGTCGTTATGGGTTCATCCCTGTAGAATCGCGCCCATGCACGCCCTCGCCTCCAGTTCCACCACGTCACACCGCAACTCGCGCTACCAGCGCCTGGTGATGGTGTTCGTGCTGCTGTTCCTGGCGTTGCAGCTGCTCGGCTCGAATGCGCACGCGCACGCGTACGCCGAAAACCACACCGATTGCGCCGCCTGCCAGGTGGCCGACATGCCGCTGGGCGACCTGCCGCCGCCGGCCACGGTGGCGCCGGTCGCTGCCCTGGTGGCGTATGCGCCGCCGATGTCCGTGCACCACGATCCGCTGGTACGCACCAGCTGCATCACCCCGCCTTCGCACGCACCGCCTGCTGCTGTCCTCTCCTGACCGTACTTACCCCGCACTGCCGGCCGGGGTCTGACCCCGTACGGGGTCCGACCCCACGTCTTTGCGGGGTTCCAACTCGCCAATACCCAAGGATAGAACATGCAACACGCCCCTAAACTGCGCGCCCTGCCACTGCTGCTGGCCGCCGCTTTCTACACCACCCACTCCCACGCCGAAGATGCGGACACCAGCACCGACAAGCCGATGCAGCAAGTGGAGGTCACCGCCGCCCACCTGAAGAGCGCCCGCATCGACCTGTCGCCCAACGTGGGCACCACCGTGTATTCGATCGACCGCCACATGATCGACCAGCTGGGCCAGGGCGACAACACGCCGTTCAACGAAGTGTTGCTGCGCCTGCCCGGCGTAAGCCAGGACTCCAAGGCGTCCGGTTCGATCCACGTGCGCGACGACCATGCCAACGTCCAGTACCGCGTCAACGGCGTGCAGCTGCCGGAAAGTATCAGCGGCTTCGGCCAGTCGATCGATACCCGCTTCGTCCAGCAAACCGACTTCATCACCGGCGCGTTGCCGGCGCAATTCGGCCTGCGCACGGCCGGCATCGTCGACATCCAGACCAAGGAAGGCACCACCCAGCCGGGCGGGCGCATCGGCGTACTGGCCGGCACCAACAACTACTATGCGCCGAGCGCGGAATTCTTCGGCACCCAGGGCGCCTTCAATTACTACCTGTCGGGCAGCTATGTACGCAACGACATGGGCATCGAAAACCCGCTGCCCACGCGCGACGCCCTCCACAACCATACCCAGCAAACCAAGTCGTTCGGCGCGCTGTCGTACTTCCTCGACGACCAGACCCGCCTGGGCCTGATGTTCGGCACCTATAACGGCCGCTTCCAGATTCCGAACAACCCGGACCAGGCGCCCGCATTCTCGCTCACCGGCCAGAGCGACGCCGGCGCCGGCACCACCAACGCGCCGTCGTCGCAGCTGGATCAGAAGCAGCGCGAAGTGAACCGCTTCGTGGTGCTGTCGCTGCAAAAAAGCCTCGGCGACCTCAATTACCAGGTGTCGGCCTTCCACCAGTACTCGGAACTGCACTACACGCCGGACGCGCTGGGGGACCTGATTTACAACGGCGTGGGTTCCAACACGCTGCGTTCCAATTCCGCCAGCGGCGCGCAGTTCGATACCAGCTACAAGCTCAATCCCGAGCACACGCTGCGCGCCGGCCTGTCGTACACGCGCCAGAACACTCATAGCGACAACACCGTGGCGGTGTTCGACACCAATAGCGACGGCACCCAGGCATCGAGCGATCCGCGCACCATCCTCGACAACAGCCGTCAGACCGGCAAGTTGGGCAGCGTGTATCTGCAGGACGAATGGCACATCGCCGCCCCGCTCACGCTGAACTACGGCATCCGCTACGACAAGGTGCAGGCCTTTATCAACGAGCAGCAATGGAGCCCGCGCGTGAACCTGGCCTGGCAAGTGGGCAAGGACACCGCGCTGCACGCCGGCTACTCGCGCTACTTCACGCCGCCGCCGCAGGAACTGGCCGCGCAGGAGAGCATCGACAAGTATGCCGGCACCACCAATGCGCCGGAAGTGGGCGTGTCGGACAACGTGCGCGCCGAACGCACCAACTACTTCGACGTGGGTGTGAGCCACAAGGTGAACGGCCAGCTGACCGTCACCGCCGACGCCTACTACAAGAAGATCCACAACATGCTCGACGAGGGCCAGTTCGGCCAGGCGCTGATCCTGTCGCCATTCAACTATGAACGCGGCTACGCCAAGGGCGTGGAGCTGTCGGCGATTTACAGCCAGGCCCACTGGGGCGGCTTCCTCAACCTGACCACGCAGCAGGCCAAGGCGCAGAACATCGTCTCGGGCCAGTCGCTGTTCGGCGCGGATGAACTGTCGTACATCAGCAACCACTACATCCACGTCGACCACGACCAGACCTACACGGTATCGGGCGGCGCCCACTACCACTGGGGCGATTCGCAGGTCAGCAGCGACTTCCTGTACGGCAGCGGCCTGCGTACCACGCCGGACGGCGCCGCGCCGAACTCGGGCCACCTGCCGTCGTACACCACGGTGAACCTGGCGCTCACCCACAACTGGAAACAGACCGGCGCGGGCGACATCGAGGGCCGCATTGCGGTGATCAACCTGTTCGACAAATCGTATCTGCTGCGCGACGGTTCCGGCGTGGGCGTGGGCGCACCGCAGTACGGCGCCCGCCGCTCGCTGTATGCGGGGCTGTCGACCAGTTTTTAAGAGCCCATGCGCGCACGCTTGGCCGTTGTGCTCGCAAGATGATGCAGGCATAATCGAGTCGATTTGTACGTGAAAGTTGACTCGAAAGTTGCCTGCGTGTTGCTCTATGCCGAATAAGCTGGTCTCCCGCCTGATCATCGCCACCGGCGCCTTGCTGGTGGTAGCCGCCGGTGGCGCCCTCACCCTCATCGGCCGGCCGCCCGAGCTGCTGCGGGTGGGCGCCAGTTACGGCGCCAAGATGGTTTGCTCCAATGTCTTCATCGCCCATCGCGATCCGCAATCCGTGCTGGCCGACGACGTGCAGGCGCCCGGCCATCCGCTGCTCAAGTACCTGCGGGTGCGGGTGGACCAGCAACACAGGACCGTCCACGCCGACTTCCTCGGCATCCTGGGCAAGGGCCTGGCCGTGTACCGCCCCGGCACCGGCTGTGCGGTCGTGCCGGATGGCGACCTGGCGCAGGCCAACCAATATCAATATCCGCCGCTGCGCATCTGGAGCGCTTCCCCCAACGTGCCTTGGCCCACCGGCTCGATGACGGAGACTGTGCCGGCATTGCAGGCCACCGTCAACGACGACATGCTGGCAGGTCCCGGCATGCGCGGCCTGGTAGTGATCCATCGCGGCCGCCTGGTGGCGCAGCGCTACGGCGCCGGCTTCGGCGTTGCCACGCCGCTCCTGGGCTGGTCGATGACCAAGACCGTCAGTGCGGCGCTGGTCGGCATCGAGATCGCCAGGGGTAACCTGGCGCCGGACCGCAAAGGCTTCTGGCCCGAACATGCCGACCCGCGCGCACAGATCACGGTCGCGCAATTGATGTCGATGACCAGCGGCCTGCAGTTCAATGAATCCTACGGCGACGTCTCCGATGTGACGCGCATGTTGTACTTGGAGCCGGACATGGCGGCCTACGCCGCCGCACAGCCACTGGCGCACGCGCCGGGCACGGTGTGGAATTATTCGAGCGGCAGCACGGTGCTCTTGTCGCGCATCTGGCAGCGCGCAGCGGCGGGCCCCAATATGCCGGTCAAGCCGATGACCGGTCCCACGGCGGTCGGCGTGCTGGCCCTGCCGCACGACCAGCTGTTTGCACCGCTGGGCATGAGCAGCGCCATCATCGAAGCCGACGCGCGCGGCACGCTGGTCGGTTCGAGCTATATGTACGCCAGCACCCAGGACTGGGCGCGCTTCGGCCAGTTCCTGCTGCAGGACGGCGTCTGGCAAGGCAAGCGGATTTTACCGGCGGGGTTTGTCGCGTCGATGCAGGCGGTGGCGCCGGCGTCCGGCGGCCAGTACGGCCAGGGCCTGGTGTGGCGCCAGGGACCGTCGTCGGGACAGAACGCCGACGGTCCGTACGGCCTGCCGGCAGACACATACTGGATGCAGGGCCACGATGGCCAGTCGATCGCCATCGTGCCGTCGCGCCAGCTGGTGGTGGTGCGGCTGGGATTGACGCCACGGTCGTTGCAGTACCGGCCGCAGGCGTTGCTGGCGGCGGTGGTCAAGCAGGTCGACGCGATGCCGGCGCCTGTGGTTCAACCGAATGTGGCGCCGGACCTTGATCCGGACGAGGAGTCGGACTGACAAGCGCCGCCGCTCAGCTACGGCTACGGCTATGGCTACGTGCCGCTCTCGACCTGCCCCACCACGCGCGCCGGATTGCCGGCGACGATGGACAACGGCCGCGCCTCGAAGCCCGGCGGCAGCACACTGCCGGCCGCGAGCACACTGCCGTCGCCCACGCGGCAGCCTTTCAGTATCGTGACGCGGGCGCCAATGAAGACGTCGTTGCCGATGTGCACCGCTCGCGGGCGCTGGTCGTTCATGGCGCGCCGCGCCACCGCAAGCTCGTGGAAATTCGAGTCGGTGATCAGCACTTCCTGGCCGATCATGCAGCGCTCGCCGATATGGATGCCCGCTCCCTCCGACAGTATCGAAGCGCGGTTATTCAACGTCGTGGACGCACCGATCTCGATCAGTGACGCCTCGTTGCGCGCGTCCAGGTAGCTGCTGGCGTAGGCGCCCGGTGATTGCGCCACGCCCAGCACGGTAGTGCCGGACAAGCGTATCCGGCCGCGCCCACGAAACAGCGCAGGGCTCATCAGGTTCAGTGCGGTTGCGCCGCCGGGCACGACCGGCACCACTTCCACCATGGCCTTGTTTGACACATGATAGAAATAATGGATCAGAACCGCGCGCACCGCGTTCTCGAGCAGCGTCGGCTCGCTTTGGATCACGCCGATGCGCAAACTTTCCAGGTCCAGCGGGTTGAATGTCAATGCAGCCTCCTTTGGGGACGGTCAGCCTCTCATATTTATTTCAGTCGGTCAATGTTTGACAAGCGTGGCGGGCACCGCCCATTTCAACGCTGCCGTAATCATGTCCGGAAATACATCGAGGTGATCGCGGCCGTTCCA
Organism: Duganella phyllosphaerae; assembly: GCF_001758785.1. GTDB lineage: Bacteria > Pseudomonadota > Gammaproteobacteria > Burkholderiales > Burkholderiaceae_D > Rugamonas > Rugamonas phyllosphaerae. The sequence goes on from NZ_LROM01000071.1 coordinate 57,454, forward strand.
CACGTGGAGTTGCGTGGTCAAGTGCGGGTAGCGGCGGGCCTTGAAGGCCCGGTCGAATTTTTTCAGGTCCGCCACCATGTCGGCATCGCCTGCCGACTCCAGCGCGCCGACCGAAAAGAATATGTCTGCGCCGAGATCGCTATTGGACGCGACGAACTTTTTCTGGCGGCTGAACATCACGTCATCGTCATACCACAGCGACGGGCTGCTGATGACGTATTTGCTGAACATGCTCGGGCTGGTCAATACGATATGCGCGCCGAGCAAACCACCATACGAATGGCCGACGAACGTCGTGCGCGTCATGTCGGCCCGATAGCGTGCGGCGATCAGCGGCAAGACGTCGCTGGCAAGAAACCGCCGATAAGCTTCGGCTTCACCGAACAATACCGGTCGTCCCGGCATATCGGAACTCAAGCCATCAGTTGGCCGCAGCGTCGGCGTGTAGTCACGGCGGCGGCTGTATTCCGGCGTATCGCCCACTGCATACGACAATCCCACCAGGATGAACGGGGCGATCGATTTTTTGTCGCTGCCCACGCGGGCGGCGATGGCGCGCACCAGCGGGAAGGCGTAATCGGCATCGGTCACGAACACCACCGGCAAGGGCGGGCCGGTGTCGGCGTAACCGGCGGGCAGGCTGACGAACACCTGGTAATCGCGGTTCAACGACTTGGCGCGGATGGTGGTGACCGAGGTATTGCCCAGTTGGTAGGGTTGGCCGTCCCGCTGAACGACAGGCGCCGCCATCGATGACATCATGAGCGGTGCGAGAATGGCAACAATGGCGAAACGAAAAGTGGACACGCGGACTCCGGTTTGCGACAGGAAGAGTCATTATGCGACGTCTGTCGCATAAGAGCAAGTCACACCAGCAGCGTCAATATGGCCAGACGCCTCACTGACGCTCCTCCATCGCCCCCGCCAGGCGCACCATATTACGTCCGCCCTCCTTGGCAGCGTACAGCATCTTGTCCGCCTGCTCCAGCCATTCCGACGCCAGGCCGCCACGCGGCATCGGCGCCACGCCGATCGAGGCGGTGATCGGGTGGCCGTCGAGCAAGGGCGCGGTGGCCACCGCACTGCGCAGCGTTTCGGCCAGTTTGCCGGCGGCGCGCAGGCTGGCGCCGTTGGCGATGATGGCGAATTCCTCGCCGCCGTAGCGGAAAATTTCGTCGGTCACGCGGGTGTGGTGGCGCAGCACGTCGCACAGGCGGCGCAGCACCTGGTCGCCAGCCGGGTGGCCATGCTGGTCGTTGACCTGCTTGAAGTGGTCGAGGTCGAGCAGCAGCAGGCAGGCTTCCGGTTGCGGACGGCGCTCGGCCGCGTAGCTGATCAGCTTGCTGTCGAAGGCGCGGCGGTTGCCCGCGCCGGTGAGGAAGTCGCGCTCCGCCTCGATATGCAGCTCGCGGTTCTGCAGGCCGGTGCGGTACGAGAAAATGTAGGCGAACAGGTTGACCAGCGAAATGGTGACCACCACCGTAAGCAGGTTGAGCAATTCCATCTGCGGCAGCAGCATGGCCACCAGCACCAGCAGCGAGACACTGTTGATCCCCAGCGCCACCCTGGGCCGCAGCATGAAGAACGCGGCGATCATGGTGGGATAAGCCCAGTACACCAGCGGCATGCCGCGCAGGTAGATGGTCGCCAACATGCCGGCCGAGTAGAACAGCGTGACGCCCAGGCTGGCCAGCTTGTAGCGGCCCGTGTGCCACACGTGCACGATCACCAGCGACATGGCCAGCACCAGCGCCAGGTCCACCACCGCCGACAGCCAGGCGCCCTGCCATAGCCGGTACAGGCCGAACGGCAAAATACTGGGGATGCTCAGCGCGCACATGATCATCAGGATGATCTCTTCCTTGCTGCGCTGGCGGCGGTCCGACAGCCACGCAAACGGGCTGTCCTTGCTGTTTCTTGACTCTGGTATCGGCACTGCTTGTCTCTTTATTCTATTTACGGTCGCCGTGTTATGCCGGTGCGTGTTCAACGGTGCCTGCCGCCTTGTGCTCCCCGGCCAGGAACATATACATCGCCGGCACCACGAACAAGGTAAACAAGGTGCCGATCGACAGGCCGGTAAAGATCACCAGTCCCATCGCATGGCGCCCCGCCGCGCCGGCGCCGGAGGCGATCACCAAAGGCACCACGCCGAACACCATGGCCGCGGTGGTCATCAAAATAGGCCGCAACCTGGTGGCGGCGGCTTCCTCGATCGCCTCGCGCTTGGTCTTGCCGGCCTCGCGCAGGTGGTTAGCCACCTCCACGATCAGGATGCCGTGCTTGGAGATCAGTCCCATCAAGGTCACCAGCCCCACCTGGGTATAGATGTTGATCGAGGCGAAGCCGAGGAAGATGAACATCATCGCGCCGAACAGCGCCATCGGCACCGAGAACAATATCACGATCGGGTCGCGGAAGCTTTCGAACTGTGCGGCCAACGCCAGGAACACGATGATCACGGCAAAGCCCATGGTCAGACCGAAGCCGCCCGACTCGTTCATGAACTGGCGCGACGAACCGGCATAGTCGATGGTGTAGCCAGACGGCGCCACCTCGGCCACGGCATTGCGCAGGTACTCGAGGATCTCGCCCTGCGAGGCGCCGGACACGCCGGAAATGGTCGCGGAGTTCAGCTGCTGGAAGCGCGTGACAGATTCCGGCTGCACGCTGTAAGAGATGCTGGCCACGGTGCTGGCCGGGATCATCGCGCCCGATGGCGTCTTGATGTGGAAGTTGAGCACATCGGAAGGATTCAGGCGGTCCACCTGGCGCACCTGCGGAATCACCTTGTACGAGCGCCCGGCAATCGAAAAGTAGTTGACGTAGCCGCCGCCCAGCGCCGCCGCCATGGCGTTGCCGAAGTCCTGTTGCGTGAGGCCCAGCGTGGCCAGCTTGTCGCGGTCCACGTCCACCTTGGCCTGCGGCGAATCGATTTTCAGATCGACGTCGGCAAAATAGAATTTGCCTTCCTTGGTGGCCTTGTCGAGCACCGCCTGCGCCACCGTGTTGAGGTTCTCGAACGGCTCCGTGGTGGTGATCACGAACTGCACCGGCAGGCCCGAGCTGCCCGGCAGCGCCGGGAACTGGAACGCCGCCACCCGGCCGCCTGCGACGTTGCCCCAGCGCTGTTGCAGCTCCTGCTGGATCTCCTGCGCCGAGCGACTGCGCTTGTCCCACGGCTTGAACAGCACGCCGCCGATGCCGGCATTGGTGGTGGGCACACCGGTAATCTGGAACATCTGGTCGTACTCGGGCAGCGATTTGGAGATCTCGAAAATCTCTTTCGCATACGCCTGCATCTGGTCCGACGTGGCGGTGGGCGCCCCCACCACCTGCGCCAGCACGATGCCCTGGTCTTCCTCGGGCGCCAGTTCGGACTGCGACATGGCGAACATCACGCCCAGCAGGCCGGTGAGAATTACGCCCAGCACGATCAGCACCGCCCAGGTTTCCAGCAGGCGATGCAGCACGCGCAGGTAGCCGTCGTGTACCCTGGCGAAGGTGCGGTCGATGAACTTGACGAACTTGCCCTCGTCCTGGTGCTCGTTGAAGAACTTGGCGCACATCATGGGCGAGAGCGTGAGCGCGACGATGCCCGACACCGCCACCGCGCCGGCCAGGGTGAAGGCGAACTCGGTAAACAGCGCCCCGGTCAAGCCGCCCTGGAAGCCGATCGGCACGTACACCGCAATGAGCACCACGGTCATGGCCAGGATCGGGCTGCCGAGTTCGCGCGCGGCCTGGATCGCAGCGTCGTACGGCTTCATGCCCTCCTTCATGTGGCGGTCGACGTTTTCCACCACGATGATGGCGTCATCGACCACCAGTCCGATCGCCAGCACGATCGCCAGCAGCGTGAGCAGGTTGATCGAATAGCCGAACATCAGCATCACGAAGAAGGTGCCGATCAGGGACAGCGGCATGGCGATCACCGGCACGATCACCGCGCGCAGGCTGCCCAGGAACAGGTAAATCACCACCGTGACGATGATCAGCGCTTCGACCAGCGTATGGACCACCTCGACGATGGACGTGTTGATGAACTCGGTGGAGTCGTAGACGATTTCACCGGTAAGCCCGGCCGGCAGCTGCTCGCGGACGGACGGGAATACCTTGCGCACCCGCTCGGCCACGTCGAGGATGTTGGCGTCGGGCGCCACCTTGATGCCGACAAAGACCGAGCGCACGCCGCTGAAGGCGACATTGAAATCGTAGTTCTCGGACCCCAGCGTGACGTTGGCGATGTCTTCCAGGCGCACGATGGCGCCGCCGCTCTGGCGCACGGCCAGCGCCTTGAATTCCTCCACCGTGTGCAGGTCGGTGCCAGCGGTGAGCGGCACCGTCACCATCTGGCCCTTGGACGCGCCCAGCCCGGCCAGGTAGTTATTGGCCGCCAGCGCGGCACTGACCTCGGCGGCGGTGACGCCGTGGGCTGCCATCTTGTCGGCGTCGAGCCAGGCGCGCAGGGCGAACTGGCGCGCGCCCAGCAGCTCTGCGGTTTGCACGCCGTCGATCGAATCGAGCTTGGGTTTGACTACCCGCGCCAGGTAGTCGGTGACGTTATTGGTGGGCAGCGTGTCGCTGTAAAAGCCCATGTACATGGCGTCGGTGGTCTGCCCCATCTGCACGCTCATCACCGGCTGCTGCGCCTGCGCGGGCAGCTGGTTGCGCACCGAGTTGACCTGCGTGGTGATCTCGGTCAGCGCCCTGTTCGAGTCGTAGTTCAGCTGCAGCGTGGCCGTGATGGTCGAGACGCCGCTGTTGGACGACGACGACAGGTAGTCGATCCCCTGCGCCTGGGCGATGGCCGCTTCCAGCGGCTGGGTGATGAAGCCGGCGACCGTGGCCGCGTCCGCCCCGTAGTAGGTGGTGGAGATGGTGACCACCGCGTTCTGGGTTTTCGGATACTGGTTGACCGGGAGGCTGAACAACGAGCGCAGGCCCAGCACCACGATCAGCAGGCTGACCACGGTGGCCAGCACCGGCCGTTTGATGAAGATGTCGGTAAAGTTCATGGCGCGCGCGTCCTCACTGTTCCTGCGGCGTGGGGTTCGGGCTATTGGCCGGCTGCACGCGGTTGTTGATCACCGCCGGGGTGCCGTTCTTCAGTTTCAGCTGGCCGCTGGTGACCACGGTCTGGCCTTCCTTCACGCCCGTCAATACCGCCACCTGGTCGCCGCGCGTGGGACCGGTGGTCACGAACACCTGCTGGGCGATCAGCTGCGCATTGCCCTTGTCATCCCTGGGTGCGTCCTTGCCCGGGTCTTTAACAACCGCAGGCGCGAGCACGAACACCGTGGAGCCGTAAGGGTTGTAGGTAATTGCCGTCTGCGGCAGGGTCAGATATTTTTTCAGCGCGCCCTGCTCCAGGCTGACGTTGGCGAACATGCCCGGCAACAGCTGGCGTTTCTGGTTCGGCACCGTGGCCTGCACCTGCACGTTGCGCGTGGCTGCATCCACCTTCGGGCTGATGGCGGTCACCTTGGCGTCAAACGACACGCCCGGATAACCGTCGCTGGTGAGCTTGAGCTTCTGGCCCACCGACAGTTCGGCCACCTGCTTTTGCGGGACGTAGAAATCGACATAAACCGTATCGATGGTTTGCAGCGTGACCAGCGTGTCGCCGGGATTGAGGTACTGGCCTGGATTGACGGCGGTGATGCCGAGCTTGCCGGCAAACGGCGCGCGGATGGTTTTCTTGTTGACCAGCGCCTGCTGCTGGGCAGCCAGAGCCTGCCGGCTTTTCAGCTCGGCCTCGTCGTTGTCCACCTGCGCCTGGCTGATGGCCTGCGCCGCCAGCTGCAGCTTGTCGCGCTTGAGCGTGGTGGCGGCCAGGTCGGCCGCCGCCTGCAGCGAGCGCAGCTGCGCCAAGTCCGATTCGGCGTTGAGTTCGAACAGCACCTGGCCGGCCTTCACCTCGTCGCCGGACTTGAAGTTGACCTTGCGTACCAGGCCGGCGATCTCGGTGGTGACATCCACGCCGCGCACCGGCGCCAGCGTGCCCACCGCGCTGATCTGTGGCTGCCATTCTGACGCCGTGACCTTGATCGCGGTGACCGTTTGCGCACCGGGCTTGGGCGCGCTGGCGATCAGTTTTTGTATCTGCAGATATTTACCGAACGCCAGCGCGGCGACCAGCAAGATCACGCAGCCAACCATGATGAGCATACGCTTGGTCATGAAACTCTCTCCTGCAATAGAGGTGTACTAGGGATTCCGACTGATGGACTGCATGGTGGAGACAGGCGTGGCGGCCGGCACGCCATCGGCGCGGTTCCACCAGCCGCCGCCCAGCGCCTGGAACAGCGCCGCCGTATCGGCATAGCGGGCCGCCTGCGCCTGCACCAGGCTGATATGCGCCTGCTGGAACACGCGCTGGGCGTCGAGCAGCGACAGGTAGCTGATGGCGCCGAGCTTGTACTGCTCTTCGGACAGCGCCAGGGTTTCCGCCGCCAGCGCCTCGGACTCGGCTTGCGCGGTGAGCGCGGCGGCATCCGATTCAAGCGCGCGCAGGGTATCGGCCACGTTCTGGAACGCCGTGAGCAAGGTGGCGCGGTACTGCGCCGCCGCCACATCGTAGGCCGCTTCGGACGCGCGCTTGCGGGCGCGCAGCGCGCCGCCGTTGAAGATGGGCGCGGTAAGGCCGGCAGTGAGACTCCAGATGGCGTTGTCGCCCTCGAACAGCTTGCTGAAGGTGGGCGAGGCCGAACCATAACTGCCGTTCAGGGTGAACTGCGGGTACAGCGCGGCGGTGGCCACGCCGATGTCGGCGCTGGCCTGGCGCAGCAGCTCTTCGCTGGCGCGGATGTCGGGCCGCTGGCGCACCAGCGCCGATGGCAGCGACACCGGCAGTTGTTCCGGCAGCGTGAGCGACGCCAGCGTAAATTCGGGCATGCCGGTCTCCCCCGGCAGCCTGCCGGCCAGGGTGGACAGCAAATGCCGGGTTTGCGCCAGCGCTTTTTCCAGCGGCGCCACGGTGGCAGCCGTTTGCGCCACCAGGTTGCGCTGGCTGAGCACCTGGGTGCGCGCGATGGCGCCGTACTCGAACTGCTTTTCGATCACGCTCTGCTGGCGGGTGAGCGCCTCGAGCACGTCGCGCGTGGCCTGCAACTGCGCGCGCAGCGAGGCTTCCTGGATGGCGGCCGTGACCACGTTGGCCGACAGCGCCAGGTAGGTCGCTTCCACCTGGTAGCGCTGGTAGTCCACCGCTGCCCGCGCGCCTTCCAGCGTGCGCCGCGTAGTGCCGAACACGTCGGGCGTGTACGAGACGTTGACCGAGGCGTTGTACAGATTGAGCACGGTCGCCTGGCTGCCGGCGGGCGTGGCCACCTGGGTTTTCTGGCGCCCGGCGCCAAGCGCGCCGTTGACGGCCGGGTACACCAGCTGGCCCGCCTGGGCGTTGTAGTTTTCGCGCACCTGGCGCAGCGCCGCCTCGGCTGCGGCCATGTCGGGATTTTGCGCCAGCGCATTGCGCAGCAGCTGGTCGAGCGCGGGCGAGCGGAACACCGACCACCACTGCGCCGGAATATCCATGCCGGTGACAAAGCGCTGGGCGCCACCGGCAGCCCCGGGGCTCGATGCTGTCTGCGCCGGCAAGGGGTCGGGGGTATAAGTGGCGCTGTCCGCTGCCGGCGCGGCCGGGGTGTTGAAGTCGGGGCCGACCGCGCAACCGCCGAGGCCGGCAACCACGGCAAGCAGCGCAGCCTGCAGGCGCCAACGCACATACTTTGTATCCATTAACCGGCTCCCGTATTGCAGGGAACGGGAGAGGTCATGCTCCGCAGCCTGCTGTCTCGAAAAAGGTGAACATCAGATAACATATTCGCATTTTTTTCGTCGCCGGTGTTCAATTGTCACGACGGTCGGCGAAAAAAAAACGGGCTTTGCCGCGCAGGCAAAACCCGTTTTCACGAAACCAGGCCGATCAGGCGGCGGCAGCAGCGGCGGACACCACGCCATACGCGCGGTTGGCTTCCACCAGCGAGAACGCCGATGGGCCATCGGCCAGTGCATCGAGGCGGCCGGCGCCGGCAGCGATACGGTAAGTCAGCGGTTCCTGGTAGCGGCGCAGCTCTTCCTCGCTGACCTTGCCATCGTGGTCGGCGTCGGCCGACATGCTGTCGCGGCCCGGCATCCGCAGCAAGCCGTTCTCGTCCATTCCAGGCAGCGGCGCCGGTGGCGGCAGGCTGTCTTCAGCGAGCGGCTCGCTGCCGAACCTGGCGCGAAACACCTGGGTTTCGGGACGCTGCGACAGGCTTTTGAGGGCGTCGTCGAAATCCTTGAGCGCCTGTTTCAGACCATCGTCAGCCGAGTCCGATACGGCTTGCAGCGCGGCGGCCTGGCCGCCATCGGCTTGCGCGTCGGTGGAGGTGTCGTTGCTGGTCTCGACAGCACTGGCGGCATTAAACCCTGGCAGTGACAGGTAGGCAGCCATCGAGGCGCCGCCGTCATCATCCGAACGCGCCTGCGCCGGCGCGACCTGCTGGGTGCCCTGCGACTTCTCCACGGCCACTGCCGCCGACAAGGTACCGCCACCAATACTGTTTACCGTAATCATTTTTCCCGCTCCCGAAGAGAGATTCCTCACGACATCATTCTAGCAATAATTTTTCCAAGAGGCACGTAATTTAGCGGCTTTCAAGAGAGATTAGTGTACTTTTCCCAACGGTAACCTTGCCAATATGCCTAGCCTTCATGTCACGAGGCCGTCACATGAATCCCTTAATCTGTCGCCCGGCCCATGGTACGCTATCAGCCGTTGCACTTCGTTACCACCTTATCCACTTGAAAACCACCTCCATGCCGAAATCACTGTCCCTGTCCGCCCTCGTGATCGCCGCGTCCAGCTTCGCGCTGCACGCTTGCGCCCTCGCCGCTCCCGCCACTACCAACACCGCTGCGCCGCAACCGAAGCTGGTCGTCGTGCTGGTGGTGGACGGCTTGCCGAACGAGCAGGTGCAGCGCTACCGCGACCAGTTCGGCAAGGGCAAAACAGGTGGACTCGGACGCATGCTGGCCGAAGGCGCCGCCTTCAGCAACGCCCACCAGGCCCACGGCGTGACGGTGACCGCCATCGGCCACACGGCGGTGCTCACCGGCGCCTACCCGTACGTGCACGGCATCATCGGCAACAACTGGATCGATCCCGTCACCAAAAAATCGGTGTACTGCACTGAAGACACCAACTACACCTATATCGGCGAGCACACCGACCCGAGCGACGGCACCGCGCCGACCAAGCTGCGGGTGGACACGCTGGGCGACCAGTTGCGCTACGCCTCGGGCAACCGCAGCAAGGTGATCACGGTATCGGGCAAGGACCGGGGCGCGATTCTGCTGGCCGGTAAAACCGGTACGCCCTATATGTACATGGAAAAAACCGGCAACTTCGCCAGCAGCACCTTTTATATGCAGGCCCATCCGGCCTGGGTCATCCAGTACCTGGCCGGCAAGCCGCAAGACCGCTACTACGGCAAAACCTGGAGCGCGCTGCTGCCCGACGCTGCCTACGCCGGCGACGCCCGCGACGACCTCACCCCGGCCAAACCGGGCGGCCATAACCGCCTGCCGTACACCTATTACAGCGAGAGCGGCCAGATCGACGCGGCCTATTACAACAGCCTGAAAACCGGCCCGTACCTCGACCAGCTGACGCTCGACTTCGCGCGCGCGGCGGTGGAAGGCGAAAACCTGGGCCGCAACGACAGCGGCGTGCCGGACCTGCTGGGCGTGAGCCTGTCGGCGCACGACTACGTCAACCACGCCTATGGCCCGGAGAGCAAACTGTCGCACGACCACCTGCAGCGCGTGGACCGCATGCTCGGTGAATTCTTCAACTACCTCGACCAGCGCATCGGCATGGACAACGTGCTGGTCGTGCTCACCGCCGACCATGGCTTTGCCAACACCGCCGAGTTCTCGAACCAGCAGCGCAGCGAATCGAAGCGTATCAACGGCGACCAGCTGATGGAAGAGCTGGGTCAGCACCTGTCCGACAAATTCGGCGGCGCCAAGCTGCTCGCCGCCTGGTCGCTGCCGAACATCCACCTCGACTACGCAGCCGCCGACAAGGCCGGCCTGCGCCACGCCGACGTGGAAGACGCCGCTGCCCAGTTCCTGCTGCACCAGCCGGGCATCAGCGACACCTTCACCCGCACCCAGTTCGAAAGCGGCGCCGTCACCGGCACCCGCATCGCCACCCTGATGCGCCGCGCCTGGAACCGCGAAGCCTCGGGCGACCTGATGGTGATCACGCGCCCCTACTGGTACTTCGCCAGCGGATCCACCGGCACCACCCACGGCTCGCCGTATGCCTACGACACCAATGTGCCGTTGATGATCATGGGTAAGCGCTGGATCAAGCCGGGCTACTACGGCCAGTACGCTGAGGTGGTGGACATCGCGCCCACGCTGGCCAACATCCTGCGCGTGCGTCCGCCGGCAGGCTCAGAAGGCCGCGTGCTGGTGGAGACGCTGAAATAATATGGCCAATACCAGTCCCACCTGGCCGCTGCTGGCGCTGGCCGTCGGCGCCTTCGGCATCGGCACCACGGAGTTCGCTCCCATGGGCCTGCTGCCAGTGATCGCCGACGGCGTCCACGTCTCCATCCCCAGCGCCGGACTGCTCATCAGCGCCTACGCATTGGGCGTGATGATCGGCGCGCCGATCATGACCCTGCTGCTTGCGCGCCTGCGCGCCAAGCACGCGCTCCTCACGCTGATCTCGATTTTCGTCGTCGGTAACCTGCTCTCGGCCATGGCGCCCGGTTACTGGACGCTGCTCGCCTCGCGCCTGGTCACCAGCCTCAATCACGGCGCGTTCTTCGGCATCGGCTCGGTCGTCGCGGCCAACCTGGTGGCGCCCGAAAAGCGCGCAAGCGCGGTGGCCACCATGTTCATGGGCCTGACGATCGCCAATATCGGCGGGGTGCCGGCCGCTACCTGGATCGGCCAGCAAATCGGCTGGCGCATGGCCTTTGCCGGCACCGCCGGCCTGGGACTGCTGGCGATGGTGGCGCTGGTGCTGGCCCTGCCGCGCGGCGAAAAAGGCGCGATGCCAAACATCGGCAAGGAACTGCGGGTGCTGGCGCGCCCGGTGGTGTTGATGGCGATGGCCACCACCGTCATGGGTTCGGCGGCGATGTTTACGATGTACACCTACGTGGCGCCGGTGCTCACCACGCTCACGGGTGCTTCGCAGCTGTTCATCACGCTGGCGCTGGTGCTGATCGGCGTAGGTTTCACCATCGGTAACGGCATCGGCGGCAAGCTGGCAGACTGGTCGCTCGACGGCGCCACCAAGATTTTCCTGGCGTCGCTGGCCGCGATCATGCTGGCGCTGCCGCTGCTGCTGGGCAGCCACTGGGGGGCTTTGATCGGGTTGACATTATGGGGCGCGGCGGCGTTCGCGCTGGTGCCGCCGGTGCAGATCCGCGTGATGCACGCGGCAGCCGAGGCGCCGGGGCTGGCGTCGTCGGTCAACGTGGGAGCGTTCAACCTGGGCAACGCGCTGGGCGCGGCAGTGGGCAGCGCTGTGATTTCGGCAGGATTCGGTTATGCGGCGATTCCCGTGGCGGGCGCCGTGCTGGCGGCAGCCGGCCTGCTGCTGGTATTCGCAGGCACGGCCGGCAAGCGCCAGGCCGCGCCGCAGGTGTGATCAGTTGAGGGTATTGAGGTAGTGGTTCAGGTGGTCGAAGTTGAGCGGCTTCGAGAAGTGCTGGGTAAAGCCGGCAGCCACCGCTTTCTTGGCCGAGTCGCTGTCGGCCGAACCGGTAAGCGCAATGATCGGCAGCGCTTCGGCGCCCGGCATGCGGCGAATTGCGCGCACCGCGCCAAAGCCGTCCATCCAGGGCATGCCCAGGTCCATGATGATCGCGCGCGGCATCCCTTCGCGCACCCAGTCGCAGGCCTCGTAGCCGTTGTGGGCGGACGCGGTTTCGTAACCGTGGTGCTGCAGCATGGCCGACAGCATTTCCACCATTTCGACATTGTCGTCTACGACCAGGACTTGTTTTGCGCTTGCCATGATGGACCTCGTTATGATTGTTGTTGAATGATGTTGTTGATGAGCTGATCGTAGCAACCGGTGAGTGCCCTGTATGTTCGCCAGCGCACCCTGCCGCCACGCACCTGAAAGCGGGCAGGAGTATAGTTGTCGTTTTCCTCATCCACGATACGACATGAACCGACCCGCCCACCTCCTGTTCGCCGCCAGCGCCCTGGCGCTGGCGTCCCTGCCTGCCGCCGCCCAGACCTCACCTGCCAAGGCCCCGCGCGCCATCACCGCCAGCGGCGTGGTCGAAGGCGCGATGGAACCCAGTGGCGTGACCTCGTACAAGGGCATTCCGTACGCAGCGCCGCCGGTGGGCGACTTGCGCTGGAGGGCGCCGCAGCCGGCAGCAAAATGGCGCGGCGTACGCGCGGCCACGCAGTTCGGGCCGCGCCCGATGCAGTTGCCGCTGTTTGCCGACATGGTATTCCGCTCCGATACCAGCAGCGAAGACTCGCTGTATTTGAACGTGTGGACGCCGGTGCCGCCGCCCAAGGTGAAGGCATCGAAACTGCCGGTGCTCGTATATTTCTACGGCGGCGGCTTTGCCGCCGGCGACAGCTCGGAGCCGCGCTACGACGGCGCCGCCATGGCCGCCAAGGGCATCGTTACCGTCACCGTCAACTACCGCCTCAACGTGTTCGGCTTCCTGGCGCACCCGGAGCTGACAGCCGAATCGCCGCACAAGGCGTCGGGCAATTACGGCCTGATGGACCAGGCGGCAGCGCTGCAATGGGTGAACAAGAATATCGCGGCATTCGGCGGCGACCCGGCGCGCGTAACCATCGCCGGCGAATCGGCCGGTTCGTTCTCGGTCAGCGCGCAAATGATCTCGCCACTGGCCAAGGGGCTGATCGCCGGCGCCATCGGCGAGAGCGGTTCGCTGCTAGGCCTGTTCGCGCCACAGAAGCTGGCCGATGGCGAACGGGCCGGCGCCGCGTTTGCGGCAAAAATCGGTGCGCCCAACCTGGCGGCGCTGCGCGCCATGCCCGCCCAACAACTGCTCGATGCCATGTCCAACGCTCGCACCGGTTTCTTCGTGATCGAAGATGGCTACGTGCTGCCACGCGCGCCGGACCTGCTGTACGCAGCCGGGCAGCAAGCCAGGGTGCCGCTGCTGGCCGGCTGGAACTCGCACGAAGGGTCGGCCAAACAGGTGCTGGGCGAGAACGAGCCAACCGTCGAGAACTTCACGTCCGCGCTGCAAAAACTCTACGGCGACCAGGCCGACACCGCACGTCAGGCTTACCTGGGCGATGGCGCGTCGGCCAACGACGTGACTGCGGCCGCCGTCAACCTGGCCAGCGACCGCTTCATCTCGTACGGCACCTGGAACTGGATTGACAGCCACGCGCGCAACAGCGGCAAACCGGTCTGGCGCTACCTCTACACGCGCGCGCGGCCGGGCGACCCGGGCGCGTCCCATTCGGCGGAAATCGAATACGCGCTCGGCAACCTCGACGGCAACAAGACCTATGCGTGGACGCTCGACGACCGGGTGCTGTCGCAGCAGATGCAGGGCTACTTCGCCAACTTCATCAAGACCGGCAATCCGAATGGCGCCGGCCTGCCGAACTGGCAAAAGGCGCAGCCGGGCGCTGGCTCGCCGGTGATGCTGCTGGACGTGGCGCCGCATACCATCGCCGCGCCGGACGACGCCCGGTTCCAGTTCCAGGACGCGGTGGCAGGCAAAAAACGCTGATCGGGCCTGGGCAAAAATGGTGCGTCCCGAGCCAGGATGCGCCATTTTTGCACCGCACAGGTGCCTAACCAGGTAAACCGTATGTTGGTTTGTATATTATTGTATCTGCGGGAAATAGTTCAGATGGTTGCGATACACTAGCTCCTTTTCTTCGGGCAAAGAGCAGGAATCCAAACTATGCGTACAACCTTCGGCCTGATGGCCTTATGCCTGACCGTGTCCGCCTTTGCGGCCGAACCTTTCGACGACAAGTTCCGTCAACTGGATGAAGTTCTCCCTACCGCCAATACCTATCGCACGGCCTCCGGCGCCCCCGGCGCGGCCTACTGGCAGCAGCGCGCCGACTACACCATCCGCGCCACGCTGGACGAGTCGAAGCGCGCCATCACCGGCACGGAGCAGATCCGCTATCACAACAATTCGCCCGACACCCTCACCTACCTGTGGGTGCAGCTCGACCAGAACATCTACAAGAAGGATTCCGACGCCCGCATGATGCTCACGCAGCCATCGCGTGAAGCGTGGACCAAGCCGCGCGGCGCCGAAGACGGCTTCAAGTTCGAAGGCCTGCGCGGCGTGCTGGCCGGCCGCGACTTCGACGGCGGCTTCAAGATCAGCGCCGTCACCGCCGGCGGCCAGCCGCTCAGGCACGTCATCAACCGCACCATGATGCGCATCGACCTGCCAGCGCCATTGAAGCCGGGCCAGACCTACAGCTTCAATATCGACTGGTCGTACAACATCAACGAGCAGCTGGTGCTGGGCGGCCGCTCCGGCTACGAGCATTTTGAAGCGGACAAGAACGACCTGTTCGAGATCGCCCAGTGGTTCCCGCGCATGGCCGCCTACTACGACGTCACGGGCTGGCAGCACAAGCAGTTCCTGGGCGCTGGCGAATTCACGCTGGAATTCGGCGACTATGATGTGAAACTGACGGTGCCGGCCGACCACGTGGTCGCTTCCACCGGCGAACTGCAAAACCCCGGCGACGTCTTGACCGCAGCGCAGCGCGACCGCCTGGCCAAGGCCAAGACGTCGGACAAGCCGGTGGTCATCGTCACCCAGGCCGAAGCCGAGCAGGCCGAAAAATCGGTGAGCACCGCCGCGAAAACCTGGCACTTCAAGGCCGCCAACGTGCGCGACTTCGCCTGGGCGTCGAGCCGCAAGTTCGTCTGGGATGCACAGGGCTACAAGAAGGGCGGCACCAATGTGCTGGCCATGTCCTACTATCCGAAGGAAGGCAACCCGCTGTGGGAGAAGTACAGCACCCAGGCGATCATCCACACCATCGAGCAGTACAACAAGTTCAGCTTCGACTACCCGTATCCGACCGCGATCTCGGTCAACGGCCCGGTGGGCGGCATGGAGTATCCGATGATCTCGTTCAACGGTCCGCGTCCGACCAAGGACAAGAAGACCGGCGAAATCTCGTACTCGCAGCAGACCAAGTATGGCCTGATCGGCGTGATCATCCACGAAGTGGGCCACAACTACTACCCGATGATCGTCAACTCCGACGAGCGCCAGTGGACCTGGATGGATGAAGGCCTCAACACCTTCGTGCAGTACCTGGCAGAACAGGCCTGGGAAGACAATTATCCGTCACGGCGTGGCGAGCCGCGCAACATCGTCGACTACATGCGCAGCCAGAACCAGGTGCCGATCATGACCAACTCGGAGTCGTTGCTGCAGTTCGGGAACAACGCCTACGCCAAGCCGGCCACCGCACTGAACATCCTGCGCGAGACCATCCTGGGCCGCGAGCTGTTCGACTACGCGTTCAAGGAATACGCCCAGCGCTGGAAGTTCAAGCGCCCCACCCCGGCCGATTTCTTCCGCACCATGGAAGACGCATCGGGCACGGACCTCGACTGGTTCTGGCGTGGCTGGTTCTACACCACCGACCCGGTCGACATCAGCGTCGATGGCATCAGCGAGTACGGCGTCAACACGCAAGACCCGGAAAAGGAAAAGGCATGGCGCCGCGCGCAGAAGGAAGCGCAGCCAGTGTCGATTTCGCAGCAGTTGAACAAGTCGATTCCGAAGCGCACCGACGCCCACCCGGAACTGAAGGACTTCTACAACGAGCATGACGAGTTCACGGTGACCAACAAGGACCGCAACACGTATGCCGAATCGGTGGGCAAACTCGAACCGTGGGAAAAGCAGCTGCTCGACCAGGGCAAGCACCTGTATTTGGTGGACTTCTCCAACGTGGGCGGGCTGGTGATGCCGCTCATCCTCGAGATTGAACTCAAGAGCGGCAAGAAATACATTGAGCGCGTGCCTGCCGAAGTATGGCGCTACTCGCCGAAGAAGATCACCAAGCTGATCGTCACCGACGAGCCGATGGTGGGCCTGACCCAGGACCCGTACTGGGAAACCGCCGATATCGACACCAGCAACAACGCCTGGCCGCGCAAACCGACCCAGTCGCGCCTGGAGCTGTTCAAGACCGAGCGTGACAAGGTCAACCTGATGCGCGACTACAATACCCCCCTGAAAGCCAAGGACGACAAGTCCAAGGCCGAAGCGGGCAACTGATGCTGCGCAGCGTTATCCGCTGCGCCGCCGCCGTGCTGGCGTTCTCCAGCGCGGCGGCAAGCGCCCATAACTACCACATGGGCATCGCCGACATCAGCTACAACGAGCGCACCGGCAGCACCGAGATCGTCCATACCTACACTGCGCACGACGTGGCCACGCTGCTCACCAGGCAGGCCGGCCGCGTGGTGGACCTCGGCCAGCCGGGCAGCGAAGCGCTGCTGCGCAAGTACGCCGAACAGCAGTTCACCGTGTCGGGCCGCAAGGGCGAACGCCTGCCGCTCACCTGGATCGGCATGAAGGCCGATGCGGACAGCGTGGTGATCTTCCAGGAGATTGCCCGCACACGTTTGGCTGCCGGATCGCGTATCCATAACGCGGTGCTGACGGACCTGATTCCAACGCAGAAGAACACCGTCAATGTGCAGGTGGACGGGCCGGTCAAGACCCTGATCTTCGACCAGGGCAATCTGGATCAGCTCATTCCTTAGTCACTTCCTGGTCACTTCCTGGTCACTTCTTGATGACCGTGCCAAGCGCCACTGGCTGCCCGGCTGGCAGCGTTTCCACGTAATCCCTGCCACGGAACACATGCCAGCCTTGGACATCGGTGTTCGGGTCGATTTCTTTTGCGGCCGGCGCGTAACCGAGGCGCCCTTGCCAGCTTTCCTTGCCATCGGCTTCCATCGAATAGGTGATGTTCAGACCTTCGCGCTTGATGGTGCCTGTTACTGTCGGTCCATCCTCGCCCTTTGCGTGTTCCAGACCCGGGATATCGGTTTCGTCGAAGTCGATGCCGGCGCCATCGGCCAATGCGCACGGGCTTTTCATCCTGGGCCAGTCTCCGCGCGTCATGGGAGGCGCAAGCAGCATGGAGATTTCGGAAAACACGGCGGGATTGGGTTTGTCCGGGCCGGAAGTCAGGCGGATGGTATCGCTTGAATTGCTGGGCAATATGGTGATGATCGCCGCTTGTTTGCCGTCGACATCCAGATGTGCCACCGAGGCATTCGTGTAGTTCTCGACCTTGGCTTTCCACACGCGGCCCTTTTTTGCGGTGGTGCGCTCGACGTCAGTGGCGTCTGTCCATTTCAGCGTGGCGGGACAGGTAGCCTGGGCGTACGAGAACGACGGCGACGAGATTGCCAGGGCAAGCAGCAGTGATGGGCCAAGCTTCATGGTTTTCCTGATGGATGAGAGACGTGTCATTGCGCAGTGTGGGCAAAGGTTGCAATTAAAGCAAATCACTCTTCTCAACATAACGCTTGTTCCTGGTTCGCGCCAAGGTGGCTAACTCCGGCCATGTCGACACCGCCTCGGCAAGGCTGTGCAGCGCCCACCTGAACCATTCCGAATCGCGTGCGATCGCCTCTCGTTGTTCACGGTGCATAGCCGCTGGCTTTCAGGATGGCCGCCGGATCACGCAACGCGAGCAGCTCGCCGATGGCGGCGCGCGGATCCGGCGAGTGTGCCACGTAGGCTTCCGCGATGCGCATGCCGATCCAGTAGCCGGCTTCGTGAGGCCACCCTGCTGGCGCCGATCCGTAATTGGTGAACCAGCGCCGGAAGCGACTGTCAGCCATCGGGTTGGCCAGGCTGGCGCTGTCTTTTTGCATGGCCAGGCGATCGCGCTGGAACTCCTGCCACAGCCATGGCTCACGCTCTCGGGCCCACCCATCGCGCTGCCGATCCGGCACTTCGCCCGTGACCAGGCTCGCCAGGTAATCGGCGACACCCTCGAGCAACGCCTGGTTCAGCAGGGGATCGGCTGCGGCTTGCGGCGTGTCGTCACGCTGCCAGGTGTGCACCGTCTCGTGGGCGAAGAACGCGCGCATCCTGGTGCGGAACTGTTCGGGAGTGGTGCCCGGCAAGCAGGTCACTTCCAGGCCGATCACTTGCGCGTCCCGGCTGGCAGTGCCGCCCGAGTTACCAGCGCCGAAGACCACGTGAATCGCCGGCAACGGACGTTCCGGCAGCAAACCGGCGAAAGCGAGGTAGATCGCCCGCAGGTCGCTGCGCAGTGCTGGCAACTGCGGCAGGCACTCCCTGATCGCGTAGCGATAATTGTCGGTCCTGGCGGCCACCGCGCGCGCCAGGCGCCTGGCGTCGACGATGCGCATGGGCGTGAAGATGCCGACGCCAGCTCCAGCGCCGTCAAGGTAGTCGCGCTGCAGCATCTCTGCGGTGGGTACGGCGCCGTCCTTCAGCAAGAGGGCGAAGCGCTGCGCATCGCGCGCGTCGATGTCGGCTGCCAACGGATCGACGCCGCCGCGCGGGTGGGCAACTGGTTGCGCCAGGGCCTGGCTTGCGACCACGGTGAAGACCAACAGTGCTGCAAGCTTTTTTATCATTGTGGTGGGGTCATCGTTTGGGGCCTGGTTAGGCGAACTAATCGAACTTTAACCCATCCAATAACTTGGGCGACAGTTAAATGGGAACAATCAGGCTGTGAATGTAAAGTCTGGCTGATCGACAGGCCCGCGCGCGGATACTGGTCAGACTGCAACGCATGATTGCCGGAAGTTTTGGCGACTGCAAACCGTTGACCGACTGGAAAGACTGGAACAGGAGAAATGCAATATGAGTAATTCGTCCCGCCCGCACGACGATGCAGTCGTGGAACTGCTGCGAGAGGATCCAGCACTGGTCGATGAATACCTCGCAGCAGCCCTGGAAGATGCAGACAAAGAAGGCGGTCGTCAGGGACTGCTGGCGGCGTTACGCCATGTTGCCGAAGCGCAGGGCATGGCGAACGTTGCCGAGCGCTGCTGGCGGTACTCGATGCGGCCGGACCCAAGCTTGGCGTGCATCGCGCACTGCCAGCCTGATAGTCCAAAGCCGACGGTTAAAACGCTTCCCACTCATCGGCAGCGGTAGCCGGCGCTTTCAGCTTCGGTTGCGCCTTGGCCGCAACGCGCGCGACCGGTTTCACCGGCGCCGGCTTCATCACCGTCTTGGCGCCCTGCCCGGCCGCGATGGTAAACGCAGCCACCGTCTGCTCCAGCATGTCGGCCTGCTCGCGCAAGGTCTCGGCGGCGGCAGCGGTTTCTTCCACCAGCGCGGAGTTCTGTTGCGTGGTGCCGTCCATCTCGGTGATGGCCTTGTGGATCTGGGCGATGCCGTCGTTCTGCTCTTGCGTGGCGGCGCTGATTTCGCCCACGATGTCGGTCACCTGGCGGATGCTCGAGACCACGTCATGCATGGTGGTGCCGGCCTGCTCCACCAGCCTGGTGCCCGAGCCTACCTTTTCCACCGAGTCGTCGATCAGGGTCTTGATCTCTTTCGCGGCGGCCGCCGAGCGCTGCGCCAGGTTGCGCACTTCGCTCGCTACCACGGCAAAGCCACGGCCCTGCTCACCGGCGCGCGCCGCTTCCACGGCCGCGTTCAGGGCCAGGATATTGGTCTGGAAAGCGATGCCGTCGATGACCGAGATGATGTCCACGATCTTGCGCGACGATTCGTTGATCGACCCCATGGTCACCACCACCTGCTCCACCACCGCGCCGCCCTCGGAGGCCACCTGCGAGGCCGAAAGCGCCAGCTGGTTGGCCTGGCGCGCATTGTCGGCGTTCTGGCCGACGGTGGACGTCAGCTGGTGCATGCTGGCGGACGTCTGTTCCAGCGCTGCCGCCTGGGTGGCGGTGCGCTGCGCCAGGTCGCCGGTGCCGGCTGCGATCTGGTTCGAGGCCGAACCGACCGCGCTGGTGGATGCGCGCACGGTGTCGATCACGCGGCCGATCTGCGTCAGCAGCTGGTTGAAAGCCACCGCGGTCTGGCCGATTTCGTCCATGCGCGCGACCGGGATCTTGCGCGTCAGGTCCAGCGTTTCGCTCACGTGCACCAGCGTGCTGCGGATCGATTCCAGGCTGCCCTTGATCAGCTTATACAGCTGCCAGGCCAGCGCGCCAGTCACCAGCAGCGCCAGCGCCACCACGCTTACCAAGAGCGTAAACGCAAAATCGTAGGCGGCCACGCTCTCGTCGCGCACATTGGCAATGAGCTTGTTGTTATAGGCGATGTGGTCATCGAAACCCTTGGTCAGCGCAGCGGCGGTGAGCGCCAGCGGCGTGCCGGGCATCAGCGTGGCGCGCACGGCGTCCATGTCGCCGGCGTGGGCGCCCGCGATGAATGGCACCAACGCCTGGCGGTAGGCTGCCATGTTCTGCTTGTCCTGCTCCAGCATCTTGCGGTCGGTGTCGTCGAAGATGCGGTTTTTCTCGTAGTTGGCCAGCACCTCGTCGAACCTGGCGTGGGCGTCGTTGTAGGCCTTGTCCAGGTCCGTCTTGTCTGCCAGGTTGGAGAAGACCGACAGGCGATAACCGGCCAGGCGGGTGGCGGCGGCAAAGCTCTTGGCGGAATTGAGTCCTTCGATGCTCGGGATCAAACGGGTTTGCACCATGTCGAGGCGATGGTGGGCGTTGGACAGCTGGGACAGGCCAGTGACGCCAACGAAAATCAGGGCCAGCAAGGCCACCGACAAGGTCAAGATCAAGCGCTTGGTGATACTCATAGACTTTTCCATGGAAAGTGAGGGGTGGCGGTCATCTTGACGCGACCTGCCGGCACTATACTCTAAATGTTTCCGATGGGCAATTATACTAACGTATTATCTACACAGTTGTTGCCTGAATCACGTGACAACCGGGGATGCCGTCGCGGATGGGCCAGTTACCATCGTTCTGGCAGGGACGGCGGCCATGACGTTGATGCAGTCGTACGCCGCATCGTCGAGATAATCGAACGACTCGATGCGCAGCGCATCCATGGCCGTGCGCAGCCGCGCACCGGGCCACAGCAACGCTTGCCGTAAGCGCTCCACCAGCACCAGGGGCACCTGCCCGCCCGCGATGAACGGCAAACCCGGAGCGGTCGCCGAATAGTCCAGCACCGAGATGTCGCGCAGCCGCTCCGGGTACTCCAGCGCGATATAACCATACGTGACGCAGTCGATGGCGGCGATGTCCGCCACGCCGGCAGCCACCAGCGCCAGGCTGGCCGCATGGCTGCCCGACCATTTCACGTCCCGGAAGAACTCTGCGCCGTTAGAAAACGGCGCCACTGCATGGCGCAACGCGTTCATGCCGCTATTGGAGTGGGCGTCGTTGATTGCAGCGACGCGACCACGCGCCTGTGCCAGGCCGGCAATGCCGCTGCCGGTGCGGGTGACGATCACGCTCGAATAGTCGCAGTGGTCGCAGCCGGGGAAATCGTAGGCGGGCGTGGCCAGCAGCTGCACCTGGCCGCGCAACTGCGTGACATACGGGTGGCCGCAGGTCTGGCTCACCAGCAGGTCGGGCTGGCGCCAGAAGTCGATCAGCGTGCCAGGCTGCTCCAGCGTGGCGTGCACCCCCACCTGCTCGATCAGCTCCGCGAGCAGGGTTTCGTAACCCTGCGTCAAGCGGGGCGAGACGTTATACATGGGCAGCGCGGTTTTCCAGTGCATGATCGTTCGAAGGGTGCTGGGGCATGAGGGGATGGACCGGCGCGTCGATGGCGGTAAAGCCGTAACGGCGCACCAACTCACCGTAACCGTCCACGTGGAAGCCGCCACTGCGCGCGTTATAGGTCTCGCGCCGGGCGCGGTACACGCGCGGCAGCAGATACCACGGCAGCGACGGCAGGTCGTGGTGCACCAGGTGCAGATTGTTATTCAAAAACAGCAGGCGGAAAAACCAGCCGGCCTCGTTGAGCACGATGCGCTGCTTGTGGTCCTGGGCCGGGCGGTGCTCGTGGTAGGAGCGTACCATGGCCAGCGACTGCGCCGGATACGCTATCGCCAGCAGGTACCACCACGCCTGCACGCTCAACGCCGACGAGATCCACCACAGCAGCGCCGCCACCATGGCGATGTGCGCAAGCCACATCGGCACGTAGCGCCAGTCGCCGCGCAGCGGCTGGCGCACCGCCTCGAACAGCGTGCTGCCGATCGCCAGCGCGGGCCCCACCAGCACCCGGCCCCAGAACGTCTTGTTGAACCAGTACACCAGGCGCACCGGCCGGCTCATGCCCGCCCACTCCTGCGGACAGAGGTACTGGCTCTCGGTATCGAGCGCCGGCATGGTCAGGTGGGAATCGACGTGGTGCGCCAGGTGGCCGTCGCGGTACAGGCGGTACGGGTACCAGATCGCCAGCGGCGCATAGCCGAACAGCCGGTTCACCGATGGCCACCGCGTGGGATGGCCATGTATCAGCTCGTGCTGGAGCGACATATACCAGGCGCTCCACCAGATCATCAGCAAAGTGGCCGGAACTGCGCCCAGCACGCGCCAGTTGGCCAATGTGAGCAGCCAGCCGCCGTAGATCGCCACGATCAGCAGCCAGGTCGGCCACTCGGCGCGCCACAGTGGGCGGGCGCGCTCGAACGCCACTTCCGCGTGCTGGTGCGCATCGATGTATTCCGACCCTGTGTAGTGTTGACCCATGTTTGATCCCCGCCGAATGGCACGTGGATCAAGTATAGGGAGGGTCGTTAGATGGTAAAACGAATGAAAACACGCATCGTTATGTGTTTTTCGATGGGTCGTGAAGGCGGCACTAGGTGTGGCAACGTACAGCCGCGAGCGCGGCGGGGAGGCAGAATGAAGCCATGGATACCTCGCTCAACATCGCCAAAAAACCACCACCTGCGGCCTACGCTCTGCATCGGCAGATGATGGCCGTGCAGCGGACCATGTCCGCTGCTACGGTGGAAGAATCGGTGAGGGCTTCGCGTTGGGCCAACGCCTGGTACCAGCTGGTGCAGCGCAAGCTGGACCAGCTCCAGCAAGCGCCGCGCTATTTACATTGAGGATTATGCAGGGGTGTAGCAACCACCGGCGCGGCGTTCCATGCCGGCGCGGTCGATCACGGTCACGGTGCCGCGACGATAAACGATCAGGCCTTCTTCCTGCAGCTTGCCCGCCGAGCAGGTGATGCTCTCGCGGCGCACGCCCAGCATGTTGGCGATCATTTCCTGGGTCACTTTGAGTTCGTTCGACAGCGAGCGGTCCAGGCGTTCGAGCAACCAGCGGCACAGGCGTTGCTCGATGCTGCCGTGACGCACACCGGCGACGGTTTGCGCCAGTTGCGCGAACAAGGCGCTGGTGTGGCGCATCAGTTGCTGGGCCAGGGCGCCGCCGCTGAAGAAGGCGTTGCGCAGTACCGCAGCGCGCACGCGGTAGCCGTAACCGGAGGTTTGCACCACGGCCGAGCAATTGGCGCGTTCGGTTTCGTACATCGACACACCGACTACACCTTCGCGGCCGACCACGGCGATCTCGGTGGCGCCGCCCTCTTCGGTCACGTATTGCAGCGAGACGATGGCGTTGGTCGGAAAGAAGGCATATTCCATTTTGTCGCCGATATCGAACAGGTGCTTGCCAGCTTCCAGCGGCACCAGTTCCAGGTCGGCGAACATGGCCACCAGTTCGTCACGCGACAGGGCGCGCAGCAGTTCGTTCTGTTGGGCGCCGGTCAGGCTCACAGTCGGTGAGGCATCCGCCGCGATGGTGCGACCTACGTTGCCGATGGTGTTGGCGGAGACGGAAGTTGGAGTAGCGTGGAACATGGCGGGCCTCTTCGAATAGTGTTGTTGTCTGCTGCCGGCGCCTATTTACAAGTGCCGGCTGATGAACAACACTATATCCCCGCTATGTTCGCTACCTTATAGGACCACCTACACGGCTAATGTAGGTTAGGAACATAACACAGCGTAAGACCAGTCCTACTCAAACCACGCCGCTTGAAATGCGCGACTAGAAGTCACCAACATAGTTCTCGGCCAGCGCGGTGGCCATCGCCCGCGACGACACGATATTGGCCAGTTCCGCGCGTTGCATCTCGCGTTCGAACGGCGTGGCGCCTTCGAAGGTATGCAGCAGCCGCGTCATGGTCCACGAGAAGTACTCGGCGCGCCAGATGCGCTTGAGCGCATGTTCGGTATAACCGGCCAGCAGCCCGTCCTTGCCCTGCTTGTAGTACTGCTCGAAGCCGCGCGCCAGCAGCTTGACGTCGCCCACGGCCAGGTTCATACCCTTGGCGCCGGTCGGCGGCACGATGTGCGCCGAATCGCCCGCCAGGAACAGCCGCCCCGCCTGCATCGGCGTGGAGACGAAGCTGCGCATGGCGATAATCCCCTTCTGGAAGATGCGGCCTTCGTTGACCTTCCAGCCATCGTTGTTTTCCAGGCGCGCGTGCAGCTCCGACCAGATGCGGTCGTCGGACCAGTTATCGACATGGTCTTTCGGGTCGCACTGGAAGTATAGCCGTTGTACGGTAGGCGACCGTGTGCTGACCAACGCAAAACCGCGATCGTGCTGCGCATAGATCAATTCGTCGGACGACGGGCTCGACTCGACCAGGATGCCGAACCAGCCGAACGGATAGATGCGCTGGAAGTCGCGGCGCTGGTCCTGCCCCGGCATCGACGCGCGCGACACGCCATGGTAGCCGTCCGCACCAATAATGAAATCGGCGTCGATCCGCGCTTCTTCGCCGCGATGGGTGAACGTGACCGAGGGCTGGTCGGTCTCCACGCCGTGCAGCGCCACATCGGACACCTCGACCAGGATCTGGCCCTGTGCCGCCAGCCGCGCGGCCACCAGGTCCTTGATCACCTCGTGCTGCGGATAGACGGTAATCGCCTTGCCGGTCAGATCCAGCAGGTCGATGCGGTGGCGCTTGCCGTCGAACGACAGCTCCACGCCGTGGTGCAGCGCGCCGATGGTGCGCATGCGCTCACCGACGCCCGATTCGTTGAGGATGTCCATCGTGCCCTGCTCCAGCACGCCGGCGCGGATGGTCGCCTCGATGTCGGCGCGTGAGCGGGTTTCGATGACGACCGATTCGATGCCCTGCAGGTGCAGCAGGTGGGATAACAGCAGGCCGGCAGGGCCGGCGCCGACGATGGCTACCTGGGTTTTCATGATGTGTCTCCGGTTTGTTGTGGCAGATGTTATGGCTGCATCGTAGCGCCGCGCGGGCAGAAAAAACATGGAGGAAAGCGCATAAAACTTGTACTATTTCGACAGACCTTCCACCTCGCCCATCATGCCCAAGACTGCGACCTTGCTAGATAACGCCAACGCCGGCATTCCCCGCTTCGCCCTGTACGGCGAGCAAACAAGGGCGGAAAACGCTGAATTCGTCCACATCGAACTGATCGAAACCCGCAGCCGCGTGTACGACTGGCATATCGACCGGCATACGCACCCGGGCATGTTTCAGGTACTTTTTCTGTTCGGTGGCGATGTGCGCGCGGGGGTGGAAGACCAGTTATGGAAGTGCCGGGGACCGACTGTCATCACCATCAATCCCGCCGTGGCGCACGGCTTCGACTTCGCGCCCGGGGCGCATGGCTACGTGCTGACGGTGGACCAGAACGTGGTGTATTCGGCCGCCGAAAACCAGGCCGACCTGTACGCCTCGCTGTTCATGGCGCCGCTGGCGATCGACCTGGCGGCGCTGCCCGAGATGTGCACGCGCCTCGAAGCCCTGCTGCAGCAGCTGCTGGCCGAGGCCACCTGGCCGCAGCACGGCCATACACTGATGCTCGACTGGCTGGCGCGCTGCGTGTTGCTGCTGCTGGTGCGCGTACACGCCGAACACCGCATCGCCGACCAGTCGGGCCGCAGCGACTTCGAGCTGTTTTCGCGCTTTCGCGCCGAGGTGGAGCAGCACTACAAGGACCAGTGGCAGGTGGCCGACTACGCCGGCGCGCTGCGCGCCACGCCCACCCGCCTCAATCGCCTGTGCCTCAAGCTGGCTGGCAAATCGGCGTTCGACATCGCCCAGGACCGGCTGATGCTCGAAGCGTGTCGCAAGCTCACTTACGTCCCGGCCAGCATCGCCAGCATCGCCTACGAGCTGGGGTTCCAGGACCCGGCGTACTTCAGCCGCCTGTTCAAGAAGCGCGTGGGCGCGACGCCCAAGGCGTTCCGGCTCAAGGTAACGTCACAGTAGGGTGCTCACAGCAAGGCGTTCAGTTCCACCTGGATCTTGATCAGCGCCGGCAGGCAGCGCTCCACCATCTCGCCTGGCGGCATGCGCCCGGCATGGACGCTGATGTTCATCGCCGCCACCACCTCGTTGCGGAAGTTTCGCAGCGGGACCGAGAGCGTACGCAAGCCCAGCTCCAGTTCCTGGTCCACCAGCGCATAACCATGGGCACGGGCGCGGGTGATCTCCAGGGCCAGGCGCTCCTTGCCGGTGATGGTGTGCTCGGTGATCGGCTCCGGTTGCAACCGCTCGAGGTATGCATCCAGCTGCGCCGGCGGCAGGCTGGCGAGCAGCATGCGGCCGTTGGCGGTACACCAGGCAGGCACGCGGGTACCCGGTTGCAGCGTGCTTGACACCATCTGGCCCGCGCTCACCGCCGCCACGCACACCAGCTGATCGTGATCGAGGATGCCCACCGACGCCGCCTCGCCCAGCGAGTAGGCGAGCCGGTACAACAGCGGCTGCGCCAGCCGTGGCAAGCGCGCCGAATGCAGGTACGACTGCCCCAGTCGCAGCACCATCGGCGTCAACGAAAACAGCTTGTTCTCGTGGCGCATATAGCCGAGGTGCGTGAGCGTGATCAGGTAGCGCCGCGCCGCCGCACGCGTCAGTCCCGTGTGCGCGGCGACCTCCGCGATACTGAGGCGACTGCGTTCCTGGTCGAAGGCCTGTATGACTTGCAGCCCTTTTTCCAGGCCGCCCACGAAGTCGCGCGGGCTGGGAATGTCGTCGGTATCGGTGGTATCGGTGATCATGGAAGATAAATCGAGATTTGGGCGCTATGCGCACAAAACGTGCGCATAGCGAATATAGCATGCACTGCCCGGCTTGTGGCCTGGCTGCGCTTTGCCTACTATCGACCGCACCAACAACAAGGAGACCGCTGTGAAATTCGACACCATCGCCGCCGGCGTCTACCCGGAACTCGTCTATCCGCCGTATAAATCCACGCTCAAGCGCGGCCCGTTGCAGCCCTTGCTGCGCATCGCCGCACCGGTGCCGGTGAGCGACAATATCGCGCCCTCCCCGCGCATCCTGCTGCCCCACGACACCGACCTGACTGCGCAAGGCGACGGCGCGCCGCTGGGCGAGAAAATCGTCGTCACCGGCCGCGTGCTCGACGAGGACGGCAAGCCGGTGCGCAACTCGCTGGTCGAAGTCTGGCAATGCAACGCGGCCGGCCGCTACCGCCACAAGAAGGACCAGCACGACGCACCGCTCGACCCCAACTTCAATGGCTGGGGCAAAATGATGACCGACGACGAAGGTCGCTACCGCTTCGTTACCATCAAGCCCGGCCCTTACCCGTGGGGCAACCACCACAAGGCCTGGCGCCCGGCCCATATCCATTTTTCCCTGTTCGGCAACGTGTATGCGCAGCGCCTGGTCACGCAAATGTACTTCCCCAGCGACCCGCTGTTCGATTACGACCCGATCTTCCAGAGTATTCCCGACCTGGCGGCGCGCCAGCGCCTGGTCTCGCGCTTTTCACTCGACGAGACCGTGAGCGACCAGATGCTCGGCTATGAATTCGACATCGTCCTGCGCGGACGCGACGCCACGCCCATGGGTATTTGAGAGCACAACCGGAGCACCAGACATGACAACAGCTATCACCACATCGCAAACCATCGGCCCGTTCTCGCACGAGGCCTGGCAATGGGCCATGGACCTGGGCACTGCCGCCAGCGCGGCCGCCGCCGGCATCACGTTTGACGGCACCATTTATGACGGCGACGGTACCCCGATCAACGACGCCCAGATCGAGGTATGGCAACCGGGCGCTGAACACGCGGAGGCCGCGCTCGATGTTCCCGCCTTCCGCCGCATTCCCAGCGACGACCAGGGCGGCTTTACCTTTACGCTGGCCGATATTGGCGCGCAGCCGGGCCAGCCGGTGGCCTATGTGACCGTGTTCGCGCGTGGCCTGGTCAAGCACCAGTTCACCGCCGTGTTCCTGGCCGACGACCCGGCGCTGGCAACATCTGCGATACTGGAACAGGTGCCCGCCGCGCGCCGCCCCACCCTGCTCGCCGCAAAAACCTCGGACGGCAAGTATCGCTGGGACATCCGCATGCAAGGCGACATGGAAACCGCCTTCTTCGACTACGTTTAGCCTGGAGCCGCAGTGAGTGTATCGATCTTCGACAGTTTTTTGACCACCACCGACATGATCGCCGTGTTCGACGACGCGGCCATCGTGCAAGGCATGTTCCGCTTCGAGCAGGCGCTGTCGCAGGCGCAGGCCGAGGAAGGCCTGCTGCCGCAGTCGGCCGCACGGGCAATTGCCGGCGTGTGCAACGCCCAGCTGTACGACATCCCCGCCCTGATCACGGCCGGCCGCCGCGCCGGCAGCCTGGCCATTCCGCTGGTAAAGGAACTGACCAGGACCGTGGCCCTGTACGACCAGGAAGCAGCGAGCAAGGTCCACTGGGGCAGCACCAGCCAGGACGTGATCGACACCGCGATGGTGCTGGCCACGCGCGACGCCCTGCAACTGCTCGACGACGGCCTGCACGACCTCACCGGCCGCCTGTTGCTGCTGGCCGGCGAACACCTGGCCACGCCGGTGCTGGCGCGCACCCTGATGCAGCCGGCCCAGGTGACCAGCTTCGGCTTCAAGCTGGCCGGCTGGCTGGCGCCGCTGGTGCGGTCGCGCGCGCGCCTGCGCGAGTGCGCCGAACGCGCCTTGCAGCTGCAACTGGGCGGCGCGGTGGGCACGCTGGCGGTGATGGGCGAACAAGGCCCGGCGGTGGCCACCCGCATGGCCAGCGCGCTCGAGCTGCGCGTGGCCGATGCGGCATGGCACACGCAGCGCGACGAGTGGGTGCGCCTGGGCCTGGAAGTGGCGGTGCTCACGGGCAGCCTGGGCAAGCTGGCCACGGACCTGAGCCTGATGGCGCAGGGAGAAATCGCCGAACTGGCCGAACCGTTCGGCAACGGCCGCGGCGGCTCGTCGGCCATGCCGCACAAGCGCAACCCGGTGTCGGCGATGATCGCGCTGGCCGCCGCCACCCGCACGCCGCAACATGCGGCCGCGCTATTGGCCGCCATGGGCCAGCAGCACGAACGTGGCCTGGGCAACTGGCAGGCCGAACTGGCCGAGTGGCCCGGCCTGTTCCTCAGTGCGCACGGCGCCTTGCAGGCGCTGGACGAAGCATTCGCCGGACTGCACGTGGACACCGCCCGCATGCGCCGCAATATCGACGCCTTGCAGGGGCTGGTGTTCGCGGAAGCGGCGGCTAGCTACCTGGCAGCGACCATCGGCAAATCGGCCGCCCACGCGCTGCTGGAAAAAATGACCGGCGAAGCCCTGTCCACTGGCGGCCACCTCGCCGACGTGCTGGCAGCGGCGATTGCGCTTGATCCGCCATTGCAGGCCGCCGTTGACCTGGCGCACCTGCGCACGCTGTTCGATCCGGTGGCCGCCACCGCGCCGGCGCAGCGACTGGCGCAGGAACAATTGCGCCGCCTGCGCGACGACATCAACCAATTCCCCAAGTGAGCACCGCATGAGTTTCGATCCGATCGACCACGACTTCGAGCGTGGACTGGGCAACCGCCGCACCATCCTCGGCGACGCGTGGGTCGAGCGTTCGCTCGGCAACGCCAACAATTTCAATGCCGACTTCCAGAACCTGATCACGCGCTTTGCCTGGAACGAGATCTGGGGCCGGCCCGGCCTGGAACAAAGGACCCGCCGCGCCATCGTCCTGTCGATCACCATTGCGCTGGGCCGCTGGGAAGAATTCGACCTGCACGTGCGCGCCGCCCTGCTGGGCGACGACAACAACCGCCTCACGCCTGACGAACTGAAGGAAGTACTGATCCAGTCGGCCATCTATGCCGGCGTTCCGGCCGCGAATACCGCTTTCACCCACGCCATGGTCATCCTGCGCGAAGTGGGCCCGCAGATCGGCTACGAGCTCGAACCTTCGGCGCCGCTGGCCGCCAGCCACCCGGGCGTGGGCCGCGAGGGACGCAGCAGCGGCAGGCCCGCCCTGCACTACACGGTGCGTGAACCGCGCAGCGGCAAGGCGCCGCGCCACACGGTGGTGCTCAGTCATGCGCTGGGCTGCGACCTGACCATGTGGGACCGGCTGGCCAACGAACTGGCTTTGGACAGCCGCGTCATTTGCTACGACCATCGCGGCCACGGCAGCTCGGAGTCGCCGCCTGGCGCCTACGCCATGGCCGAACTGGCCGACGACGCAGCCGCGCTGCTGCGCGAACTCGATACCGGGCCAGTGGTGTGGATAGGCTTGTCGATGGGCGGCATGGTCGGTCAGGAACTGGCGCTGCGCCACCCGTCGCTGGTGCGCGCACTGGTACTGGCCAACACCACGTCGGGCTACCCGGCGCCGGTGCAGGAAGTCTGGCGCCAGCGCATCGCCACGGTGCAGGCCCAGGGCATCGAACCGATCGCCGACGCCGTAATGGCCCGCTACTTCCACGACGCCTTCCGCTCCACCCATCCGGGCACGGTGGCGCGCTTCCGGCGCCGGGTGGTGGCAACCGATAACGTCGGCTATGCGGGCTGCTGCCACGCGGTGGGCACGGTCGAGACCACGGCGCGACTGGGACAGATCAAGGCGCGGACCCTGGTGATTGCGGGGGAACTGGACCAGGGCACGCCAGTGGCGATGGCGCAGGTGCTGGCCGACGGCATCGACGGTGCGCGGCTGGAGGTGTTGCAGGAGGCTTCGCATTTGAGCTATATCGAACAACCGGAGATGTTCAGCAGCGCGGTGCACAGCTTCATTGGGACTCTTTAAGCTGCCGTTAAATCCGTCATCCCCGCGCAGGCGGAGATCCATACCGAGCGTGAAATATACCGCGGCACAAACGCTCCATGGATCCCCGCATTCGCGAGGATGACGATTTTTAAGGTTGGCGGCTACCGTTAAACACCGGGATCGCGCACTTTATCCACCTGGTCGAACTCCACGTTGTAGTACCCCCCACCCACCTGCTCCGCCTTGCGGATATAAACCGTCTGCACGATATCGCGCGTGGCCGCATCGATGCTGACCGGGCCACGCACGCTGGTCCATGCCATGCCCTTCATGGCCGCCAGCAGCTTGTCGCCATTGCTGTCGCCACCGGTCTTTTTCAGGGCCTGGTACAGCAAATGCATGCCATCGTGCGCGCCCACCGAGTGGAAGTTCGGGCGCATTCCCTTGTTCGCTTTCTGGAACGCGTCCACGTAGGCCTTGTTCTCGGCCGACGGATGCGCCGCCGAGTAGTGGTGGCTGCTCACCACGCCGGCTGCCGCAGGGCCAATGCTCGCCATCAAATCGTCGTCGAGCACATCGCCGGTGCAGATCAGGCGCACGCCGGCTGCCGCCAGTCCGCGCTCGGTGAACTGCTTGAGCACCGCCGCGCCTTCGCCCGATGGCACGAACACGAACAAGGCGTCCGGTTTCAGGTCGCGCACCTTGGCCAGGAAAGGCGCGTAGTCGGGGTTGCGCAGCGGCGCACGGATGGTTTCCACGACCTTGCCGCCGCCTTCCGTAAAGCCCTTGACGAACACTTTTTCGGCATCCAGCCCGGGACCGTAATCGCTCACCAGCGTCACCACCGTGCGAATCTTGTTCTTGGCCGCCCACTGGGCCATGGGCGCTGTCACCTGCGCCAAGGTGAAGCCGGTGCGCACGATGTAAGGCGAGCGTTGCGGAATCACGGACGTGGCGGCCGCCATCACGATCATCGGCACCTTGGCCTGCGTGGCCACCGGCGCCGCCGCAAACGCCAGCGGTGTAAGGCCGAAGCCGGCCAGCACCTGCACCTTGTCGCGTGAGACCAGCTCCTGCGCCAGGCGCTTGGTCACATCGGGCGAGACGCCGCCGTCGTCCTTGACGATGATTTGCACCGGCCTTCCCGCGACCGTGGCGCCGTTCTGGGCGATATACAGTTTGACGGCCGCTTCGATCTGCTTGCCGGTGGAGGCGAACGGCCCGGACATCGGCAGGATCAGGCCCACCTTGAGCGGGTCGGCGGCAAACGCGGACAGCGGCAGCAGGCCGGTAGTGAGCGCGGCAGACAATGAAGCTGTAACCCGCAGGATGCGGCGGCGGGGCTGATTGGCAGGGTTGGTCATGGTGTCTCCTTGGGTATTTTTATAGGTCGAGCAGCAGCGTGGGGGTCTTGGAACGGGAACAGCACGGCGTGAACTGGTCGTTGGCGGCCTGCTCCTCCTCGGTCAGGTACTGGTCGCGGTGATCGGGCACGCCTTCCAGTACGCGCGTGAGGCACGTGCCGCATACGCCCTGCTCGCACGATGCCGGCACGAATACGCCGGCGTCCTGCAGCACTTTCATGACGGTCACGCCGACCGGGATGGTGTAGGCGGCGCCGGTCGATTTGAGTTGCACCTCGAACGGCTGGTCGCCTGCTGCTTCCTCGACGACAGCGCCGAAGTACTCGAGGTGCAGCTGGGCGGCCGGCCATTGCTGTTGCGCGGCGCATGTCTTCACATGCTCGATGAAGCCGACGGGTCCGCAAAAATAGATATGGGTGCTGCGGTCCAGGCCCGCCAGCAGTGCCGGCAAGTCCAGCTTTCGGGCGCGGTCGCCAGTGTCGAAGTACAGGTGCGAGACGGCGGCAAAACTCGATGCTGCGATGCGGTCGCGGAACGCCATGCGCTCGGGCGAGCGCGCACAGTAGTGGAGCTCGAACTGCGCACCCTGTGCGGACAATGCCTCGGCCATCGCCAGGATCGGCGTGACGCCGATGCCGCCGGCCAGCAGCAGGCTGCGCGGCGCGTCGGTCAGCGCGAACAGGTTGCGCGGAGCGCTGATGTGCAGCGTGGCGCCGGCCGCGATGGCATCATGCATGGCCTGCGAGCCGCCGCGCGAGGCCGGATCCCGCAACACGCCGATCAGGTAGCGATGGCGCTCGTGCGGCGGATTACACAGCGAGTACTGGCGCACCAGGCCGGGCGCCACGTGGACGTCGATATGCGCACCGGCAGCAAACGGCGGCAGGTCGCTGCCGTCTGCGCTCACCAGTTCATAGCTGCATATATCGTCCGCCTCGCTGGTCCGGCGCTCCACCCGGACGCTCAGCAGGCCGGCGCTCATGCCGGCTGCTCCGGCGTATTTTCCTTGACCATCCATTGTTCCAGCACGCGGCGCGACTGCATGCCGCCGGCGTCGATGTTCAGCGCCAGCAGCTTGCGCTCGGGATGGCGCAGCAGGTTGGCCTGCTGCAGTTCCAGCATCTCGCGGTCTTCGTTGAATATCTTGCCCTGCCCTTCGCGGATGGTGGCGGTCAGTTCCTTGTCCTCGGGCTTGAAGTTGCGCGCCATGCCCCAGAAGTACCAGTGCGAGGTTTCGGTTTCCGGCGTGATGAAGTCCACCACGATGCTCGATGCCTTGTACTGCGGCGCGGCGTCGTAACCGCCGTTGCCGGCGTGGGCCACACCGACTTCGATCATCACGTGGCTCGGCGGCGTGAAGCGGCATACCTGCCAGCGGTCGACCGGCACGTCGTCGGCCAGGCCGTTGCCGCGCAGGGCCGCGCGCCAGAACGGCGGCGCCATGATGTTTTCCATGTAGCGGCTGGTGATCACTTCCTCGCCATTGACGCGCGTGGTCACCGGCGCCTCGTCGATCTCCTTCTGGCCGATGCTCGACGCGTGGACGTACGTCTCGTGGGTGAGGTCCATCAGGTTGTCGATCATCAGGCGGTATTCACAGTTGATGTGATAGAGGCCGCCGCCGTACGCCCATTCCGGGCTCTCGGCCCATTCCAGGTAAGGGATCTGCGCGGGGTCGGCCAGCGCCTGGTCGCCGGGCCACACCCAGATGAAGCCGTGGCGCTCTTCCACCGCGTAGCTGCCGATGCACGGGAAGCCGCGCGTGCGCTGGCCCGGCATGCTGACCACCTTGCCGTCGCAGCCCATTTCCAGGCCGTGATAGCCGCAGACCAGGTTGCCGTCGCGGACAAAGCCGAGCGACAGCGGCGCGCCGCGATGCGGACAGAAATCCTCCACCGCCGCCACCTTGCCCCCGGCGCCGCGGTAGAAAACGATCTTTTCGCCGCAGATCTGGCGTCCAAGCGGCTTGCCATCGATCTCGTCGGGTGTACAAGCCACGTACCAGGTATTTTTTGGGTACATCTTTGTCTCCTAAGTGAATTGAGCGCCGACCAAAGCCTCCAGAACGGCGTTGCAGTTCCTCGCCGTACATTCGTACTGTCTGCGTCGCTGCGCCTTGTTCTGACGGTTTTGTCAGGCGCTCATAAATATTCAGTACACTGAATGTCGTAAAGTATAGTCCTGAAAACGCGGAAGTAAACCTCCGCCTCCAACTCTTTTCATATTGCGCCGCACCAGCGACGCCGGGAAACGCCATGCCAGAAACCGAGAGCACCTTGAACGACCTGTACGAACACCCGGGCCACTTGCTGCGGCGCGCGCAGCAGATCTCGGTGTCGATTTTTTACGATGAAATGGGCAGCGAACTGACGCCGATCCAGTACGCGGTGCTGCGCAACCTGGCCGCCCATCCGGGCACCGACCAGGTGTCGCTGGCGGCGCTGACCGGCATCGACACCTCGACCGGCGCCACCGTGTGTGCGCGGCTCGAGGAAAAGGGACTGCTCGAGCGCAAGGTGATCCCGACCAACCGCCGCCAGCGCGCGCTCACCATCACCGGCGCCGGTGAGCAGCAGCTTGAAGACATGATCCCCGGCGCCCAGCGCCTGCGGCGCCGCTTGCTGGCGCCGCTGACAGGGCCGGAGCAGTTGCAGTTCATGGCGCTGCTGACCAAGCTGGTGCAGGAAAACAATGAACAGAGCCGGGCGCCGCTCACGCCCTCACCGAACAGCAGCAGGTAAAACAGGAGGTCAGGCCACTGCCACCAGCCGATCGAGCTTGTCGCCATCTGCCAGCAAGCTGGCGCTGTCCGAATCGTGCACGATGCGGCCGCGATCGAGCACGATGGCGCGCCTGGTCAGCGACAGCGCCAGGCGCGCGTGCTGCTCCACCACGATCACCGACATGCCCTCCTCTTCCACCAGCTTGCGGATCACCCGCACCAGGTCCTGCACGATGATCGGCGCCAGGCCTTCCATCGGTTCGTCCAGCAGCAGGATGCGCGGATTGGTCATCAAAGCGCGGGCGATCGCCACCATCTGCTGCTCGCCGCCCGAGAGCTGGTTGCCCATGTTGGTGCGGCGCTCGAACAGGCGCGGGAAGATCTGGTAGATCTTTTGCAGGTTCCACGGCCCCGGGCGCGCCACCACGGTCAGGTGTTCCTCGACCGTGAGCGACGGGAACATATGGCGCTCTTGCGGCACCCAGCCCAGGCCGGCGCGGGCGCGCTTGTGGGTGGTCATGCGGCCGATATCGGCGCCATCCCAGTGGATACAGCCGCCGTGCAGGCGCGTGAGTCCCATCAAGGTCACCAGCAGGCTGGTTTTGCCGACGCCATTGCGGCCCAGCAGCGCCAGACTGTCGCCTTCGTTCATGGTAAACGAGACGTCTTCCAGGACGATCGATTCGCCGTAGCCGGCCGTGACTCTATCAAGCTTGAGTAGTTCACGCATGTTCCGCCTCCCCCAGGTACACTTCCTTGACGCGCGGATCGGCCGCGATTTCTTCCGGCGTGCCTTCGGTCAGCACCTTGCCGCCCACCATGACCGTGATGCGGTCAGCGAAGCGGAACACCAGTCCCATATCGTGTTCGATGAACAGCACCGTGACGTCGCGCGGCAGGTTGGCCAGCACTTCGAACAATTCGCGGCTCTCGGCCGACGGAATACCGGCGGCAGGTTCATCGAGCAGCAGGATGCGCGGCTTGGTGGCCAGCGCCAGCGCAATCTCCACCAGCCGCTGTTTACCGTAAGCCATGCTGCGCGTGATGCTGTTGGCCTGGTCGGTCAGTTTCAAAGTGGCCAGCAGTTCCATCGACTCGGCGATCACGTCCGGGTGGTTGGCCACGGTCTTGTACCACACCGACTGCAGGCCGCGCCGCTCGGAGATCGCCAGCGCTACCGACTCCAATACCGTCATGCCGGCAAACAGGGTGTTGAGCTGGAACGTGCGCGTCATGCCGCGATGGACGCGTTCATGCTGCGGCAGCTGGGTGATGTCTTCGCCGCCGAAAAACACCTTGCCGCTGCTGGGCATGAAGCTGCCCGTCAGCAGGTTGATGAACGTGGTCTTGCCGGCGCCATTGGGGCCGATCAGCGCATGGCGCGCGCCGGGCTGGAAGGTCAGGCTCACATCGCTGTTGGCCAGGAACGCGCCCCAGCGCTTGGACAGCCCTTCGGTACGCAAGGTGATATCGCTCATGCCGCCCCCTTCTTCGATTTGAAACCGCCAGCCAGTTTTTCCAGGCCACCGAGGATGCCGCCGCGCGCGAACAGCACGATCAGCACCAGCAGCAGGCCGATATAGAACTGCCAGTACGCGGGATTGAGACCCGAGATGTAATCCTGCGCCACCATGAACACGGCCGCGCCAATGAGCGCACCGTACAGGCGGCCGGTGCCGCCCAGCACCAGCATGATCAGCAGTTCGGCCGAACGCGGGAAACCGAGCGAATCGAGGCCGACGAACTGCGTGGTCTGCGCCAGCAGCCCGCCAGCGATACCGGCAATCACGGCCGACACAGTGTAGATGGCGATCAGGCGGCGGTTGACGTTGACGCCGAGCGAGGGCATGCGGCGCACGCCTTCGCGGATGCCGATCAGGCTCAGGCCGAACGGCGATTTGACCAGCCGGCGCAGCACCACGAACAGGATGAACAGCACCGCAAAGCTGTACCAGTAAGCCACCGTGCCATTGAGGTCGAATTCGAACTTGCCGAACAGGTTACCGACCATCATGCCCGACAGGCCATCGACGCCGCCGGTCAGCCACGATGCCTTGTTGGCCGCTTCGTGCAGCATCAGGCAGATGCCCAGCGTGACCATCAGACGGGTCAGATCCTGGCCGCGCACTACCAGGAAAGAGACGATGAAGCCGAAAATGCCGGCCACCACGGCGGCGGCCAGCAAGCCGCTGATCGGCTCACCCCACCCATGCACGGCCAGCAGGCCGGCGGTGTAAGCGCCGAGGCCGAAGAAGGCGGCATGCCCGAGCGAGACGATGCCGGCGTAACCGAGGATCAGGTCGAGCGACAGCGCGAACAGGCCGACGATCATGATCTGGCTGATCAGGACCAGGTAGCCTGGGAAGGCAAAGTAGGCGGCAATCGGCAGCAGCCAGAACACGATTTCCAGCGGCTTCCAGCGGTCGTTGGGCAGGTTCAGGTGCGCGGTCGGGATAGGCGTCATGGCGGTCTTCGCAACGTCAGGTTTCAAGGTGTCGGTCATGGCGTTCATGCCTTCCTCCGGATCAGGCCAGCGGGGAACACGATCAGCAGCACTACCATCAGCGCGTAGATCACGAAGGCGCCAATTTCCGGCACATAGTATTTACCGGCCACGTCGAACACGCCGAGAATGAGCGCCGCCACCAGCGGGCCCTTGATGGTGCCGGCGCCACCCACGGCCACCACCAGCAGGAAGTAAACCATGTACTTGACCGGGAAGCTGGGGTCGAGCCCCAGCACGTCGATACCGAGGCCGCCACCGAGGCCGGCCAGGCCGGAACCGAGCGCAAAGGTCAGGCTGAACACCAGGCTCACATTGATACCGAGGCCGGCCGATGCGGTCTGGTTATCGACGGACGCGCGGATCTGCGCGCCGAAGCGGGTACGCTCGATCAGCAGACCCAGGGCAATCGTCACCAGCACCACCACGCCGATCAGGAACACGCGGTAGGCGCCCACGTCCAGGCCGAGGATATGCACCTGGCCGCGCAGCCATTCCGGCAGCGTGACCGGCTGCTGGGTAGGTCCGAAGAAGTAGGTGGCGGCTGCCACCGACATGAAGGTGAGGCCAATCGAAAACAGCACCTGGTCGAGGTGGCTGGCCTTGTACAGGCGCCGGTACAGCAACCGTTCGAGCACCAGGCCCACCACCGCCGAGGCGATGAACGCCAGCGGCAGCGTGGCCAGGAACGGCACGCCCAACGCGGACAATAAAGTCACGCTGACGTACCCGCCCAGCATGGCAAAGGCGCCGTGAGCCAGGTTAATGAAGTTCATCATGCCCATCGTGACCGACAGGCCCACGCTGATCAGGAACAGCAGGCTGCCATAAGCGATGCCGTCGAACAGCACGCCAGCGAAATTGCCTAGCATGGCTGCCCCCATTTCATTTCCAGGCGCTCTGCGGCGCTGTATTGGTAGTGTTGGTTCATTTTGTCTCCTGCCATTCTCAGTCTTACATTCTCGGTCTTACATCAGATCACATCGTTTCAGACCTTTTCGATGATGATCGCGATGCCCTGCCCCACGCCGATGCACATGGTGCACAGCGCGTAACGCCCGCTGTGGTTCTGCAACTGCCAGGTGGCCGTGGTCACCAGGCGTGCGCCGCTCATGCCCAGCGGGTGGCCAAGCGCGATGGCGCCGCCGTTGGGATTGACGCGTGGGTCAAGGTCGGACAGTCCCAGCTCGCGCAGCACGGCCAGGCCCTGCGACGCGAACGCCTCGTTCAACTCGATCCAGTCCATCTGCTCGAGCGTGAGGCCGGTTTGGCGCAGCAGCTTGCGTACCGCCGGTACCGGACCGACACCCATCACGCGCGGCGCCACGCCAGCGGTGGCCATGCCGACGATGCGCGCCAGCGGTGTCAAACCGTGTTGCTGCGCGGCTTCGGCGCTGGCGATCAACAGCGCGCAGGCGCCGTCGTTGATGCCGGACGCATTGCCGGCGGTGACGCTGCCGTCGGTCCGCACCACGCCCTTGAGTTTTGCCAGCGCCTCGATGGTCGTGGCGCGCGGGTGTTCATCCTGGGCGAAGACCACCGGGTCGCCCTTCTTCTGCGGGATGGTCACTGGCACGATCTCGCGCGCAAATACGCCTGCGGCAATCGCGGCGGCGGCCTTGTTCTGGCTGGCCAGCGCGAAGGCATCCTGATCGACACGGCTCACATTGAAATCCGTGGCGACGTTCTCCGCCGTCTCGGGCATGGTATCCACGCCATAGGCAT
This sequence comes from Duganella phyllosphaerae, assembly GCF_001758785.1. GTDB lineage: Bacteria > Pseudomonadota > Gammaproteobacteria > Burkholderiales > Burkholderiaceae_D > Rugamonas > Rugamonas phyllosphaerae. Next base: position 96,777 of record NZ_LROM01000071.1, read on the forward strand.
CTTTTAACGCCTTGTTGATGAAGCGCCAGCCCATGGTGGTGTCCTGCAGCGAGGCATTGCGCGAGAAGGCGCTGTCGGCCTTGCCCATCACGAACGGCGCGCGCGTCATCGACTCCACGCCGCCGGCGATGATCAGGCTGGCGTCGCCGGCCTGGATGGCGCGCGCCGCCGTGCCCACGGCATCCATGCCGGAGCCACACAGGCGGTTGATGGTGGTGCCAGGCACTTCGACCGGCAGGCCGGCCAGTAATGACGACATGCGCGCCACGTTGCGGTTGTCTTCGCCGGCCTGGTTGGCGCAGCCGTAGAACACGTCGTCCACCTGGTCCCACTGCACGCCGGGATTGCGTTCGATAAGGGCGCGCAGCGGCACCGCGCCCAGGTCGTCGGCACGAACATCTTTCAGGGCGCCGCCGTAGCGGCCGATCGGGGTGCGGATCGCATCGCAGATATAAGCATCGGTCATCATCAATCCTTTCATGGCAAGAGCGTGGCGCCGGTGGCCGCCTGCAGTTCTTCAAACGTCAGGCCCGGCGCCATTTCCAGCACCGTCAAGCCCTTCGGGGTGACATCGAGTACCGCCATGTCGGTGTAGATGCGATTGACGCAGGCAACGCCGGTGAGCGGATAGGTACACGCCTCGACGATCTTGCTGTCACCCGTCTTGGTCACGTGGTCCATCATCACGAACACCTGCTTGGCGCCGATGGCCAGGTCCATGGCGCCGCCCACGGCGGGAATCGCATCGGGCGCGCCGGTGTGCCAGTTGGCCAGGTCGCCATGTTCGGAGACCTGGAACGCGCCCAGCACGCACACGTCGAGGTGGCCGCCACGCATCATCGCGAACGAATCGGCATGGTGGAAGTACGCGCCGCCGGTGAGCAGCGTGACCGGCTGCTTGCCGGCGTTGATCAGGTCTTCGTCCTCGTCTTCCGGCGCCGGCGCGGGGCCCATGCCCAGCAGGCCGTTCTCGCTGTGCAGGAACACTTCGCGTTCGGCCGGCAGGTAGTTGGCCACCTTGGTCGGCAGGCCGATGCCGAGGTTGACGTAAGCGCCTTCAGGAATGTCCTGCGCCACGCGCGCGGCGATCTGGTCGCGGGTGAAACGTTTATTGGAATCGGTCATGCTGCCTCCTTGACTACCCGCTGTACAAATATACCAGGCGTGACGATCGCTTCGGGATCGAGTTCGCCCAGCGCCACCACGTCGCGCACCTGGGCGATGGCCACCTTGGCCGCCATCGCCATGATCGGGCCGAAGTTACGGGCGGTCTTGCGGTACACCAGGTTGCCCCAGCGGTCGCCGCGCAGCGCCTTGATCAGCGCGAAGTCGGCGTGGATCGGCGACTCGAGCACGTAGTGGCGGCCGTCGATCAAACGCGTCTCCTTGCCTTCGGCCAGCAGCGTGCCGTAGCCGGTGGGGGTAAAGAAGCCGCCGATGCCGGCGCCGGCAGCGCGGATGCGCTCGGCCAGGTTGCCTTGCGGCGTGAGTTCGAGTTCGATTTCGCCGGCGCGGTACAGCGCATCGAAATGCTGCGAGTCGGCCTGGCGCGGAAACGAGCAGATGATCTTGCGCACCCGCTTGGCCTTCAACAGCGCGGCCAGGCCGGTATCGCCATTGCCGGCGTTGTTGTTGACGATGGTGAGTTCGCGCGCGCCCTGCGCGATCAGCGCGTCGATCAGCGCCGACGGCATGCCGGCGTTGCCGAAGCCCCCGATCATGACGGTGGCGCCGTCGTGAATGTCGGCCACCGCGCGCTCCAGTGATTCAAAAGTTTTGTCAATCATCGTGTGCTTTCGTGATTCTTCTTGTGTCGGTTTGTGCGATAATCGAACTAATGATTGATTACCGCACAAACAGTGTATGACTTGCTCCGGCGGTGGTCAAGAAAAACCGTCTATCGAATCGATCGCCTGGATTAAAATCACGCCATGTCAAAAGCCAAACCAACCGAAACCGCCGCTGCCGTTGCCATTGACGAGGACCGCGAGCCCACCATCGCCGAGCAGATCGACGCCATGACCGATCCCAGCTTCATGACGTCGCTCGCGCGCGGCCTGGCCGTGGTGCAGGCGTTCAGCGATTCGCGCAAGCCGCAAACGATTGCCAACATCAGCCAGAAGACCGGCATCCCGCGCGCCGCCGTGCGCCGCTGCCTGCACACGCTGCGCGAGCTCGGTTACGTGGACGCGGAGCTCAACAACTTCTCGCTGCGGCCCAAGGTACTCACGCTCGGCTACTCGTACCTGTCCTCGACGCCGCTCACGGTCTCGGCCCAGCCTTACCTGAACAACATCAGCCGCACGCTCAACGAATCGAGCTCGCTGGCGGTGCTCGATGATGGCGAGGTGCTGTACGTGGCCCGCGCCGCCACGTCGCGCGTGATGTCGGTGGCGCTGAACACCGGCAGCCGCCTGCCCGCCTACTGCACCTCGCTGGGCCGGGTGATGCTGGCCCATCTGCCGCCCGCAGAACTGGACCAGTACCTGGCCAGCACCAAGCTGCGCGCCATGACCAAGAACACGGTCGTCAGCCAGAAAGGCCTGCGCGAGATCTTGGCCGGCGTGCGCGAGCAGGGTTATGCGATCAACGACGAGGAACTGGAACTGGGCTTGCGGTCGATCGCGGTGCCGGTTCGCGGCGCCTCGGGCACGGTGCTGGCCGCCCTCAACGTGGGCGCCCAGGCAGCCCGCGTGAGTGTCAGGCAGCTCGAGAAAGAGTTCCTGCCGGTGCTGCTGAAAGGGGCGCAGGAACTCTCCATCTTGCTGCCGTAGGCCATTTAACCGGGGCCATCGCGTCGTTGCAGCTCCTCGCCCTGCCCCCGCTTAAATGACCTTTTAGAATGAATGGCGCAGGCCGGCCATAACGCCATTCTGGGTTTTACCCACGCCGACGCTGCCGCCGGCGTCGAGCGCAATCGCCGACAGGCCGCTGTTCTTCATGCGGCCGATGCCGACGTAGCTGGCGGTGCGCTTGGAGAGGTAGTAGGTCAGGCGGGCCACCAGCATGGTGGCGTCGGCATTGCTGTTCTTCAGGTCGCGCCGCGCCACCTGGGTGTCGAGCGTGGTCAGCGGCGTAACCGGATAGCTCAGGCCCAGGTAATACAGGTCCGATTCCGACAGCCCGGTCACCGCGCGCGTGGTGCGGTCGACGACTCCGGCGCCGATCTTGCCCTCGCCCACCTTGACATAGCCGTTGACGGTCACGCGCTTGTCGCTGTTGTCGCTGCTGGTCAAACCGCCGGCCGCGCCGACGTTGCCGTACATGATGTCGTAGGACGTGTTCAGTCCCCAGGCCGGCGTCTCGTAGCCGAACAGGCCGGTGATCTGGCGGCAGGCCTTGGCGTTACCGGCCACTTCGCCGGGGCATCCAGTCGCTGCCGGGCCGCCGGCGGCCGATACATCGCGCCCGGTGCTGTAGGTGGCGCCGATCACGACGTTGTTGAAGTTGCCCAGGTAGCCGATGGCGTTGTCGCTGCGGGCGTTCGGCAGGTAGGGGTCGATGCTGCCGATGGCGAACAGGTTGGGGCCCATCACGTCCGACTTCATGCCGGCGATATAGGTCATGTTGATTTGCCGGCCGAGGGTAACAGTGCCAAAGGCGCCTTTCAGTCCTACCGACGCCTGGCGGCCGAACAGGCGGTTGCCCTGCCCCATCGCGCCGCTGTCCATGGTCAGTCCCGCTTCGAGCGTGAACACCAGTTGCAGGCCGTCGCCGAGGTCCTCGGCGCCGCGGAAACCGATCCGCGACGGGAAGGAGCCGGTCAGCGATGGCATCTTGGTGACCGAGTCGCCGGCGGCGTTGGCGTTGGTGGTATGGACCACGCCGGTGTCGAGCAGTCCATACACCGTTACGCTCGATTGGGCCATCGCTGCGGACGCACCTACGCATGCCATCAGCGCCACCGCGCCACGGATACTGTTTTTCATTGCTGTCTCCTGTTGGTTTTATTGTCTCTTTATGAGCATGTGCGATTATCGAACAACTGGTTGTTAATCGCACATAAATTCGATACTATGATTGTCGCGCGATGATGTCAAGCTGCCTGATATCATGACCGGGCGACGATGCAACGTTATGAACCGCGCCACGCCACGTATTTCATAGACAAAAACAGGAGACGGCATGAACAGGAAAAATTTTGTAAAGACTGGCCTGACCACGATCGCGCTGGCCGCGCTGACGCTGACCATCGGCCCCAACGCCTATGCGCAGGACACCATCAAGATCGGCGTGATCGCGGCGTTCTCCGGTCCCTTTGCCGACTACGGCAAGCAGATCGAGGGTGGCATCAAGGCCTATATGGCACAGCACGGGGCCATCGTGGCCGGTAAAAAAATCGAGATCATCGTCAAGGACACCACCGGCCCGGCGCCGGAAATCGCCAAGCGCCTGGCGCAGGAGCTGGTGGTGCGCGACAAGGTCGATTTCCTGGCCGGCTTCGGTTTGACGCCCGAGGCGCTGGCGGTGGCGCCGATCGCCCAGCAGGCCAAAAAGCCGATGATCATCATGAACGCGGCCACGTCGTCGATCACCACCAAATCCGACTACATCGCACGGTTTTCGATGACACTGCCGCAGGTCTCGGCGCCGATGGCCACGTGGGCTGCCAAAAACAATATCAGGAAAGTGGTGACCCTGGTGGCCGACTACGGTCCCGGCATCGATGCGGAAGCCGCCTTCAAGGCGGAACTGGTCAAAGGCGGCGGCACCGTCACCGAGGCTATCCGCGTGCCGCTGCGTAACCCGGAGTTTGCGCCGTACATCCAGCGCATCAAGGACGCCAAGCCCGACGCCGTGTTCATCTTCGTGCCGGCCGGCGAACAAAGCATCGCCTTCATGAAGGGCTACCGCGAGCGCGGCCTGGCCGCAGCCGGCATCAAGGTCATTGCCACCGGCGACCTGACCGACGACCACGTGCTGCCGGCCATGGGCGACGCCACGCTGGGCGTGATCACCACGTTCCACTATTCCGCCGCCCACAAGTCGGCGGAAAACGCCGCCTTCCTGAAAAGCTTTGCGGCCACCAATCCGGGCGGCGGCCGGCCCAACTTCATGGCGGTGGCCGCCTACGACGGCATGGCCGCGATTTACGAGGTGGCACGCAAATTGAACGGCAAAATTGATGGCGACCAGGCCATGGCAGTGCTCAAGACGATCAAGCTGGCCAGCCCGCGCGGCCCGATCGCGATCGACCCGGCCACCCGCGACATCGTCCAGACGGTTTACGTGCGCAAAGTGGAAAAGGTTGGCAACGAGGTCTACAACATCGAGTTCGACCAGTTCCCGAACATGAAGGATCCGGGCAAATAAGCAACACTTGTCTGATGGCTCTGCCGGTGTCAACCGCCGGCGCACTTCGTGCGTTAAGGGTATGTCTCGACACCGAATGCCAGCAGTGGCACAGTAGTACGGCTGAGACACCCTTACGCAGAATGGAGCTGGACGATCATGCAAGCATATTCAAATACCAATGCCACCGTAGCGACCCGCCAGGGTTTCATCAATCCCAACCACGTGCAGGAAGTGCGCTACTGGGCCGAGGAATTTCATATTCCGCCCGCGCGCCTGATCGCAGTCGTGCGCGAAGTGGGCCGCAACCTCTACGAAGTGCGCAAACGCCTGGCAATGTAAGCGGCGCCCAGCGCCACGCACAGCAACATAGTATCGACTCCCGCGACGCCCACGACCCCGGCGCCGCCAGGCTGGCCCTGCACCAGGGCTGTCAACAAATGACCGCCGGTCGTGGCCCAATTGAGCGCCACCGACAGTACCGCCAGCACCCCGATGACCATCGCCTGTTCGCGCCAAGCGGCGCGGCCGCGCCACCACGCGTGCGCGAACGTGACGACCCACGCGCCGTAGAACGCCTGCACTTCGTGCAGGGCGCTGGCCGCCGCATTGTCACCCAATATCGGCAGTAATCGGTTGACCACCATGAACACCAGCGTGGCCAGCACGATGCCGGCGACGCTGCCGATGGCCAGTCCCTCCACCACGCGCACGCCGGCCAGTCCCTTCTTCGCGTGCTGCGCGCGCCGCCCTTCGATCCAGAACAGGAAGCCGGTGCAGATCAATACGCACCCGGCCAGGCCGCCAGCAAAGTACAGCCAGCGCAGCAGCGCGTGGTCGAAGCGGATGAAGTGCATGCCGGAGATGAAGCGCTGCGCCGTCATCACCGGCCCCGCCTCGAAGCGCGCCAGCACGCGGCCCGTTTGCGCGTCGAAGTAAATCTGGTCCAGGTTCATGGTGACGTCGCCGGCGTACGACCGGCGCAGCTCGACGTAGCTGTTGGCGTCTCCCGGATGAAACACGCGCACGAAGTACGGCGCACCGCCGCCCCAGGTTTTTTCCGCGGTCGCGCGCATGGCGTCGATGGAGCCCAGCTGGCCCGGCGCCCTGGCCGGCTTGCGCGTGTACTTGCCGTAGGCCTCGGCCATGAACGTGGCCTTGGCCTTGGCGCCCTCGCCGTAGGCGCCCGCGTGCAGTTGCGGGAAGTAGATGGTGATGAAGATGATCAGGCCCGTGAGCGTGATCATGAAGTGAAACGGCAGCGCCACCACCCCGGTCAGATTGTGCAAATCGAGCGCGCTGCGCTGCAGGCGCTTGTGCGGCCGGAACGTGAAAAACTGTTTGAAGATTTTCTTGTGGATCACCACCCCGGAGACCAGCAGCGCCAGCATGCTCATGGCGGCCAGGCCAACCAGCCATTTACCCAGGTCCAGCCACTTGATGTGCAGCGAATAGTGGAACGGCACCAGGAAACCGGTGGCCGCATCGGACTGCTGCGGCGCCAGCAAGGTGTGGCGATTCGGGTCGATCAAGCGGCCATGCTCGGCGCCGTCGCCACCGCGCCAGGTCAGCTCGGCCACCGGGCTGCGGCTGGTGGGCAGGTCGATACGCCATTGTTTGGCGCCGGCCGGGATTTCGGCCGCTGCCGTTGCCGCCAGCCGGTCCAGCGACAGCGGCGCGGTCGCAACTGCGATGCGGGTTTGCGGCAGCATCCAGCGATCGATCTCGCTGCCGAACACGCTGAGGGTGCCGAACCAGAAGATGGCGAACAGCAGGCTGCCGATGATCACGCCCGCCCACGTGTGCAGCAGCGCCATCGACTTGGTAAACGTGCCGCCCATGTCAGGCCACCGCCCACCAGAGCAACGCCAGCAGCGCCGCGCCAGCGGCCAGCGCCAGCCACAGGCGGACCACGCTGCGCACCGCAAAAGCCCACAGCGCCAGTACTAGGTACACCACGAAGCCCAGCATGGCGCACAAGGCTACCGCCTCGGACCGCGCCATGCCGGCGTGCGCGAGCGCGGCGCTGCACGCCGCTACGGCCAGGGCAGTCACTGCATAGCCGCCGGCAATGGCGCCGACAATACGCAATGCCATGGACGGCCATGCCGGCAATTGCGTCGCGCCAGGCGAGCCGGCGCGGGCGGCGGGGTTGGCGCCGGGCTGCGTCACGTCAGAACCGCAGCGCGTAGCCGAGGCTCAGCGTGCGGCCACGGCCCGCAAAATAGCGCTTCGGTTCGATCAGCGCGCTTTGCGAGTAATAGGTGATGTAGTCCTTGTCGAACAGGTTGGCCACCGACAGGCGCAGTTCACCGTTGCCTTTACCAAGCTTGTAGCTGGTGGTGGCATCGACCAGCGAATAGCCGCTGAACTCCTTGGCGGCCTCGTCGAACGACTGGCTGAACGCGTGCTGCGCCTGCACGAAGGTGGACCAGCGGTCGTTCCAGTCGGCGTTCCAGGTGGCGATCACGCGGTTGGGCGCCACGTTGAGGCCATCGAGCTTGCCGTCGAGCGATCCATCGGCGTTGGTGTCGTAGCGGCCCTTGGTGTACGCGTACGACACCTTGGCCCGGTGCGCGGCGTTGATGCGGTAGGCCGCGCCCAGGTCCAGGCCCTCGGTACGGGTTTTCTCGCGCGCCATCATGAAGGCGCCGTTGACGGCGATCACGCGGGTGCCGAAGTCGGAGTTGGCGCGGAAGTAAGCGGCGTCCAGGTCCCACGCGCCCTTGTGGTAACGCCCGCCCAGTTCCACGTTGCGGGTCAGGATAGGCGCTAGGTCGCGCATGTTCGCGACGCTCTGCCCTGGCGTGTTAATCGAGCGCAGCACGCGGCCGATGTCGGGCATGCCGAAGCCTTCCGAGTAGCTGGTAAACAGCGTCAGGCCCGCAGCCGGATTCCATACCAGGCCGGCGTTGTACAGTTCTTCGCTGAAATCGAGCTTGCCGCCCTGGACCAGCACGCGGCGGTACTGGGCCAGGGTGCGGTAGGTGTCCACCGTGAGGTCGGCCTTTTCCTTGCGCGCGCCGGCGTGCATGGTCAGGTTGTCGAGCAGCTTGTACTCGCCCTGGGCGAACAGCGAGTAATTGCGGTATTCGGAGTTGGGCACGTAGGTGCGTCCGGTCAGGTACAGGTCCTGCTTGCCCTTGTCGAACAGGGTGTCGAAACCGACGGTGAGCTTCAGGCGGCCATTCAGCAAATCATCACGGCCCAGGCCCACCTTGCTGCCGTATTTCGACGCCACCGAGCGCGACTGGTCGTACAGGGTGCCGGTGGGCGCGATCAGCGGGTCCTGGAAGGTGGCCGAGATGTCGGCGCCGAACAGGCCTTCGAACTCCTGGTTGAAGATCATCGCGGTCAGTTCCATGCCGGCCAGGTTGGCGTGGCGGTAGCTCAGGCTCGACGTCCACACGTCGTTCCACGGCGGCGTGCCTTCCGGCGTGATCTTGACCGAGGTGCTGGGGATGCCCAGCGTGCGGTCGCCCGCCACCACCTGGTAGTTGGCCTTGGACTTGATCTTGTAGCGGTTGACCGACAGCTGCAGGCGCTGGTTGTCGTCGAACCAGTAGCCCAGTTTGACCAGCGCGTCGTAGCTGCGCGAGTCCATCAGGTCGCCCTGGGTGGTGTCGGCGCCGATCGAGCGGCCACGGCCGTCGAGGTACAGTCCCTGGTCCTCATAGCTGAGGCCGAACAGGTATTCGAACTTGTCGTTGCGGCCGCTGACGTTGTACGAGGTCTTGTAGTTGGCGGTATCACTGCCGACGTCGGTGGTGGGCAGCGTGGTCTGCACCTCGAACGACTGGTTGACGGTACCCTTTTGCGGGCGCTTGGTGATGATGTTGATGGTGCCGCCGGTGGCGCCCAGGCCGTTGATGGCGTTGGCGCCCTGGACGATCTCGATCCGCTCGACCATCGAAAAATCGATGGTGTGCGCTTCGCGGCCGGTGGGACGCATCGGGTTCGATTGCGGCACGCCGTCCACCAGGATCAGCGGCGTGCGGCCGCGCAGCGTCTCGCCCGAGCCGTTCATCTTGCCCCGGCTGGGCGTATACGACGGCAGGATACTCGACAACACGTCGGATGAATTGCCGGAAATGGCCAATTGCTTCTCGATGTCTTCCTGCTTGATGATGACCACCGTTTGCGGCGCCTGGTTGGCAGCGATGTTGGAGCGCGAAGCGGCGACGATCACGGTGTTGGCGTCGCTTGCATCCTGGGCCTGGGCTTGGGCGGCAGGCGCAGCCCAGGCGGTCAGTGCGGTAGCAACGAGCACGGCAAACGCGCGGGGGTTGGGCGCGGAAAACGTAGATTTCACAGCAAGGCCTGATGGTAATTGAGAATGATTGCTATTATCGTGATAGCTTGGCCTTGCGTCAAGAAAACATCCGCTATATTCAGTTATGTGAGCAACTGCACGGAGTGCTGCATAATAAACTGACATCATGATCGCCCCAGGAATTATCGGACAGACATCATGAACACCCAACAACACAACAATACCGGAGACTTCCGCCACCAGGCCTACATCAACCCGAACCTTGCCCAGGCGGTGGCATATTGGGCGCAGGAATTTCGCGTCACGCCATCGAAGCTGATCGCCGTGGTGCGCGAAGTGGGACGCAATGTCGGCGAGGTGCGGCGCCAGTTGTCGCGATAAGGTGTCGCGCCGGGAAGGCGCAGACACCAGTTTTAAGCGGTGATATGATTGGGGTCAAGGCATATGCGATGCAGCCAGGTCAGCATTGTCGATTGGAGGATCCCATGACCACGATACCGTTCGACACCCTGAAAATGATGGAGCGCCTGGAAAGCGCCGGTTTTACCAGTGCGCAGGCCAAAGTCCAGGCTGAAGTTCTTGCCGAAGTCATCGGCAAGGAATGCGCCAATGTGGCCGAGCGCTATTCGAGCAAGCAGGACGTTGCGCAGGAACTGAGTGGCGTCAAGGCCTCGATTGAGTCGCTGGGTACGACCCTCAACCTGAAAATCGACCGCAGTGCTGCCGAGGTCAAGAGCGAGTTAATCCGCTGGGTGGTCTCGGTGGGCGTGCTGCAAATGGCACTGATCGCCGCCTTGATACTCAAGCTCACACGCTAAATACCTGCCATCCCGCACTTGCCGGGATGGCCGCCGTTACTTCACCACCGCCGGCGACGGCACGCCCGCCTTGCCCCCACCCGGCACCAGCCAGCCCCCATCAGCGAGCCAGTCGGCCAAGCGGTCCGGCCAATGCACATCGGACAACCGTTCCGAACGCTGCCCCATATTGAATGCATGGTCGGTATCGGCATACAGGTGCAACTCGGCCGACACGCCGGCCGCGATCAGCTGTTGATACAGCGCGATCGACGGCGGCGCGCAGCACTTGTCGTTGGAGCCAGCCACGATGAATGCCGGCGGCGCGGCGGTGGCGGCCGTCGCCGGCACGCCCAACGGCCCCGGATACACGAGCACCTGGAAGTCCGGTCGGGCGCTATACCGATCCACCGCATCGGGCTTGCCGGCAGGCGCCGGTGCGGCGTGGTCGGCCACCAGCGTGGCCAGTTCGCCGCCGGCCGAAAAGCCCATCACGCCCACCCGCTGCGGATCGATCTTGTATTCTGCCGCATGCGCCCTCACCCAGCGCACCGCGCGCCGCATATCGGCTGCCGCGTCGCGCTCGATCGAATACGTGGAACCTTCGTCGCGCGCCAAACGGTACTTCAGCACGAAGGCGGTCACGCCCACCCGGTTCAGGGCCCGCGCCGCCACCATGCCCTCGTTCATCCACACCAGCATGCGATGGCCGCCGCCGGGAGCGATGACCACTGCCGCGCCGTTGGCGTGACGCGGATCGGCCGCCACCACCGTGACCGACGGATCGTGGATGTTGGAGACGTAGGTATCGCGCACGGTCTCCGGTTCGCCGTGGCGGCGCTCGGCGCCAGGCGCGCCGTCGGGCCACAACAGGTGCACGGGACCGGCAGCCGGCTGGGCAGCGGCCACCGCGCACCACGTCGCGCACCACAGCGACGCCGCCAGCCAACCGAGCTTCAATGCGAGCCGCATGCCGTCCCCTTAGAAGTTGTAGCGCATACCGGCGCGGTACACGCGGCCCAGCACATCGTACAGCTGCGGGTTGATGCCGAAGCTCAGGTTGGTCTGTGGCGCCGGCGCCGGATTGACATCGCCGATATTGTCGATCTTGAAGAAGCCGGTCAGCTTGTCGCTGAACTTGTAGCTGCCGCCCAGGTCCACGTAGAACGCGCCCTTCATCTTGTTGTCGGCAATGGTCGGGTGGATAATGGTGGAAACCGGGCAATCGGTCTGGCACTCGATGTACTCGTTGCTGTACACACCCTTGCTGATCCAGCGCTGGGACAACGTCAGGCTGTACTTGTCGGTATCCCACGACTGCGAGGCCAGGCCCTTCCAGCGTGGCGTGGTGCCGAGGTTGGCGCCAGCGCCTTCCGATGGAATGGTGCCCACCACGCCCGGATCGGTCAGGAAACTGATGTTGCGGGTGACCAGTGCACGCAGCGTCAGGCGGCCCGGCAGGCCCCAGTCCTTCAGGTTCATGCGGTAAGAGCCTTCCAGGTCGTAGCCCTTGCTGCGCAGCGAAGCGAGGTTGAATGCCTGCACCGTGACGAAGTTATTGGTGGCTACCGGATTGTTCAGCGAGACGGCGCCGCAGATTTCCTGGTTGCCGGCCGCGCACAGATCGACTTCCTGCTGCGCGGTCAGGGCCGAGATCACGCCATCGACCTTGATGTCGAAGTAATCGATCGAGGCCGAGAAGCCCGGCGCCCACGACGGCTGCGACAGCACGATGCCGACGATGGTGTTGCGGGCGATTTCCGGACGCAGGCGGGTGTTGCCCACAGTGCGCTGCTGGATCGCCACCGTGTTGCCCTGGCTCTGCACGATGTTGTTGACGACCACCTGCGCCGCATACAGCTCGCTCAGGTTGGGCGCGCGCACGTCCTTGGACGTGACCGCGCGCAGGCGCCAGCCGTCGAGGCCGGTTTTCCAGCTGGCGCCCAGCTTCCAGCTCTCCACGTTGCCCGAGGTGCTGTACTTGGTGTGGCGGTCGGCCAGGTTGACGTTGGCCTCACCCCAGGTGGCCGATTTGAGCACCGGCACATTCAGCTCCACGTACGCTTCCTTGACGTTATACGTGCCCTGGGCGTTGTGGTAGTTGCCGGCGTACCAGTTGTTGCCCACAGTGTTATTGAGCAGCGGGTCGGCCGGGTAGTCGGCGGTGTTGGGGCTGTCGGCAAAGATGCCGTTGCCGTAAGGGTCGCCGGTCACCTTGTAGTGCTCGCGACGGTACTCGGCGCCGGTGGCGATCGCGATCGGGCCGGCCCACGACGAAAACGCTTCGCCGTTGAAGTTGATGCTGGCCACGTCCTGGGTCTGGCGGGTGTGCTGCTGCGGGCCGTTTTCCGGCGCGATGTAGCGCCAGGCGGCCTGGTCCACCGGCACGTCGCCGATGATGTTGAACGGCCGGCAGCCGGCAGCGGCGGCCACCGCATTGCGGCAGACGATGCTGCCGTCCGGCGCGCGCACGGCGTCGATGGCGGCGTTATAGCGCGCATTGAGCGTCATGTCGTGGACGATGATGTCGGTGCGGTTGACGCCGTGTTCGGCATACGTGTCGTACGACCATTCCTTGCCGCCCAGCTGGAACTTGCCGTTGGCGCCCACCACCACCCGCTTCATTTCACGCGTCGGATGGACGTTGATGTTTTGCGGGAACACAGCGTTGGCGGTGCCGTACTGGAAGCTGGTGATGTTGTTGGCAGCGCAGGCGGCAGCGATGGATGCCGGCAAATAGGGGTTGTCGCACTGGATAGTCAGGTTGGCGTTCTTGGCCGCGCCGGGATTGGGCGAAAACTCCGATTTCACCTTGCCGTAATTGGCAGTGAAATAGATTTCGTGGTCGGGGCTGAGATCGAAGCCCACGCGGGTGTAAGCCACCTGGCGCGTGAGGTCCATGGCCAGGTTGGTGCCGGCGCCCACGCTGCCGCTCAGGTCACCGCCCACGCAGAACGGGTTGACGCAGTTGGTGACCGCACCAGTGCCGGTCGGCACGCCATTGGAACCGTAATTGAACTTGTACGGCTGGCCATTGGCGCCGAACGCCGTGCCTTGCAGCGGGCCGCTGGTGATCAGGCCGAATTTCGAATACTGGTATTGCTGCGCGTGTTCGATCGCCGTGTACTGCGGCTTGCCGTCGTTGGTCTGGCTCAATGGCCGCACCTGGAAGGCCGGGTTCTTGTACCAGTTGCGGCCGTTCGGACCCACTTCACCGAAGCCCGGCGATTCGATGCCCTTCTCGCGGCCGTATTCCGCGCTGGCCGTCACGTGCAGGCGATCGTCCAGGAAGGCCTTGCCCCAGGCCGCTTGCAGCGAACCGTTCTTGTCGTCGTGGTACTTGGTCATGCCGCCTTCGACATTGGCCTTGAAGCCCTCGAATTTTTTGTCGGTGATGAAGTTGACCACGCCGCCGATGGCGTCCGAACCGTACGAGGCCGAGGCGCCGCCGGTCACCACGTCCACCCGCTTGATCAGCAGTTGCGGGAACTGGCTGACGTCGGTCACGCCGGTGACGTTGGCGCCCACCACGCGCTGGCCGTCGAGCAGGGTCAGGGTGCGGATCGCACCGAGGCCGCGCAGGCTCAGCGAACTCAAACCCTGCACGCCGCTGCTGGTGCTGTTGGTGCTGGTGGTGCGGCCGGTGCTGCCTTGCAGGGCCGGCAATTCGGCAATCGCATTGAACAAATTGGGCTTGGCGGTCTTGGCCAGGTCGTCGGCGCCGAGCGACGTGGTGGGCGTCGGTTGCGTGAAGCCGCGTGCGGCGATGCGCGAACCGGAGACGGTCACCACGTTTTCCTGCGCCACTTCGGCAGCCGGTCCCGGGGCCGGGGCCGGGGTCGGAGTTGGGACCGGTGTCGCTTCGGCAGGTGCTGCTTGCGGCTCGGCGGCGGCTTGCTGCGCCTGGGCCGACAGGGCGAAACAGGCACAGGCGCTGGCCACGGCCAGGCGCATGATGGTTTGACGGGTTGGGGTTGGGGTTGGATGTTGCATGGTGTCTCCGATCTTCTTTTGTTTGTGTGCGTTGTCCGCGCGGTACTATTGACGGTCCGCTGCTGTGGTTATGTTTTGATGCCTGTTACAGTTATTCGTCGCCCAGGATGCGCGCCACCAGCTGCTCCGGCGCCACCGTGATCGAGAGCGTCACTCCCGCCTCGTCGGCCTGCAGCGGCTCCAGGTCGCGGAACTGGCTGTCGAGCAGCGACGGCGGCATATAGTGGTCATGGCGCGCCTGCATGCGGGCCGCGATCAATTCGCGCGGGCCGTCGAGGTGGGCGAAACGCAGCGCCGGGTCGCCAGCACGCAGCAGGTCGCGGTAGCGGCGCTTGAGCGACGAGCACGACACGACCAGCCCCACGCCCTCTTCGGCCGCCCGCCGCAATTCCGCCTGCAGGGCCAGCAGCCAGCCGGCGCGGTCGTCGTCGTCCAGCGGCAGGCCCGCCGACATCTTGGCCACGTTGGCCGGCGGGTGAAACTGGTCACCTTCGACAAACGCTACTTGCAGGCGCGTCGCCAGCGCCTGGCCCACGGTGCTCTTGCCGCAACCACTCACGCCCATCACCACCCAGCGCACCACGCTCATACTCGCCACCAAGTTAGCGCTAACATTTCCATTCTCAAAACCGATGATTGCATGTGCTTGACTCTGTTCATTATTGGGAAAGATGGTAGATGACGCCGGTAGATCAAAAGTTAGCGTTATCATTGCTGACTGAACTTTAACGGAATGGCGGATTTTGTAAAGATTTATCCGTATTGCGTCGCAACATACGAGGGATCAGAAAATGCCGGGAACCATGGCCGCCACCCGCGCAGGATGGGGAAACGCCACGGCGCCGTCCACCTGCCTGGGTGGCCGCCGTCCGTGGCAAAGCAACAACATCACAACATGAATTTATAACGCGACGCTTCTTCGGCCAGCGCGTGTTCATCCTTGCCACGCAGGCGCCCCATGTTGCGGCGCTGCGCCGGCTCCGACAGCACGCGGTTGATGACCGGTTCCAGCACGCCGCGCCCGCTCAGATAGGCGGCGGCACTGGCCGGTCCGTTCTTGTCCGCCAGCTCGATGCCGGTCTGGACGATTTCCGACGATACCAGGTCGGGACGATAGGTATGGCTGCTCGACATCGTGAATCTCCTTGAAGAAGGCCTCGATTGTCGCACTACCCACACCGCGCACAAGCGCGCAATCTAACGTTTCGGCAATAATGCAACGACTTTATTTTGCTCCTTGTTATTGCCCGGTTTTTGGACGTGTCCGCCTGTTCTACTCCAGATTCTCGTGGTGGCCCAGGGCGCCTTCTTTCCAGTACGCCGAAATGCGCGCCGCCTGGCGCGGAAAGGCTTTCTCCACGAACACAATGTCGCGCACCTGCTTGGCAACTGCCGCTTCGCCGGCAAACCAGACGAAGCCGTCACCCTCAGGCAAGGACAGGTCGCGCAGGGCTCGCACCAGTGCTGCGGCATCGGCCACGATGCGCAATTCCACCGTGGCGGCGCTGGTAAAATCGAGCTGCTCGGCCGCTTGCCCCGTCACCAGCACCTGCACTTTGACGCCGGCCGGCAATTCTTCCAGGCGGCGGCGAATCGCCGGCAAGGCGGTGTCGTCGCCGGCCAGTAATTGCCATTCGTAATCCATCGGGATGATCATCGAGCCGCGCGGGCCGGCGATGATGGCCGGCTGGCCCACGGCCACGCCGCGGGCCCAGTCGGAAGCGGCGCCCTGCGCATGCAGCGCGAACTCGATGGTCAGCTGGCGCGCGGCGCGGTGGTAGCGGCGCGGCGTGTAGTCGCGCATCACGCGTTCGCCAGCCACTTCCTGCACGAACTTGACATGGTCGTCATAGGAGGACGAGACGAAATCGGCCAGGCTCTCGCCCTCGAATGTTACGCTAACGAAATCCGGCGCCAGTTGCTCCACCTTCGCCACCGTCACCTCGCGCATCCGGGTTTCGTGACGCACGCGTTGTATGCGATTATTCTCACTCATGATGTTCACCTTAGTTGACAATGTCCCCCAATTTACCTAAAACAGTTGATCTTGTCAACCAATCGCAAGACAAGCCAGCGGATGCCGTGTTCGACGCCGTCCACAATGTGATGCACCTGTACCGGTCGATGCAGTTGCGCGGACTGCGCGACACGCAGTGCAACGCTGCACACGAGTTGACCCACATGGAATACAAGGTGCTGGGATTTTTTGCCCGCCATCAGGGCGCCAGCCAGCGCGAGCTGGTGGCCCATTCGGGGCGCGACAAGGCGCAACTGGCACGCTTGATCAAGGGCCTGCGCGACCGCCATTTGCTCGACGCCCAGGTGGATGAAAGCGACCGCCGCAGCACGCGCCTGCGCCTCTCGCCGCTCGGCCACCAAGTGATTGACAGCCTGCAAGGCATGGGTGCGCAGGTGTCGAACCTGGCGGTGCAAGGCATGAGCGCCGCAGAATGCACGCAGCTGCTGGCGCTGCTCATGCGCATCAAGGGCAACCTGGAAGCCGAGGCGGGAGCCGCCCCGGCTGCCGATTGATACTTAGGTATTGATACTTAGCCTTTGGCTGCCTTGGCAGGCTGGTCCGACTTGCCCTTGCCGGTGCACGAGGTATTGTGCTTGCCGGTGGCGGTCAGGTTTTCGCCGCCGCTGGCATCGACGCCGCCCTGCGAACGCTGGCAGTCTTCCTTGGCGCCCTTGGGTGGCTTGTTGTCGAAGCCGGGCTTGGCCGGCTGCTGCATGCCCGCGTTACCAGCCTGGTCGGTAGTGGACGTGGTATTGGCGTTGGCCTCAGCCTTGCCCTGCCCGGCAGGATGGAAGGCGGTCGCGCCGGTGGTGCCGGTCGGTTGCACCGGCGTTGTGTTCTGGGCATGCGACAGTGCTGCCAGGCACAAGGCAGCGACGCCGAAGACGGTGGCGAAAGTACATTTGGACATGATGACTCCTTGCTAGCGCTAAAACGCTTATTGTTCCACTGATGGGCGGGTTCGCTTGTAGGACCATGACCAGTGTGGAGGTCGGATTCGCGCTGGAAAGATTTTGATTTATACGCCGGCAATCCGACTCGCCTCTGCGGCCTCGTCCTACACATGACGACTGCCTGCCTTGCAACAATCATCGCTAACTCACTATGGGAGCAAGCGATGAAAGTGTCATTAAAAAAACTACGGAAACAAGTGATGGTGATCACCGGCGCCACCAGCGGCATCGGCCTGACCACCGCGCGCATGGCGGCTGCCGAAGGTGTCGCGCTGGTACTGGCTGCGCGTGACGGCGATGCCCTGGCGCAACTGGCCACCGAGCTGGAAGCGGGCGGCGCGCAGGTACTCACCGTGCCTACCGACGTGGGCGTGCGCGCCGAGGTCGAGCAGCTGGGCCAGGCTGCCATCGGCCGCTTTGGCTGCATCGATACCTGGGTCAACAATGCCGGCGTGTCGATTTTCGGGCGCCACGAACAGGTGGCCGAAGAAGACTGGCACCGCCTGTTCCAGACCAATTTCTGGGGCGTGGTGCATGGCTCGCTCGAGGCGCTCAAACACCTGCGCGCCGGTGGCGGCGCGCTGATCAACCTGGGCAGCGAACTGTCCGACTGCACGGTGCCGCTGCAGGGCATGTATGCGGCGTCCAAGCACGCGGTAAAAGGGTTTACCGATTCGCTGCGCATGGAGATCGAAAAGGACAAGGTGCCCATGTCCGTCACCCTGATCAAGCCGGCCGCGATCGACACCATGTTTACCGTGCACGCAAAAAACTACCTGCCGCACGAGCCGCAACTGCCGCCGCCGCTGTACGCGCCGGAGTTGGTGGCGCAGGCGATCCTGCACGCGGCGTGCCATCCGCAGCGCGACATCTACGTAGGCGGCGCGTCGAAGCTGATGTCGGTTGGCAGCTTCCACATGCCGCGCCTGTTCGACCGCTATGCGGAGGCCACCATGTTCCGCCAGCAGCAGTCCGACCGCCCTGCCCCAGCCGACCGCCAGGATGCGCTGTACGCACCGCATCACGCCCCCAACGGCAGCGCCTTGCAGCAGCGCAGCTGCCTGCAACCGTATCCGGTGTGGGAAAGTTCGCCGTACACGGCTTTATCTCTGCGCGTCGGGTCGGCCAAAAAGGCGCTGCTGTGGGGCGGCGCCGCATACGCCATGTACAAGTTGCTGGCGCGGCCCGCGTCGGCGCGGAACTAGGAGCGCACCATGCCCGCCAACGCACCGGTCAAACTCTCGATCTACCGCTACGATCCCGACACCGACAGCCGCCCCGCCATGCGCGACTACGTGGTGGAAGGCTATCGCGGCACCATGGTGCTCGACCTGATCAACCATATCAAGGACCATCTCGACGACAGCCTGTCGTTTCGCCGCTCGTGCCGCGAAGGCGTGTGCGGGTCCGACGCGATGAACATCAACGGCAAGAACCGGCTGGCCTGCGTGACCACCATCGCCGAGCTGGCGCAGCCCATCGTGCTGCGTCCGCTGCCGGGCGTGCCGGTGGTGCGCGACCTGATCGTCGACCTCAGCGAATTCTGGCTGCAGTACCACTCGATCAAGCCCTACCTGGTCAACGACGACCCGCCGCCCGAGCGCGAGCGCCTGCAAAGCCCGGAGCAACGCGACCAGCTCAATGGCCTGTACGAGTGCATCCTGTGCGCGTGCTGCTCCACCGCCTGCCCCACGTTCTGGTGGAACCCGGACCGCTTCGTGGGCCCGGCCGGCCTGTTGCAGGCCTACCGTTTCATCACCGACTCGCGCGACCTGGACACCAACAAGCGGCTCGACGATCTCAACGACGCCTACCGGCTGTTCCGCTGCCGTACCATCATGAACTGCGCCGATGTCTGCCCCAAGGGCCTCAACCCGGCCCTGGCGATCAGCGAAATCCGCAACCTGCTGGTCAAGCGCGCGGTGTAGCCGACGGTGGACCCAACACCAGCTGCTCGAAGTCGGCCACCGCCACCGGCCGGCCGTACAGGTAGCCCTGGTAGTGGAAGCAGCCGAGCTTTTGCAGCAGTGCGCGCTGCTCGGGCGTTTCCACTCCTTCGGCAATCACGTCCAGTCCCAGGCTGCGCGCCATGGCGATGATGGTGGTGACGATGGCCTGGTCGCTGCGGTCGTTGACCAGGTCGCGGATAAAGGACTGGTCGATTTTCAATTGGCTCAGCGGCAGGCGCTTCAGGTATTGCAGCGACGAATAGCCGGTGCCGAAATCGTCGAGCGAAATACGCACGCCCATGGCGCGCAGCGCGGCCATGCTCTGCACCGCGACTTCCACGTTTTTCAGCACGATGCCCTCGGTCAGCTCCAGCTTGAGCAGGCGCGGATCGATCGCATGGCGCGCCACGGCACCGCGCACCTGCTCGCAAAACCCGGGCTGGTGGAATTGTGCTGCGCTCACGTTCACTGCCAGGGTCAAGGCGCGCAGGCCGGGATCTTCCTGCCAGGCGCGCAGGCGCGCACACGCTTCCTCCAGCACCCAGCTACCCAGTTGCAGGATCAGGCCGGTCTCCTCGGCCAGCGGCACGAACTGCGCCGGCGACATCATCTTGCCATCGGCGCGCCAGCGCACCAGCGCCTCGGCGCCGCGCGCGCGGCCGTGCTGGTCCACCTGGATCTGGTAGTGCAATTCGAATTGGTGCAGGTCGATGGCGATGCGCAGCGCACGTTCCATGTCGGCGCGCGCGTTGATATGGTCCTGCATGCCCTGGTCGAAGAAACGCATGCCGTTGCGCCCGCCCTGCTTGGCCTGGTACATGGCGATATCGGCCTGCATCAACAGTTCGTCGGGCTGCGGCGGATGGCCGTTGTGGAACAGGGTCACGCCGATCGACGGCGTGCTGTGGCAGGTGTGGCTACCCAGCAGATAAGGCAGGTTGAGCGCGTTGCGAATGGCCGTGGCCAGCATCTCTGTGTGGGCGGCCGCCTCGTCCTGGTCGCTGCTCAAGCCTTCGAGCAGCACCACGAACTCGTCGCCGCCCAGGCGCGCCACCGTGTCGCCGTGGCGCAGCGCCGCCTGCAGGCGCCCGGCCACCTGCTGCAGCAACAGGTCGCCCACGTTGTGCCCGAGCGTGTCGTTGAGGGTCTTGAAATTATCGAGATCGATGAACATCAGCGCGCCGTAGCGGTCGTGCAGGCGGCTGGCGTTGAGTATCTGGCGTAGCCGCTCGAGCAGCAGGCGGCGGTTGGGCAGGCGCGTGAGCGGATCGTAAAAGGCCAGCATCTCGATCTCCTCGCTGGCCGCCTTGCGCTGGGTGATGTCGGTAAGCACCGCCACGTAATTGGTCAGATCACCGCCCTGGTCACGCACGGCGGTAATGCTCAGGTGCTGCGGATAGTGCTGGCCGTCCTTGCGGCGGTTCCAGATTTCGCCTTCCCAGCGGTCGTCGCGGCGGATCGTGTCCCACATCTTGCGGTAGAAAGCGGCATCGTGTTTGCCCGAGCTGAGCATGGCAGGCCGCTGGCCCACCGCTTCCCGGGCGGCGTAGCCGGTGATGCGGCTAAAGCCCTGGTTCACGCGCAGGATGATGCCGTGGGCATCGGTCACGAGCATGCCTTCCGCTGTCTCGAACGCGGCGGTGGCCACGCGCAGTTCCGCTTCGAGCGCGGCAATGCGTCGGTTCAGGGCGTCGATGGCGCCCGTGCTGACGACAGGCAGCGCAGTTCTCATTAATTTTCCTCGGCGATAAATCGGAAAGGCAAAGGATAATGATTTTCATCAACATTAAAATTGATCCAAGTCAAATTTGACTGTTACCGCTGACCTTGAAAAACTTGACGTGGATCAAATATTTTTCGGTTAAGAGTTGATAGTCTCGGCCCATCGTGACTTGGGCCACAGCCATGCAATCAACTTCAACCCACCGGCCGCCCCGCTGCCTCGACTGCGACACGCGCCGCCACTGCCTGGCCGCCGGCCTCGACGCCACCGGGCTGGACGCCTTCGAGCACCAGGTGGTGCTGCGGCGCCACGTGCTCAAGCGCCACCAGCGCCTGGTCGCGCGCGGCGCGCCGTTCGACACCTTGTACTCGGTCCAGCAGGGTCAGCTGAAAACCGAGCGCGCCATGCCGGACGGCAGCCGCCGCCAGGTGATCGGCTTCCATCAACCGGGCCGCTTGCTCGGCCTGGAATCGCTGGGCGCCAACAGCCATCGCTGCGACGCCCTGGCCCTGTGCGACAGCACCGTCTGCGCTATCTCGTACCCGAGCCTGACGCGCATGATGAAGCAATACACGGCGCTGACGCGGCGTTTTCACCAGCTGGTCGGCACCGAACTCGACCGCCAACAAACCAGCATGCTGATGCTGGGCACGGCCAAGACGCCACAGCGGCTGGCGGCCCTGCTGCTCGACCTGGCCGATGGTGGCGGGGACGATGGCTGCCCGGCCGACACGGTGACACTGCGCATGTCGCGCGACGACATCGCCTCGTACCTGGGCCTGGCGCTGGAAAGCGTGAGCCGGCAACTGTCGCAGTTTCGTGTGGCCGGCTTGCTGGCGGTGCACAACCGGCGTATCGACTTGCTGGACCGGGAACGGTTGCGGGGGATTGCCATGGCCGGGTAGATCGTCCGCGCCGGCACCTGGGCGCTAATCGAGCAGGCGCGCCAGCGCCGAGAAATCGACCGGCTTGACCAGGTAGCGGTCAAACGGCGAGTCGGCTTCCTCCGGGTTGGCGTAGCCGGTGACGGCAATCAGGCGCGCGCCGGCCGTATGCGCCTGCGCACGCAGGCGGCGCGCCAGTTCGCGCCCGTCCATCTCGGGCATGCCGATATCGAGCAGGAACACGTCGGGCGTGTGTTCGGGCGCCAGCGCCAACGCGGCCTTGGGGTTGTTGATCTCGATAACGTCGTGGCCGATGGCGCGCAGGCAGGTGGCCAGGGTCCAGGCGGCATCGACATTGTCGTCCACCACCACGATCTTCAACGGCTGCGTGGCGTCGTAGCGGTGGCCGCCGGCAGGAGCTGCTGCCAGCGGCGCGGCCATGTGGCGCGGCAGCCACACCATAAACGTGGCGCCCATGCCCTCGCCCGGACTGGTGGCGGCCACCCGGCCACCATGCAGCTCGACCATGCTGCGCACCAGCGCCAGCCCCAGTCCCAGGCCGCCCTGGGCGCGGTCGGGCGTGCGCGCGCCTTGCACGAACAAATCGAAGATGCGCGGCACCAGCTCCTGGTCCAGTCCCACCCCGTTGTCCGCCACCGACACCACTACGTCGTCGCCGTCCACCCGCAGCGCCACGTCGATGCTGCCGTTGACCGGCGTGTAGCGCGCGGCGTTGCCCAGCAGGTTGGCCAGCACCTGCACCAGGCGCTTCTCGTCGCCGTGCACCAGCGCGCCCTCGTGGGTAATCTGCGTGCGCACGCGGTGGCCGCGCTGCGCAATCAGCGGCGCCACCTGCTCCAGCGCGGCCGCCACCACTTGCTTGCTGTCGACCACCGTGCGCTCGAGCTCCACCATGCCGCGCGTGACGCGCGAAACATCGAGCAGGTCGTCGAGCATTCCCGACATGTGGCGCGCCTGGCGCGACAGCACCTCGCTCATGCGGGCGATGCGGGCCGGTTCGAGCGGCGCCAGCGCCAGCAGGTCGGCAGCAGCGCTGATCGGCGCCAGCGGGTTGCGCAGCTCGTGCGCCAGCATGGCGAGAAAATCGTCCTTCTGGCGGTTGCTGCGCGAGAGCTCGGCCTCCACCTGCTTTTGCCGGCTGATGTCGAGCGTGATGCCGTCGAAACGGGTGGGCGCGCCGCTGGCGTCGAAATAAGTGCGGCCCTTGGCGCGCAGCCAGCGTTCACGCCCATCGGGCGCCAGGGCGCGGTACTCGACGTCGTACATTTGCTTGTCGCGCACGCTCGCCTCCACGGCGGCCCGGGTGTGGGCGCGGTCGTCAGGATGGATCAGCTGGTAGAACAGGTCGAACGTGACCTCGGTATCGAGCGGCACGAAAAAATGTTCCTTGCACTTGTCATTCCAGTAGATTTTACCCATTGGCATCGGGCAGTAGAAGGTACCGAGCTCCCCGGCCTGCACCGCCAGGTCGAGCCGCTCGCCGGCCTCGGTGGCGCGGGCCTCGGCCGCGCTGCGGCGCCGTTCGCCTTCCTTGACGACCTCGATCACGCGCTTGAGGTCGTCGAACGAACGCTTGACGTACTCCGACGGATCGCCGGCCGGCAAGGCGTTCTCGCCATTCGAACCCTGCACCAGCGACGTCATGTCGTACACGCGGTGGACGATGGCCTTGACCTGGCCGTCCGCACCCAGCACCGGCAAATTGGTGGGCAGCCAGTATTTGACGATGAAGCCATCGCCCTTGCGGTTGGGCACGTCGTAGCGTTGCAAGTCCATGGTGTGCATGCGCCCGGTGCGCAGCACTTCGTTCAGCGAGACGCGCAGGCGGTCAGGACCGTCCGCTTCGCCGGATGAGGCCGGAAAGGCGTCGAACAGCGGCCGGCCGATGACGTCGGCGCGGGACGTCATGGTGGCGGCCAGGTATTCGTCGGAGCCATGCAGGATGAAAAACTCGGGCGACGCATCGAGCACGAGGATGGCGAACGGCAAGGCCTGGACTACGAGGGAGGTTTCAACGGTCATCGCGCTCTGTGGAAATGGTTTTTGCAATTTTAACATCCGTGCGGTAGCGCACGATTGTCAGACAGTTGGTCGATGAAAGCGATGCGCCGTGCACACCATGGAGCATGTACACTGTGTGTACCAACGAACAACTTTAATCTTTCATGCCCAGATCCATTTCCTTCACGCCGGGCCGCTTGCTGACCGCCGCCCTGATCGCCGGCCTGTGCGCGCTGGTGGCCATGCGCAGCCCGGACCTGTTGGCTGCCATGCCGCCGCCGGTGTACCACGCGCTGATCGGCGGCCTGTGGGCCGCTGCCGCCACGGCGGTCGGCACCTTGCCGGTCTTGCTGTCGCAAAGTTTTTCGCCCCGCACCTATGATGCCGCGCTGGGCCTCGGCGGCGGCATCATGCTGGCCGCCACCTCGTTCTCGCTGGTGCTGCCGGCGATTGCCGCCAGCAAGGGCGCCGGCAACACGCCGATGGCCGCCAGCCTGATGGTGGGTGGCGGCATCCTGCTCGGCATGCTGGTGGTGATGCTGCTCGAACGCCTGGTCCGCTCCGACAATGTGCTCGACAACAGCAAGTCCGACCAAGCCAATACCCTGGTGCGGGCCTGGCTGTTCGTCGGCGCAGTCGCCATCCACAATATTCCCGAAGGCATGGCCATCGGCGTCGGCTACGCCGGGGTGGACCTGAGCAAGGCCAACGCCCTCACCACCGGCATCGCCATCCAGGACATTCCCGAAGGCATGGTGGTGGCGATGGCGCTGCGCGTGGCCGGTTACGGGCGCTTGTTTTCGGCCGCGCTGGGCACCCTGTCCGGCGTGGTGGAGCCGATCGGCGCGGTCATCGGCGCGTTGCTGATCGAGGCCTCGGCCGCCCTGCTGCCATGGGGCCTGGCGGGTGCGGCAGGCGCCATGTTGTACGTGATCTGCCACGACGTGGTGCCAGAGGCCCAGCGTCGCGGCAATTACGGCACGGCGTCATTTTCGCTGGTGGTCGGCTTCATCATCATGATGGTGCTCGATACGGCGATGGGCTAATGACTTCGAGTTGGGTAGTTAATGCTCTGATGCAATAACACAACGGGCGCAGCAGATTTCTGTTGTTGCCCTGTCAGCTTTGTTCTCACAGGTGAAGGCGCGGCGCTACACTGGTTGCGCCCGTTTTACCTATGAGAGACTTGCGATGAAGAATTCGACTGAAGAGCTGACCTGCCTGGACCAGGAAACCCGGCTGGCTACCGCCATGTCGGTGCTGGACGCGATCAACCGCGTGCAGGCGGTGATCGAATTCCAGCTCGACGGCACCATCCTGCACGCCAACGCCAACTTCCTGGCCGCGGTCGGCTACACGCTCGAGGAAATCGTAGGCAAGCACCACCGCATCTTTTGCGAAGCCGACTACGCCGCCTCGGCCGAATACCAGGAATTCTGGCAGCACCTCGGCGACGGCGAATTTCACTCCGGCGAATTCAAGCGCCGCGCCAAGGGCGGCAAGGATATCTGGATTGCCGCCTCGTACAACCCGGTGCTGGGACCGGACGGCAAGCCGGTCAAGGTGATCAAGTTTGCCACCGACATCACCGCGCAGAAGTTCGCGGCTGCCGAATTCCAGGGCAAGCGCGACGCCGTCAACCGCGCCCAGGCCGTGATCGAATTCGACCTGACCGGCAAGATCCTCCACGCCAACAACAATTTTTTGAACGCGCTCGGCTACACGCTCGATGAAGTGGTTGGCCAGCAGCACGCCATGTTCTGCGAGCCGGCCTTCAGCCGCTCGGCCGAATACCGCGCCTTCTGGCAGCACCTGGCTTCGGGCGAACTGCACGCCGGCGAATTCAAGCGCATGTCCAAGACCGGCCGCACGGTATGGATACAGGCCACCTACAACCCGATTTTCGACGCCAACGGCAAGCCTTTCAAGGTCGTCAAGTTTGCCACCGACATTACCGACGCAAAAACCCGCAACGCCGACTTCGAAGGCAAGAACCTGGCTGTGAACCGGGTGCAGGCCGTGATCGAATTCGACTTGCAGGGCAAGGTCCTCACCGCCAACGATAACTTCCTCAACATCATGGGCTACGGCCTCGACGAAGTGCGTGGCCAGCACCATCGCATGTTCTGCGACACCGCCTTCGTGCACTCGCCCGAGTACCTGGCGTTCTGGGAGCGCCTGGGACGCGGCGAGTTCAACGCCGGCGAATACCGGCGCGTGACCAAGAGCGGCAAGGACGTGTGGATACTGGCCTCGTACAACCCGATTTTCGACGCCGAGGGCAAGCCGATGAAGGTGGTCAAATTTGCCACCGACATCACCGAGCAGAAGAAACTCAGTGGCGAGTCGCGCGGCAAGCTCGAAGCGCTGGGCCGCTCGCAGGCCGTGATCGAATTCGACATGCGCGGCCACGTGCTGTCGGTCAACCACAACTTCCTGCGCACCATGGGTTACACCGAGGACGAAGTGGTGGGCGCGCACCACAGCCTGTTCTGCGACGAGGACCTGGTCAAGAGCGCCGAGTACCGCAATTTCTGGGCGGCGCTGGGCCAGGGAGAATTCCAGTCCGGGCTGTTCAAGCGGCGCGGCAAGCACAACGCCGACATCTGGATCCTCGCCACCTACAACCCCATCCTCGACATCAACGGCAAGGCCTACAAGGTGGTCAAGTTCGCCATGGACGTGACCGACCAGGTGCAGCGCGAAATGCTGGTCAGCGAAAAGGTGCAGGCCATCTCCAGCGTGCTGTCCAAGCTCACCCAGTCGATCGGCGAGATTGCCGACGGCTCGCAGCAGACCGCCGGCATGGCCGGCCAGACCCAGGTGGAAGCGGCCGACGGCAGCGAGCTGCTGACGCGCTCGAAGGAGGCCATCGTGGCGATCCAGAAGTCGTCGGGCGATGTGCACGAGATCATCGACACCATCAGCGACATCGCCAGCCAGACCCACCTGCTGGCCTTCAACGCCGCCATCGAGGCGGCGCGCGCCGGCGAACATGGTTACGGTTTTTCGGTGGTGGCCAACGAGGTGCGCAAGCTGGCCGAAAAGTCGGCCGTGGCCACCCGCGAAATCGCCAAGCTGATCAACGAAACCGTCAACCGCGTGGACGAAGGCACGCGCCTGTCGGGCGAGGTGGAGGCGGCGTTCGAGCGCATCGTGCGGTCGGTGGCCCGCACCAGCGAGTCGATCGGCCAGATCCATGCATCGACCTCGGCGCAGGCCAGCGCCACGCACGATGCCTCGGCGCTGCTGACCGAGCTTGAAACCATCACGCCCAAGCACTGACATGGCAGCCGTACGCGAAACGGCGATTGCCACGGTCCGGCTGGCGATCGCCACGGTCGGAACGGTGACGGTGGGGGTGCCGGTGGCGGCAGTGCTGCAGGCGCTGCCGCTGGCCGGCGCCCTGCACCCGCTGCCGCGCCGCCAGGGCGCGCTGTGCGGTGTGGCCGAACACGCGGGGGCGCTGGTGCCGGTGGTGGACCTGGCGCGCTGGGTCGATGTTGGCGAGGTTCTCAATAGTGCGCCAGCGCGTGACAAGACCGCGCGCATCCTGGTGCTCGGCGATGGCCGGCGCAGCATCGGCCTGCGGGTGGACGCCGTGGTGGGCATGACCGACGTGCCGGCACCCACCCGGGTGCTGCACGACCAGGATCCCGACGAAGTCTTCGACAGCGTGGTCAAATCGGACGAACTGGGGCGCGTGGTCAGCGTGCTCGATGTGGCACGGATGATTGCGCTGGCGGGGGCGTGGCATGGCGGTGACGACAGTGACAGCACTGCTGGCGGTGCAGACGATGCCGGACGTCAGGGCGGTGGCGACAGCGGTGCCGATGGCGCCGCCGCGCTGCTGGCGCAAGGCGCGGGTGTCACGGCGAACACCGCCACCCTCTACGCACTGCTGGCGGTCGGCGACACCCGTGTTGCGATCCGTGCGACAGAACTGGCGCAGGTGGTCAGGATGCCGGCGCTGCGGCCCATCGGTCCCGCCGGCGGCAGCAGCAGCTATTGCAGCTGGGGCGAGCGCAACGTGGCCGTGATCGATACTGCCAGGTTGCTGGGCCTGCCCGCCGCGCCGCCGCCTGCCCTGCTGGCCATCGTCGAGCACGGCGATCTGGCGCTGGGCCTGATGGTGCGCGCGGCGCTCGAGTTGCGCATGCT
Organism: Duganella phyllosphaerae; assembly: GCF_001758785.1. Taxonomy (GTDB): domain Bacteria; phylum Pseudomonadota; class Gammaproteobacteria; order Burkholderiales; family Burkholderiaceae_D; genus Rugamonas; species Rugamonas phyllosphaerae. Next base: position 124,844 of record NZ_LROM01000071.1, read on the forward strand.
GGCGGCGCCAGTCACCCCTGCAGGCGCGGCGGTCGCCACCACCGTGATCGGCGAAGATGGCGCCGCCATCGAGGTGATCGACACGGCAGCGCTGCTGGTGCGGGTACCGGAAGCGAGCATCAGCCGCGCCGCCGCACCCGCAGGTGGTGCGGCCACCGCGCAGCGCCTCAACAGCCACGCCTACATCGTGTTCCAGACCGACCAGCACCACGCCACGGCGATCGACGCGATCGAGGAAATCCTGGCGCTGGCAGCGGTCCACGTGGACGCCCACGAGCAGCTGCTGCCCACCATTGCCTGGCGCGGCCAGCCCTTGCCGCTGACAGACCTGCGCCCGCCGGGCACGCCTACCCCGCCCGGCTGCGGCGCACGCATCATCGTCGCGCGCAGCCCCGATGGCGCTGACGCTGGCTGCACCGGTTACGTGGTCAAACAGGTGGTGCTGCTGATTCCGCCCAATACCGGCAAGCTGTACCGCATGGCGCTGGCCGGCGTGGGACTGGTGGAATTCATCACCACCGGCGCGGCCACCGAGCAGGCCAGCTACCGCACCATGGACCTGGCGCGGCGCACCACGACCGCACGACTGTCGGGGTAACGCACGCCACCGGCATGGTGTGCTTTATTTTTCCATGAACGCGTCAAGCATCGGCGTCGGCTTGCCCTGGTGGTCGAACGCGCCCATCGGGTAGCCCTTCCAGTCGTAGGCTTGCGGTTCCCAGTAGAACGCGCCCACGCCCATGCCGTTGTTGACTGCACGCACCTTGGCCAGCAGGTCGGCGATGATGGCCTTGCCGTCCGGGTGGTCCCACGGCGCGCCCACTTCGGCCAGCATCACCGGCTTGTGGTAGCGGGCGGTGACGTCGTTCATGGTGTTCAGGCAGGCGGCGGTGGCCGCTTGCCAGCTGATGTTCTTGGCCGTGGTCGGATACGACGAAGCGCCGATGATGTCGAACTTGCCGCCGTTCTCGACCAGGCCGTCGAAGTTCCAGCGGAACTGCGCGCCATCGTGGCAGTTATCGACGTGGACGATCACCAGCGCCTGCGGGAACACCTGCTTGACGGCGTCGTAGCCGGCGGTGACAAAGCGCGCATAGTTCTTCATGTTCTTGCTGGCCTCCCCTTCGGGCCACAGCATGCCGTTGGTGGTCTCGTTACCGACCTGCACCCACTCTGGCGTGATGCCGGCCTCGCGCAGCGCGGTGAGCGTGCTGCGGGTGTGGTCGGCCACGGCGGTGGCCAGTTGATCGACGCTGTAGTCCTTCCAGGCGACCGGCTTGAACTGCTTGGCCGGATCGGCCCAGTCGTCGCTGTAATGAAAGTCGATCATCAGGCGCATGCCGGCAGCCTTGACGCGCCTGGCTTTCACCAGCGTATCGCGCAGGTTGTTGTAGCCGTCCACCGGATTGACCCACACGCGCAGGCGCACCGCATCCATGCCCTGCTCCTGCAACGTGGTGAGCAGGTTCTGGCGCTTGCCGTCGCGGTTGCGCATGATGCGGCGCGCGTCTTCCATCTCGGTGATCCAGCTGATGTCGGCGCCTTTGGCAAAGGCGCCCGGCGTGGCGGCGCTGGCGGGCTGCATGCCGGCCAGCAGTGCGCTGGCCAGGGTGGCGATGGCGGCGCCAAGGATGTTTTTCATATTGTCTCTCGTGATGGTGGTCTGTTAAAAACTAGCGATATGCTACTGACGAGCACGTCGGCGGACCAATCATTTTTCCGTGAAAAAGTATACATAAATCGCATGACGCCGATCCAACATTGTCGGTTGCGTATTTTATTTCCGAGGACTACTATTCATCGGTCGTCGCCACCTGACCGACCTCGGCTTCCCCCAAGCCCTCGTCGTAAAGGCCGCAGGTACGCAAGGTGCCTGCTTCAGTACCCGTGTTCCCCCGTCAGCATCGCGGTCCCGGAAACGGTCCATATCATTTATAAAAAATAGTGGAGACAACCATGAAATTCGCTTTGACGATCCTTGCTGCCGCAGGGTGGCTTGCTGCCGCCAACGCCAACGCCGTCATCGACGCCGCCACCCTCACCGGCGCCAGCACGCCGCTGCAAACCGCCCAGTACGGGGTGCGCAACTACTCTGCGCCGGTGACCATCGACGGCCTGCATTCGCCCGCCAACTACATGGCCGCGCCGGCGCTGCCGGTGTGGCGCTTCGCGCAGGCCGATCCGACCGGCGGCGTGCTCACCTTCGAGCGCCAGCCGGCGCCCCCGAACGGCTGGCATGCCTGGTCGCGCAAGGGCGCGGTGCTGGTGACCGGTGGCGGCAATGCGCGCGCCGACCGCGTGTACACCGTGTACAACGGCCAGCAGCTGATCGCCGCCATCAACCAGGCCGGCAACGAGCCGAAAATCATCCGCGTGATCGGCCACATCGACCTGCGCTGGAGCCAGAACAACACCGTGTTCCGCGAATACACGAGCTACCGCGACCAGAAATTCGGCGGCTCGATCAGCCTGCCGTCGAACACCACGCTGGTCGGCATCAACGACGCCCAGGGCCGTCCGGCGCGGATGACCGGCACCTCGATCCTGATCGGCGGCGAACTGGCCTTGAGCGCCACCGGCGACGAGCAGTCCGACTTCAAGAAGTGGATCGCCGATGGCAAGGATGGCGACGACTACCCGACCTGGACCCGCAACGTCATCGTGCGCAATATCGCCTTCGATACGCCGTGGGATGTCAATCCCGAAGACTCGGCCAATGCGTACGCGGATGGCATCACGCTCTCGCGCGCGCAGAACGTCTACATCTCGCACCTGTCGATCAGTGACGGCGACACGCCCGATTCGCTGGCCGGCTCCACCAACAAGACCCGCCACGACGGCGCGCTCGACGTGGTGCGCGGCAGCGACTACGTGACCATCGCCAGCAACGTCTTCAACAAGCACGCCAAGACCACGCTGGTGGGCAATGGCGACGCCGGCCGCGCCTGGAGCGACGAAGGCCGCATGCACGTGACCTTCTCGGGCAACTGGTACGACGGCGCCAACACGCGCCTGCCGCTCAACCGGTACGGCCAGGTCCACATGTTCAACAACCTGATTGCCGGCAGCACCAGCACCAAGGTCGCCGACGTCAAGTTCGAGGGCGGCACCGATGCCCGCTACCGCTCCAACATGCTGCTGGAAAATCACTACTACAACTTCACGGGCCTGAAAGTGACGGAAGTGTGCGGCAAGGCAATCAAGGGCAAGGACTTCATCGGCTTCCGCTCGTCGGGCCACATCTTCACCAGCGACAAGTCTGGTACCAGCGCCATCGACGGCCAGTGCGGCTACGCGCCCCCGACCGGCAACAACGTGTGGACGCCGCCGTATGCGTACGCGCTGCAAACGGCAGCGGCCGTGCTGACCGCGGTGCCGGCCAGTGCGGGGGCGGGCAAGCTGCCTTGATGTAAAAACGGCCCGCGTGATGAGCGCGGGCCGTTTTTTATTGATGGCGAAAGTACTACTTAATCGTGGAAGGCATCTACTACTTTGCGCTTACCGAGCATGAACGCATCGGCCACGTGGCGCAGTGGCGCTACATCGACATCCGACTTGCCGGCCTTGACCAGGTCTGCGAACACGCGGTACAGCGACGGGTATTCGGCTTCTTTTTCCAGCGGCTGTTCGACGCCGTCGATCCACAGGCGCGAGCCGCCGTCGGACAGCTTGACTTGCCCCTTGGCCGTTTCCACCAGCACGTCCCAGCTTTGCTTGCCGGTCTGGCGCCAGTCGAATTCGGCGTGCACGCGCAGTGCGCCCGCGCTCTGGAAGTGCAGGTCGGCGGCGATCGGCGCTTCGCGGTTGTCGGGGAACTCCAGGCTGGCGCCGGACAGGAAAATGCGCTCGGGCAGGATCTCGGTGACGATCGACAGCGCATTGATGCCAGGATCGAACACGCCGAGACCACCGGCTTGCCAGATCCAGTCCTGATTCGGGTGCCAGTGGCGCACGTCCTCTTTCCAGATCACGTGCATGCTCGCCGGCGCGTTGGCGGCCAGGAAGGCCTTGGCAGGCTGCACGCCCGGCGCGTAGCGCGAATGCCAGCTGGTAAACAGGGTCAAGCCTTTGGACGCGGCCAGCGCTTCGAGGTCGGCCACTTCCGACAAGGTGGCGCCGGGCGGCTTCTCAAGGAACACGTGCTTGCCGGCGGTGAGCGCGGCGTGGGCGGCGCTGTAGCGGTATTGCGGCGGCATGCACAGCGAGACAGCTTCGATTTCCGGCATCTGCGCCAGCATCTCTTCGATCGATTTGAAGCCAGGGATGCCGTCCACGGTGTGGTTGCGGCTGGCCGAGGCGATCAACTGGTAATCTGGATTGGCGGCGATCGCAGGCAGGTGCTGGTCGTGCACGATCTTGCCGACGCCGACGATGGCGAGTTTGATAGCGGACATGGTGTCTCTTTCTTGATGTGAGTGAGGCGCAGTAATGCAAGCTACCGCTATGCTAAGGGACGCCGCGATGCCGGACCAATGACTTTTGCACAGTTATACATAACCAAATCGATATGCCTGCATGACTGTTGAACATTTGATATGGAAGCTGCTATTATATTCGTCCGAACCCAGTCTCGCCCAGCACGGCGCCCCTCCCAGCCCCGCATGACTTCGGTGAAATGCTCGCAGCACACGCTGCCCTACCGAACCTGACCTGACAACATCATGCACAATTATCGTCACCTGCCGCGCAGCGGCTTGCGCGCGGGCGTACTCGCCCTGCTGGGCGCCCTCTCCGCTCTTACCACCTTGGCTGGCGCACAAACCGTCGCCGCCGACCAGCCCATTGCCACGCTGCCGCAAATTTCCGCCACCGCCCAACAAGAGGAAGCCGCCGGGCCGGTGATAGGCTACGTGGCCAGCCGCAGCGCCACCGGCACCAAGACCGACACCGCACTGCTGGAAACGCCGCAGTCGGTTACCGTGATCGGCGCGGAGCAGATCGAAATCCTGCGCGCGCAAAGCATCACCGACGCTGTCGCCTATTCGATCGGCGCGCTGCGTCCGCCCTACACCGAACGCACCGGCGACGAAATACTGCTGCGCGGTTTTTCCATCCCCACCACCCTGCGCGACGGCATGCGCTACCAGGCCAACCGCTTCGACGGCCAGCAGGAGCCATATGGCCTCGAACGCATCGAAGTGCTCAAGGGTGCATCGTCGATCCTGTACGGTTCGGCCGAACCGGGCGGCGTGCTCAATACCGTGAGCAAGCGGCCCAGCGTGGACACCATGCGCGAACTGAACGTGGAACTCGGTTCGTTCGACCGCAAGCAGGTCTCGGGCGACTTCACCGGTGCGCTCACCGACGACGGCCAATGGTCGTACCGGCTCACGGGACTGAAACGCGACAGCGACACCTCTATCGACTACGTCACCGACAACCGCCTGTTCATCGCCCCGGCGCTGACCTGGCGGCCCAATGCCCGCACCAGCCTCACGCTGCTGACCGAATACCAGCGCGACCGCAGCATGTACGGCAGCGATGGCCTGCCGCTGTCCGGCACGGCCTCCCCCAACCCGAACGGCCGCATTGCGCGCGAGCGCTTCGTCGGCGAGCCTGGCTACGACCGTTACCACGTCAACCGCTACTCGGCAGGCTACCTGTTCGAGCAGGCGCTGTCGGACCAGCTGACGCTGCGCCACGGCCTGCGCCGCTACCGGTCGGACCAGCAGTGGTCGGCCATCAACGTGGGCCTCGAACTGGCAGCGGACGGTCGCACCACGCTCGACCGCTCCGGCCAGGACCGGCTGGAAGACAACTCCCAGCTCACCTCCGACACGTCGCTGCAATATCAGTGGCGCAGCGGCGCGGTCAGCCACACCACGCTGGCCGGCTTCGACTATGTGCGCGAAAAAGTGAACACCGGCCGCTACGACCGCGAGGTGAGCCAGCTGGACCTGTATGCGCCGGTCTATGGCAGCGCCATCGGTCCGGCCACGCCGGGCGGTGGCTGGCGCGGCGACAGCCGCCGGCGGGGCCTGTACCTGCAAGACCAGATGAAACTGGCCGAGCGCTGGGTGCTGCTGCTGGGCGGGCGCCAGGACTGGGTGCGGCAATCGCTGTGCAGCTATCACAACCCGGCGCTGTGCAGTGCGCGCAACGAAGCGACCAAGGCCTTCAGCGGCCGCGCGGGCGTGGTGTACCTGGCGCCGAACGGCCTGGCGCCATTCGCCAGCTTCAGCCAGTCGTTCACGCCGACCAACGGCGCGGACTTCGGCAACAACCGCTTCAAGCCCACGCGCGGGGAACAGATCGAAGCGGGAGTGCGCTACCAGCCGACCGGCAGGCAGCTGATGCTGGCGGCCGCCGTGTACCAGCTCACCCAGAGCAATGTGCTGAGCGACGACCCGCGCAACCGTGGCTTCCAGTCGCAACAGGGTGAAGTGCGCTCGCGCGGCGTGGAGCTCGAAGCACGCGGCAAGCTGGGACGCAACACCCAGGTACTGGGCGCCTACACCTACACCGACGCCCGCACCACGGCAGCCAGCCCGCTTTACCCGGAGCTGGTGGGCAAACGCACCGCCGGCATCCCGTACAACCAGTTCTCGCTATGGTTCGATCACACCCTGAACGACTTGGGCGCGCCGGGCCTGAAAGCTGGCGCCGGCCTGCGCTACGTGGGTGAAACCGCCAGCCAGTGGCACGACGTGCCGGCGCCCGACTACACGGTGTTCGACGCCATGGCCAGCTACAGCGCAGGCCCCTGGCGCCTGTCGGTCAACATCAGCAACCTGGCCGACAAGAACTACATCGCCGCCTGCCCGTACCGCTGCTTCTTCGGCGAGCCGCGCAAGGTGATCGGGGCGGTGACGTATCGCTGGTAAAATTTGCTCTGGCAACTTTTAAAAAACGTTGTTACAATAGCGCCCCATGCGGGAGTAGCTCAGTTGGTAGAGCGCAACCTTGCCAAGGTTGAGGTCGAGAGTTCGAGACTCTTCTCCCGCTCCAGTCTCCCCCCCCACTCGTTTTAAGTGTCATCTGTCGCCATTGGGTGATGTGTTTTTGCGACTGTCGCAGGTACATTAACGATATTTAATGAATCGCACACGCCCATTTAAGCCGCCACCCGGCATAGTACGGTGCGACCAGAAATACTTCGACCGCCACGACCCAATTCCAACTGGACCGACCAATGCCCCTGACCACCCTTGCGCGCCGCTGCGTGCTCGCTGCCGCCGTTACCACCGTCACGCTCACCCTCGCCGCCTGCGGTGAAGACAAAAAACCCGCGCCGCCGCCCGTTCCCGAAGTGACGGTCATGGCGGTCAGGCACGACAGCGTACCGCTCAAGGTGGAACTGCCCGGCCGCACCGCGCCGTTCCTGCTGGCCGAGGTGCGCGCGCGCGTCGATGGCATCGTCCAGGAGCGCCGCTTCGTGGAAGGCGCCGACGTCAAACAGGGACAACCGCTGTACATGATCGACCCCGCGCCGTACCGCGCTGCCGTCGCCAGCGCCGAAGCGACCTTGCAGCGCGCCCAGGCCAACCTGGCCTCGAGCAGCGCGCAACTGGACCGCTACAAGGTGCTGGTCGGCGGCAATGCCGTCAGCAAGCAGGCGTTCGACAATGCCGAAGCGACGCAGTTGCAGGCCGCCGCCGACGTGGCAGCGGCCAAAGCCACGCTCACCACCGCCAAGATCAACCTCGGCTACACCAGCGTGACGGCGCCCATCAGTGGCCGCAGCAGCGTCTCGCAAGTGACGCAAGGCGCCTACGTGCAGGGCGGCTCGGCCACCCTGCTCACCACCATCGTGCAGATCGACCCGATGTACGTCGATTTGCAGCAGTCGAGCGTGGAAGGATTGGCGCTGCGCCGCGATATCGCCGCCGGCGCGCTCAAGCTCGATGGCGCCAACCACGCCACCGTCACCCTCAAGCTCGAAGACGGCACCACTTATAAGAGCACTGGCTCGCTGGAATTCTCGGGTGTGAGCGTCGATCCGGCCACCGGCTCGGTGACGTTGCGCGCCAAGTTCCCCAATCCCGACCACCTGCTGTTGCCCGGCATGTACGTGCGCGCATCGGTCAGCCAGGGCGTGCGGCCGGACGTGATGCGCGTGCCGGCGCCGGCGGTCACCCGCAACGCCCAGGGCGAAGCGACCGTGATGCTGGTCGGCGCCGACAACAAGCTGGTGGTACGCACCATCGAGACCGGCGCGCTGGTCGATGGCCACTGGCTGGTCGAAAAAGGCTTGCAGGATAACGAGCGGATCGTCACCAGCGGCATCCAGAAACTGCGTCCCGGCGCCGTGGTCAAGGTGAAGGCTGCCGCACCTGCTACCACGGCTGCCCCGGCTGCCACTGCCGTCGCCGGCGCCGGCGCCACCGGCACTGCCGCCCCTGCCGCTGCGCGCTGAGGGACGAACCGACAATGCCAAAATTTTTCATCCAGCGTCCGATCTTCGCGATCGTCATCGCCCTCCTGATCATGCTCGTCGGCGTCATCTCGCTGATGAAGCTGCCGGTCGAGCAGTACCCGCCGGTCTCGCCGCCCACCGTGCAGATCCAGGCCACCTATTCCGGCGCCTCCGCCGAGACCATGCAGAACACCGTGGTGCAGGTGATCGAACAGCAAATGACCGCGATCGACAACCTGCTCTACATGACGTCCACCAGCGACGACACCGGCCAGTCCACCACCACCATGACGTTCGCTGCCGGCACCGATCCCGACATCGCCCAGGTGCAGGTGCAGAACAAGCTGCAATCGGCCGTGCCGCGCCTGCCCAACGATGTCCAGCAATCGGGCCTGCGGGTATCGAAATCGACGTCGGACTTCCTGATGGTGGCGGCGTTCGTCTCCGACGACAACAGCATGACCAAGTTCGACATCGCCAACTACGTGGCCTCGAACATCCAGGATCCGCTCTCGCGCATTCCCGGTGTGGGCAGCATGAACTTGTTCGGCACCCAGTACGCGATGCGTATCTGGCTCGACCCGGTGAAACTGCGCAGCTATGCGCTCACGCCGCTCGACGTCAACGCGGCCATCGTCGCGCAAAACGTGCAAATTTCCGGCGGCCAGCTGGGCGGCTCGCCCGCCGTGCCGGGCCAGACCCTGAGCGCGACCATCAGCGAAGCGAGCCTGATGCGCACGCCGGAACAGTTCAAGCGCATCCTGCTCAAGGTGCAGCCCGACGGCGCGGCCGTGCGCATCGGCGACGTGGCGCGCGTGGCGCTCGGTCCAGAAAATTACAACGTCGACGTGCGCATCAGCGGCAAGCCCGCTTCGGGTCTGGGTATTTCGCTGGCGCCCGGCTCCAACGCGCTGTCTACGGCGGAAGCCGTGCGCGCACGCCTGGAAGACTTGAAAGCCTATTTCCCGCACGGCCTGCGCGTGGTATACCCGAACGACATCACGCCGTTCATCAAGGTGTCGATCCACGAAGTGGTGAAAACCCTGATCGAAGGCATCGTGCTGGTGTTCCTGGTGATGTACCTGTTCCTGCAAAATATCCGCGCCACCCTGATCCCGTCGATCACGGTGCCGGTGGTACTGCTGGGGACCTTCGGCATCATGTCGGCGCTCGGCTTTACCGTCAACACGCTGTCGATGTTCGGCCTGGTGCTGGCCATTGGCCTCTTGGTCGATGACGCCATCGTGGTGGTGGAAAACGTCGAACGGGTCATGCACGAGGATGGCCTGGGGCCCTACGAAGCTACCGAAAAGGCCATGGGCCAGATCACCAGCGCGCTGATCGGCGTGGCGCTGGTACTGTCCGCCGTGTTCGTGCCGGTGGCGTTTTCCAGCGGCACGGTCGGCGCGATCTACCGCGAGTTCTCGCTGACGGTGGTGGCGTCGATGCTGCTGTCCGTGTTCGTGGCGTTGACCCTGACGCCGGCGCTGTGCGCGATGCTGCTCAAGCGCCCCGACCCCGACCACCACGAGAAGAAAGGCTTCTTCGGCTGGTTCAACCGCAGCTTCGACAAAACCCGCGACCGCTACCTGGGCAGCGTGGGCGCCATCATCCGCCGCCGTGGCCTGTGGATGACCTTGTACGTGGTGATGATCGCCGCAGTACTGTTCCTGTTCCTGCGCCTGCCAGGCGGCTTCCTGCCCAAGGAAGACCAGGGCTATATGTTCGTGCAGGTGCAAACTCCCGCCGGCAGCACGCTGGAAACCACCGGCAAGGTGCTCGACGAGATCAGCAACTACCTGCTCACCGACGAAAAGGCCATGGTCGAATCGACCTTCCTGACCAACGGCGCCAGCCAGCCGCAGCGTGGCCAGAACCAGGGCCGCCTGTTCGTGCGCCTCAAACCGTGGGACGAGCGTGAAGACGACAAGCTCAGTGTGACCGCGCTGAGTGAACGCATCTCGGCGCGCTACGCCAGCTTCCAGGGCGCCCAGATCACGGCGGTGGAGCCGCCGGCGATTCGCGGCCTGGGCTCGGCTTCCGGCTTCTCTCTGCAGTTGCAGGATCGCGGCAATGCCGGCCACGAAGCTTTGGCCCGCGCCCGCGACCAGCTGCTGGAACTGACCAAAAAAGAACCTTCGCTGGGCCGCGTGCGCTACACGGGCCAGGCCGACAACGCGACCTATAAAATCAATATCGACCGCGAAAAGGCGGCGGCGCTGGGCGTCAGTCTCACCGACGTCGATCAGACCTTCTCCACCGCCTGGGGTTCGCGTTACGTCAACAATTTTTTTGACACCGACAACCGCATCAAGCGCGTGTACGTGCAGGCCGACGCCCAGTTCCGCATGAACCCGGACGACATCAAGCTGCTTTACGTGCGCAACAAGGCGGGCGACATGGTGCCGTTCTCCGCGTTCGCCAGCGCCCAGTGGTCGTGGGGGGCGCCGGCCATGGCGCGCTACAACGGCATCGAGTCGGCCGAGATCCTGGGCCAGCCGGCGCCGGGCCACAGTACCGGCGAGGCGATGAAGATCATGGAGCGCCTGGTCGCCCAGCTGCCCGAAGGTTTCGGCTACGAGTGGAGCGGCATCTCGCTGCAGGAGTCGCAGGCCGGTGCGCAGGCGCCGCTGCTGTACGCGCTGTCGATCCTTGTGGTATTCCTGAGCCTGGCCGCGCTGTATGAAAGCTGGTCGATCCCGGTTTCGGTGATCATGGTGGTGCCGGTGGGCGTGCTGGGTGCGCTCGGTGCGGCCACCATGTTCGGGCTGGAAAACGACGTGTTCTTCCAGGTGGGCTTGCTGACCACGATCGGTCTCTCGGCCAAGAATGCCATCCTGATCGTGGAGTTCGCGCGTGAGCTGCAAATCCAGGGCTACACCATTCTCGATGCAGCGATGGAATCGGCCAAGCTGCGCCTGCGCCCGATCATCATGACGTCGATGGCGTTCGTGCTGGGCGTGCTGCCGCTGGCGATTGCCAGTGGCGCCGGCGCGGCCAGCCAGAACGCGCTCGGTATCGGCGTGATCGGCGGCATGCTGACCGCCACCTTCCTGGCGACCTTCCTGATCCCGCTGTTCTTCGTGCTCATCGCCGGCAAGATCAAGCAGCGCAAGCCGTCGGGCGATGGTCCGCCAACTGCCGTCGCCGCCACACCGGAGGCGCACTGACATGAATAAAATTTTTATACTCGCTCTCGGTGCGGCGCTGGTTTCCGGCTGCTCGCTGCAGCCCACTTACCAGCAGCCCGCGACCAACGCCACGACCGCCACGCCGGCCTACCCTGCCGGCCCGGCGTACACCGCGCCGACCACGACGAACGCGACCGCCGCCGCCGACACCGGCTGGCAGAACTTCCTGGTCGACGAGCGCCTGCACACGCTGGTGCGCATCGCGCTCGAGAACAACCAGGACTTGCGCGTGGCCCTGCTGCGCGTGAGCCAGGCCCAGGCCGCGTTGCAGTTGCAGCGCGCAGCTGCCTTGCCGACCCTGAACGCGGAAGCTTCAGGTGGACGCTCCTCGACCACCAGCAATGCCGCCAACACCCGCAACACCACGCAAACCAATTCGGTCATGCTGAACACCGCGTGGGAGATCGACGTCTTCGGGCGCCTGCAAAGCCTGAGCGACTCCGCGCGCGAGCAGTACCTGGCCAGCGCCTACGGGCGCCAGGCCGCGCACATCCTGCTGGTGTCGCAGGTGGCCGAGCAGTATCTGACCATGCTGGCGTACGACGAGCAGCTCAAGGTGACCGACGAAACGCTGGCCGCCGCGCGCGAGTCGTACCGTATCGTCAAGCTGCAATACGACACCGGCACCACGTCGGAACTGGACGAATCGCTGGCGCAGGTGACCTTGCAGCAGGCCGAGGCCAACCACGCGGCGCAGGTGCGCCTGCGCGCGCAAGCCGAGAATGCGCTGGTGCTGCTGCTGGGCCAACCGCTGCCTGACAACCTGCCGGCGGCGGTGCCGCTGGCGCAGCAAAGCATGCTGGCCGATATCCCGGCCGGACTGCCGTCGGACCTGCTGCTGCGCCGTCCCGACGTGCAGCAAGCCGAGGCGCTGCTGCGCGCCGAATACGCCAACATCGGCGCGGCCCGCGCGGCGTTCTTCCCGCGCATCAGTCTCACCGCCGCTGCCGGCACGGCCAGCAATTCGCTGGGCGGCCTGTTCAAGGCCGGCTCCGGCGCCTGGTCATTCGCGCCCGAACTGCTGCTGCCGATTTTTGATGGCGGCGCGCGCCAGGCCAACCTCGACACCGCCCGCATCAGCCGCGACATCGGCGTGGCCGAATATCGCAAGAGCGTGCAGACGGCGTTCCGCGAAGTGGCCGACGGCCTGGCCGCGCGCGGCACCTATGACACCGAGCTCGCTGCACGCCAGCGCAACGTCGATGCCCAGCAGCGCCGCGTGACCCTGGCCGAGATGTTGTACAACAACGGCATCAACGACTACCTGAGCGTACTGACCGCCAAGACCGACCTGTATAACGCCCAGATCAACCTGATCACGGCGCGCCAAAATCGGCTTAGTGCGTTAGTCGGCCTGTACCGCGCATTGGGCGGCGGCTGGATCGAGCACACCGGCGACGCTCCCGCAGCGGCCGACAGCGGCGCCGCGATTCCTTCATCGTGACGGGCGGAGAACAGCAGTGAAGCTCTTACTTGTCGAAGACAATGAACGCGTGGGCCGCTTCGTCAAGAAGGGCCTCACCGAGGCCGGGCACACGGTGGACCACGCCGACAATGGCAAGGATGGCATGTACCACGCGGTCAGCGCGTCGTACGACGCCATCATCATGGACCGCATGCTGCCGGGAGGGATCGACGGTCTGTCGATCATCGAAGCGCTGCGCATGCATGGCAACCAGGTGCCGATCCTGATCCTGTCCGCGCTCGACGGCGTGGACGACCGCATTCGCGGGCTGAAAAGCGGCGGCGACGATTACCTGATCAAGCCCTTCGCCTTTGGCGAGCTGCTGGCCCGCCTGGACGCGCTGATGCGGCGCTCGCAAAGCGTGTCGGTGGAGACCACGCTGACACTGGGCGATTTGTCGATGGACCTGCTGGCGCACAAGGTGGTCCGGGCCGGCAAGCCGGTAGCTTTGCAGCCGCGCGAATTCAAGCTGCTCGAGTACCTGCTGCGCCACGCCAACCAGGTGGTCACGCGCACCATGTTGCTGGAAAACGTGTGGGACTACCACTTCGATCCGCAGACCAATGTGATCGATGTCCACATCAGCAAGCTGCGCCAGAAAATCGACGCCGGCTTTCCGACGCCGTTGCTGCGCACCGTGCGCAACGCCGGCTACATGCTGACCGACCGCGAGTAACCAGGCCCCATGCTGAAACTGCCCGGCTTTTCCGCCCGCACCATCGCCATCGGCTACGCCGTCATCAGCCTGCTGGTGCTGGCCATGTTTGCCGGGCCGCTGTGGTGGGCGTGGAATACCAATATCGAGCAGGTGCGCACCGACCTGCTGCAAGCCGATTCGCGCCGCATGTGCAACCTGTTTGCCCGCAACGGCCCGTTCGCGCTGGCCGCCGCCATCGACAGCCAGGTCATGGGCACCAACGACGGCGTGCGCAAGATCATCCTGTTTACAGCGCCGAACGGCGTCAAGCTGGCCGGCAACCTGCCCGGCTGGCCGGCCGACCTGCCCCACGTGGACGGCAGCAGTTCGGCCACCATCGACGTCGATGGCATGCCGCGCCGGATCGAGATGGTGCAGGTCACCATGGCCAAGGGCTACCGGCTGCTGGTAGCCAGCAACCTCAATCGCTTCGACGTGCTCGAACGCCTGTTCATCTACGGCTTGCTGGGCTGCGCCGTCGCGGTACTGCTCGTGGCCGCACTGGGTGGCGTGATGATACGGCGCGCCCTGCTCGCGCGCGTGCAGAACATCAGCCAGACCACGTCGGCCATCATCGAAGGCCAGCTCTCGCGCCGCCTGGCAGAACCGGGCGACGGCGACGAGCTGCAGCTGCTCACGCAAACCGTCAACCGCATGCTCGACCAGATCGAGCACCTGGTGACCGGCGTGCAGGACGTCTCCAACGCCATCGCCCACGACCTGCGCACGCCGCTCTCCGAGCTGCGCGCGCGGCTGGAGGAACTGTCGGTGGCCCGCCCGTCCGACGAGGAAACCTATGCCGAAATCGACGCTGCCATCAACGACGTCGACCGCGTGATGAGTATCTTCAACGCCCTGCTGCGGCTGGCCGAAATCGACAGCGGCAGCCGCCGCGGCGGTTTCGTGGACGTGGACCTGGCGCGCCTGGGCGCCGAGGTGGCCGAGTTTTATCTACCGGTGGCGGAACTGAAGGACATCGCGCTCAGCTTCGTCCCTACCGGTAATTTGACGACCGTGGGCGACCCGGTATTGCTGGCGCAGGCGCTGGGCAACCTGGTGGAAAACGCCCTGAAGTACGCGCCCGAGCATGGCGTGATCGCGATCACCGCTTGCCGTCTGGCCGGCGCCCCCAACAATACGCTCGAACTGGTGGTGGCCGACAACGGGCCTGGCGTGGCGGAAAATGAACGGCCAAAAGTTGTGGAACGCTTTTACCGCGGAGACGCCAGCCGCGGTACGCCGGGCGTGGGGCTGGGGCTGTCGGTGGTGTCGGCCGTGGCGCGGCTGCATGGCGGCGGCCTCACGCTGGCGGACAATGCGCCGGGGTTGCGGGCGACGTTGCAGGTGGCGGTTCAGCGGGCGTGATGCCACGCGTGGCCGAGCGGTAGCGTCTGCTCCCGCTCGACGGCACGTGGACCCGAAACGCCAGCGACGCGGCGCGCCTGCCAAGCTCGAAAGTGAAGTGGAAGTTGAATCCCATGCCAGCGCGCCAGTTACGAAATCTGCGCCTGCGAGACCAGGCCAGCGAGCAGCAAGTCCACCCCTGCCAGAAAATCCTCGCGGTCATCGTGCCCCCGTAACTGCCCCGCCACGCTGCGTGTAAACGGGTACTGCGCCGGATCGAGCCGGCTCCACGCAATCGCTACTTCCGCTAAAAATGTATCCCGGTCGGCCTTCTGCGAGCGCGCGAGTTGTGCATTGGCGGCGTTTTGTCCGCTCACGCCGAGGATGTAGTTGACCACCGCGCTGGCGCCGGCCCAATGCGCCGCCTGCGGCACGCCCAGGGCGCTGATCTGCTGCCCCACGCGTTCGAGGATGCGCACCACCGGCATTTGTCCGCCTGCCTGGATCAGGGTGGCGCCCGCCCAGGGGTGATCGTCCATGGCGTCGAAGAGCGCCAGCGCCAGCGCCCGGATCGCTGCCTGCGGCGTGGCGTCGTCGCTCGGCGAGGCGACGGCGCGCGCCACGATGGCGTCGCAGGCGGCGGTCAGCAAGTCGGCCTTGTTGGCGATGTGGCCGTAAATCGCGCCGGGGCCGGTGGCCAGTTGCGCCGACAGCGCCTGGAAGGTCAGCCCGCGCTCGCCTTCACGGTCGAGCAGGTCGATGGCGGCGTCGATGATGCGTTCGCGCGAGAGCATGTCGTCGCGCCGCGCCCTGGGTGCGGTTTTCTTGTTCATGCCGCATCTTGACACAGATGGAATAACATTCCAATATAATGGAATGTCATTCCAAAGGATTTTTATGCAACCACGGATCACCATCATCGGCGCCGGCCTGGGCGGGTTGATGCTCGCACGCGTGCTGCACGTGCACGGCATCGCCGCCACCATCTATGAAGCGGAAGCTGGTCCCGACGCCCGGGTGCAAGGCGGCCTGCTCGACATCCACGAATACAACGGCCAGGTCGCGCTCAAGGCTGCCGGGCTGCATGCGCACTTCCTCGGCATCGTGATTGCCGGCGCGGACGCCAAGCGGCTGGTGGACAAGAACGGGAGCATCCTGCTCGACCGGCCCGACCTGGCCCACGGCGACCGGCCCGAGGTGGACCGGGGCGCGCTGCGGCGCCTGCTGCTCGATGCGTTGCCGCCGGCGAGCATCCGCTGGGGCCACAGGGTCGTCACTTTACGCGCCACCGGTGAAGGTCGCCACGAGGTGACGTTCGCCAACGGCGCCACTGTCGTCAGCACGCTGCTGGTCGGCGCCGACGGCGCCTGGTCGCGCGTGCGGCCGCTGGTGTCTGCGGACGTGCCCACCTACAGCGGCACGTCGTTCGTCGAGATCACGATGGCAGACGCCGAACACCGCCATCGGGCCAGCGCCAGCCTGGCCGGCAACGGCACCATGATTGCCACCGCACCGGGCCAGGGCATCTTCACGCACCGGCACGGCGACGGCAGTTTGCATTCCTATGTCGCCCTCAATCGTTCGCAGGAGTGGCTGGCCGCCATCGATTTTTCCAACCCGGCGCAGGCAACCGCCCTGCTCGCGCGCGAGTTCGAAGGCTGGGCGCCGGCACTCACCGCCTTGATCACCGGCGGCGACAGCCCGCCGCTGCTACGCCCCATCCACGCGTTGCCGGTCGGACACCGCTGGCAGCGCGTACCGGGCGTCACGCTGCTCGGTGACGCCGCCCACCTGATGTCGCCGTTCGCCGGCGAAGGCGCCAACCTGGCGCTGCTCGATGGCGCCGAGCTGGGGCTGGCAATCGCAGCGTGGCCCCAGGACCTTGAGGCGGCGCTGGCCAGCTACGAGACAGCGATGTTTGCTCGCAGCGAACCGTGCGCGCGCGAATCGGCGCAGAATATGGCGATGTTTTTTGATGCGCAGGCCCCGCGCGGGGTGCTGGAGTTGTTTGGCAGCTTTGCGCAGGACGATGTGCATGAGTTGTCTACATAGCCGCCTGACCACGGAATCGAGCTACTTCCTTTCACCAGCCCGCAGTGCGTTGATTCGCGTCAGCGCATTGACCTGCCCCTTATCCACCGCCACCGCCTTTTCATAAGCCACAATCGCCGCCGCAGTGTCCCCCAGCGCTTCGTACGCCTCGCCCTCGCTGTCGAAAGCATTGCCGAAAGCCGGATCGATGTAGGTCGCCAGTTTGAACAACTGCACCGCGCCGCGCGCGTTGTCGGCGCGCAGCAGCTGGTAGCCGAGATTGTTCAAGTTGAGGGGGCTGAGCTTGAAGTCGGGTGCGCGGGTGCGCATGTCGGCGTAGAGCACCTGGGCATTGAAATACCCGCCCTTGGCAAACGCACGCAGGAAGTCGCCCTCGCCCAGCAGCACGGCGCTGGCTGGCCGGCTTTCCAGCGTCAGCACTTGCGGCCCGATGCCGTGGCGTGCCGGCGATTGCTGCAGAAAGGCCAGCGCTGACGCATCCTGTTTCAGATAAGCGTCCAGGAAGCGCCGCGCGTAGAGCGCCACGCTGCGATACGCTTGCAGCACCTCGGTGCGCTGGTAGTCGCCGAAGTCGCTGTCCGGTACAAACCGCAGGTGCAAGCCGCTGAAGTCGCCGTGGTGCATCGGTGGCGCCGTGGTCACGTACACGTCCGAATATTTCATGGTGTTGAGGTAGCTCGCGCCCAGCTTGTCATCGCGCTCCATGGATTCGGCCGTCGGCATGCGTGCGCCCAGGAAAAGCATCGGCACCGCAGTGTTTTGCGCACGCACGGACGTGGCCGCTCCCCAGATCTTCGGATGGTAGCGGATCGAACCATCGAGACTCACCAGCGCCTTGATGCGGTTTGACCGCGCAGCCGCGAATACGTTGGCCATGCCGCCCCAACTGAATCCTGCCGCAGCGATCTTGGTGATATCGGCCTGCGGCAGCGTTTGCGCGTAGTTGACCAGGAAGGAGATATCGGCTGCCTGCGCTTCCACCCCCGCCACATCTTCGGTCATCATGACCTCACGCGCACCCAGGCTGCGGCTGGCGATCACCACGTAGCCATGGCTGGCCAGGTATTCGCACAGGTCGAAGTTTTCGGTGGCCGGAGCGGCGAAGCTGGGGGCGTAGATCACCACCGGGAAGCGGCCTGCTACCGGCGCGGCGTCGCGCACGGCCAAGGTGACGGCGCCATATTGCGCTTTTCTTGGCCCGGCCAGCCAGGCGCCGCGCTGTTTGGCGGCATCTTGCGCAGGCAAAGAAAAATCGACGTCGGCCAGGTCGGCCTGAAGATAGTCCGCCACCATCATGGGCGCGGCGCGAGTGGCCTTGGCCGGATACCATACCAGGGTCTGGATCGGCCGCCCGGGGCCTACCGCACCGGCCTTGCCAAACGCGTCGACCGGCGCTTCCAGCTGACGGCTGTAATCGTATTGCTGGACGATGCGCAGCCCCACCGCGTGCTGGCCGAATTCAGGCGCCATGTCGGCGGGGCCGGTTGCCGCCGATGCGGCCTGGCTGGTGATGATAAGTAAAACCAGCAACGAACGACGGATCATGATATTTATTCCGGGATTAAAAACTCAACCATAATCGTTTGGCTCGGCCATGTTCGCGGCTGTGCGACAAACGGTCGCAAAACCGGGATCAACCGCATGATCCTTGCCTTGGTCCACTTCGTCAGACGGCCTTGGCCCGGACGGCCAGCGGCACCTGCTTCCACCGCCCCACCCGCTTGCCGTGAATAACCCACGCGACCAGCAACGCCGCCAGCGCCACGCCCAGCGCCAGGGCAAACCATTTAAGCCCGGTGCCGTACTCCAGGCCGATGAGCAGCATCCAGGCCGCGCCGGCCCAGGCGATACCGCTCACGCCTTGCAGGGTGGCGCTCACACCGCTGGCGCTGCGCTGGAAATCGGCGCGGGCGCCGGGGCGGCCGCTCCACATGACGATGACGGCGCTGGCCAGCGACGACGACACCAGCGCGATCACGGTGACCACGCCCATCAAGGGCCGGTGCACTGCCAGCCACAGCGCCGGCAACAGCACCAGGGCCAGCGGCGGCGTCACCGCTGCCGCCAGCTTGGCGCGGCGCATCAGGCTGGCGCTGCGCGGCGCGCTGGCCAGCAGGTCCGGCGCATCTTCGGCCGCCATGATGATCCACGCCAGCGAACCGGCCAGCGAGGCGCAGACGAACACCAGCGAGGCGCCGGCCGCCAGGTTGACGGTTTCCGAGTTCTTGAAGATCAGGAAGCCGAGCGGCACCATGTACAGCAGGCGCAGCAGCACTTGCGTGAGCAGGCGCGTATCGCGTGCGATCAGGCGCCATTCCTTGACCATGGTGGCCCACACCAGGCCGCGCCGGAAATTGAAGCGCGGCCCACCCGGAGGGGCCGCAGCCGCCCTGCCCGATCCGGCCGCCTGCTGCACGCCGCTGACGAAAAAGCTGCGCGTGGTGCGGGTGGTGAAAAAGAATAGCGCCACGCCGGCGACCAGCAAACCGGCCAGCGGCGCCGGCTGGCCCAGCGCGGCGCGGCCAAGCCACAGCACGCCGGACCAGTCGCCATGCAGCGCTCCCTGCAGCCAGGCGCCCATTTCGCTGCGGCTATTGGCTGCTTGCGAAAGCAGGAATACCAGCGCGCCGGCCACGGCGCTGAGCACCTGCACCAGCACCTTGGTGCGGCGCGCACCGATCAGGCGCACCAGCGCCAACGTGAGCAGCATCGAGCAGGACGACACCAGCAGCGCCAGCGCAACCACCACCACGTACAGCGCCAGCCACTCCGGGTGGCCGGTCAGCAGCCCCATATTGGCCAGCGGCGCCAGGAAGAACAGGAACATGGCGGCCACGCTGACCACGATGCCCAGCAGGCGCGCGAAGAAAATGCTGTGGGCCGGCAACGGCGACGACAGCAGCAAGTCCAGGTCACCCCGCTCGAACAGGGCGTCCACGCTGCCGCGCAAGGCCGCTGCCAGCATCAAGGTCACACCCACCAGCAGCACGCCGGTCGCAAGCGTTGCGGCCAGCGCCGGCGTCGGGCCATGCTGATGGATGACAGGAATGACCAGGTACGCACCCCAGTGCAAGGCCAACTGCAACACCACGCTCAGGCCCGGACCGAGCCAGTTGGCCCTGATCTTGCCGTTGGCGCGCAGCTTGCGCATGGTGGTGAAATACATGCGCACTTCGTGGCGCAGCAGCCACCAGGTGCCGCCCGGTGCGCCTTTCAAATCGATCATGCCGGCACTCCGGTCAGCTGCAGGAACACGTCTTCCAGCGTGCCGTCGGCACCCAGGCCAGCCAGCGCGCGCAGTTCATCGAGCGTGCCTTCGGCGATCAGGCGGCCGGCGCGGATCACGCCGATGCGTTCGGCCAGCCGCTCGGCCACTTCCAGGATGTGGGTGGTCAGCACCACGGTGCCGCCATCGGCCACGTGCTGTTGCAGCAGATCTTTCACCTGGCGCGCGGCGGCGGCATCCAGGCCTGTGAGCGGTTCGTCGAGGATCAGCAACTGCGGCGCGTGGATCAGGGCGCCGGCCAGCGCCAGCTTTTGCTTCATGCCGCGCGAAAAACCCTCGGTCAGCTCGTTAGCGTGCTGGCTCAGGTCGAGCCAGTCGAGCAACTGGCGCGCGCGCGGCTCCGCTTCCTCGGCACTGATACCCCACAGGCCGGCGACGAATTCCAGGTACTCGGTCGGCTTGAGCTTGGCATAGACCATCGGCTCGTCCGGCAGGTAGGCCAGGTGGCGCTTGGCGGCGGCCGGGTCTTGCAGCATGTCCACGCCCAGCACTTCCACGCTGCCGCTGTCGGGCGCCAGCAGGCCGGTGGCCATGCGCAAGGTGGTGGTCTTGCCGGCGCCGTTGGGGCCCAGCAGGGCGTAAAACTCGCCGCGGCGCACCGCCAGGTCGAGCTGGTCGACAGCCGGGCGGCCGAACGACTTGGACAGGGACTGCAAGCGAAGGGCGTGGTCGCGCATGGGAACATCCGGTACCGAATTGATAACGAGCGATCTTGACCCACGCCGCAAATGATGTCCAGTGGAAAATTAGTCAATCTGCAAGTTGACCGTGTTTACATGGCGGCCCGATCCGGGTTTTTACTTACAGGATGATTAATTTGGCATCATTAGCCCCCTGATGAGTACGGAATTTGCACAAACCGCGCGCGGACAGTCTAAAATATTCGTTTGGGTTAGTTGACCGCTAACACTCCTGCCGTCTGGCACCGATCCAACTGGTAAAACCGAGGGAATCAACATGGCAACAGAAAAATCTAAAATCATTTATACCCTGACCGACGAAGCGCCGCTGCTGGCGACTTATTCCCTGCTCCCGATCATCCAGAAGTTCACCGCGCCGGCCGGCGTCGACGTTGTCGCCAGCGACATTTCCGTTGCCGCCCGCGTGATCGCCGAATTCCCCGAGTTCCTGACCGAAGCGCAGCGCCTGCCTAACACGCTGGCCGAACTGGGCGCACTGACCCAGAACCCCGACACCAACATCATCAAGCTGCCGAACATCAGCGCGTCCGTCTCGCAGCTGCAAGCGGCCATCCGCGAACTGCAAGGCAAGGGCTACGCCCTCCCGGACTACCCGGAAGATGCAAAAACCGACGAAGAAAAAGCCCTGAAAGCACGCTACGGCAAGTGCATCGGCTCGGCCGTCAACCCGGTCCTGCGCGAAGGTAACTCCGATCGCCGCGCACCGAAAGCGGTAAAAGAATACGCGCGCAAGCACCCGCACTCGATGGGCGAATGGAGCCAGGCTTCGCGCACCCACGTGTCGCACATGCACGCCGGCGACTTCTACCACGGCGAAAAATCAATGACCATCGACAAGCCGCGCGACGTCAAGATGGAACTGATCACCGCTTCGGGCAAAACCATCGTGCTCAAACCGAAAGTCTCGCTGCAAGCCGGTGAAATCATCGACAGCATGTTCATGAGCAAAAAAGCGCTGCTGGACTTCTACGAGAAGGAAATCGACGACGCGTACAAGACCGGCGTGATGTTCTCGCTGCACGTCAAGGCCACCATGATGAAGGTGTCGCACCCGATCGTGTTCGGTCACTGCGTGCGCATCTTCTACAAGGAAGCGTTCGAAAAGCACGCCAAGGTCTTCGATGAACTGGGCGTCAACGTCAACAACGGCATGTCCAACCTGCTGGAAAAAATCGAAAAACTGCCAGCGTCGCAGAAAGACGAAATCCTCAAGGACCTGCACGCGTGCCTGGAGCACCGTCCGAAGCTGGCCATGGTCGATTCGGCCAAGGGCATCACCAACTTCCATTCGCCGAACGACGTGATCGTCGATGCGTCGATGCCGGCCATGATCCGCATCGGCGGCAAAATGTGGGGCGCCGATGGCCGCACTGCCGACGTCAAGGCCGTGATGCCGGAGTCGACCTTTGCCCGTATTTACCAGGAGATGATCAACTTCTGCAAATGGCACGGCAACTTCGACCCGACCACCATGGGCACCGTGCCGAACGTGGGCCTGATGGCGCAACAAGCCGAAGAATACGGCTCGCACGACAAGACGTTTGAGGTGACCGAAGGCGGCATCGCCAACATCACCGACCTGGCCACCGGCGAAGTGCTGCTGACCCAGACCGTGGAAGAAGGCGATATCTGGCGCATGTGCCAGGTCAAGGACGCACCGATCCGCGACTGGGTCAAGCTGGCTGTTACCCGCGCGCGCAACTCGGGCATGCCTGCCATCTTCTGGCTCGACCCGTATCGCCCGCACGAAAACGAAGTGATCAAGAAGGTCCAGCTGTACCTGAAAGACCACGACACCAGCGGCCTGCACATCGAGATCATGTCGCAAGTGCGCGCCATGCGCTATACGCTGGAACGCGTTTCGCGCGGCCTGGACACCATCTCGGTGACCGGCAACATCCTGCGCGACTACCTGACCGACCTGTTCCCGATCCTGGAACTGGGCACCTCGGCCAAGATGCTGTCGATCGTGCCATTGATGGCCGGTGGCGGCATGTACGAGACCGGCGCCGGCGGTTCGGCACCGAAACACGTGAAACAACTGGTGGAAGAAAACCACCTGCGCTGGGATTCGCTGGGCGAGTTCCTGGCGCTGGCCGTGTCGCTGGAAGAACTGGGCATCAAGCAAGGCAACAACAAGGCCAAGATCCTGGCCAAGACGCTCGATGCAGCCACCGGCAAACTGCTGGACAACAGCAAGTCGCCATCGACCCGCACCGGCGAGCTCGACAACCGTGGCAGCCACTTCTACCTGTCGCTGTACTGGGCGCAAGCCCTGGCCGCGCAGACCGAAGACGCGGAACTGCAAGCCCACTTCGCGCCGCTGGCCAAGGCCCTGTCGGAAAACGAAACCAAGGTCGTCGATGAACTGGCCAAGGTGCAGGGACAGGCAGTCGATATCGGCGGCTACTACCAGCCTGATCCGGTGAAAACGGCAGCTGCGATGCGCCCTAGCGCCAGCTTCAACGCTGCGCTCGATACCATCTAAGATGTGAAAAGGGGCGAACGCCCCTTCTGGATCGATGTAATAAAGCCCTGCCAACCTCACGGTGCGCAGGGCTTTTTTTAACCCGCACAGCCACGGCCGGGGTCGGACCCCGTACGGGGTCCGACCCCAAACGCAAACGGTCAGGCAGCCGTATCGCACCGGCTTTGCGGGGTTAGCGCAGCATCCACATCCATGCACTGAGCGTGAAGAACGACGCCACCATGCACAGCAACAAAGTCGTCGCGCTACGGTCGGCCTCGCCGTACGCCTGCCCCAAAATCGGATAGATGCTGAGCATCGGCATGGCAGCCATCAGCAGCGCCGCTGCCCGCAGTTGCGGCTCCATCGGCGCCACGCCCAAAGCCGTGACCACCGTGAGCACCAGCAGCACCGCCAGCGGATGCCCCACCAGCTTGCCCAGCACCACCGGCACCACCCTCTGCCAGCCCGCGCGCAACGGCAGCCCCACCAGCATGCCGCCGATGGCAAACAGCGACAGGCCGCCACTGGCTTGCGCAAACAGGTTCACCGTGCGCAGCACCGGTTGCGGCAAGTCCACCTGCGCCAGGCTGATGGCGAGACCCGCAGACACCGCCAGCACCAGCGGATTGCGCGCCAGCCGCAGCAGCGATTGGCGCAGTACTTGCTGCCAGGTGCCACCATTGCCGCGCGCGCTCTCGGCCAGCGCGAGCAGCAGCGGCAACATGAGCAGGTTTTCGATGAGGACATTGAGTGCCAGCGCCACGCCGGCCACGGGGGCTACCATCAGCAACAGGATCGGGTAGCCGATGAAGCTGCTGTTCGAGCACGACACCCCCATGCCGAGAAAGGTGCTGCGAGTACGGTCCCAGCCGCACAGGCGGCGCCCGACCAGGTAGGCGGTGGTCATGGCCAGCAAGGAGCCGCCCAGGTAGGCCAGCAGGTAGGTGGGGTGCAACACGTCGGAGATGTGGCGCTGCGCCAGCGCATTGAAGATCAGCGCCGGCAGCGCCAGGTTCAGCACGAACTTGCCGAAAATGGCCATGTCGGCGCGAAGGAACACGCCGGACCGCGTGGCCAGGTAACCAGCCAGCACCACTAAATAGATGGGGCTGGTGATTGCCAGGATCTCTAGCATGAGGGAACCTCAAAAAACCTACTGCGCGACCCGCTACGGTTTTTCGAGGTCCCCATAAATCAACCAGTATCAGGCCTTGCTGGACCGGTTGCCCAGCGAACGCAACCAGGCGATGATGCCCGGCAGGATGGACAGGAACACGATGCCCAGCACGACGATGGTGAGGTTGTTGCTCACCCACGGGATGTTACCGAACAGGTAGCCCGCCAACAGCAAACTGCCTACCCACACCAGGCCGCCGACGACGTTGTACATGAAGAACACGCGGGCCGGCATCGAACCGAGGGCCGCGACGAACGGCGCGAGCGTGCGCACGATCGGCACGAAGCGGGCCAGGATGATGGTCTTGCCGCCATGACGCTCGAAGAACTGTTGCGTCAGCGCGATGTGCTCGGCTTTCAGGAACGGGATGCGCGATGTATCGACTGCCTTGCGCCGCACGTAGGTGCCGATGGCGAAGTTGAGCGCATCGCCGGTGATGGCGGCAGTCAGCAGCAGGAAGAACAGTATCCACGGATCGAACAAGCCCTTGGCGGCCAGTGCGCCGGCAATGAACAGCAGCGAATCGCCGGGCAGGAAAGGCATGATGACCACGCCGGTTTCGATGAAGATCACAGCGAACAGCAACAGGTAAATCCAGTGGCCGTATGATGCGACCAGTTCGGCCAGATGCACGTCGAGGTGCAGGAACCAGGCGCTCAGCAGGGTCAGAAATTCATGCATTGGTTGTTTCTTTCAGGGCAAGATAAATGGGCAGCCGCCATTCTAATATAGCCCGGGCAATGATAGGGTTTTGTTAAGCCCGGGCATACTTTGTTATCTCCCTATTTGCGCTTGGCCGCGCGCTGCTCCCAGAAAGTGGCGTTCTTGATGCCCAGCTTGACCGGATCGAAGGTGATCGGGCCGCCAGCCTTGAGCTGCTTCTCGTAATCACGCAGGCAGACGATGGTCGGGCGCGAGATGAAAAAGATGATCAGGATGCCGATGATGTTGATCCACGCCATCATGCCCACGCCGATATCGCCGAGGTTCCAGATATAGCCGGCGCTGTTGATGGTGCCAAACACCACCATCGCCATGATCAGCAGCTTGACCACCACCAGCGGCACGCTGCGCTTGAAGTACTGGTTCAGGTAAGCGACATTGGTCTCGGCGATGTAGTAGTACGCAACGATAGTGGTAAAGGCGAAGAAGAACAGCGCCAGCGCCACGAACACCGGGCCGAAACTGCCGAACGTGCTTTGCAGCGCCATTTGCGTGAACGCCGCCGAACCGATCTCGGTATTGGCCGGCAGGTGCTGGACCAGGAACTGGCCGTCGGGCAGCGTGCCCTGGACGTTGTACTGGTTAGTGATCAAGATCATCAGCGCGGTGGCGGTGCAGACCAGCAAGGTATCGACATAGATCGAGAATGCCTGCACCAGGCCCTGTTGCGACGGGTGCTCGGTTTCGGCAGCAGCTGCCGCGTGGGTGCCGGTACCCTGCCCCGCTTCGTTCGAGTACACGCCGCGCTTGACGCCCCAGCCAATTGCTGCGCCCATGCCGGCCTGGGCCGAGAATGCATCCGAGAAGATCAGCTGGAAAATGCCTGGCAGCTTGTCGATATTCATGCCGATGACAATCAGCGCCAGCACGATGTAACCGAAGGCCATGAACGGCACCACGTACTCGGCAAACTGGGCAATGCGCTTGATGCCGCCGAAAATGATCACGCCCAGCACCAGCAGGATCACCGCCAGGCCGGCCAGCTTGTGGGTGCCAACGCTGCCCATGAAGGTGTTGACCATGGTGCCGTCGCCGAAGATCTGGGTGACCGCGTTACCGACCGCGTTGGCTTGCACGCCGGGCAGGAAGATGCCGCAGGAAATCACGGCCGAGACGGCAAACAGCGCACCGAGCCACGGCCAGCCGAGGCAGCGCGTGAAGAAGTAGGCGGAGCCGCCACGGTACTGGCCGTTTTCTTCGACCTTGTAGAGCTGGCCCAGCGTCGATTCGGCATAGGCCGTGCTGGCGCCGAGGAAGGCGACCGCCCACATCCAGAACACCGCGCCAGGACCGCCGAAACCGATGGCGGCGGCCACGCCGGCGATATTGCCCACGCCTACCCGGCCGGACAACGACACGGCCAGGGCCTGGAACGACGAGATGCCGGAATCGTTGTCACGCTTCTTGAACAGCAGGCGCAGCATTTCGGTAAACAGGCGCACCTGCACGAAACGGGTCTGGATCGAATAGAACAGGCCGGCGCCAAGGCACAGGTAAATCAGCGCGGGACTCCAGATCACGCCATTCAAACTACTGATAAAAGCTTCCATCGATTTTTTCCTTGCATCGGTACGGGGTCTGGATAAGTGCGCGCGTCCTGGGTAAGGATGCGGCTACAAGCCGGGGCATTGTGCGGCAGGCAGCACCAGATTGCAACGTTGACGGGCTAATAAATCGGCAGGATAAATCCGGAAACAACAGTGCTCACCAGCAAGGTGCGGCGATGCGCGCCCACGGTGCGGCGCCGTGTGCGCCGCACCATTTTTGACAGCGCCGGCGCCGGTCAGTGCGCCAGGTCCGGGTAGCGCTCGAGCAGCGCGCTGGTCACGCCGTTGGTCCAGCCGAAGCCGTCCTGGGTCGGATACTCGCCCCCGCCGCCGCTCTTGCGTTCCTCGACGTCGTACTTTTCCAGCAGCTTGCCGGTCTGCACCCAGGTGCGGTGCACGGTGGCCACCCAGCGCTTGGCGATTTCGCGCGCCAGCGGTTCATGGCCGTAGCGCGCCAGGCCATCGATGGCAATCCATTGCAGCGGCGCCCAGCCGTTGGGGGCATCCCACTGCTGGCCGGTGCGCAGCAAGGTGGTACGCAGGCCGCCTTCGGCCAGCAGTTGCTGCTGCGTGGTCTCGGCTACCGCTGCTGCTTGCGCCGGCGTGGCGATGCCGACCCACAGCGGATAATAGGTGGCCGCGCTCAATACCCTGGTGGGCCGCTGCTGGCGCAGGTCGTAGTCGGCATAGCGTTTTTCGGCGGCCACCCAGAACAGCTTCTGGATGGCTGCTGCGCGCGTGGCCTTGACCTGGTTGAACTGTTTGGCGCAGGCCAAATCACGCGCAGCTTCGCAGCGGCGCGCCACTTCGCCTTCCAGCTGGTACAGCAGGCTGTTGAGGTCCACCGGCGCAATCGACGTGGTGTGCACGGTGGCCAGGCGCTGCGGATCGTCCTGCCAGCGCGACGAAAAGTCCCAGCCGCTTTCGGCCGCCGCGCGCAGGTCGCGGAACAGCGCCGGCTTGGCACGATCAGTATCGCGGGCGGTGTCGAGATCGGGCTGGGTGGCCTCGTCGCGCGGCGTGTCTTTCGCATCCCAATAGCGGTTGAGGATGGTGCCGTCGGCCAGGCGCACCACGTGTTCGCAGGCGCCCTGCCCGGCTTTGGGCAGGCACGCCGCGCCGCGCATCCAGTAATCGTGTTCGCGCTTGAGCGCGGCCAGCAGGCGCGCATCGGCCTTGGCGTCAGACTTGCTCACCCCGAGCGGTTTCAATTGCGCCATCGCCGCAAAAAACGGCGGCTGCGAGCGGCTCAGGTAATAGCTGCGGGTGCCGTTGGGGATGTGGCCGTAACGTTCGACCAGGCTCTGAAAACCGACGATCATCGAATCGACCAGGTCGCTGCGATGGTCGGCTTGCAGGCCCAGCATGGTGAAGTACGAGTCCCAATAATAAATCTCGCGGAAGCGCCCTCCCGGCACCACGTAGTTGGCCGGCAGCGGCAAGGCCGACGACCACTTGGGTGGGTCGAGCGGCGGCCGCGTGAGCACCGGCCACAGCGAGGCGATGTGCTGGCGCAGCGTGATCGTCGCTGGCGCCGGCAGGTCGAAATGACGTTCGACGAACGCTTGCAGCGCGGCCTTGTCCTGCGGCTGCTCTTTCTGATATTGCGCCAGGATCTGTTGCGGATCGGACTTGGGCACGGCGTCGGCAAAGGTCTTGGCATCCGGGTAGATATGGGCGGTTTGCACGGCCTGGTACAGGGGGCCGAACAGCTGCTGCGGGGTGGGCACATCCTGCGCCGCGGTGGGCGCCGGCTGCAGCTGCGCCGTGGCGGGGGTGGCGGCCGCCAGCATCAATATGCCGGCCAACAGCAGTGCGCCATTTGGTCGCTCGATTGCTCTCATCGTGTCTCCTGTCGTGGCGCGCAACAGGTGGCGCGCTTGCGGACTCGATAGTACCGCAAGCGGAAAATCCGCCTTGCACCAATGGCGGCGACGAGGCAGCGACTACTGCCCCGGCGCCGGCGTCAACGCCTGCAACGCCGCCGACACGTACACCAGCGGCGCGTTCCAGTTGATGGCGACTTCGTTGCTGGCGTAGGAGCATTCGTCGTCGAGGTAGGCGCGGGCCGGCAGTGCCGATGGATATTGCGCTTTGCAGTTTTTTTGATCTTCGCGGCCCGGCTGCGGGCCGCCCACCACGAAGCCCGGCACTGGTGCGGCAATGCCGTCCGCTTCCGACGGCCGGTGGTGCGGGTGCTGCGCCGAGCGGGCGCCGAAGCCGGTGACGAACGAGATATCGACCGCGTTGCGGCCCATGATGGCATCGAAGTTGGCCTGCGCCACGTCGAGGTAGGCACGCTTGCCGGTGAGGCGATAGGCGCTGGCCAGCACCATGGCCTGGTTCAGCACCACCGCGTTGCTGCCCCAGACGTAGTCGGAAGTCTGCATGGCATAGCCATACGCGGAGCGCTGCCGGGCGGCGGCCAGCTGACCAGCCAGGGTGTCTATGCGGCTGGCGATCAGGGCCTGGTCGGCCACCGCATTCAAGTGCTGGCGGTGGCGCGCCAGCGACAGCCAGGCCAGGCCACCGACCTCGCCCCACGAAGGCACGGTGGCGTTCAGGGAAGGCGCCTGCATGGCCTGGTAATAGGCGGGGTCGCCGGTGGTGATGAACAGTTCGGCGGCGGCCCAGCCGAATTCGTCACGCAGATCCTTGTCGCCATACTCGCCGGTCTTGATGTCGTCCGGCTGCTGGTAGTACGCGGCGGGGTTGGCATTGGCCCAGCGCCACGCCTGTTCGGCAGCGGTGCGCATGCGCGCGGCCATGCCGGGCAGCTGCTTGTCGAACGGCGCCAGCACCCGGCTGGCGGTGGCCATCGTGGCGGCAAAGTCGAGCGCGGCGGCGGTGGTCTTTTGCACCACGTAGCGCTGCTGGCGGGCGTCGGCCGGCATCACGGCGCCGTCGAATTTTTTATCGGTGAGCTTGTGATACACGCCGCCGTCATTGGGGTCCTGCATGGTGAGCATCCAGGCCAGGTTCCACAGCGTTTCGTTGAGGATGTCGGGAATGCCGTTGCCGCTCTCGGGAATGTTCAGCGCCTGCGACTGGAAGAACGCCGGGAAGTCTTCCCACGCCGCCAGCAAGGTGGAGGTGGCGATGCCCGAGTTGACGATGTACTTGTTGTAGTCGCCGGCATCGTACCAGCCCTTCGGGCTGGCGATGATGGTGCCGGCCGGGCGCGCGGTGGACGCGGCCGAGGCATGCACCATCACGTTGGTATCGGGATGGCCGGCCGCGCGCGCGTAGGCGCCCGCGTGCTTTGCATCGAGCGCGATGCCGGCGCGATTGTAGTAATAGGCGCGCAGCGCGCCCACGTTCAGCGCCTGGTACGCGCCGCGGGCAATCTCGAACGGCAGCGAATCGGGCAAGCCCGCCACGCGCAGCTGGTAGCGGCCCGGCGTGGTCAAGCTAGAAAAGTCGGCCAGCCGCACCGTGTCGCCGGAGTCGGGCGACGCCTTGGCCGCACCGAGCGCGCCTTGCTGCACCACGGCGCCGCTGCCAGCGCGGATCACGCTAAAGGCGGTGGCGCCTGCCGTTGTCCCTGCTGCGGGCACCACGGCCACCTTGGCTGCGCCGGGCAGAAAACCCATTTGATTAAGCTTGATGTCGGCGGCTAGCACGCTGCCAGCGCCCAGGCAGGCGATGGCCGCGGCGAGGTATTTGAGGGAATTTGGCATGAAGTGTCTCCTTGTCGCTGTTATTGTGATGGTAGTGTCTGATGCAGCCAGTCCCGCGCTGCGGCCAGTGCCTGGTCAGGAGCGCTGGCGCCGGCAGGCGCCTGGTCGACGGTCACGTCGGGCAGCACCCTGGGGGCAATGCGCTGGCCTCGGCGGTCCGCCGAGTAGCCGGACGCGATGCCGAGGAAATTGCCGTAGCGGTCGCGCCGGCCGCTGACGATGGTGGTGAAGCCGCCGGACGGCAGGCCGAAACTGCGGGTGCGCGGGCGCCCGTGGAAGGCGATGGCCAGCATTTCGCCGGTGCTCATCGTGCCGGGTCCGAACAGGACCGCCACTGCTTGCCCGGCGCCGTCGAACCACGGCGACTGCGCCGTGAAATAGGTATCCGTCACGCTGGCCGGCAGGTTGATGTCGCCCCACATCCAGCCATCTTGGCGCTGGCCGGCCGCGTCGACAACGTAACCGACCGGGCCCTGGCCCAGCAAGGGACGCAGTGCCGCCACCGCCGGCGCAAGCGTGCCACCCAAGTGGCTGCGCAGGTCGATGATCCACTGGCGAGCGCCCTGCCCGTGCAGCATCACGATGGCGGCGCGCAGGCCGGTCGCATGAGCGGTGCCGGCCGCCATGTCGGCCTCCAGGAAAGTGCGCAGGCGGACCAGGCCTACCTGGCCGTCCAGCAGCGCTGTCTCGAACGGCGGTGGGCCAGCTTGCGCAGTTGCCGGATCGGCCGCTGCCGCCACGGCGGCGTATTCGGCGCTGGTCTGGTACTGCCCGTGCGCCATCACGCCTGCAGCCATGCTGGCCTCCGCCAGCCGGCGCGCCAGCTCTTTCATGGTGCCATCCATGTCACCGACGGCGGCTGCGCCGGTGGCGGCAGTACGCAGCGCGTTCTCCATCTCGCCGAGTTGCAGGCGGTCGGCAAACAGGAACTGGTGGCGCACGCGATCCAGCGCCTCGTCCAGATAGGTCCGGCACTGCTCGCACATCTGGCCCGGTTCAAAGGCGCTATCGCTCACGCGCGCCTGGACGTCGCGGATGGTGACCGACCGCTGCCCTTGCGGCAAATGCGGACTTGAGACGATCAGGTAGGCGCTGGCCGCCTCGCGCGGCACGTACACGCTTGTCTCGAGCCGCTGCTGACCAACCTGGAACGAGGCACCGATGTGCGAGACCGGCTGGCCGCTGGCGGTGAAAGTCGACAGCGTGAACGGGAATGGCATCCCGCCTTCCTGCCCAGGCACGAGCTCGAAGCTCACGTACAACCGCCGGCCGGCCAATGCCGAGGTGTCGGTAAACGCTGCCATCAAGCGAGTGCCGGGGCACCAGGACAGCGAGCGCTGGCTGTAGTCTGACAGCGCCTCATTCTTGCGCGCGCCGCATTCGGTCTCAAGTACCAGGTTGATCGGCACGGACCTGGAGGCCGGCTGGGCAAGGGCAGTTATCGGCATTAGCGCCACAGAAATGAGTGCTACCAACAAGCAATGACGCGACCTAGCAAGCATGGCGACCGATAATGAAAACGATTTCACGATCATCGCTTATTTGCCGGACACAGTCAACAAACTCCCTGGGCGGCAGCTGGACCTCACATGGAACGCACCCAGTTACCCTTGTACAGTATCGGACCGGTAGGCCCGTTCGGATCGCGCGAACCGCCTTTCGGCTCGAGCGACACGGCCAGCAGCGCCACGTCGTCACCGAGTGCGCGTCCCGGCGCGCCCAGCGCCAGCGTGACCTGGCCGGCCGGATCGACCAGACCGAGCGAGCGTGGGTTGCCGGCCTTGGGCACGGCCCACAGTTGCAGCGATTTGTCGCTTGGCACCGGCGCCGCATGCACCACGCGCACCGTCAGTTGCTGCTTGCGGTTGTCGGCGGCCAGCACCAGCACCGGTTGCGCGTGCTCGTCGATCAGCGTGGCCATGTAGTCTACTTGCGGCGCCTGCAGGCTCTGGGTGGCCAGCAGCGCCGCCAGCACCAGCGCCACTGCCGTGGAGGCCAGCGCCAGCGGGCGCCAATTGTAGGCGTGACTCCATGCATCGCTGCGCCAGAACTGCCATGCAGGCGCCGCCGGGCGCAGGCCCAGGCGGCGCTCGATGCCGGTCCAGACCTGCTTGCGCGGCGCCTGGGCGCCGGCAAATTCGGCCAGCGGCGCCAACCGGTCCTGCCACTCGGCAGTGGTGCGGCGCAGCGCGGCGTCGTTGTGCAGATAGCCTTCGAAGCGGCGGCGCGCCCCGCCCTTCAAGGTGCCGAGCGCATATTCGGCAGCGAGTTTTTCGCGCAGCGGCAGGTTGTCGCGCAGGTTCATGTGCGCTCCCCGTTCTCTCTGGCCAGGCAGGCCCTGAGTTTTTCCAGGCTGCGGCGGATCCAGGTCTTGACGGTGCCGATCGGCAGCGCCATCTGCGCCGCCACCTCGCTGTGCGACAGGTCGTGGAAGAATGCCAGCCCCACCACCTGCCGGTGCAGGCCCTCCAGCGCCGACATGCAATAGGCCAGCGCGCGGGCGTCGCGGCTCAGTTGCAACGCTTCGATCGGCGTGGCGCCGGGGTCGTGAAGCGCAGCCATGACATCGGCGGCAAACGGGTCGCCATCGATTTCGGTGTCGTGGTCGGCGCGGCGCAGCAGGTCGAACGCCTTGTTGCGCACGATGGTGGTCATCCACGTCATCGGCGCGGCCAGGTGGCTTTGATAGTGTCCTGCATTATTCCAGATCGCCACAAAGCTCTCCTGTAAGACATCCTCGGCCAGTTCCCGCTTGTTCAATATACGCAGCGCGAAGCCGAACAGTTTCGGCGCCGTGGCGTCGTACAAGGCGCGGAATGCATCGGCATCGCGGCGGGCGGCGCCGGCGAGCCAGAGCCGCAGTTGCTGGGGGTCGGAATGAATGGTGTCTGGCACGATGGGCTTGTCTGTGTGGTGGGGACGAAGTGGATTGAATGTTTGAAGCGACATGAAAATACCACACTGTCCAAAAATACCGCACGAAAGATGAATCCGCTTTCACGAGTGCTGCGTAGAATCGTTTGCACAAAGCAAATAAAGCAGCCGACTTCAGGGGACAGGATGAGATTCAACATGGTAGTGGGTTGGCTGGGTGGGCTGCTGGCCGCGGTGTTTGCGCCGGCCGCCGTCGCCAGCAATGCGGCTGCGACGATTGCGGAAGAGGAACCAGCGCCGCCGCGCGTGACCGTGATGGGCAATTACGACAACGCCGTCGGTACGTCCGATGCGGCCAGCGAAGGCACGGTCACCGCCAGCCTGATCGCCAACCGCCCCGCCCTGCGCACCGGCGAACTGCTCGAATTCGTGCCCGGCATGATCGTCACCCAGCACAGCGGCGACGGCAAGGCCAACCAGTATTTCCTGCGCGGTTTCAACCTCGATCACGGCACCGACTTCGCCACCTATGTCGATGCCATGCCGGTCAATATGCGCAGCAACGCCCACGGCCAGGGCTACTCCGATCTCAACTTCATCATTCCGGAACTGGTGCAGCGCATCGACTACCGCAAGGGTCCCTACTTTGCCGACGAAGGCGACTTCTCGTCGGCCGGTGCGGCGCGACTGGGCCTGGTCGATACGCTGCCGCAGGGCCTGGCCAGCGTCACCCTGGGCAGCTACGGCTACCAGCGCGCGGTGCTGGCCGATTCCTTCAACACCGGCAGCGGCAGGCTGCTGTACGGGGTCGATGCCGGCCGCAACGACGGCCCGTGGGACACGCCGGAAAACGTGCGCAAGGCCAGCGCCCTGCTGCGCTACAGCAGCGGCGACGCCCAGCAGGGCTACAACGTCACGGCCATGGCCTACCGCAACCGCTGGAACGCGACCGACCAGGTGCCGCAGCGCGCGGTGGCGCAAGGCCTGATCGACCGCTATGGCGTAATCGACGCCAGCGACGGCGGCAAGACCGACCGCGCCAGCCTGTCCTGGAATATGCACAGCAAGAGCGCCGATCGCGTGACCGAAGCGGCCGCGTACATCGTCCGTTCGCGCCTGGACCTGTTCAGCAACTTCACCTATTTTTTGAACGATCCGGTCAACGGCGACCAGTTCCAGCAAAGCGAGCGGCGCACCATGACCGGCGCCAACGCCAGCACCGCGTGGCTGGCCAACTGGGGCGGCATCGATGTGCGCAACAAGGTCGGCGTGCAGACGCGCTACGACCATATCTCGCCACTGGGCCTGTACGCCACGGTGGCGCGCGCACGCATAGCCACCGTGCGCGAAGACCGTGTAAACGAAGGCAGCGCCGGCTTCTATGTCGAGAACACCGCCTATTGGCAGCCTACGCTGCGCACCGTGCTCGGTGTACGCCACGATGTCTACCGCTTCGATGTGAACAGCGATAAAGTCACGGCGCACCGCACCTCGCCCAAGCTGGCGGTGATCCTGGGCCCGTGGGCCAGCACCGAGTATTTCATCAACTACGGCGGCGGCTTTCACAGCAACGACGCGCGCGGCGTGGTGCAGGCGGTCGATCCGGCCACGCCGCTGGTGGCCACGCGCGGCGCGGAACTCGGGGTGCGCAGCGAATGGCTGCCCGGCCTGCAAACCTCGCTCTCGCTATGGACCCTGGACATTGACTCGGAACTGGTATTTGCCGGCGACAGCGGGCAGACCGAAGCGAGCCGCCCGAGCCGGCGCCGTGGCGTGGAATGGACCAGCCATTACATCGCCGCGCCATGGCTGCTGTTCGATCTCGACCTGTCGGCCTCGCGTGCGCGCTACCGCCAGGACGACCCGGCCGGCAATTACGTGCCCGAGTCGATCAACAAGGTGGCCTCGTTCGGCGTCACGGTAAAAGACCTGGGCCGCTGGCAGGGCGCGCTGGAAGTGCGCTACTTCGGCCAGCGTCCGCTCTTGGAGGACAACAGCGTGCGCTCGCGCTCCACCACGCTGATGTACGGCCGCATCGGCTACCAGCTCACACCAAGCACCCGCGTCACGCTCGACGGCTTCAATCTTTTGAACCGCAAGGCCAGCGACATCGATTACTACTACGCCTCGCGTCTGCCGGGCGAGCCTGCCGACGGCGTGGACGATAGCCACTTTCACCCGGTGGAGCAGCGCACCGCGCGCCTCACCCTGAACCACCGTTTTTAAAACTATGCAAAAAATAATCATTGAATCTGAATCCGGCGTCTATCGTGCGCCGTATAGGTGTGGGCAGCAACCGCAGTTGTGCAGTTGGTGATGCAGGTAAGCGAAGTTAAATCAAAGGGGATATACAATGCAAACGTTTATGAAACATGCGCTCGGCATGGCAGTACTGGGTACCCTGGCTGGCGCGCTGGCGCCGGCGGCGTTGGCCTCGAGCCACCGCGAAGCACCGTTCGTCACGCAAATGCCGAAAGTGGACGGCGCCGACTTTTACATGTTCCGCAGCTACGAGACGGGCCGCGCCGGCTTCGTCACCCTGATCGCCGACTACGTGCCGCTGCAGGACGCCTATGGCGGCCCGAACTACTTCGCCATGGACCCGAACGCGCTGTACGAAATCCATATCGATAACAACGGCGACGCCAAGGAAGACCTCACCTTCCAGTTCCGCTTCACCAATACCAACAAGGACACCAAGCTGACCATCGGCGGCAAGTCGGTCTCGATCCCGCTGGTGGTCAACGGCGGCGCGATCGCCGGGGCCAACGCTCCCGGCGCCAACGTGCGCGAAACCTACAGCATCAATGTGGTGCGCGGCGACCGCCGCACCGGCACCAAGGCTGCGGTGACCAACACCGCCGGCGCCACCAGCTTCGACAAACCGCTCGACAATATCGGCAACAAGTCGATTCCCGACTACGCCGCGTACGCCGCCGCCCACGTCTACAGCGTCAACATCCCCGGCTGCGCCACCCCGGCGCGCGTGTTCGTCGGCCAGCGCAAGGATCCGTTCGTGGTCAACCTGGGCGAGACCTTCGACCTGGTCAACATCAAGGCCCCGGCAGTGGAATTTGCCGCCAACGCCGAACGCGCCGCCAAGGACGACCTGGCGCAAAAGAACGTGACCTCGATCGAGATGGAAGTGGCCAGCAGCTGCCTGACCGCCGCCAACAGCACCGATCCCGTGATCGGCGGCTGGACCACGGCCAGCGTGCGCCAGGCGCGCGTGCTGAATCCGACCCCGAACAGTGGCACCCCGTCGAAGGAAGGCGGCGCCTGGACCCAGGTGTCGCGCCTGGGCGCACCGCTGGTCAACGAAGTGGTGATCGGCCTGAAGGACAAGGACACCTTCAACGCCAGCAAGCCATCGGGCGACGGCCAGTTTGCCGACTACGTCACCAACCCGACCTTGCCGGCGCTGATCGAAATCCTGTACGGAAGCGCCGGCGCCAAGGCGCCGACCAACTTCCCGCGTAACGACCTGGTGGCCGCTTTCCTCACCGGCGTCAAGGGCCTGAACCAGCCAGCCACCGTCACCGCGTCCGAGATGCTGCGCCTGAACACCTCCACGCCCGCCGTGGCGATGGGCGCGCAGAACCGCCTGGGCGTGATTGGCGGCGACAATGCCGGCTTCCCGAACGGCCGCCGTCCCGGCGACGACGTGGTCGATATCGCCCTGCGTGTTGTGATGGGCAAGCTGTGCACCATCAACCTCGGTTGTCCGCCAGCCGATGCCCCGGCCGGCGCGCTGCGCTTCACCGATGGCGCTTACATCGATGACAGCTTCTTCAACGCCAGCTTCCCGTACCTGAAAACCCCGATCGCCGGTTCGCCACAATCTGCAGCGACCACCACGGCTGCCAGGAGCGCACCATGAAAAAATTGATGGCAGTAATTGGCGCCGCTGCGCTGCTGGCACTGGCCGGCTGCGGCAGCAGCGATGACCGGGCGATCAGCAACACCGGCGGCGGTACCGGGGGCGGCACCACCCCGCCGGTGAGCATGGTCGACAGCTTCTATGCTGCCGTGCTGGCACTGATCGGCGACGGCGCCGAGACCACGACCGAGCCGGTGGCTACCGCCAGCATCGTGGCTACCGCGCCGGAAGACACCGAACCGGTCGCAGTCAAATAAACCGTCGTACTCCAACCGGCGCCAGTCCTGACAGACTGGCGCCGGTTGTCATTGCAGGATGCATCGATGACCCGAATTCAGAATCTGCTGTCTCTCATTGCGCTGCTGGGCGCGGCCCTGTGCGCGCAGGCTGCGCCCTACCTGCCCGCCAGCGGCGCCCAGGTGATCGAAACCCTGCCGCGCCGGGGCGACCCGGTGCAGCAGGAACTGCGCCGCCTGCGCGCCCAGTTGAACGCGCAACCGAACGACGTGGCGCTGGCCGCCACGCTGGCGCGCCGCTATATCGCACTGGGCCGCAGCGAGACCGATCCGCGCTACCTCGGCTACGCCCAGGCCGCGCTGGCGCCGTGGTGGCGGCAGCCCGCGCCCCCGCCCGAGGTGCGCCTGCTGCGCGCCACCCTGCTGCAAAGCACCCACCAGTTTCCCGCCGCGCTGGCCGACCTGCAAGGCGTGCTGGCGCAGGAACCGAAAAATGCCCAGGCCTGGCTCACGCTGGCCACCGTGCAAACCGTGCAGGGCGACTACGCCAGCGCCACCAGCAGCTGCGCGCGGCTGTCGGCGCTGGCCAATGAACTCATTACCGTCACCTGCGTGGCCCAGGTGGGCGCAGTGACCGGCCGCGCGGCGCCCAGCGAAAAGCTGCTGGCACTGACGCTCGAGCGCAGCGGAGCCACCAAGCCGGAATTGCAGGTATGGGTATTGACGCTGCTGGCCGAGATGGCGCAGCGGCGCGACGCCGCCACCGTGGCCGAAGCCCGCTTCCAGCGCGCGCTGGCGCTCGATCCGCACGACAGCTACCTGCTCGGCGCTTACAGCGACTTCCTGCTCGAACAAAAGCGGCCATCGCGGGTGGAAGCACTGCTGGCCGACCAGACCCGCATCGACGCGCTGCTGCTGCGCCGCGCGCTGGCGCTGCAGCAGCAAGGCAAGACCGCGCCGCTGGCGGCCGACGTGGCCGAACTGGCCGCGCGCTTCGACGCCGCCATGCTGCGCGGCGACACCGTGCACCAACGCGAACAGGCCCGCTTCGAGCTGCTGCGGCGCGACGCCACCAAGGCGCTCGCGCTGGCGCGCAAGAACTGGGCGATTCAGAAGGAGCCGGCCGACATGCGCATCTACCTGGAAGCGGCCGTGCAGGCGCGCGACCGTGAGGCCGCGCAACCGGTGCTCGACTGGATCGCCAAACACAAGACCGAGGACGCAGCCGCCGCCAGGCTGGTGCGCCAGCTCGGAGAATCGGCATGATGGGCTTTTGGTTGGTTCGGCTGGTTCGGCTGCTTTGCCTGCTGTGTTTGAGCGGCGTGGCGCTGCCGGCGCTGGCCCACAAGCCCAGCGACAGCTACCTGGCGCTCGACGTCAAGGGCGCGCAGGTCAGCGGCCAGTGGGACATCGCGCTGCGCGACCTCGATTTCGCCATTGGCCTCGACCAGGACGGCGACGGCAAGCTGACCTGGGATGAAATCCGCGCGCGCCATGCGGCCATTGCCGCCTACGCGCTCGAGCGGCTGGCGCTATCGACCGAGCAAGGCCCGTGCGTAGCCAAGGCCAATGAACAACTGATCGACAACCACACCGACGGCGCCTACAGCGTGCTGCGGTTCACCGCCACCTGCGCGGCGCCCGTCAAGTCGCTCGATGTCCATTACAGCCTGTTCGCCGACGTCGATCCGCAGCACAAAGGCTTGCTGCGCCTGACCCACGATGGCGAAACCTCGACCGCCATCTTCGATCCGCAGCATGCGCACCAGGCGCTGGCCGTGGCCGCACCCGACCGCTGGCGCCAGTTCGCCACCTACGTCAAGGAAGGCGTGTGGCATATCTGGATCGGCTACGACCACATCCTGTTCCTGCTGTCGCTGCTGCTGCCGGCGGTGCTGCTGGCGCCACCGGCCAACAACCTGCGCGGCGCCTTCATCGACGTGCTCAAAGTGGTCACCGCCTTTACGCTGGCGCATTCGATCACGCTCACCCTGGCCAGCCTGTCGCTGATCTCGTTACCGTCGCGGCTGGTGGAGTCGGCGATTGCTGCCTCGGTGGTGCTGGCGGCGGTGAACAATATCTACCCGCTGTTCCGCACGCGGCGGCCGGTGGCGGCGTTCGCGTTCGGGCTGCTGCACGGCTTCGGTTTTGCCAGTGTGCTGGGCGACCTGGGACTGCCGCAAGGCGCGCTGGTCACCAGCCTGCTCGGTTTTAACGTGGGCGTGGAGATCGGCCAGCTGTGTATCGTGGCGGTGTTCCTGCCGTTGGCCTGGCTGCTGCGCGACACGCGCTTCTACCGCCTGCTGCTGACCGGCGGCTCGGCGCTGATCGCCTTGCTGGCGCTGGTGTGGTTCGTCGAGCGGGCTTTCGACATGCCGTTGCTCGGCAGTTGATCTATACTCGGGCATGGTCTTTTGCAGGCGGTGCCCGATGCCACTCAATTATTCGCTCAACTACTCGCGGCGGCTCACTGGCCGCACCCGCACCCAGCCGGCCAACCGCCAGCTGGGCTGCATGCTGGCCTTTATCGCCGGTGCGGTCAACGCGGGGGGCTTTCTGGCGGTGCAGCACTACACGTCGCACATGACCGGCATTGTCTCGGCCATGGCCGACCAGCTGGCGCTGGGCATGTACAGCCTGGTGGCAGTGGGTTTGAGTGCACTGGTGTCGTTCCTGCTGGGCGCGACCCTGTCGACCATGATGGTGCGCCACTCGCGCCAGCGCAACCTGCACAGCGAGTACGCGCTGCCGCTGCTGGTGGAAGCGGGCCTGCTGCTGTGCTTTGGCCTGCTGGGCAGCCAGATCAGCGGTTTCAACGGCTACTATGTATCGGCCACGGTGATGCTGCTCAGCTTTATCATGGGCCTGCAAAACGCCGTCATCACCAAGCTGTCCAACGCTGAAATCCGCACCACTCACATTACCGGCGTGATCACCGACAT
Organism: Duganella phyllosphaerae; assembly: GCF_001758785.1. GTDB lineage: Bacteria > Pseudomonadota > Gammaproteobacteria > Burkholderiales > Burkholderiaceae_D > Rugamonas > Rugamonas phyllosphaerae. The sequence continues at coordinate 165,465 of NZ_LROM01000071.1, forward strand.
CGGCATCGAAATGGGCAAGCTGCTGTGCCCCGGTACAGGCGCCAAAGCGCCGGACCGCTCCCGCCTGCGCCTGCTGGCCATGCTGGCGCTGTGCTTTTTCATCGGCGGCGTGAGCGGCGCGCTCGGCTTCAAGCATCTCGGCTACGCGGCCACGGTGCCGCTGGCCGTCACCCTGATGGCGCTGTCGATCATTCCGATCGCCGACGACCTGCTCGACTACCTGCGCCAGCGCGGCCGGCGCCGGTAGTCGAGCAGACAACCCTTACTGCGGTTTGCGCACCATCACGTTGGACGCTGGCGGCGTCGCCATGCCGTCGCCGATGAAGAAGCTCGGGTACGGCGGCTGGTTGTAGGCGGTGTTTTGCCAGGCCACGGCCACGCGGTACTGCGGGTCGTGCATCAGGGTGACCAGGCGCCGTGCGGTCGGATGCGGCGTGGTGTACACGCGCAGGAATTTCTCGTCGGGCGTGTGCCAGATCACCTCTTCGCGCCAGTCGCCCAGCAGGTCGGCCGACACCACCGGGACGTTCTTGGTGCCGTTCGACGCCACCACGCCGTTCGCCTCGAGCAGCGTGTGCGATTTGCCAGCCTTCCAGTCCCACTTGTTGATGCGATTCTTGTCGAACAGTTCGCGCAGTTCGTCACCGTCCCACCACACCACGAAGCTCGCTTCCACCGGCCGACGGACGCCGTCGATCGGTTTGCCCTGCGCCGTGTACAACGTGGTGCTGTTGGTGGCCCACGCTTCGGTGCCGGGGAAGCGCGGGTCGATGTCGGCGGCCACCGCGCGGCCGGTGTCCTTCTCGGCCGGGGTGCTCCACAGGATCTGCCCGGTCCTGGCGTCGAGCATGGCCGAGCCGATCTGGCCGTTGCCGCGCACGTCTTCGTGGGCGCCGAATTTTTCCAGGCCAGGGCGGGTGGGATCGAGGTCGCTCACGGCCATGGCGTCGCCGTGGCCCAGGCGCGAACTCCACAGCCCTTTGCCGTTGTCGTCGAGCGCCATGGCGCCGTAGACGATTTCGTCACGACCGTCGCCATCGACGTCGGCCACGCTGAACTGGTGGTTGCCCTGGCCGCCGAAGGCTTCGTTGCCGGGCGTGGAGCTGTCGAAAGTCCAGCGCTGGGTGAGCTTGCCGTCGCGCCAGTCCCAGGCGGCCACCGTGGTGCGCGCGTAGTAGCCGCGCGCCATCACGATGCTGGGGCGCTGGCCGTCCAGGTACGCGGTGCCGGCCAGGAAGCGGTCGGAGCGATTGGCATAGCCATCGCCCCAGGTCTCTTTCATTTGCGCGGTGGTCGGCGCATCGGTACGCGGATCGCGGGCCGGCCAGTATGGCGCACTGGCCAGCGCACGGCCGGTCAAGCCATCGAAGATCGTCAGGAATTCCGGGCCTTTCAGGATGCGGCCCTGCAGCGGCGCCACCATGGTGCCGTCGGCCTTGACCACGCCGCCGGTGCGGTCGGTCGAGCCCACTTCGCCCCCCTTCTCGCGCCAGTCGGCATGCGGGTCGCCCAGCACCTTGCCGGCGCCGTCGATGGTGCCGTCGCTGGTGCGCACGGCCAATTCGGCGCGGCCGTCGCCGTCGTAGTCGTACACCTGGAACTGGGTGTAATGGGCGCCGGCGCGGATGTTTTTACCGAGGTCGATACGCCACAGGCGCTTGCCTTCGAGCGTGTACGCGTCCAGCATCACCGGTCCGGTGTAACCGTCGAAGGCATTGTCCTTGGCGTTGGTCGGGTCCCACTTGAGGATGATTTCGTAGCGGCCGTCGCCATCGAGGTCGGCCACGCTGGCTTCCTGCGCGGTGTAAGTGTAGGCCTGGCCGGTGGGCGTGACGCCGCCCGCCGGCTGGTCGATGGCGATGCCGAGGAAGCCGTCGGCCCAGACGCCCACTGGCTTGCTCGCGGCGACTTGCTTGCCCGCGACCAGCGTGCGCACCGTGTAGGTCGATGTGGCCTTGCCGGCTTTATCGACCAGGTTGGTGGCGCCCGCCAGCGGCTGGTCGTTGAGTTTCTGGCCGTCGCGGTAGACGTCGAAGGCGGTGTCGGACGCGTCGTTGGCCAGCAGGCGCCAGCTGACCAGGTTGCCCGCTTCGACCGCCGGCACGGCCACCACGCCACGGTCCAGCGCTTCCACCCAACGTGCGGCCGGGCCGCTGGCTGGCGTCACCGCGCTTGCCGTGCTGGCAGCGCCCAGCACCAGGGTTGCCGCCACCAGCGCCACGCTGCGGCGTAATGCGAATACTGTTTTCATTAACGCAGGCCCTGGTACATCAAGCCGCTGTCATTGAGGCCGAACTTGAACTTCTTGTTCATCTCGATGATCTCGGCGCCAGCCAGCAGCGCCGGGCCGTAGCCATGGGCCGCCTTCACGCTGGTCGGGCGATACGAGTAGAACGCCGGATCGAACGCCATGCCGGTGCCCACGCAGATGCCTTCGATCTGGCCGTTGGCCAGCACCTTGGAGGCGGTGGCATTCCAGGCCAGGTTGGCCATCGGGCCGTAGGCCTGCGCTTCGACGTAGCCGCGATTGACGGCGCGCGCGATGGCGTAGGTGTAAATGGCGGTGGCCGAGGTTTCCTGGTAGGTGTCGGGACGGTCGATCAGCTGGTGCCAGAAACCGTCGCGGGTCTGGTACGTGGACAGGCCCTTGATGTGGGCGCGCAGCTGCTTGACGATGGCGTCGCGCATCTTGTGATTTTTCGGCAGCACTTCCAGCACTTCCACCATCGACATCACGGCCCAGCCATTGGCGCGGGCCCAGTGCATCTCCGGATGGTCGGCCTGGCCTTCCACGTAGCCGTGCATATAGATGCCCAGCTGCGGGTTGAACATGCGCTTGGAGAATTGCAGCACCTGCCTGGCGGCGTCGTCGAAATGCTTGCTGTCGCCGTTGACGGCGCCCAGGTAGGCAATCGTCGGCACGCCCATGAACATGTCGTCGAGCCACACGGTGTTTTTCAGCGGACGGGCCTTGAAGCCGCCGTTGCCATCGGCGCCGCCACGGGCAAACGTGCCGTCCGGCAGGCGGTACTCTTTCTTGGTGACGAAGTTGCCGCAAATGCCGATCATCTGGGTGTAATCGACCTTGGAGCCGCCGAGCTTGGCCTTGAGGAAGCTGTGGCACAGCGCGCCCGCGTCATCGAGTGCATGCGGGTTCAGGAAGCTCTTGTGCGGCGCGTGCGAATTTTTCAGGTCGGCCTGCACCACCGGGTTATACAGTTTGGTCAGGTCGGCCAGCAGCTGGTGGCGCTTGATGGTGTAGTCGGTGTAACGCGCATCGCCCGTGGCGGCGCCGGCAGCGAGCATGCCCAGGTAGGTCACGCCCCACTCGTAGCTGGTCAGGCGGAAGTCGCCCGGCTTGAAGACGGCGTCGGGATCGGCGGTGGTCAGGTTGGTGATCGGCGTGCCGTCGGACTTGTGGATCAGTTCAGCCGGCGTGGTGCGTTCGAGGTAGGTGTACACGCGGTCGAGGACAGTCTTGACTTCTTCCGCGCTCATGGCACGGTAAGGCGTGGGATACTCGACCGTCAGCGCGTGCAGCATGGCGTCGGCGGCGGCCGGGCCCTTCTCTTGCGCGGCCGGGGCTTCCTGCGCCACAGCGTTGAACACCACCGGGAACAAACCGGCAACGAGTGCGCCCGTCAGGCAGCGGCGCAGCGTCGAGGAATTCATCAAGTACGTCTCCTTCATTTGAGTTGTTTTGAACCGGCCGGGATCACCAGGTAGGGTCCGGTCGCAACTGGGAGTGTACCCGCCTGCAACAACTCGAATGCGTCAAGCTGATGATTGTTGTGCGCAACTATGAGCAATAATTTACTCAAATGCTCAACCTGTCACCGGCGCGATCAGAAACGAAACTATATGTACTCTACGCCGGCTTTTGCACCCACTGCAGGAAGCCGGTGCGGTTGCGCGAGCAAATGTGGATTTTGCCGGTGCCGCTAAAGCGCAGCACCACGCCCTCGCCGCTGGTCTGGCTGTTGATCATGTTGCCGATCATGCCGCCGATACCGCCGCCGGTGCTGCCGGTGGTCACGCTGATCTCGTAGCGCAGCGTGCTGTCCCAGCAGACCACGTGCGAGTTGTCGATGATGACGTCCTTGCCCGGCACCACGTCGAGCTGGAACATCGAGCCAAAGCCCGACACCACCACCTGGCCACGGCCGGTCGCTTCCATCACGAAGAAACCGCCCGATTGCGCGAACAACGCATTACCCAGGCTCTGGGTGCGGGTTTTCAGTTCAACGCCGTCGGACGCGGCCACAAAAGCGCCGTCGTTGAGGGTGTAGGTGGCGGGGCCGATATCGACCACCTGCATGGCGCCGGGCAGCGTGGGCGAGAGCAGGCAGTCGCCGTCGCCGCGCACGGCTTCGATATGCTGCTGGAAGAACGATTCGCCGTTGGCCATGCGCCGCATGATCGAGCCCATGATGCCGCCGGTCATGCGGCCCTTGAGGTCGAGATTGGTTTCCATCATGACCATCGCGTCGGATTCGCAATAGATTTTTTCGCCACGGCGCAGGGCAACGTGGAGGAAGGGATCGACGTCCCCGGTGACGGTAAAGGTAGGCATGGTGATTTTTCTTGGGTGGGTTAAGCGATCAGGCCGGCGCCGCGGGCGGCCTTGAGCCAGTCCGGGTATTCGGCCATCAGTAAATCGTACAGTTCGGCGTCGGTATATTCGTCGGGCGAGGCGACCGAGAAGTAATTGGCGTTATCGACCAGGCGGCCCGGCAATTCGTCCAGGCTTTCCAGGAACGGGAAGTCGGAGTCGGCAAAGCTGGCAAGCTTGCGGTTCTTCGACTTGCGCCCCTTGCCGATGCCCATGAACTGCCAGAAAATCGCCTCGTGGCTGGACCAGCGCACCTGGCGCTCGGCCAGGCCCTGGTCGGAGGTGCCGCCGTCGGTGACGAACATCACGTACACGGGCAGGTCGGCGCGCTGCGGCTTGTTGCGCTCGCCACCGGCGCCGTCGGGGAAATAGAAACGGCGCACGGCTTCGAGCGCGGCGCCGTAGCGGGTGTCGCCTTCGAGCGGATGGCGGTCGATGGTTTTTTGCACGAAGCCGGCAAAGTTGCTGATGCCCATGGGATCGACGTGGTGGACATTGCGGCCGAACAGGAACACGTCGATCTCGCCGTCATCGTCGAACTTGCAACCGAGCGCGAGGATGCGCTCGGCAAACTGCTGCACCAGGCCGCGCTTGTACAACATGCCCATCGAGCCTGAAATATCGAGCACCAGGCACACGCGGGCGCGGTGGCTTTGCAGCCCCACTTTTTGCAGCGAGACGCTGGCCGACTTGACCAGGCTGACCAGTTGCGGCGCCTGCTGTTGCAAGCGTTTTTCCAGGTCGACGCCGGATTTGACGGAAGCAGGTGCCGGCGCAGATGCAGGCGCTGGCCCATCATCGACGGCGCCGCCGAAGTGGCGCACCAGCACGTCGAGACCGCCATCGAAACCCTGGCCCGAGGCCATGAAGCGCCATTCGCCGTTGCGGCGATAAATCTCGCCGACCATCAGCGCCCGTTCGGACGCGAAATCGGCGCCGGTGAAGGCGAAGCGGACGAGCTCCTCGTCGCCGGCCAGCAGCCGCAGGTAACCGGATTGAAGTTGCGACATCACGCCGGGGCCGTCGATGCTGGCGGTGATTACCACCCGCTCGACCGTGGCCGGCAGGCGCGCCAGGTGAAAGGTAAAGCGCTGTGCGCCGGCCAGTCCGTTACCAATGAACACCCCACCACACGGCGTGGCAGGCTGGTTGAAGAACGTCATGTAAGGCTCGCCGACGAGTTTGCCGTTGGCGTCCAGCGCAAAGCTGGCGACGTCGAGCGCCAGTCCCTGCGCCGCAAACTCGGCATGAAAGGCCCGGTCGGTGATGGCGGGCGCCAAGGTAACGCGTCCCCCTTTGGAAATCTGTTCCATGGCGCTCCTGCCCGGTGAGCTTATTTAAGCGTCGTTACGCGTTGACGCCGAACGAACGCGCGAGGGGACCGAGGCCGCCCTTGAAGCCCTGGCCGATGGCGCGGAATTTCCAGTCGCTGCCATGGCGATACAGTTCGCCGAAGATCATCGCGGTTTCGGTGGAGCCGTCTTCGGACAGGTCGTAACGGGCCAGCTCGCCGCTGTTGGCGGCGTTCAGGCAGCGGATGTAGGCCTTGCCCACCATGCCGAAGTTCTGGCGGCGCGCATCGGCTTCGTGGATGGTGACGCAGAACGCCACGCGATCGATATCGGCCGGAATGGCGGACAGGTCGATGTTGAGGGTCTCGTCGTCGCCGTCGCCCTGGCCGGTCGTGTTGTCGCCGGTGTGGACGACCGAGCCATCGGTGGATTTGAGGTTGTTGTAGAAAATGAAGTCGGAGTCGCCACGCACTTTACCGTCGGTCTTGAGCAGGAAAGCGCTACCATCGAGGTCGAAAGCGGAGCCGTCGGACGAGCGCGGATCCCAGCCCAGGCCGATGACAACCTTGGTCAGGCCCGGTGCTTCCTTGCTCAGGTTGACGTTACCGCCTTTTTGCAAACTAATAGCCATATTCGTTTCCTTTCAATACAGGTTGTTGGGACAGTGCGCTGTTGATATAAATGCTGTTGATATCAATTTCATCAGCCTTGAATCATCATATCAAAGGCATGACAATCGGGTCACGCCGCTGACTTGTTTTCGCGATGCAATATTGTGAGTAATATACATGAAGCATCCTGATTGTAAAGTGGCGGTGCGGGCGCCCGGGAGTGGAATCCATCGCTATTTAATCAGCGCCAGCACCTCGCGAAAGCGCGGATGACGGCAAGTCTCGAGCCATTCGAACGCCACCATCTCCACCGTGGCGCAGGTGATGCCCGCGCCAGCCAGCCGAGGCATGGGGCATGAGTGCTCCGGGCAGGTGGTTTGAAATGTGGCAGCAAGTTGCTGCACTATGGGTTCACTATTCTATCTTTGTGGCTAATGGAATCACTCAATGAAAATTCCCCGTCTCGCCTGTCTATGTTTGCTCGCCCTCGCTTCCAGCCTCGCCAGCGCCTCCGCCGAACCCATGCCGCCCATCGACCGCCAGGCGGTCGTTGCGCGCCACGCGCCGCGGTTGCGGGCGATGGATCCGCAGGCGCCGCTTACGGTGGGCAACGGGCGGTTCGCTTTTACGGCCGATGTGACCGGGCTGCAAACGCTGCCCGACCTGTATCACGCACACGGTATTCCACTGGAAACCCAGGCGCGCTGGTCGTGGCACGAGGACGCCAACCCTGCCGGCTACACACTGGCCGACGCCAACGTCGCGTACACCGCACATGGCCGCACGGTGGGCTATCCCACCAATGCCAAATCCGCGGCCGGCCAGTGGCTGCGCGAAAATCCGCATACGCAGCCGCTGCCGCGCATCGGCTTCGTGCTCACCGGCAAGGATGCGCGCGCGATCTCCGGCGCCGACCTCATCGCCATCGACCAGCGCCTCGACCTGTGGCAAGGCCGCTTGCACAGCCGGGTCACGCTGCTTGGCCAGCCGGTCAGCGTGCACAGCGCGGTGGCGCCTGACAGCGACGCGCTGGCCCTGGCGATCACGTCGCCGCTGCTGGGGCAAGGTCGGCTGGCGGTGCGCATCGCGGTGCCGCTCGGTTACGGGCGCGCCAAAACCCACCACAATCCGCCGCTCGATTTTACGCAGCCCGACGCCCATCGCAGCACGGTGCTCGAACAATCCGGCCGCAAGCTGGTGGTGGAACATCGGCGCGATGGCGCCCGTTATGCCATGACCGTGACCAGCGGCGGCAAACTCGTGATCACCCACCCGGCGCCGCACGTGTTGCAAATCGCCCCCGCCAGCGGCGACAAATTGGACCTCACGGTCGCCTTCGCCCAAGACGGCGTGGCGCAGGCGCCGGACGCGGCTGCCGTATTCGACACCAGCGCCCGCCACTGGCAGCGTTTCTGGCAACAAGGCGCGGCCATCGATTTTGCCGGCAGCAGCGACCCGCGCGCGCCGGAACTCGAGCGCCGCGTGGTGCTGTCGCAATACCTGACGGCGGTGCAGACAGGCGACACCTTGCCGGCATCGGAAAGCGGGCTCACCACGTCCACCTGGTACGGCAAGCATCACACCGAAATGGTGTGGTGGCACACCGCCCACTTCGCGCTGTGGGGACGGCCAGAATTTACTGCGCGCACGCTGTCGTGGTACCAGCGCACCTTGCCGGTGGCCCGCGCGGTGGCGCAAGAGCGCGGTCTGACCGGTGCGCGCTGGATGAAGATGACCGGGCCCGGCGGGCGTGAAAGCCCGGGCGGCAACCCGCTGATCGCCTGGAACCAGCCGCACGCGATCCACCTGGCCGAACTGCTGTACCGCGCCGATCCTACTGCGGCCACCCTGGCGCGCTACCGCGAACTGGTGTTCGACACCGCCGAAGGCATGGCCTCGATGCTGCACTGGGACGATGCGGGCCAGCGCTATGTGCTCGGCCCGCCGCTGTGGATCGCCCAGGAAATCTACGACCAGCGCACCAGCATGAATCCCGCCTACGAACTCGGTTACTGGGCCCGTGGCCTGGAAATCGCCCAGCAATGGCGCGAACGGCTGGGCCTGGCGCGCGATGCGGGCTGGGAACAACGGCGCACGCACCTGTCGCAGTTGCCGGTCAAGGACGGCAAATACGTGGCGCTGGAGTCGCACCCCGACACCTGGGACAACGTCGATAGCCGCCACGACCATCCGTCATTCCTGATGGCGCTGGGCCAGTTGCCGGGCGACGGCGTCGACCGCGAGACCATGCGCCGCACGCTGCACGCGGTACTGTCCAGCTGGGACTGGAAAACCAAGATCTGGGGCTGGGACTACCCAATGATTGCCATGACGGCCGCGCGCCTCGGTGAAACGCAGGCGGCGGTGGACGTGCTGCTCAAAACGGACGGCCCCAACAACAACTACACAGCCGCTGGCCACAACACCAACACCAACCTGCCGGCGTACCTGCCCGGCAACGGCGCGCTGCTGGCGGCCGTGGCCATGATGACGGGCGGCTGGGATGGCGCGCCAGAAGGCAATGCGCCCGGATTCCCGCGCGATGGCACGTGGGTGGTGCGGGCGGAAGGCTTTCAGCGTTTGCCTTGACCGGGGCTGCCGGATCATCCACCTGCCGGCATAAGTGCGCAAGCCAACGGATAAACCCGCTGGCAGCGACTATGCTGGGATTTTGGCAGGGAATATCGCCATGACCCATCACGATCACTTTCCCACCATCGAACGCCGCCACGACGGCCCCGTGCAAGCAGTCGATACCGGACTCGACGTCGCCACCAAGGAAGGCGTGGGACCGGCGCTCGAGTTCATGCTCACCCATGGCGTCGATCGTGGCACTGCGCTGCGCGTGCTGGCTGGGCCGGAGTTTCACCGCCCCAGCGCCTCCGCGCCGGATGAAGACCGAACTGACCACGTCGTACCCGGTTTCTGATTTTCTGGCAAAGTAGAGGTCGCTCGCGTAACCACCATCATGCGTGGTAATGCGCCCCGTATCAACTCATTCTGACCGGAGATCCCAGAAAATGACCACCACCAGCTATCCAGATACCCGCCTTTTGATCGCCAACGAGTGGCAAGACGCCACTGGCGGCAAGACCATCCCCGTCATCAATCCGGCCACCGGCCAGTCCATCGGCACCGTGGCGCACGCCAGCATCGCCGACCTCGACCGCGCATTGGAAGCGGCCCAGCGCGGCTTCGACGCCTGGCGCAAGGTGCCGGCCTTCGAGCGCGCCGCCATCATGCGCCGCGCTGCCGCCTTGCTGCGTGAACGCGCCGACGACATCGGTCGCCTGCTCACGCAAGAGCAAGGCAAACCACTGGCCCAGGCCAAGGCCGAGGCGACCGCCGGCGCCGACATCATCGACTGGTTTGCCGCCGAAGGCATGCGCGTGTATGGCCGCATTGTGCCCGCACGCAACCCTGCCGCCCAGCAACTGGTATTGAAAGAGCCGGTCGGCCCGGTTGCCGCCTTCACGCCGTGGAACTTCCCGATCAACCAGATCGTGCGCAAGCTCGCAGCTTCGCTGGCCACCGGCTGCTCGTTCCTGTGCAAGGCGCCCGAAGAAACCCCGGCCTCGCCGGCCGCGCTGCTGCAATGCTTTGTCGATGCCGGCGTGCCGCCCGGTACCGTGGGCCTGGTGTTCGGCGATCCGGCCGAAATTTCGGGCTACCTGATCCCACACCCGGTGATCCGCAAGGTCACCTTCACCGGCTCCACCCCGGTCGGCAAGCAACTGGCCGCGCTGGCCGGCGCCCACATGAAGCGCGTGACGATGGAGCTCGGTGGCCATGCCCCGGTGATCATCGCCGAGGACGCCGACGTGGCGCTGGCAGTGGAAGCGGCCGGCGGCGCCAAGTTCCGCAATGCGGGTCAGGTGTGCGTGTCCCCTACCCGCTTCCTGGTGCATAACAGCATCAAGGCCGAGTTTACCCGCGCCATGGTCGCCCATGCCGAAGGCCTGAAGCTCGGTAACGGCCTCGACGCCGGCACCACCCTCGGTCCATTGGCCAACCCGCGCCGCGTGTCCGCCATGACGCAACTGGTGGACGACGCCCGCGCCAAGGGCGCCAACGTGGCCACCGGCGGCCAGCGCGTGGGTACCGAAGGCAACTTCTTCGCGCCGACCATCCTGGCCGATGTACCGCTCAACGCCAGCGTCTTCAACGACGAGCCGTTCGGCCCGGTTGCCGCCATCCGTGGTTTCGACACCCTGGACGAAGCGATCGCCGAATCGAACCGCCTGCCGTTCGGCCTGGCCGGCTACGCGTTCACGCGCTCGATCAAGAACGCCCACCAGCTGATGCACAACGTCGAAGTGGGCATGTTGTGGATTAACCAGCCGGCCACGCCGAGCGCCGAGATGCCGTTTGGCGGCGTCAAGGATTCGGGCTATGGTTCGGAAGGCGGCCCGGAGGCGCTCGAGGCTTACCTCAATACCAAGGCAGTGTCGATGGTCGGGGTGTAACCCTCTCGGAGGATGGACGGGTTGCCCGTCGGATGCGATACTGATCCGATGAACAACTTCACTTCCTCCAACTCATGAGCCACGGTTTCCTCCTCCACATGGTGTTTTATCTGGTGGCGGCCGTGGTGCTGGTGCCGCTGGCCAAGCGCGCCGGCATGGGCGCCGTGCTCGGCTATCTTGCGGCCGGCGCCATCATCGGCCCCTGGGGCCTGTCCCTGATCGGCAACGTCGAGGATGTGCTCAGCATCTCCGAATTCGGCGTAGTGCTGATGCTGTTCCTGATCGGCCTCGAACTCGAACCAAGAAAACTGTGGTCGCTGCGCCGTCCCATCTTCGGCTGGGGCGGCTTGCAGGTGGTGGCCGTCAGCGCCGGCCTGGCCGGCGTGGCGATTGCGCTCGGCATCGACTGGCATATCGCCCTCGTGGCAGGCCTGGCGCTGTCGCTCTCGTCCACCGCCATCGTGCTGGCCACGCTGGGCGAGCGCAAGCTGCTGCCCAGCCCGGCAGGCTCGGCCAGTTTTTCCATTTTGCTGTTCCAGGACATTGCCGCCATCCCGATGATCGCGCTGGTGCCGCTGCTGGCCATGGCCGGCGTGGTCGCCGATCACGACGAGCAAGGCTGGATGAAGGCGGTCAAGCTGCTGGCCGTGCTGCTCACGCTGTTCGCCTGCGGACGATTCCTGGTCAACCCGGTGATGCGCTACCTGGCCCGCACCGGCCTGCGCGAACTGTTTACCGGCTTTGCGCTGCTGCTCATCATCGGCATTTGCCTGTTGATGGAATGGGTGGGCCTGTCGCTGGCGCTCGGCACGTTTACCGCCGGGGTGCTGCTGGCCGACTCCGAGTATCGCCACCAATTGATTAGCGACCTGGAGCCGTTCAAGGGCCTGCTGCTGGGGCTGTTCTTCATGGCGGTGGGCATGTCGGCCGACTTCGGCCTGCTGCTGGCGCAACCGTGGCTGGTGCTGGGCCTGACCTGCGCGCTGCTGCTGGTCAAAGGCGGCCTGTTGTACGGGATGTCGTTCTGGTTCGATATTCCGCGCGGCCAGCGCCTGTTCTTTGCGCTGTTGATGTCGCAGGGCGGCGAATTTGCCTTCGTGGTATTCGGCACGGCGGTGGACGCCAAGGTGCTGCCGCCGGCGACCGGGGCGCTGCTGGTGGTGGTGGTCACGCTGTCGATGGTGGCCACGCCGCTGCTGCTGCTGCTGCACGACAAGCTGGTGGCGCCGCGCCTGCGCACCGGCAAAAAGAAACGCGAGGCCGACAAGATTGCGGTGGAAAACCCGGTAATCATCGCCGGCTTCGGCCGCTTCGGCCAGATCGTCGGCCGCCTGCTGGCGGCCAACCGCATCGGCGTAACCGTGCTCGACCATGACCCCGACCAGATCGAGCTGCTGCGCAAGTTCGGCTACGAAGTGTTTTATGGTGACGCCACCCGCATCGACCTGCTGGAAGCGGCCGGCATCGGCAAGGCCAGCGCGCTGGTGATCGCCATCGACACCGTGGACGACAGCCTGGAACTGGTGGACGCCGTGCGCGAGCGCTATCCCGACCTGACCATCCTGGCGCGCGCGCGCAACGTCTCGCACTATTATTCGCTGCTCGACCGGGGCGTGACGCTGATCGAGCGCGAAACCTTCGAAGCGTCGCTGCAACTCGGCGCCAAGGTGCTGCAACAACTGGGCTTCGGCGCCGACCGCGCGGAGCAGGCTGCGCGCATCTTCCGCACCCATAACCTCAAGACCCTGCTGGAAGTGTATCCGCACCAGCAGGACCAGGACGAGATGGTGTCGATCACGCGCAAGGGCCGCCTCGAGCTCGAGGAGATGATGGCCGGCGATGCGGCGGCGTTCCGCGATGCGGAGAACGCCGCTGCATCGAAGCCATAATCACCTGGCAGGCAGCACCGGCAGCTCGATATAGCTTTGCGCGGCCGCTTCGTGATGGATCGCGTTGTCGGCCACCACGCCGGTTTTCTCGCTCTCGTTCGGCCCGCCCGTGTTGAGGTTGCGCACGAACTTGGGGAAGTTCGACGAGGTCACTTCCACCCGGATGCGGTGTCCGGCGGCAAAGCGGTTGGCGGTGGTGATCGGCGTGGGACGAATCGTGTACACCTGGTCCGGTGCCATCATGGCCGGCTTGTCGTAGCCATCGCGATAGCGGGCGCGGAAGATGGTGTCGCCGATGATGAGGGCGGTGCCATCGGGCGCCACGTCCACCAGCTTCACGGCAAAGTCGGTGTCCTTGGCGCTGGACGACACCTTCAGCACCGCATCGACAAAGCCCACCACGTCCACCGGTGCGGTCAGCGGCTCGCTGCTGTACACCAGCACGTCCTGGCGCGACTCGATCTGGCGCTGGTCGAACGCGCCCGGGATCACCACGCCGCCGTTGCAGCAGTCGCCGCCGCCGATGGTTTGCACCGGGTTCATCGGGTCGTAGCGATAGCGGTCGGCAGCCTCGGCAGCCGGCGGCGCGTCGCTGGCCAGGCGGCCGTCGCCGTACAGCGAATTGGCCTTGCCGCCGGAGCGCAGGTACAGCCGCAGCGGCCTGGCTTCCTGCGGCGGCCACTGGGCCGCGCTCTGCCAGCGGTTGGCGCCCATCAGGTAGTAGCGTACCCGCGGCGTGGACGCCGGGAAGGCTTTGCCGTCGCCCTTGAGCCAGCGGTCGAACCAGCTGTACACGGCGCCATCGACGTCGAAACTGGTGTCGCCCATGTCGCGCTCGCCCACCACCGTGTTCGGGCCCAGCTTGGCGAATTGGCAGTGCGGCACCGGTGCGATTACCGCGTACTGGTTGGCGCTTGCCTCCTTGTCGGTATTGGCCGTGCGCGCCAGGTTGAACAGCTCCATGTTCGGACCGATCGAGACGTCGTACCAGGTATTGAACCACAGCGCCGGCACACCCCAGCCCATGCCTTCGTGATACAGGCCGCCCTGGTTCCAGGCCGGATCGGCCGGGGTGCGGGCGATCAGTTGTTCGAACGTGGCCGGCGGCTCGCCCAGGTCGGTGAGCATCTGGTTCACCGGCAGGTGCTTGATCTGCTTGTTCCAGTCCACCTTGGGCTTGGTGGCGTCGAGGTCGTTGTAGGCCTCGATGCGCGCGCGCATTTTTTCATCGGTCAGCGTGGCCGGCAGTTCGGCGCGCAGCGGATTGTCCACGCCATACAGCCAGACGAAGAACAGGTTGCGCGGCACGCCGCCCGTGTACCAGTTACCCTGCTCCTGGAAGCGGCCGACCTTGCCGATCCCGGCGCCGGCCGACATCGGCACCATGGCCGCATGGGCCGGGTGGTTCATGCCGGCCAGGGCCAGTTGCCATTCGGCCGACGATGAGCAGCCCAGCGTGCCCACCTTGCCGTTCGACCAGGGCTGGCTGGCGATCCAGGTCAGCGCATCGTAGCCGTCGGTTTGCGGGTGGCCGAGGATTTCCCACTGGCCTTGCGAGAAGTAGCGGCCGCGCTCATTCTGCACGATAAAGGTATAGCCGCGCTTGACCGACTCGAGCACGTAGCGCAGCGTCGAACCGCGCAGCTTGTGCTCGTTGTACGGCGTGCGCCACAAAATCACCGGCTGCTTCGCTTGCGGCTTTTTCGGCGTATAGATGTCGGTGGACAGCGCCACGCCATCACGCATCGGCACCATCACGCCCAGGCGCGAGACGGCGATGGCGGACAATTCGGCTTCCTGCGCGGCGGGGCTGTACTTGCTGTAATCCTGCGCGGCCACCAGGGCCGTGGCGTGGGACAAAACCAGGGTGACGGCGACCAGTTTGACTGCTCTCTGTTTCACTACATGCTCCTTGAATGTCGATGACATCAAGAGTATGCAATATTTATGCCGGTGAGAGCGGCATAAAGCACCAGTTGCGCACGAAGTGTGCGCTTGGCGCCGCACGGCCGGCGACACGCACAGCCTTATTCCGCATCGTCCTGCTGGAGTATGCCCTTGCGGAAGGCGGCCAGCATGGAGGCCGGATGCTTGATGCCGGCCGATCTGGCCTGGGCGATCCAGCGCTTTTCTGCGGCGGCGAACTCTTTCTGATACTGTGCCAGGATCGCCGCCGCGGGCGACTGAAAGGAGATGTCGGCGTCATGCATGCCAATGTTCGCCCTCCACGCTTCCGCATCGAGCATGCGTCCCAGCAAGCCGGCAGCTTCGACGCCGCTGATACGATCAAGGGCAGCCCTGTCTTTTTCGGAAAGACGATTCCATGTGTCTTGGTTCAGTGCGAAGACATAACTGACGTTGGCAATGCCCCCTTTGAACATGATGGCAGTTCGCATCTTTTTATGACCGGGCAATGCCCCGACCTCCGTTGTCGTTCCGATCAGGACCGAACCATGCGACGCGTTCGCGGAGCCCGACTGTGATGTGAACAGGAATGCCGGCGGTTGCGTGAACACGGCCAGCACCTTGTACCCCTTGTGCTCTTGCGCCATCAGCGGGGTCTTCTCGTACACGCGTTGATAAGCGACCGACGTCGTTTCGGCAAAATCGCCAAGCAGCGGCAGATCGGCTATTCGGCTGATCCTGTAGCGTCGCGGATCGGTTTTATGGGAAAAGCTGATCAGGTCGACTTTGCCAGCCTGCAGCGCTGCCGCTGCATCCTCGTCGCGGATATGCATGTCTGCCGCAGCGCAGTGGATTCTGCCCTGGGTCGCCGATGCGGCCCGGTCACACCATGATGCCATTCCCTTGGCGGTGGCATCCGTGCGATCGGCCGGCGGATTGACCGTGAACGTCGTCGCGGCCAGGGACGCAACAGGGGGCGCCATCCCCATTGCCGCAACTACGATTACGGTGAAAAATCGTCGATACTCGTGCCACATCATGACTTCTCCAGCAGTCCATAAAAGATCCGGCTCAGCGGCGGACCACTGAACCGGCAACAGCTTTTTATTTCAAGCTGACGGTCAATCGTCAGCGCATTCCAGCGTCCCGGTACCCAGGCGCGGATTCGGTCCCAACGCCATCGGACCAGGTCCGCTGGCCGGCAGTCCGAGCAGCGCTTTGGCATCGGCGTTATCGAGCGTCTTCACGCCGGTTGCATCATACGACCAGGCATCCATGTAGTTGACCGGGATGAATTCGGCGACATTGTTCGCCGCCAGGAAGGCGGTAAGTTTCGGAAAATCCACCTTGCTGTACAGGTATTGCGGGCCGGTGAGAAGATTGAACGGGCCCGTCGACGAAGGACGTTCGGCGATATGGTGCGGGATGAAATATTTCACGCCAAAGGCAGGTACGATCACGCGCGCCTGCTGCACCGTGCGCGACTCGGGGCCGGGAACCCACAGTTCGAAATTGTCGATCTTGGCGTCTTTCATCGCGGCCGCCAGGTTGCTCAACGGCGCGCCGAAATTGCGGCCATTGGCGATGCGGTCGGTCACCAGCTCGGCGCCGCCGGCGCCGCTGTCGTGGACGAACCATGTCAGCTGTTTCGCCTTGGTGCGGGCGGTGAAAAGGAAGCCATAGCTCGAAGGACCGCCGCCGTTGGCGCCGTCGGTACCGGTATCGAATACGCCACAACCGACACTGTGCACCCAGCGCACCACGCGCATCGTGACATAAGGGCTCAGCTCGAATTTTTCACCGCCATTGATGGCGGTGCATTGCGCGGCCGGTACGCCGTACTTCACTGCGGCATCGCAAACGGCTTGCGGCGCGTAGGCGTGCTTGCCGGTCTGCTTGAGCCATTCGGGCATGCTCACCGAATGATCAGGATGGACATGCCCGACCAGCATGACGTCAACCGTGCCATGCGTCTTCAACGCGGCGTAGGCCCGGCTGACCGTTGCCGGGTTGGGCGTTGTCGACGGGAATGACACTTCACCATCGAGCATGACGCCCAGATCACCGATCTGATAATGCCAATTGGTGATGCCGAACCAGGTCATTCTCACGCTCTCGGGCGTCGCGTCGGCCGTGAGATTCTGTGCGCCGCCGCCGCAGGCGCCCAGCAGACTTGCTGCCAGCAGCGCCGCGATGACAGGCCGCGATTTCAGATAACTGATTTTTTTATTCATACTGTCCCCTCCTATTGTTTTTCTAAATCTGAACGCGCCGCCCGGACCGGCTCGGCGCCATTGACTGCCGTATCAGAAGCGGTGCTGCACCCCTGCCATCAGGCCATGCTGGTTGTCGCCATAGCCGTCGCTGTCGCGCGACAGGCTGACCAACCGATTGTTTTTCGCTTTGGCATAGGCGCCCGTCAGATACAGGTCGGTGCGTTTCGACAGCGCGTAGCGGAAGCGGGCCACCAGCATCTTGGGATCGGCGTCTGTGCCGGGCGCGACGTTTTTCACGTCCTGGTAATACAGAACACCCGTCAAGGTAATGGCCGGGGTCGCCTGGTAACTGCCGCCGGCCCAGTACAAATTGGCCTGCACTTCCGGCAAATTGGCATTGGCCAATTCTTGCCGATAGGCGCGCATGGCGGCCTGCAGTTTGTAGCCGCTGCCGGTATAGGCAAGGCCGAAGTGGACGGCGCGCGCCTGGTCGCGTCTGCCGCTGGCCGGCACCACGTTGCCATTGATCTGCTCCCAGGTCAGCGTGGTGGCGAACGGTCCTGTGCCCCAGGTGACTGCGGCGGCCAGCTTGCGGCTGTCGGCCGACCCGGTCGTCTGTTCGCCGGCGCCGTACGATGCGCCGTACTTGAAGTCGCCAGCCTGGCCGGCGTATTTGACCAGGTTATCGAAGCCGGTGGTCATGCCGTACTTGTTGACGACGCCGTTGGCGCGGTTCGATGCATTGCCGGTCGTGGCCCACGAATAGTATGGCGCGTAGGCCATCGGGTCGTAGCCGACCATGAAATCGTAGACGGTGGTAAACGAGCGGCCCAGCACCAGCTTGCCAAAGCTGCCTTGCAGGCCGACGTTGGCCTGGCGCTTGAACAGTGCGGTGTCCCCCATGCCCGTGTCGAGCGCAGCCGCGCCCTCGAGATTAAAACTGGCCTGCATGCCGCCGCCCAGGTCTTCCACGCCGCGAAAGCCGAAGCGCGACGTGTTCATGCCGCCCGAGGAAACCCGGGTGACCGTGCCACCGCCACCGACGGCATTGTTGTTGGATGTCTCGACACCGACGTCGAGCAGGCCGTAGATGGTCACCCCCGTGGCGTCTTTAGATTGGGCGTGTGCATTGCTGGCGCACAGCAGCGCGCCTGCCGAGAGGGCCAGGGCCCTGGTCAGTTGTTTCATCATGTCTCCGGATAATCGTTATTGTGATGGTGTTGCCGTGGCAGCCGGCTGGCACCGGCTGCCTGTTACCTGTTACGTGTTACTTGTTACCTCACGAGCCCTTGCGGCTCTTGACGCTGTCGATGAACAGCTCGGACCAGGTTTTCGGCCGGGTCTTGATGGTGCCGGCCAGGCCCATGAAGTCGACGTACTGCATGATGCCCACCGGAGTGGTCGAGAACTGGTTGTCGGGGTCGGCCAACATGGCTTCCACCTCGGCTTGCGTCAGCTTGATTTTGGAGATGCGCAAAAAGGTTTCGGCCGCGCCCTTGCGGTCGCGCGCGATGTAGGCATTGGCTTCTTCCTGCGCTGCCACGAACGCCTGAGTCAGTTTCGGGTTCTGCACGGTGAACTGCTTCATCGCGAACACCACGTCGAGCGTGATATTGCCCAGCACGGCGGTGGAGCTGAGCACCCGCGTGATGCGCGGATCCTTGGCTTCCTGGTAAGAAAACGGCGGCGAGGTGAAGTGCGCCGCGATCTCGGTTTTACCCGACAACAGCGCGCCCACCGCTTCCGGATGGCCCAGGCTCACGGTGAGCGGGTCCAGCTTGGCATAGTTGGCGTGGCCGAATTCCTTGGCCACTGCCATCTGCAGCACCACGGCCGAGAGCGAGGTCTTGATGCCGGGGATGGCGATCTTGTCCTTCGGCGTGAAGTCCTTGAGCGACTTGATTTTCGGGTTGTTGGTGTTGAGCCACAGCGACGCGGTGCTCAGCGCGCCCAGTCCGATCACTTCCGAGCGGGGAATGCCGTTCGCCTTCGACCACAGCGTGATGAAACCCGGCGCGCCGGTACCGGCGATGTCGAGGTTGCCCGACAACATGGCATCGTTGATGACGTTGCCGCCATCGAGCGTCGCCCAGTTGGTCGTCACATCGCCCAGTCCGGCCGCCTTGGCGTGCTTCTCGATCAGTTTCTGATCGCGGATGACCATCAGCGGCAGGTACAACATGCCGTAGCCGTGCGACAGGCGCACCGCATTGGCTTCGGCGTTGGCATTCCCGGCCAGCAGCGACAAGGACAGCGCGGCGCCGAGGGCGAGTTTGGAAAGTTTCAGGCAGTTCATGGTGTCTCCGTATTGTTATGAAGTTGACGCGGGGTGGATCAGTGGTTTTGCATGCCCCAGCGGCGGATGGTTTTCCGTTCGATGGTGGCGAAGATGAAGTTCTCGACGCACAGGCCGATCAGGATCACGAAGAACAGGCCGGCAAACACATTGGCCGTTTCGAGCTGGTTGCGGTTTTCAAAGATGTACCAGCCCAGGCCGCCGCTGCCGGACGACACGCCGAACACCAGCTCGGCAGCGATAAGGGTGCGCCAGGCAAAGGCCCAGCCCACTTTCAGGCCGGTCAGGATGCTGCCGAAGGCGGCAGGAATCAGGATCAGGCGCACCAGCTTGAATCCCTTCAGGCCGTAATTCTGCCCCACCATGCGCATGGTTTGCGATACGCCGCGAAAGCCCGCATGGGTGTTCAGCGCCACCGCCCACAGGACCGAGTGGACCAGCACGAAGATGATGCTGCCGTTGCCGAGGCCGAACCAGATCAGCGCCAGCGGCAACAGCGCGATGGCTGGCAGCGGGTTGAACATCGACGTCAGCGTTTCGAGGAAATCGGTGCCGATGCGCGAGCTGATCGCCAGCGTGGTGAGCAAGGTCGCCAGTCCGATACCGATGCCATAGCCGATCAATAGGGTTTTCATCGACACGCCGGCGCGGTCGATCAGCACGCCGCTGCTGATGCCCGCAAAAAAGGCGCGCACGGTGTCGCTGAAGCTGGGGAACAGCAGTGCATTGTCGAGCCAGCGGCCATACACTTCCCACACCACCGCCAGCAGCAGCAGGATCACCACCTTGCGCACGCCGCCGTGGCGGTACAGGTTTTCAAAGGTCGATAACGGGCGCTGAATGGCGGCGGCATCGTGCACGGCCGGCTGGCGCACGATTTCCGCGCGTTCGTAGGGTTGGGCCTGGCTGGCAGGGGGCGTGGTTTTCAAGGCTGCGTTCATGGTTGTCTCTACTTTTTAATGTTGTGCAAACAGCATGTCGTTAATACGGGTCTCGAGCGCTACCTGGCTGGCGCTGCCCATTTCGGCGGCCGGAATGCTGTTCAGCTCCGCCTTGACCTGGCCCGGATGGGGCGTCAGCAGCAGGATGCGGGTGCCGATGCGGATCGCTTCTTCGATCGAGTGCGTGACGAACAGCACGGTAAAGCGGGTATCGTCCCACAGGCGCAGCAGTTCATCCTGCATCTTGCGGCGCGTGAGCGCATCGAGTGCGGCAAACGGCTCGTCCATGAGCAGTACGGCCGGCTCCATCGCCATGCCGCGCGCGATCGAGACGCGCTGCTTCATGCCGCCCGACAGTGTGTGCGGGTAGCTGTCGATGAATTTGGCCAGGCCCACCTTGTCGATGTAGTAGGCGGCGCGTTCGGCGGCAGCCTTGCCCTGCAGGCGGCCGCTCGCTTCCAGCGCGAATTCGACGTTCTCGCGCACGGTTTTCCACGGCAGCAACTGGTCGAACTCCTGGAACACCATCATGCGTTCCGGATTCGGTTCGCGCACCTCGCCGCCGTTGAGTAGAATGCGGCCCTGCACCGGCTTCATGTAGCCGCCGATGGCTTTGAGCAGCGTCGATTTGCCGCAGCCCGATGGACCGAGCAGGATGTAGCGATCTGCCGGATACACCTTGAAACTGACGTCCTGCGCGGCGGTGACCAGGTGCTCGGTGGTCTTGTACTGGAGGGTGACATTGTCGATCTCGAGCAAGGGAACCGGCCCATTACCTGCTTGGCTGGCAAGTTCTGCGTTTTTCATATAATCTCCATACGTTTTGTGAATGCTTGCCGAATCTTGCACCGCGAACCTGTAATGAAACTGACAAAAAGGAAGTGGATCCGTGCGAATTCTGGTGGTGGAAGACACGGTCGATGTGGCCGAAGCGATCGTCGCCTCGCTCACGCGCATCGGCCACGTGGTCGACTGGGAGGCGCACGGCGGACGGGCCGAGACGCGTGTGCTCGATCCCCATTACGACCTGCTGGTGCTCGATATCATGCTGCCCGACGTCGACGGTTTCGAGCTGCTCAGGAAGGTACGGGCCAAGGGGCTGGCCACCAGCGTGCTGATGCTCACTGCCTGCGCCGAGATCGAGGAACGGGTGCACGCGCTTGACCTGGGCGCCGACGACTACCTGGTCAAGCCCTTCGATTACCGCGAACTGGATGCGCGTATCCGCGTGCTGCTGCGGCGCGGCGGCGGCGGCAGCACCAACCTGCTGGTGGCCGGCAAGGTCAGCGTTGATCGCAAGACCCGCAGTGTGCTGCTCGATGGCCGCCCGCTCGAACTGATGCGGCGCGAAGTGACGCTGCTGGAAATCCTGCTCTCGCGCCCCGGGCGCATTTTCGGTAAAGACGAGCTGATCGACCGGCTGTTCACCATCGACGACAACCCGACTACCAATGCGGTGGAACAGTACGTGGGCCGCCTGCGCAAGAAGCTGGTCGGCGCCGGCTTCGAAATCCGCACCCTGCGCGGCCTCGGCTACCAGGTGGTACTGGCGTGACGGCGGTCACTTGATCGTCGCCCGCGGGTCGCTGTACACGCGCCTGGCCCTGCGTGTGAGCATGGTGATCGCCGCCAGCGCGGCGGTGCTCTTGGGGGCGATCTGGTACACCACGCAAGTAGCTGCAAATGAAGCCTACGACCGCCTATTGACCGGCAACGCGCTGCAAATTGCCGAGAACACCTGGCTACAGGGCGACAGCGTCACGGTCGATGTACCGGTTGCCGCGTTCATGCTCACGCCCGGCGTACGGACGTTTTACACGGTGCTCGATCCGCAGGGACGCAGCATTGCCGGCGACCCGGATTTCAAGCCCGACATTCCGTGGGAGCGATTGTCCGAAGGGCCGCTGCTGTCCGACGGCGTCTACCAGGACGCCGACGTGCGCATCGTCGTGCTGGGGCGGCGCCTGGCCATCGACAATGCGCACCCGTGGGCAGTGGTGGCGGTGGCACAGACCAAGGCTGCGCGGCTCTCGTTTGCCAAAAACCTGTCCGGCAATGCGCTGATCGTGATCGCCGTGATGGCCATCCTGACAGTATTGGCCTCGACGTTCACGCTGTACCAGACGCTGGCGCCGCTCGAGCGCATCGAGCAGGCGCTGGCCGCGCGTGACCCCAACGACCTGGCGCCGCTGGCAATGGAAGTGCCGGCCGAAATCCATGCGCTGGTCAGCGCGATCAATGGCTTCATGCAGCGCCTCGCGCTGCACCAGGGCTTGCTGCGCCGCGTGATCGGCGACGCCGCGCACCAGTTGCGCACACCCGTCGCCGCGCTGGTCTCGCAGGTGGAACTGCTCTCGCGCCAGGCCGATGAAACGCGCAAACACGCGCACCTGGCGCGACTGCGATCGCTGACCTCCAACCTGGGCCGCCAGATCGGGCAGCTGATCAACCACGCCATGGTGCAGCACCGGGCGGACAGCGCCATCCCGGTATGCCTGGACATGGCAGAGCTGGTGCGCGGAGAAATGGCCGAGATGCTCTCGTCCTGGCATGACCGCGATCTGCAGGCGCTCGACGTCGGCATGGACATGCCTGCCGTGCCCTGCATGGTCGATGGCGATGCCACGACCTTGCGCGAGGCAGTCAAGAATATCCTGGACAACGCCCTGCTGTACGGCGCGCCGGGTTTGCTGCATGTCGACATCAAGGCGGCGGGCCCCGACTGGGAAGTTCGCTTTATCGATGACGGCCCCGGCATTCCGGCGGCCAGCCAGGCCAGCGTGCGTGCGCCTTTTTCACCGCGCAGCGGCAACCGCGCCGGCGGCAGCCTGGGCTTGTCTATCGTCGAACAGGTGATGGGGGCGCACGGCGGCGCCCTGCTGTTCAGTCATGACGAAGGCGGTCGCTTTGCAGTGGTGCTGCGCATGCCGCAGGCCGCACGGGCCTGAGGACGGAGACGCGACAGCGAACGAGTATCTGATTCGATGTTGGCGATGAGACCAAGGTGCCATTTTCAAAACAATCGTAGCAACGCAATACGCTTGCCTAAGGCTGTCGCTTTTGCTGACAATGTTAAGCGGGTTGATCTCGTGGTGTTGGGCAAAACCCGAATCATTACGCCGGCAGGTTCACCATGGGAAAGCGGGTTTGACGGGTCAGGCGTCACCGCTGACTTTATGCTGGAGCGCGAGCAGTCTGCGGAGCAGTACAGGGGAATAATTCTAAAGGGTAACAGGAAGCGGAGGCTTGCATCGCTCACACTCGGAAGCCTGCCTATGTGCAGCACTGCACTGTGCGCATCGAACGCCGGGTGAGCAAGGGACAGGATTGGGTTACCCTTTCCCCACTGAACTTACCGTTGGAACCCCGATGATGACAACCGAACTGACACTGCTGGCCTGCACCCTGGTGCTCGCTATTGTCCAGATTATGCTGGTGGCGCAAATGCGCACGGCCGAGACTGGTCTTGAATACAATGCGAGTGCACGCGATGCCAAGGCGCCGCCGCCACGACCGGTCACTGCCCGTTTGCAGCGCGCGCAGGCTAATCTGTTTGAGACCCTGCCGCTGTTTATCGGCGCTGTCCTGATCGCCCACGTCGCGGGCCGTGAAGGCGACCTGACGCTGTGGGGCTGCTGGTTATATCTGCTGTGTCGCGTGGTGTACGTGCCGCTGTATGCAGCCGGCATTCCCTATGTACGCTCTTTGGTATGGCTGGCGTCCATGATCGGACTGGGGATGGTGCTGGCAGCCATACTGATCGGCTGATGCCGGATCACGAACATGCGACCAGAGACAGCCAAATTTGTCGAGACTTGCTCCAAGGCTACCGAATAGATAAATTATATAAACTATTTATTCAGTTTATCCATCTGTGACCAGATAGCCACTGCAACGAGACATGCACCGTTTTTTTGAGAGATGACAAACCATGCTCAATTTGTTCGATTGACGCTATGTACTTGAATTGATGGAGGCGAGGATCGGAGTCGAACCGACCTAGACGGCTTTGCAGGCCGTCTTTTGTCTTTAGAATCAACATGTTCCTTCAAAACCGCGATTTTTGCCTAAAAATTGCATCAGGAGCAACAGTAAAACCAGAGGAAATTTTGCTGTTGAGCGTTGTTTTGCCTGATTTTGTATTGCTGGGCTTAACGGCCTGGTTGGCCGTCTAGTGATAGGGTTGGTGGCCGGCTTTTTTTTGCGATTCTGGGGCTGGACATCGCGAGGTCGACGGAATTGTCATTGGAAATTGCGCGTTAATGGCCGCCGCACCGTTGAAATGCCGCTTGAAGTTTATTCGGCGCCATTACGGACGAGTCCGAGAGGTGGGCCGAGGCCGCATTGTTTCCTGCAGCATTTGGCGCTGGTACTATAGAGTTAACAACATTGCCCATAACAAGTAGATTTATGGAAATCCTGGAAGCCTGGTGCGTGGAGCTCGGCGAGGTCGTCGATATTTACGACGCCCAGAACGCGTACTTCGACCTGCCGGAGAAAAATCGGAAACGCTTTACGTTCGGTTGCTCGGATGAGCAGTGCCGTCGAACCAAGAACCCGCTCGTTTCCGGTGTTAATTACCACAAGCTCGCGGAAGAAACCGAGAAGTTCCTCCAGCCGCACTTTCGCAGGCCTGCTGCGAACGAGCATCTGACGTCCTGTATCTGGTACGAATCCGCCGGTGAAAAAGCTGTTCCTGGTTCGCTAGATGGCGACGGAAAATCTCGCGTGGCGCAGGCAAAAAAAACCGATGTTCTCGACATTTTCCAGCCAGCCAAGTCCGATACCGTGATGCGCGCTGGTGGACAGTCGAAGCCTGCTGATGCCGCCGCCCCGGCCGGCGTGGCGCACGCGAACGAGACCAACGACGGTACGACCAGAAAGGCCGGGGGCGGCTACAGCAAGACGTCAAGGCTGGAACGCTTTATCGACTGCTGGCTGCAATTCGAAGGCGATGATTTAAAGGTTCACGAGGTTGTCATCGAAGGAAAAACCCTCAGCTATCGGACTGCCGTCACCAACCCGACGTGGATCAGGCAAGAGCATAACGGTCAGCGCATCCTGTACGGCGCAGCAGATATCAAGTTCTGGCCGGCGGCCAAGCCGACGCACCTCTACTTGAACTTCCGGGACCAATGCGAGCAGTTCGAGGGTAACTTGGGAAGCAAATCGCTGGCGATCCAGCTGCGTCTGGGGCGAATTCGTCAACATCGCGGCGGAAACGTCATGCTCAGCAAGTTGACGCAGGCGCAGCGCTCCGACCATTATCTGAAAGTTTATTGCTGGGGCATGATCAAGCCCTGGGAGCGGCGGCCGGGGTACGTCGTGGAGATCGTTTCGCTCAACAATCTGGTTCTGAAACCCATCGAGAAGAAGTCCCGGGGACGATAGAACCCCTCAGCGAGTTAGCTCGCCGATGGATGGCAGTCTGACGCTGCGGAGAGCGGCACCGTTGATGACGGCATCGGATGGACGCAGGCGCCTGATCAGGCATCAACATCGGCAGCTCGCGTTGGCGACAGCGCAATCGGCGGCCCTCTGCGTAAAAAGGCTACCGCGTAAGGCGTTTTCTTGCTCCTGGAGTGACGACCTTGCCGCTATCGTGGAGAGTGACTTCCTTGCCTACTTCAATATCTTCAGAGGGAAATTTGTGCCGGTCCCATACCAGATGCCTCCCATCACCTGCATCCTGGATGATTTCCGAAGCCGACATAGCAACGATACTGCCGGTGCACTGATAGATGCCGGGCACGGCGTGCCATTGTTGCGCGAGAGGCCCGACCTTTTTCTGCGGTAGCAATCCAAGGTATACTTCCAGCGACCGCAGCACTGCGTCCGCTACCAGGCCGGTGACGGGACCATGATCTCCGGTGAGGCAAGCTTCGTCGAGCGCGTCATAATAGGCAAGCCGGTCTTCCTTGCGGATGACCGTCGGCGGGTAGCCCTCTTTCATGAGTTCAAAGTTCATCAGCAGGCGACCGGTTCGTCCGTTGCCATCCACAAACGGATGGATTTTGACGAACCTGGCATGCAGTTCCGCTGCGCGCTCGATGACGTGCATGCGTGCAGATCGCTCATGCCATTGGATCAGCTGTTGCATCTCCCGATCGATGTGCAGGAAATCCGGTGGCGTCGTGCTCGCGCCGGAGATAACGACGTTCTCGCGCCGATAGCGCCCCGCTTCGTCCTGATCGATGCCCTTCATAATCAGGCTGTGAATGTTCTTGATTTGCCACTCGCTCAGGCCCTCCTGCTTCGCGACGATCTCCTCGACATAAACGATGGCATCGCGGTGGTTCGTAGCTTCCAGGTGCTCGCGCAGCGACTTGCCGCCGACCGTGATCCCTTCCAGCACAACCTTGGTCTCGCGTAGGGTGAGCGTGTTGCCTTCGATCGCGTTGGAATGGTAGGTCCATTCCAGCATCAGCTTTTCGCGTAAGGAGGCGACCGTGTTCGGCGGCAGCGGTCGCTGCCGGTCCAGCTTGGCTTTCTCGGCATCGACTGTTTGCAGCCTAGTTTTAAGTTCGGAGGGCATGAGTTGTAACGTCGTGTGCAAGTGGAGGCATGGATGCTTCAAGCCGTCGATGGAGAATCCTATCATGGCTCATACACGTCGGAGGCGGACAACGGTAGTGAGGTGCCCCATAAAGGCGAACAGCTGAAAAGATTGGGTATTTCGGTCCATCGTGCCCACTGATTCCGGTTCATCGTGCCCAGCGATTC
>NZ_LROM01000072.1 GCF_001758785.1 Duganella phyllosphaerae
AAACTAATTGAGAAAATTCTACTTCTGATGGCGATCATTTGCAGGGGGGATTACCCTGGCACAACACACTGCCAAAGAAGTCTTTCATGAGCCGGCTAGATCAGCCCCAAGATCGGCTTGATGTGCTCATTCATTTGAACAAAATCTTCATAGGACAGGTGCGGGTCATCATTAAGAACGACATAGACCCCATCCAGCAATCGCACCGCCATTCGACAGTTACCTTGCAGCCGTGAAATCACTTCGTCGGGCCC
The DNA here is from genome assembly GCF_001758785.1 of Duganella phyllosphaerae. GTDB lineage: Bacteria > Pseudomonadota > Gammaproteobacteria > Burkholderiales > Burkholderiaceae_D > Rugamonas > Rugamonas phyllosphaerae. The sequence continues at coordinate 255 of NZ_LROM01000072.1, forward strand.
GTAACCTAGAGCACGCTGACAAAGTTCTGCATCCCAGAACTGGGCAGGATAGAGCGTATAAATATTGTTGCGTCCATCAATATTTAGATTTTTATCCTCACGCAACCCATTATAAACCGGATTCTCATCATTCAATCCACCTTGATAATAAAAACCATATAGATTGTAGACTACGTTTGCCTTATACCCCTTAAATGCCTCAGCCACCTTTGGAAAGTGCTCGTTCACAACCTCCCTGTAATCGATGACCTTGTTCGATGACTTAAATCCGAAGCGCATGTGTTCGTCATAGGAGGCTCTGTCCTCATATATATATCGAGCACCGCGATATTTATAGTCACCCACAAATCGGAGCCCTTTGATGGGAAATTTAATGCCATAGGTAGCAATCACTCCGTCTCCGCAACTCGGAGCAACTGGAAGCTCAATACCCGCCAATCCTAAAGGAGCACCAACCCTGGACATCCTTTCCATGATTTCAGCATGACGCTGATCTATGGAAACAGTTTTGTCAGGACGCGCAAAAAACCTTAACTCTATATCTGCTGAAATCATGGATTTCTTACCTTGGTAGTAACAATATCATCAAAACCATTAACTTCAATGAATTCTCTAGCTTGCAAGGCCACTTTCTCGCTTGGAAAATCATACACGACTTTATTCCCGGGATTCTGCTCTATGGAAGATTTTAAACACCTCAAAGTTTTCAAGACTGACTCTTCCGCTGAAGGACTCCAAATGGCCAACTTTGTCTTCGCATCAATTTGCATAACAGATGAGCCATCCGCCCCCGCCTCAATTCCGTCAAACTTCACAAAATTGAGGCCTTTTTCATTCGAGTTAGTGTAGCGCAAGGCCGGAACCGCGCCTTTTCCTGTCGCTAAATCAGAGAATTCACTATTGGTCCCCGCCTGAAAGTCCTGCGCCGCAGGCTTTCCTTTGGGCCCCTCTTCGACATAAGGGCACTTCGAATAACTTGCTTTTCCAAAAAACGGCGCTATGCGAATCAATGACTTGCGCTTAATTTTGGTGAAAATTGAGGTTTTTAAAGGTGGCCTTCAGCTTCAAAAGGCGTACCTTACCCTTGCCCCCCTCGCAGAAATCACCTTAAGTTCGTTTTCCGAGGCCGGTAATCTGGCACAACACACTGCCAAAAAAAGTTCATGAGTCGGCTAGATCAACCCCAAGATCGGCTTGATGTGCTCATTCATTAACGAAGGCTGGCCGCTCAACTTTTGGCATATCGTCGTAAGCTTTAAGGATCACCTCCCTAGGGCTGAGTTCAGGCTGAAATACCCCATACAACAGACTTAACCACATTGCTGCATATCCTGCTCTCCCAGCACCGATCCACTTGGATTGAAGATATCTCCTCATAACTTTACGTCCGGCAGAAAGAATTTCATTGCCCGGAATCGTCCTGGCTGCTTTATGAAGACAAAGTGCGTAGACCAGATCACGCGGGAATAAAATCTTTATATCAGAGCCCGATAACTTTTTAATTTTCTCAAATTCTATTATTGCCAAATTATATTCACCAGCAAAATAACAGTAAAGCATGTACTCGTCTATCCGCTCAGTTGACAAATCATTCTTAGAATATACATTTTTACCTTTGGCGGCAATCTCATTATGAATTCTAGCAAAATGCCAATGAGGACTATCAATTTTTGACGTGATCATCCAGGAGTAAACAGCCGCCGAAGAGTGAAGCTCCATTAAATGATAATCAATATTACCTCCAAACTCCTCCTGCTCATCAATAGCGGTTTCGATCCATAAAAGCCTGTCCGGCAACAGACCCTTAACTTCTTTATCCATTCCAATTAGACACAAACCAACTATTCGATGGAGTTGCAACAGTGAAACGTTTCCCATAGGTCTATTTTTCGAATATTTTGTTTCCGAAAGAAAAGCTAACGTTTCAGAAGCATAATGAGAACTTACAGAGTAATTAAAAATCATATTTCACCTTAACATTTTTTATTATTGCAATATGTTGCAGGAGCGGAATTCTTTACATCCCCAAAGCCGACGGTATTAGCCTTAAAATTACCCGACTCCAAATTTCTTATTGCGTCATCTTTAATTTTTGGTGAAAGATTAGAATTCTTCAAATAATCGATAGCTTATGCCAACGCAGTGTTTCTGGACTTAATATTAGCAAACGTTGAAGATTCATCAATAATTCTTTTTGCACTGCGAAATTTTGAATCCCAAAGCGTAACAGTCGCATTAGCTGTGTCAACCGAGATGATATCCGCACCATTAGTACCGTCTCCTGCTCCATATTTTACAACAACCTGATTTGGGGTTCTCGCGATATCATTGGCCAAATTCAATTCTGACTGATAGCCGACCCACCCCGACCAATACCGGTTATCGGAAAGAGGGCTGCCCATCTTGGGAGCATAATCATACCCTGCCACAGGAACAGGCAGTCGGCTGTCCATTTCCACACCTGCAACAACTATTGGCGCTGTACCTCCCGCCGCCGCCGATTTAACGGTGGAGTTTGTGTATGTGTAGAGCGAAACATTTGGCACGCTACTATACAAGTCCTCCAGCGTTTTTACACCCGGTAGCGTCAACGGAGTCGAGACAGCCTCATATGCTCCAGTAGAGATATTTTGACGGGCTAGTATCGTTCCCTCAGCGCTTATGACCTCGCCGTTCAGCATCGGGAAGACTTGATCGGTAGTCTTGAATAGCGAAGATGCGGTTGACGTAAGATACTTCGTTCCTGAGGCAACCACCCCCAGGACTTTTCCTATGACGGCGTTTTCTGCAGCAAGCTTACCTGCGTCTAATGCACTGGCAGCCGTCACTTGTTCAAAAGAATCCGCACGATAATTTGGAGGCAAACTCCACGTCGGATCCGAGGTTAAAGATACAGATGCCTTTCGCTCCTTGGTGAACAGCACCTGATATCCCTCAGCAGTTGCGCCGCTGACTGCAGCGCTACAATCAGCGCTTGGTCCACCCGAGCACGCGGCTGTGATCGCCTGGTCCCGTACGGCGGAAAGTTGCAGCAATGAGGTGCGCGTTGCGCAAGCTTGCGAGCCAGCGCCAGATGCGAGGCATTCCTCTGTCGCGATCTTCAGCATCTCCTGCTCGGATTTTTTTGTGCCCACTCCTTTGTGCTTAAGGTAGTTATTTCCGACCTCATTGGCGGCGCTTTTCGCCCCGGCCTCCCCTCCGACCATGGCGCCGACAGCAGCACCTGCTCCCAGGGTGAGTGCGTCACGTAAAGTCTCAGGGATGTCGAGTTCGTTCAGTTTTTTGGCGATGGTGTCCGTCGATAGCGCCGCCGCGCCAGCGCCCAGCGCTCCGCTAGTTCCACCGGCAAGCGCGCCCACGGCCGTATGCAGAGCGACGCGAGCAGCACCGTCCTCTTTCCAGTCTTCTCTCAGCTGTTCGCTTTCACGAAGCAGTTCTTCTTTTTTCCCTGGGTCGGTCTCCGCACGCGCGTTTCGCTCCAATTTATCGGCGTCGTCCAGCTTGCTCTGCGCGTACTCGCCGATCTCGAATGCCGCAGCTTGTGCAAAGGCTTTGGTCACCTCCATCGTCGCCTGCATCGCCTGCTTGTCGAGGTTGTTGGCGATCTTGCCGCTGCTGTCGACGCCCGTCGTCACCTCGCGGTTCAGACCCGCGACGCTGTCAGCCGCGCCCTTGCCGGCCAGCGCGCGCTGCGCGGCATCGTCGGTGATGACCACCGCACCACCGCCAATGCCGCTGCGCGTGGAACTGCTGTCGTTCTCGTTCACTGCCGCCATCGCAGGCATGCCGCCGGTGGCGCCGCCCTTGCCGCCGACATTGGTCTGGTTCTTGTCCTGGGTGCCCTTGCCTGCCACCGAGTAACCTCCCGACACGCCCATGCTGCTGCCTGCGGAAACAGCGTGGTTGGCGATGTCGCTGGTGGTCAGCGTGCCCGTGGTCAGGCTGCTGCCCTGCTTGCCCGCGCCGGTGCTGCTGATGACAGCACCCTTGAGGTCGGTGTTGCCGCCCACGGCGATCTGGAAACCGCCGTCGCCGGCCCGGATGCCGCTTTGTTCCTGCACGCTGGCGTAGTCGTTGTGGATATTGCTCTGGCTGTAACTGCCGCTCACGCTCGCCCCGAAGCCCACGGTCCCGCTGGCGGAGACGCTCTGGTTTTTGCTGTCGAACCTGGCCAGGTCCTGCAAGCTTTCCAGGTTCAGATTGCCATTGACTGTCGCGATCACCTGGTTGGCGCTGGCCACGGCGCCCTTGATGGTCGTGTCGCCGCCGCTGATGAGCTCGAGCTTGTCGCCCGCGTTGACGTGGGTGTTGAGTTGGCTGGTGCCGCTGCCGTCTTCATGCCCTTTGCTCGCACCGACGCTGGCCGTGATGCCGAACGAGGTGCCGCTCGTGCTCACGGTCGCCGCGACGCCAGCCGAGGCGCTCGTGCTCGAACTCTTGCTGTGCTGGCTTTCCGTGTCCTGCGCGGCCAGCAGATTGATGTTGTTGTCCGCTTGCAGACGGACCGACTTTGCCGCGTGCAGTTCGCTCCCGATGATGTTGATGTTGCTGTCTTGACCGCCGCCCGTGGCGGTGATGTTGATGTTATTTCCGTTTAAGACGCTGCCACTATGGGTCAGGTTTTCCGTGGTCTGGGTCTGCTTGCTCTCCAAGTGGCCGTAGGTCAGGCTGACGCTGATGCTGGGACTGGCGTCCTTGCCTGCCACGTCCTTATACGCGTTCTTGGCAGCCATCGCGGCAGTGGCTGCCGCCATGGCGGTCACGCGTCCATCCTTGGCATTGCCCGCTGCGGAGCTCATCGATTGCATGGTCTGGATCGCACCGACCACGCTGCCGCCCACTGCGGCAGTAAAGCCGGTCTGGGCCATGCGCGTCTCGTACTTGCCCTTGACGTCGTCCTGGCCCGGATCGATCAGCACGCTGCGACCGGCGAGGTTGAGGTCAGCGCCTGCCATCACGTCGCTGCCGCTGACCTTGAGCGCATTATGGGCGCTCAAGGTCAGGTCACCGCCGATTGCCCCGACCGTGCTGCGGGCCAGCCCCCCTCTGTCAAAATAGTTGTCGCCTCCAGCAATTGGAGTTCTAATCTGCCCTGGGGCGATGGATTTGACGATGACAAAATACACCAACGAGAAGAAAGAGCACGCGCTCAGCCAAATGAGTGCACCGCATAACAAGCCTGTGGCCGCAGTGGCGCAGCTAACCGGAGTGCCGGAGGCCACGCTCTACCTGTGGCGCAAGCAGGCACGCGAGCAAGGCCGCGCGGTGCCTGGCGATGGACAAAATCCTGAGCAATGGAGTTCCGCCGACAAGTTCGCAGTGGTTCTGGAAGCGGCCCCGCTGAACGAGGCAGAATTGGCGGCGTACTGCCGTCGCAAGGGATTGCTGGTGGAACAGTTGGAACGCTGGCGCACTGAAGTCCACACGGCTTTGTCGGCTGGACAGAACCGCACTGGCGCCACCGAACGCGCGACGGACAAGAAGCGCATCCGCGAGCTGGAAAGGGATTTGCGCCGCAAGGAGAAGGCATTGGCCGAGACAGCGGCACTGCTGGTGCTGTCCCGAAAGTACGAAGCGCTGTGGACCGACGGCGAGGACGCATGATTGCGTTGCCGCAGCGCCAGGAGTTGGTCGCCGATATTGAGCAAGCCTGCCAGAATGGCGCCCCTCTTGGTTTGGCTTGTGCCGAACTGGGCTTGAGTGCGCGCACCGTCGAGCGCTGGCGCCGCACAGGTGAGGTCCGAGCCGATGCGAGACCGGCTGCGGCCCGACCGGCACCGGCGCACAAGCTGAGCGAGCAGGAGCGCCAGCGCGTGCTCGACGTCTGCCACGAGGCGCGCTTCGCGGACTTGCCTCCGGCACAAATCGTGCCGCGTCCGGCCGACGAGGGAACCTATCTGGCGTCCGAGTCGTCGTTCTATCGGATACTGCGCGCGGCACAGGAGCAGCAGCATCGCGGCAGGGCCAAGGCGCCGCAGATCACCGAGCCGCAGCGCCATGTGGCCCACGGCCCCAACGAGGTGTGGAGCTGGGACGTGACCTATTTGCCCAGCCAGGTGCGCGGCATGTTCTTCTATCTGTACGCCGTCATCGACCTGTTCAGCCGCAAGCTGGTCGCCTGGGAGGTGCATGCGCGCGAGGGCGGCGACGAGGCGGCCGCGTTGATGGAGCGGGCTTGCTGGCGCGAACACCGCCCCCACAACAAGCCGCTGGTGCTGCACGCCGACAATGGCGCGGCGCAAAAGGCGCATACGCTCAAGTCCAAGCTGGAGACGCTGGGCATCACGCCTTCGCATAGCCGCCCCGGCGTCTCGGACGACAACGCCCATATCGAAGCCTGGTTCCGCACTTGCAAGTACACGCCAGGCTATCCGCCGAATGGCTTCGAGGACATCGAACGGGCGCGGCAATGGGTGCTGAAATTTGTCACGTGGTACAACGGCGAGCATTTGCATAGCGGCCTGTCGTTCGTGACGCCAGAACAGCGCCACAGCGGCGTTGCCGATGTCGTTCTGCGGCCGCGGCGGGAGGTCTACGCGCAGGCGCGGGAGCGCCATCCGTTACGCTGGAAACGGCCGCCACGCGCGTGGCAGGTGGCTGACGAGGTTTGGCTCAATCCGCCGTCCAAACTTGACCAGCGTCGCGCCGCATGACCCGCTGAGGAAAGGACAAACCGACGCATTCTAAAACAGCTTTATGCGACAACTGCCTTGACACGTACCGGTTCTGCGTTCAATTCAATTGCTTGCGTTGTCGCCAAGTTCGCTGCGACCGGTTTTATTGAGGAAGAATAAAACTACGGAGCCGCCCTGAGGTTGATTATCGCTAATTCGAGAGTCTCCGACATGAGAGCTGGACGCTGTTGAGTAGGTTTGACATAATATTTCGCAATCAGGCCATCGCCTCACCTTACCTGTGAGGCTCTACACATCATGTCGAGCATTGCCATTACCGGTCTAACTGTGCCCAGGGACATCGACACCGTCTCGCGTCCTGTTATGGCTTTGAGTGCCACATCGGTAACAAAAAATTGGGAAAATGCAAGGCATCAGCATCGCAAGGCGCAGCTGATCTACTCCGCGCGCGGCATCCTCAACTGCGAAATCGAAGACGGCGTCTGGATCGTGCCGCCGCAGTGCGCGGTCTGGATACCGGGAGACTTGCCGCACTCGGCACGGGGGGCCGGTGAAACGGAAATCTATTGTCTGTTCGTCGAACCTGACGCAGCGCCGGATCTTCCGCAAAGCTGTTGCACTATTTCAGTATCGCCATTGCTACGCGAGTTGCTGATGAAGGTGGCCGGTATTCCTGAGTTATACGCACTGGGAGGGCCGGAAGACCGGCTTGTTGCCGTATTGCTTGATGAATTGGTGGCGGCGCCGGTGGAAGACTTGCATTTGCCCATGCCGCGCGATCCGCGCTTGCGACACCTCGCAGAAATGATGCTGGCCGAACCCAAGGACAAAACTTCGAGGGCCGATTGGGCTACTCGCATTGGCATGAGCGAGCGAAGCATGAGCCGTCTTCTGTTGCACGAAATTGGAATGAGCTTCGGGCGCTGGCGTCGGCAGTTGCACGTGATTCTTGCGCTGCAATGTTTGACCAGGGGAGACAGCGTGCAAACGGTGGCGTTGGAGCTGGGATATGAAAACGCCAGCGGGTTCGTCACCATGTTCCGCAAGGCGGTGGGCAAACCTCCAGCGCGATACCTTTCGGACCGCATCAGTGGCGGGGAGCTTGCTCCCGTGCCTGGCATCATACTCCCCGATGACAACTCAATCTAGGCTGGCCAGGCGGTCCTGAGCCGGAGCGCCCACTGCCGTCTAGCGCCCGCTGTCCTAGCAGGCACGCTGGGCTGAGCGCAGCCTACCCACGTTGGCAGCCTGCCGTGTTGTGATATCAAGTCAAAATATTACGCAATACGGCCATTGTGCCGGGAATTATCGAGATTGGCCGAATCGAATAACATTCTGGCCAAATTTCACTATTACCTGACCCTGACTACATCGTTTAATATCCCATCTAAATGCAAATGAGTCTTGTTCATGTTAATCATCACTGTTGCTGGGAAGTTCCGTTGGTCAATCGATAGGCGCGCAGACGCCGCCTTCTATCATCATCTCGACGGCTGGTCCAAGGGCGCCATCTGGAACGCGCCCCGCACCGTGATGGGCTCGGCATTTGCGGCGGCAGTTCTCCTTGGTGGACAGGGCGCATTCGCCGCCGAGTCAACGCAGATACAAACCAGGGCAGAGGAGACGTCTCAACAGGAGGTGGCCTTGCCGGCCATCACCGTAACGGGGCGCATGGAGTCGGCGACCACCGAAGGTACCGGCTCCTACACCACGGCCCAGACGGCGGCGGCAACGCACCTGCCGCTGTCGCTGCGCGAGACACCGCAGTCGGTAACGGTGATCACGCGCCAGCGCATGGACGACCAGCAATTGAATTCGGTGCAGGGCGTGCTGGACAACACCACGGGCGTCTCGTCGACCCAATCTGACAGCGACCGGACGAGTTTCTATTCGCGTGGTTTCTTGATCAACAACGTACAGTACGACGGCATCCCCACCGTGGTCGGCGACATCGTCAACGGTAGCGGCATCGGTTCTCTCGATACGGCGTTCTATGATCGTGTCGAGGTCGTGCGCGGCGGCTCCGGTTTGCTGACCGGTACCGGCAATCCGTCGGCCGCCATCAACCTGGTGCGCAAACGGCCGAGCCGTGAGTTCGCGGGAGCGGCCTCACTTGGTGCCGGGAGTTGGGACACCTACCGTGGCATGGGCGACATCTCGACGCCGTTGACCGAGGACGGCCGCATCCGCGCGCGCATGGTGGGAACGTACCAGGACGGACACTCGTACATCGACGGCTACAAGCCGCAGAGGAAGGCGTTCTACGGAATCGTCGAGGCGGACCTGACACCAGGCACGACGGTGAGCCTGGGCTACGACCACCAGGACATCACGCCGAAGGGCTCCACCTGGGGAGGTCTACCTCTATGGTTCAGTGATGGCACGCAGGCGCAGTATGCACGCTCCAAGGACTACGCGCAGGACTGGAGCCATTGGAACAACAACCTCAAGACGGCGTTTGCCGGGATCGAGCACCGCTTCAACAACGGCTGGAACTTCCGGGCCGTCGCTAACCAGTACCGCACGCAATACGATGCCGAACTGCTAGGCCTGATCGGCCGCCCCGATCGCGCCACGGGATTGGGCACTTTTCCCAACGGGGCTTATCCGGTGGCACTCGCGTTCGAAGGTCGCAGCCGTCAGAACACCGTTGACCTGATGGCGAGCGGCCCTTTCGAACTGTTGGGCCGCCAGCATGACCTGGTGGTGGGGGCGACGAGTTCGCGCCGCATGGCCAACCAGGATGCCGCGCCGTTCTCTCTGGGCTTTATCCCGGTCAATGTCTATGACCTGAGTCCGGCCTATCCCCGCCCTGACTTCGATGCCATGGCGTCGATACCGACCCGCACCAGAATCAAGCAGAGTGGTATCTATAGCGCAGCCCGGTTCTCGCTGGCCGAGCCTTTGAAACTCATCGTCGGCGGCCGCTTCAGCAATGTTGAAATCGACGACGCCGCCGGAGGCACGTCGTTGAACTACAAAAAGAACGGGAAATTCACACCGTATGCCGGCGTGGTCTACGACATCGACAAGACCTATTCGGCCTACGCCAGCTACACCGGCATCTTCAATCCGCAAACCGACTATCGGGACAGCAAGGGCAACGTGCTGACGCCGTCAAACGGAAAAACCGCAGAAATCGGCCTCAAAGGCGCGTACCTGGACGGGCGCCTAAACGCCTCGGTAGCCCTTTTCGAGACCGCGTTGGACAACGCGGCACAGATGGTCGCCGGAACCACTACGCCAGCCGGCGCCCAGGCCTATCAAGGCGCGGATGGGACGAAGTCGCGCGGGATCGAACTGGACTTGCAGGGCCAGCTGGCGCGTAACTGGAACATCTACGCCGGTATCGCCCACTTCACCGCGCAAGACGGCGACGGCGCCCGTTTGAATGCGCAAATACCGCGTACCACGGCCCAGCTTTTCACCACCTGGCAGTTGCCCGGCGGGTGGCGCAAGTTGTCGCTCGGTGGCGGCGTCAAATGGCAAAGCCGCTTTTACCAGGCGCCCAACACTGGCACCAGTTCGCTGGGCGGGGAACAAGGTTCTTATGCGCTGGGATCACTGACGGGGCAATACGCCATCACGCAGAAGACCAGCCTGGCCGTCAACCTCAACAATTTGTTCGACAAGAAGTACGCGCTCCAGAAGGGCGATTTCGACACCGTCAGTTATGGCGCACCACGCAACGTGATGGTGACGCTGAACTACAGGTATTGATTTGCCCATACATCCATTGATTATCGAGAAAGTTCCCATGCCCGTTCAGACCCCCATCAGCCCCACCCAGGACCTGGCCATGCACAACCCGAACAAGGTGGCCTTGTTCTGGTTGACGACAGCGGCCGGCGCCGTGCTGTTTGTAACCTTCCAATTGTTCTTCTATGTAAACGACTTCGTGAGGGCGCATGGCGCGACACCGGCGATTACGTTCGAACCCGACATACTGTGGATGTTTTCCGCGTTCTATGGTTGCTGGATCGTCACGGTACTCGTCGCATTGATCGGAACCCGAACGGCCCTGTGGGTTGTCCTGGTCCTTGGCAGTTTGATGGTCGTCCTCAATACCATGGGGGGGATCGCCGATGGCTTGCGCGACGGCTGGCACATTGCCTTCTCGGCAGTATTCTTCATCACGTTACCCGGCGTGTTCTCCATCGCGGCCACCTGGCGTCGCATCAACAGTAAAGGCAATAATCATGTCTATCAATAGTTCCAACTTCCCCTTGGTCTGGATGAATTTTACGCAAGAACCAGGACATGATCACCAAAAGGACTTCGACGAGTTCGAGGCCAATTTGCAGCGCGGCGAGCCTTTCGTCATCTTGACCGATACCGTTCCTGCCGAAGACCATGAGCACTCGCCGGAAGAAAAGAAACGCAGCGCGCTCTGGATGAAAAAGCACAAGGTTCAATTGCGAAAGCTGGTGCTGGCAACGATCATGATCGAACCCAACGCGGCCAAACGTCTTGGTTTCAAGGCGTTTGCGGTGGTTTTTGCCAAGTTCTGGGGCTACCCTCTAGTTCTTGCTGATTCACGTGAGCAAGCAATGGAGATGGCAGGAGATCTGCTCGCAAAGGATGGAAAATCATCTCATTGATATCCAAAGCTGGCTTACGAGTTCCCGTAATCAGCGAGAATTTGACCGTGTGCCGGGGCTGCGCGTGGAAGACTGGCGCGTGTAGCGGCACCACGAGCTTGCGGCACAACGTGCGCTACCACGTAACAGGGCATTGCTGCGGGCCCGCCCGCAGCAATGCCGTAACCATGCCCCGCAGCGTCAGCTAGCGACCGATACCAGCGCCAGCGCTCGGCAGGGGCTGCCCGAGCCGTTGACGATCTTCAGCGGCGCCGCGATCACGATGGCACCGGTCGGAGGCAACTGGTCGAGATTAATCAGGCTGGCCAGGCCGAAACGGTTCGAGCCGTGCATGCCGGCGTGGCACGGAAACGGTGGCGAGAACGCAAAGGCCTGGCCGGCGTCGGTGCCCACCCCTTCTGTCCCCCAGCCGATCACGTCGCGCTCTTCGACCAGGAAGGTCACCAGGTCGGGGTGCGGTCCGGGAACGTGGCAACCGTCTTCATGCAAATTGAGGAAGTCCTTGTCCATGCTGCGTTTGCTCCAATCGGAGCGCATCAGCACCCAGGAGCCGGCCGGAATGCGTCCATGTTGCTCTTCCCAGGCCAGCACATGCTCCTTGGTCAGCAGGAAATCGTGGTTGGCCGATGCTTCACGGACGACGTCGATGACGCAGGCAGGCGCGATGAATTTCTGCGGTGAAATGGTGTCAGTCGCGTTTTCCGGCAAGTCCTTGCCCGTTACCCAGTGTATCGGGGCGTCGAAGTGGGTGCCGGTGTGCTCGCCGCAGGCGAAATTATTCCAGTACCAGGCCGGGCCACGGTCGTCGTACTTCGAAATTTCCTCCATGCGGAATGGCCAGGATTGCCCCAGTTCCAGCGGCAGCGGCAGGGTCGGCGTGCTGGCGTGCAGCGGTTGCGTCAGGTCGACCACGCGGATCGCTCCGGACGCCAGCGATTTGGCGAAATTCATCATGTCTTGTGCGCTCAATTTCATCTCCTAAGAGTTAACTTGCTCTACTTGCTCTACTTGCTCAATATACAGGCTATTGAAATGCGCCAGGCCGGGCATCGGCCTGACGCCAGAAAGTGGATCGGGGCCGGCCCGCGCTGCCGCCGGCGCCCTCACCGCGTACTAGAAACCGTGCTGCAGGCCCAGCCGGAAGATAGATTGCGTGCCGGTCGAGGATTCGCCGCCGGCAATCGGCAGCCAAGCCTTGGCCGAGGCGCCGCCGTCGGCCTTCTGGTACACCGCCGCCAGATACAGGGCGGTGCGTTTCGACAGCGTCTGGTGCAGCGTGAGATTGAACTGGTGCGCCTTGTTGTCCGACAGCGCCGCATTCCCTTTCATATACGTGTACGCCGCGACGACGTTGAGCGCGGCCGCCACCGGGAACAGCGCCCCGGCCTCGATGGCGTCGATCTCGGCGCCGCTCAACGTGTTCTTGGTGTTGGTGTAGAGCGCGTCGAGCGAGACCCCGCTACCGACATCGTAGCGCCCGCCTGCACCCCAGTTGCGGATGCCGTCACTGCCGCCGTTGATGCTGGCGTATTTCACATCGGTATAGGCCGCGTTCAGGCTCAGCGCGCCAGTGCTGTAGCTGGCGCCTGCACTCTTGGCGCCGCTGCGCGAACCGCCGCCGGCCTGCTCGCCGAAGGCGTACAGCATGCCGAAGCTGAGGTTACCGAGCGCCGGACTGTCATAGCGCACCGCGTTGGCGAGATGCTGGGCGTCGCCGACGCGGTCGAAGTCGAACGAGCCGCCCGGCACGTTCGGTATGCCAAGCGCATTGAACGGCCCCTGGCGCAGGTTTTGCAGCGAGATGAAGCGGAACATCGGTCCGTAGCGCTTCAGCGCCAGTTCGGTAAACATGAAGTCGGACTGGCTGCCCGCCTTGATGGAACCCCATTGCTGGCTCTGCAAGCCGACATAGGCCTGGTGGGAAAACAGGCCGCCCACGGATTGGCCGTCGTCGGCGGCGAACTGGTTTTCCAGCTTGAAGACGGCGGACAGGCCGCCGCCCAGGTCTTCCCTGCCGGTGAAGCCAATCAGATTCGGCGACAACACGCCGGTCGCCAGCGTGGTGTTGGAGTTGCCCCCGATGTTAGACACGTGGCTCACACCAGTGTCGATGACACCGTAAATGTTCACGTTGCTCTGCGCCTGCGCCACGCCGCACAGTGCCAGGCAAGCTGCTACTACGCTTGAATTCTTCATTACTCCTCCAGGTAAATTGATATTATTTTTTTCAGCGCTTCCTGCGTCTTCAGTTCATCGTGTCAACTCTCCTAGCGTTGTTTGTGCGTTAGCAACTTGGCGCACAGGAAGCCGGAACCGGCGCCGGTGCCGGCACCGGGCCAGGTGGAGGCGCCGACCATGTACAGGTCGGCGACGGGGGTGCGGTAGCGCGAGTAGCCGAAGGCCGGGCGGAACAGCATGTTCTGGTCGAGGTGGTGGCTGCCGCCCAGGCTGTCGCCGCCCACCAGGTTCGGATTGTCGCGTTCCAGGTCTTGCGGCGACAGCACCGCCCGCGCCAGCACGTTTCGCGACAGGCCCGGCGCATAGGTCTCGAGCAGCGCCAGCACCCGGTCGGCATAGGCTTCCTTGATATCGTCCCACTGCCTGCCGGCGATCTCCCCGGCGGCGTCGCCGCGCACCGTTGCAGGCAGCACCCGCACCTGTATCCAGAGTACGTGCTTGCCCGGTGGTGCGCGCGTAGGATCGATGGCGCTCGCTTGCCCGACCACGATGACCGGCACGCGCGGCAGCAGGCCGTCGATGGCCTCGGCGTAGGCGGCCGTCATCGCCGCCATCGACGGCGCCAGGTGGACGTAGGCGTACTGCTGCAGCTCCGCGCCGGCACGCCATTGCGGCAAGGCGTCCAGCGCCAGGTGGATCATCATCGTGCCGGGCCCATGGCGGAACTTTGCACGCTGGCGCCGGGCGGCGGCGTTGGGGGACTTCAGCAGCGCGCCGTACAGCACTTTCGGGCCGAGATTGGCGATGACGGCGCGGCGCGCGAGCATGCGCCGTCCGTCCGCCAGCAGTACACCGCAGGCGCGACCGTCCTGCGTCAGGATCTCGCGCGCCTCGGTACCGAGCAGCACGTCGCCGCCGAGTGCCCGCAAGGCCGACAGCATCGCCTCGATCACCGTGTCCGCCCCACCCTGCCCGATGACCATGCCGGCGCTCTGGCAAGCCATCGCTTCAAGGTAGGGAAACAAGGCGCCGCCGGCCATGTCGGGCGGAAAGTCCAGGTGCATGCCCCACACCGCCAGGGTCGTCTTGAGCTGATCGTTTTCAAAGTGCCGGTCCAGCCAGGTCCGCGGCGACAGGGTCAGCAGCCGCACCATGCCTGCGACCCAGGCCGTACCCCGGTCGCGCCAGGCACGCCACAGCACGCGCAGCAGCGCCAGCGAGGGCATCGGCGCGGCCAGCAGCTGGAACAGCGGCGGCGCGTCCGCGCCGAAGGCGGCCGCCAGTTGGCGCCAGCGGCGGGCATCCGTGGCGCTCAAGGCCTCGATGCGGCCGGCAGTCGCCTCCAGGTCGCGTTCGACGCCAAGCCAGCGGCCGTCCGGAAATGCGCTGGCGAAAGTGCGCTCGGCGGGGCACAGGCGCAGCCCGTGCGCCACCAGCAGTTGCTGGTGTTCGGCGAAGAATGGCGAACCGGCGAACATGCTCAGGTTCATGGCGTAGAGGTCGTGTCGAAAACCCGGCAAGGTCAGCTCGCGCGTCTTCACGGCGCCACCGGCCATGTCGCTTTTTTCCAGCACCAGCACGCGCCACCCCTTGGTGGCGAGGTGCAGCGCCGCAGCCAGCCCATTGATCCCGGCCCCGACCACCACTGCATCATAGTCGTGGTGTTGAACCTGCATGGGACACTCCTCGTGGTTGATCGAAACGTTGAGTGGATCGTTGAGCGGATCGGCGTTCAACGCAGCGCCTTGGCCAGCAGATAGCCCGAGCTGCCGCTCAAGCCCGGACCGGGATGGGTCGAGGCGCCAATGTGGTACAGCCCGGGTATATGGGTACGGTGGTTGACCGTGCCGGGGAACGGCCGCCACACGAGGAACTGGTCGAGGTCGCAGGCGCCGCCGTAAGGGTCGCCGTCGACCAGGTTGACATTGAAGGCCGCCAGGTCGGCCGGCGAGTACACCTTGCGGCCGATTACCGTCGCGCGGAAGCCAGGCAGATGCCGGCACAGGATCTGCTCGACCCGGTCGGCATACTCTTCCGTGATGCGGGTGCCCCAGGCGCCATCTTCGGGCACCGCCAGTTCACCCTTGGCGTCGCCCACTATGCGGTGCGGCATTTCGAGCAGTTGCAGCCACAGGATCGCGCCGCCCGGCGGGCAGCGGCTCGGGTCCACCACGCTGGGCTGGCCGAGGCAAATCGTCGGTTCAGCCGGCAACATGCCCCGTTCGGCCTCATTGCACGCCTTCGATACGCTGTCGATGCCGCCGCTGATGTGGATCAGCGCCACCTGGCCCAGTTCCGCCGCAGACCACGCCGGTGCAGCGGACAGCGCATAGTGGATTTGCATACAGCCCTTGCCAAGGCGGTAAGCTGCGGTGGCCTCGGCCACTGCGGGGGCGACCAGGTCGGGCGTCAGCAGCCGCCCGTACAACTGTGCCGGGGTGACGCCGCAGATGACGCCCTTGCGGGCGCGCACGGTACGGCCGTCGGCCAGCGTGAGGCCGCGCGCGTTGCCCTTGCCGTCCAACAGCACCGAGGCGACGTCGGCGTTCAGATGGATCGCGCCGCCGTGGTCGCCGATCAGTTTTTCGAAGGCCAGCAGGAATTGCTGCGCGCCGCCGCAGACCACCGGCGCGCCGGCGCCCTCCACCGCGTAGACGATGACCTTGGCCATCTGCGCCGAGAATGCGCTCTCCGGCGTGAGCCCGGCGTGCAACACCCACGGCGCCAGCAGCGCCTTGACCAGGTCGGACTGGAAGCGTGCGTCGAGCCAGCCGCGCACCGTGCCGAGCGCCTCACCGAAGAACGCAACCAGTCCGCGCGGCCCGCGCCGCCAGGCCTGGCGCGCCAGCAGTCGCAACGTAGCGAACGACCACAGCGGGCCACCCAGCAGTGCAAACAGGAACGGCGCATCCCTGTCGAGCTTGCCCATTTCCTGGCCCCAGCGGGTGCCGTCGCCCGGCGCCAGCGCCTCCATGCGGGCGATGTTCTGGTCGCGCCGGGTCGACAGGATGGTGTAGCGGCCGTCCGGCATCAGCGCCCCGGTCGGCGTCTGCGTGTGCGCGAAGCGCAGGCCGCGCCGCTCCAGGTCGGGGCCCAGTTCGGCATAGGCAGGCGAGGTGATGAACAGCGCAAAGGTGGTCGCCATCACGTCGTGGATGTAGCCCGGCGCGATCATCTCCTCGCTGCGTATGCAGCCGCCGATGCGGTCGTTGCGTTCGTACAGCGCAACGCGCTGGCCTTGCCTGGCCAGCATGGCGGCTGCCACCAGCGCGTTGATGCCGGTCCCGACGATCACATAGTCTACTTCTTCCAAGATAAGTCTCCTGTGCAGCCTCCAGGGGCCGCTTATGGTTGTAACTGGCCGCCGCGCTACGGCGTGAAAGTATTCATTGCATGTACCGCATATAGATATTATTAAGTGGCAACATATCAGTCCAATAGATTATTAATATCTTCAGAATAAATATGGCGCATGGGAGCTGCAACGCCGCTATGGTGGTTTTGTTGACCGCTCTTATTTCGCGGGGGTGCGCGCAGGTATCATCAACACGGCGCCGGCCGCGATCAAGGCGGCAATCGAGAAGCCATAAAAGTTCCAGTGCGACCCGATGGCGAGGCTGGCAATGAAGCCGCCCAGCAAGGGGCCGCACAGCGCGCCGATGCGGCCGAAGCTCAAGGCCCAGCCGGTAGCGGTGGCGCGGGCAAACGGCGCCACGTAGTTGGCCAGGTAGGCGGTCAGGATCAGCGACGCCGACACGCTGCCGAAGCCGGCGACCGCCACCAGCGCGTAGTTGGTCCACAGCGATCCACTGAAGGCCAGCGCCGCGATGCCGGCGGCGCCAAGCAGGTACGACCCCGCGACCACGGCGCGCACGCCGAAGGCGTCGGCAATGCGGCCGAGCAAAATACCGCCGACCGCCGAGGCGAAACTGAAGACCGCCAGGAACGACAGGCTGTCGCCGAGGTCGTAGCCACTCTTGCGCATGATTTGCGGCAGCCATTGCGTCAGGCCGCACACCAGCAGCAGGCCCATGAACAGCGCCACCCAGAAACAGGCGGTGGCGAAGATGTTGGGCCGGGCGAAAATTTCCTTCACGCCCGGGCGCCAGCCCAACTGCGTCGCAATCCTGGACGCACCGCCGTGGCTACCGGCGACGCCCAGCCGGGTGGCCAGGGCCCTGGCGCGCTGGTGCAGTCCCCTGGCGCGCAGGAACTCGATCGATTCCGGCAGCAACCAGACGATCAAGGGGATAAAGAACAGTGGAAACACGCCGACGGCCACCACGCCGCGCCAGCCATAGATCGGCAGCAAGCCTTTTGCCGTCAGCGCGGCGGCGAAGATGCCCAGCGAGTAGCCCGAATACATCAGGCCATAGTTGAAGCTCTTGCGCGACGCCGGCGAATACTCGGTGGTCAAGGCGGCAGCGATCGGAATGATGCCGCCCAGGCCCAGGCCGCCCAGTAAGCGGCTGACGCCGAACCACAGCGGCGTCGGCGCCATGGCGACACCGACCATGCTCAGCGTAAACAGCGCGAGGCAGCCGACAAACATCGGTTTGCGCCCGTAGACGTCGCTCATGGTGGCGATCACCAGCCCGCCGACCAGCATGCCGACGATGGTGTAGGCGCCGAACGCGCCAAGTTGCAGCGGGGTAAGCTGCCACGCCGGGTCCACCGACAACGACGGCAGGATCGCGCCGATGACGCCGACGTCATAGCCTTCCGCAAAAATCCCGAGCCAGCATAAAAACAGGGTCAGGTAGGTGGTTCTGGCAGGAACATCCGTGGTCTTTTTAATTGTTTGCATTCCATGTCTCCCATGCGCTCCAACTTTCTTATTGCGTCACCCCGTAGCGCATTTGCCGCGCCACCGTGGCAACCCGCTGGCCCAGGCAGAATGCCGTGGCGCGGTCGCTTTCCGGCGGCGCCTGTTCGGCGCCCTGGTCGACATTCGACTGCGCCATCGCGCCGAGGAAGCTGCCCAGCCGGTTCAGATCATCGACGCTGCCCTGGGTCGAGTTGTTGCCCGCCCGCAGCCCGAGGCTGACCCACAGCATGCCGTGCTGGGCGGCGAAAATCGCCAGTTGCACCAGGGTGTTGAGCTTGTCCCCACTCTGGCTGGCCGAGTTGGTGAAGCCGGCGGCCAGCTTGTCGCGCCACTGGCCGCGCGCCAACCGGCTCTCTTCCATGAAGGCCTTGAAGCCGGCCGACACGCTGCCCATGTAGGTCGGCGAACCGAACACCAGGGCGTCGAAGCGCTGCAACTCCTGCATGCGCAGGATCGCCGTGGCGGCGTCGAACAGCTCGCCGTTCGCGCCGCTCTCCTCGACCCCGCGCAACACCGCCTGCGCCAGGGTTGCGGTGTGTCCCTCGCCGCTATGGAAAATCACGGCGACGCGGATGCCACCGCAGTCCGGCGCGGCCATCTCAGTAACGCCCGGTCAGCAAGCTGCCGGCGTCCGGCACCCGGGTTTCCAGGCCCAGCATGGTGAGCATTTTCCAGGTCGTGCACACCGCTGCCGACACCACCGGGATGCCGGCCTGCGCCTCGACCAGCGGCACCGCGGCCAGCGACGGCATCTGCACGCAGGCCGAAATCACCAGCGCGTCGATGCCCTGCAGCGAGACGTTCTTGTAGATGTCCAGCAACGCCAGCGGGTCGCGCGCGCCCACTTCGAGGTTGTCGGGGATCTCCAGCGCACAGTAGTCGTGCACGTGGATCTCCTCGCTCTCGATGTAATCGACCACCAGCTTGGTCAGCGGCTTCATGTAGGGGCAGATCACCGAGACGCGCTTGGCGCCCATCGCGTGCAAACCCTCGATCAGCGCGCCGGCGCTGCTCACCACCGGCGCGGCGCCACCGTTTTGCACCGTGCGCGCATGCAAACGCTGCTCCGACTGGCGGTGGTAGCCGGTGCCCATGCTCATGATGGCGACCAGGCAGGCATAGCCCATCACGTCGACGCGGGCGTCGGAGAGCTCGTCGGCGCAGCGGTCGGAGTCGCGGTCCATCGCCTCCAGTTCCTCCTTGGTGACCTTTTTCATGCGCATGCGGCTGGAATGGAAGGTGAAGCGCTCAGGCAGGATCAATTCGCGCGCGCGCAGCATCGCCGGGATCTCGGTTTCCATCGTGGTGTTCGAACTGGGCACGATCTGGCCGATACGGAAGCGCTTGGCGGCTTGCTGGTTCATATTGGTCGTCATCTCACACCGCCACGACAGGGTTGCGCAGCTCGCCGATCGACTCGACACCCAGTTCCACCACGTCGCCGGGCCACAGCCACTCCTGCGGACTGCGGCCGGCGCCCACACCCGACGGCGTGCCGGTGGCGATGATGTCGCCCGGCTCCAGGGTGATGGCCGAGCTGATGTCGGCGATCAGGGTCGGGATGTTGAAGAGCAGGTGGCGGGTATTCGACTGCTGCTTGATCTGGCCGTTAACTTTCAGCCACAGGTCGAGGTTGTGCGGATCGGTCACTTCGTCGGCGGTGACGATGCACGGGCCCATCGGCGCGAACGTGTCCTGGCCCTTGGAGAAGATCCATTGACCGGCGCGGCGGCAGTCGCGCGCGCTGACGTCGTTGATGACGGTGTACCCGAACACGGCATCCATGGCGTTTTCCTGGCTGACGCGGCGGCAAGTGGCGCCCATGACCACGGCCAGCTCGACTTCCCAGTCCAGCTGCTGGGTGATCTTGGCGTTGTGTTCGATGGCGTCGCCAGGGCCGATCACGCTGGTTGGCGGCTTGGAGAACACCACCGGTTGTTTGGGCAGATCGGACGAGGTGTCGAGCGTGCGGGCCGACTCGGCGACGTGCTCGACGTAGTTCAGTCCGATGCCGAAGATGTTCTTGCGCGGACGCGGAATCGGCGCCAGCAGGCGCACATTGGCTGCCGGCGTGGCCACGCCTACCGGCCAGTTGCCGGCGAACTTGCTGACCAGCTCGCGGGTGCGATCGAGCGAGGCCGGCGCGGCGTCGATGAAGTCGAGCATATTGTCGGGCAGCGTGACGCCGGCGGCGGCGCCCAGGCGCTCGATATCGATGGCAAAGCCATCGACCAGTGCGCCAAGGCGGGTCTGCAGCTTACGGGTCTGGAAGGTAATCAGTTTCATGTTGTTCTCTTTTCTTTTGATTGAACTACTGTTGCGCTGTCACACGCTGGTGGCCGCCGTTGTCGTCCCATGCCTCTTCGCGATACAGGCCGAGCGCACGCATGACGGGAAAATCGTTGAAGGAAAACAGGCAGGCGTCCTCGCTGGCCGAGCCGTTGGCGTGCTCGTGCACTTCCCACGAAGGCACGCAGAAGATGTCCTTCTCCTGCCAGTCGAGGCGTTTGCCGCCGACGATGGAATAGCCGCTGCCCTTGGCCACCTGGTACATCACGCTGCCGGTGTGGCGGTGCGCCCTGGTGTGTTCGCCCGGGCGCAGCATCTGCATGCTGGCGCCCATGGTCGGCATGACCGGCCCGCCCGTCACCGGGTTGACGAACTGCTGGATAATGCCGTCGTAGGGTGAGCCGTCGCTGACCCTGGCGTAGTTCTGCAGCGCCTCGTAGGTGGCGTCCCACTGGTACTTGAACAGCGGCGAATACGGCTTGTCCCACTTGAAATTGACGGGCATCAGGCCGGGGCCGCCGAAGGTCAGCGTCGAATCGTCCACCGGGAAGGTGGGCTTTTGCACCAGGTCCGGATGCACGGCGTAAAAATTGGCCTCCAGGGCGTTGACCAGCGGGATGTCGAGGCCGTCCTGCCACACGCACCACTCACCGGACTCCTCGACCCCGTGCTGGTGCCAGGTGCCGTTCGGCGTCAGCACGAAGTCGCGCGCGTTGAGCGTCATCTTGTGGCCGTCGACCACCGTGTAGGCGCCGGCGCCTTCCATGATGAAGCGCAGCGCCGAAGCAGAATGGCAGTGCGCGCTGGCCTCCTCGCCGGGCCGCATCACCTGCAGCCCGGAATACAGCCAGCCGACGCTGGCGCTGACGTCGCGCCGGCCCGGATTGGTCAGCATCACGACGCGCCGGCCGGCCTGCTCTGGCGTCACCAGGTCGACCGAGCGCAACACCAGTTCGCGCAGGTCGCGGTAGCGCCACAGCGTCGCTTGCGACGACGATTTCGGGAACCACGGCTCGATCTTGTTGGCCACGGTCCACAGCGCGCCGGCCTCGTGCTGCGCCAGCTGGCGGTAATATTCCTGCAGTTCAGGGGTGTCCTCGACGTTGGCCCGGCCGATCATATTTTCACGCATGACGTTCTCCTGCTTGCAAGTCGGCGGCGGCGCCGTCGGTTTCATCGGGGTGCGCGCGGCCGGCCTCGCTGCTGGCAGGCGCGGCGCCGTACAGGGTGATCGGGCGCTGCGGCGCAGTGTTGACCTTCAGCTCGAAAATGTCGAAGCGGTTGTAGTGGCCAACGATGTCGTGCATCTGCTTGAGCTGGATGCAGCGTCCCAGGTCGATTTCGCCGTAGACGATGCCCTCTTCGTCGAGCAGCGGTTCGCCAACGACGCGGCCGTCGGGGCCGATGATGGCCGAGAACGCGCTGTTCTTGCGTTCGAGCAAAGCACGCACGCCCGGCTTGGCGCGCTCCATCGCGGCGATGATTTCCTCCGACACCGTCGAGCAAGAGACCACGGTAAATACCTTGCCCTCGAAGCTGTGCGCCATCGCCCGCACCTTGATGGCCTCGGCCATGTCGTAGTCGGGCGGCGCCACCGGCAGCGAGATATAGTTGGCCACGTGGACCAGCTCGCCCTGCGCCAGCAGCGCGTAGCGCGCCAGCGTATTGGTGTTCTCGCCGCAGGCCAGCGCGCCCAGCGGACCGATGTCGGTCTGATGCACCTTGAGGCCGCTGGCGTCGCCCGGCGCCCAGGTCAGTTTTTCCGCCCAGGTCGGCACCAGCTTGCGGTGGCGGCCCAGCAGGCGGCCGTCGGCGCCGATCGTCAGCACGGTGTTGTAGATGGTTCCCAGGCTGTGCGCGGCGCGCTCGTTGACGCCGATGACGACATTGATGTTGGCCTTGCGCGCGGCGCTGCACAGGGCGTCCACTTCCGGCCCCGGCACCAGGATGGCGCTGCGGTACAGCCGTTCGAACCAGGCGCTGCCCTCGAGCGGCGTCATGATCCAGCTCCAGTACGGGTAGCCGGCGATGAACACTTCGGGGAAGGCCACCAGGCGGGCGCCGCCGGCAGCGGCCTGGTGGATCAGCGAGACCGCCTTGTCGACGGTCGCCGCCGTGTCCAGGAACACCGGCGCGGCCTGCACCGCCGCGGCGATGAACTTCGGTAATTCAAGCATGGTATTTCCTCCAAAAAGTTTTTTAGTGCGCCGCCAGCGTGGCGTCGGACCAGTTCCAGCCCTGCAGCAAGGTGGCCAGCTGCACGCCCTCCTCGTCCTTCAGGGCCGCCTCGCGCAATTGCCGGATGCGGCTGACGCCGTCGTCATTAGCCAGCAGTTTCGGCAGCAATCCCTCGATCAGCTTGAAATTGCGCATGCCGCGCGCGTGGGTATCGCCGTAGCCCTTCACCAGGCGCTGACATTCGGCGATTTCCAGCGCCATCGCGTAGTGCGAGCCGGCGTTCTGCTCGATATGCGCGAGCCAGTTGCACATTTCCGCGTGTTCGCGCTGGTAGCGCAGCGACTTCGGCCGGGTGCCGCGCAGCGCCGCCACGCCGTACAGCAGCAGGAAGCCGCGCAGCGAGGTGGTGCGCACCACGCGCCCCTTGCTGGTAGCGCGTTCCAGAGCGTTGCGCAGCGCGCCCGGACGCATCAGCAATGTGCCCAGCCAGACCGGCAAGGTGTCGGCGATCTCGTCGAGGCGCGGATGGAAATACTCGTTGATGTGCAAGACCTGGTCGGCCTTGGCCTTGACTTCCTTGTTGACGCGCTCGAAGCGGGTGGCGCGGATTTTCAGGTCCGCCACCCGCACCGTGTCCTCGTACGACATCCACAGCGCCAGGTAGCGCGCGGTCTCGACCAGCAGCGGCGCGTTGCTGTCGCCGCGCCGCTGGTCGATGTCGCGCAGCGGCGCCAGCCGTTTCAGGTAGAGCTCGGCATAAGCCAGGCTCTGGTAGTCGGCCAGGCGCCGCACGGCGGCCTTCAGGACCGTGCCGGCCACCGCCGGGAACTCGGCGGCGATGCGCTCATCCATCGCCTTGAGCAGGCCCTGGGTGCGCTCGACAACCGCCGGACGCGCTGCCGGGGTCTGCGGGGCCGGGCCATTTTGCGCCAGGTCGAAGCCGGCGCCGAAGGCTTTCAGGCTGCTGTCGACGCCAACGCCGGCGCGGCGGATCGCCGCTTCGAACTGCTCGCGGCTGAAGGGCAAGGCGCCGGTGCCGGCCAGCGCGCCGAACAGGGCCGCGCTGATGACGCTGCCGTTGCGCTCGGCCAGCACGGCGAAATCGCCGTAGACGAAACGCTTGGCCGCCTTTTGCGCCGCCGCGATAAAGGGCGCGGGATCGACGCGGCCGTCGCCCATCGCGCTCTTCTCGGTCATCGAATAGACCCGGTTGGTGGACGCGACCAGGGTGGTCTCGCCGGGGCTGACCAGGCCGCGCTGCACGGCGCGCCCCATTTCCATCAGCTCGGAGGCGACCACGATGTCGACGTCGCCCGGCACCGGCATCAGCGACAGCACCGGCGCTGGCGCGTGGCCGTTGGCCGACGCCGCCTGCGGCAGGAACTCGACATAGTAGATGGTGGTGCCGGTGCGCTGGGCCACGCCGGGCACCGAAGTGCTCTGCGCCGGATAGCCCTGCTGCTCGGCAAGGTCGACGATCCAGTCGGCCAACACACCGCCGCCCTCGCCGCCCATGGCGAGGATGGCGATGCAGATCGGCCGCACCTGGGGCGCCGGCTTGGCGGACTCGCCCGCGTAACGGGCTTCGGTGAAGGTAGTCTGGTTTGGCATGGTGTTATGCATGGCTCAACTCCCGGGTGGCAAGGCGCCGTTGCAGGAAGCCGATCACGGCCGTGGCGACGCGCTTGCTGAGCTTGTCGAGGCGGGTCGGATTGCTGATGATCTGGGCGCGATAGAAGGACGGACAAAGAACGGCCGCGTGCGCCACTTCGCCGCACACGCCGCAGCCGACGCAGCTATCGAGCACGGTGGCGACCGGGTCGCGCCGCAGCGGATCGGGGTTGTCCTTGACCGACAGCGAGGGGCAACCGGACAGGCGGATGCAGGAGTGGTCGCCAGTGCAGGTGTCGGAATCGACACCGAAGCGTTCGCGCACCACGCGCTTGCCCTCGCCGGCGAGCTTGCGCATCAGCGGCTTGACGCGGCGCTGCTTGTTGAGCATGCACTCGGACTGGGCAATGATCACCTTCGGACCGCTGACCTTGGTGGTCAGCGCCTCGCGCAGCGTATCGCGCATGGTGGCGATGCCATAGGTGTTGGTAATCACGCGGACCCACTCGACACCGACGCCGCGCACCGCCTTCTCGATCGGCAGGTTGGTGATGCGATGATCATTCTCGGCCTTCGACGACAGGATGTCCTGGCCACCGGTCGCGGCCGAATAGCCGTTGTCGATGATGACGAGCACGTTGTCGCTCTTGTTGAACACCGCGTTGCCGACGCCGCTGGTCAGGCCGTTGTGCCAGAAGCCGCCATCGCCCATGATGCTGATGGTGCGGCGCGAGGTTTCAGTGGTGTTGAAGGCCGAGGCGCCGGCCCAGCCCAGGCCGTAGCCCATGGTGGTGGCGCCGAGGTTGAACGGCGGCAGGATCGAAAACAGGTGGCAGCCGATGTCGCAGCTGATATGGTGGGCGCCGATTTCGCGCTGCACCAGCTTCATCGCGGTAAAGATCGGCCGCTCCGGGCAACCGGTACAGAACGACGGCGGCCGTGCATGCACGTCCATCACCGGGTCCAGTACTTCCATGGCGACCGGCGCCGTTACTTTCACTGGCACTGGCGCAAGAGCTGCAACCGGTGCGGACGCCTGCGACGGCGCCGCCGACGCCATCTCGGCGGCGCTGGCCACGCGCACCGGAATCGTCAGCGGGCGTGGCGCCAGCGCGGCGCGCACGCCTTCCGGCAGGCGCTCGCGCACCGCCAGTTCGGGCCGGTAGCGGTCGAAGAACTTGACCAGCGCCTTCAGCACCACCGTCGTCGTGTAATCGCCCACGCGCGGCAGGAAGTCCTTGCCGTGCACGCGGGTCTGCATGTCGACGCGGCGCAGGCTGGTATTAACCTCCTGCTCGATGAACTCCGGCTGGCCCTCCTCGATCATCAGCACCGCCGCCTTGCCCTGGCAGAAGCCGCGCAATTCCTCGTCGATCAGCGGGTAGGCGACGTTCATCACATACAGCGGCACTTCGGTATTGCCTTCCACATCGGCCAGGCCGATCAGTTGCAATGCGCGGATGACCGTGTTGTACATGCCGCCCTGGATCACCAGGCCGTCGGCGCCGTCGGGATCGCCGAAGAACTCGTTGAGCTGCTCGCGGCGGATGAACTCCACCGCCGCCGGCCAGCGCTTGTTGATCTTTTCGTCTTCGTGGACGAAGCTGGCAGGTGGCAGGACGATGCGGCTGATATCGCGCGACGGCTTGTTCATGGCGTCGGCCAGCGTGAAGGCGGGACGCACATTGTCGCGGGCGATGAAATGGCCATGCATGTGGCAGGCGCGGATGCGCATCTGCAGCATCACCGGGGTGTTGCTCGCCTCCGACAGCTCGAAGCTTTTTTCGACGGCACGGACGATCGACGGCAGGTTCGGCCGCGGATCAAGCAGCCACATCTGCGACTTCATGGCAAACGCGTGCGAACGCTCCTGCATGATGCTGGAACCTTCGCCATAGTCTTCGCCGACGATGATCAGGGCGCCGCCGGTGACGCCGCCCGACGACAGGTTCGACAGCGGGTCCGAGGCAACGTTGGTGCCGGCCGTGGCCTTGAAGGTGATGGCGCCGCGCAGCGGGTAATTCACCGACGCCGCCAGCGTCGCCGCCGCCGTTGCCTCGCTGGCGCTGCTCTCGAAGTGCACGCCCAGCTCTTCCATGATGTCGCTGGCGTCCGCCAGCACATCCATCAAATGCGAGATCGGCGAGCCTTGATAGCCGGCCACATACGACACGCCCGATTGCAGCAAGGCCTTGGTAACGGCCAGGATGCCTTCTCCGGCAAAGACTTCGCCCTCCTTGGCGCGCAGTTTCTGCACTTCTTTCTTAAATGATCTTTCTGCCACGAATATCTCCCGCTGAATAAACCTGATCCCCTCCGTCTCCGCCTTTCTTGAAGGGCGGTTGAACGGGCTTGAATACACCTTGTGACCGAGTGTATTGGCGGGTTAGAATATCAGTCAAATAAATAAATAAACTATGGAGAATAGGTAGCATGGATATCCTTGAAGCCGACCTGAACTTGCTGCGCGTGTTCCACGCGATCGCCGAAGAGCAAAGCCTGACCCAGGCGGGCAACCGCCTGCGCCTGTCGCAACCAGGTGTCAGTTACGCGCTGGGACGGTTGCGGGCGATGTTCAACGATCCCCTGTTCGTACGGTCGGGCAACACCATGCAACCGACTTCCGCGGCGCTGGCGCTGCGCGAGCCGATCCGGCGCGCCATGTCGGCGATCCAGGACGCGCTGCGCCACGGCGAGGATTTTGATCCGGCCACCAGCACCCGCACCTTCCACCTGACGATGTCGGACATCGGCGAGATGGTGTTCCTGCCGCCCGTGTGCGAGCGGCTGCTCGAGGTAGCGCCGCATGTGCGCCTGGAAGTCAGCCAGTTGCCGCTGGGGCAGATCGAGGAAGCGTTGCGCAGCGGCCGGGTCGACCTTGCGGTCGGCAACCTGCCGACGCTGAAACCGGCTACCCAGTGGCATGCGCTGTTCCACGAAGCCTACGTCTGCATCAGCCGCAAGCGGGCCGGCGAGACCCGGCGCAAGTTAACGGTCGCGGAATACACGGCCATGGCGCACGTGTTCGTGGCCTCGGCCGACAACAGCCACCGGCTGATCGAAGATTTTTTGCGCGAACACAACATCCACCGCAACATCGTGTTGCAGATACCGCATTTCAGCGTGGTGCCGCAACTGCTCCAGCGTACCGACTGGGCGGTGACCTTGCCGCGCCGGGCGGCGCAAAACCTCAACAACGGACGCCACTTCTCGATCTTCGAGCTCCCCGTGGCGATACCGGAGGTCGAGGTGACCGTGCACTGGCATGCAGACTTCGACGAGAGCCAGGCAAATCGCTGGCTGCGCAAGCTGCTGATCGAAACCCTGTCCACCTGATCCAGCGCCGCTATCGGATAGCGCGTCGCGCGCAGGCACCCACAATGACTTTGAAGGAGTCGTTCATCATGAATAAGGCAGGCAGCACTCAAGCGGCAATCGATCGGTCCGGCGCGACCGCGTTCAGGGAACTCAACGACGAAGAATGGCGCCTGGTCTCCGCCTTGCACCATGCCGGCGACGGCGGTGCCCCCCAGCGCGGCCGGCCCCGCGCAGCGCCGCGCGCCATGGTCAACGCCGCGCTGTGGATATTGTGGAGCGGCGCCGGCTGGCTGACGCTGCCGCCGCACTATCCGTCGCCGAGCACCTGCCGGCGCCACTTCGAGCGCTGGCTGGCCGACGGCACCTGGCATGCGATGACGCAGCGCCTGGCAGCAGGCGGGCGCGTGATGGACTGCACCAAGGCTGTCGCCGCAAGCGACCAGAGCGACGGCGTAGCGCCGCTGCGCGCCACCTTCTACAGCGCCTTGATGGGCTGAATTTACTCTATGGCGCGACGCCGCAGCCGCCGCGCAACAGCCTGACCCGGGTGTCCTACTCTGCCGCCTGGGTTCCGCGGAAACGCAGCAGCGCTGCGCGCAGATCCTCTGGCAGCGCCATCGCGCCACCCTGGTGCACCGAGGTCGCCACCAACACGCTGTGCAATTCAAAGCGGAGCTGGTCGCCGTCGACGCCGCGCACCATCAGACCGATTGAAGAATTGCCAATCCGCTCCACTGACAACTGCCACTCGATCTCGCTGCCAAAGACGCCGGGCGACTGGAACGAGCAGTCCAGCTTGACGGTGGGCAGGCCGAACTTGCGCGTCGTGATGAACTCGGCATAGTTGATCCCGAGCGCCTCGTCGAACCAGTCCTCCACCAGGTCGTTCAACTGCACCAGGTAGCGCGGAAAAAACACCATGCCAGCCGGATCGCAGTGTGAAAAACGCACCTTGCGCGTCTGGCGGAACAGATTGGGCTGGGCGGTAACAGGCATGTTCATGGTTCGACCTTGGCAGTAAATGATGGGGACACGGGAGCGGCGCCGACGCGCGCGGCAAGGCCCGCACCCGGTAATTTGGACAGCATAAATTGGGCTGGGCGCAACGTCAAATCGGCCATAAACATAGTGCAAATCGACCCTCCTTATTTCTGCGATGCGCAATGGTTTTTTTCTTGTGGCACAAATTTTTATCCAATATATTTGAAGCTTAAAGTATTTAGATAACTGGAAACGAGGTAGAAAAATGAAGATTCTCTGCATAGGTGGCGGACCTGCCGGCCTGTATTTCAGCCTGTTGATGAAGCTGCGCAATCCAGCCCACGAGATCACTGTGGTCGAACGCAACCGCCCCTACGATACCTTCGGCTGGGGCGTGGTCTTCTCCGATGCGACCATGGACAATCTGCGCCAGGCCGATCCGGTCAGCGCCGAGACCATCTACGCCGCTTTCAACCGCTGGGATGACATCGACGTGCATTTCAAGGGCCGCACCATCACTTCCGGCGGCCACGGCTTCATCGGCATCGGACGCAAGCGCCTGCTCAACATCCTGCAGTCGCGCTGCGAGGCGCTGGGCGTGAAGCTGGTATTCGAAACCGACGTCAGCGACGACCAGGCCCTGGCGCTGGAATACGACGCCGACCTGGTGATCGCCTCGGACGGCTTGAACAGCCGGGTGCGCACCCGCTATGCCGAGACCTTTGAGCCCGACATCGACCTGCGTCGTTGCCGCTTCGTCTGGCTCGGCACGCGCAAGCTGTTCGACGCGTTTACCTTCGCTTTTGCCGAGACCAAACATGGCTGGTTCCAGGCCCATGCCTACCGCTTCGACGCCGACACCTCGACCTTCATCGTCGAGGCGCCGGAGGAAGTCTGGCGCGCCGCCGGCATCGAAGACATGTCGCAGGCCGACGGTGTGGCCTATTGCGAGCGCCTGTTCGCCCCGTGGCTCGACGGCCAGCCGCTGATCAGCAACGCCACCCACCTGCGCGGCTCAGCCAACTGGATCCGCTTCCCGCGCGTAATCTGCCAGAGCTGGGTGCACTGGAACGAACTGGCCACAGCGACCGGAACCCGCCAGGTACCGGTGATCCTGATGGGCGATGCCGCCCACACCGCGCACTTCTCAATCGGCTCCGGCACCAAGCTGGCGTTGGAGGATGCCATCGAACTGAGCCGCTGCCTGGACGCCTATAACCAGCCACAGGCCGACGCAGCCGCGCCGCCGATCGACGTGATGCAGGCGGCGCTGAAGCGCTACGACGCCGTGCGCAGCGTCGAGGTGCTGAAGATACAAAACGCCGCACGCAACTCGACCGAATGGTTCGAGAACGTGTCGCGCTACGCTGCGCTGGAGCCGGAGCAGTTCGCCTATTCGATGTTGACGCGCTCGCAGCGCATCTCGCACGAAAACCTGCGCGTGCGCGACCCCGACTACGTCGCCGGCCTGGAAAACTGGCTGGCAGAGCGCTCCGGCATGGCGCCACAGGCGACATCGGCGGCACCGGTACCACCGATGTTTACACCCTATACGCTGCGCGGCACCACCTTGCAAAACCGCGTGGTGGTGTCGCCGATGCTGACCTACTCGTGCAGCGAAGGCGTGCCGGGCGACTTCCACCTGGTGCACCTGGGCGCCCGCGCGCTGGGCGGCGCCGGCATGGTGATGGTGGAAATGACGGCAGTGTCGCCGGATGGCTTGACGACGCCGGCCTGCCCGGGCCTGTGGAACGACGCCCAGCAACAGGCATTCGCCCGCATCGTCGATTTCGCCCACGCCAATTCTTCCGCCAAAATGGGCTTGCAACTGGGACACGCCGGTCCCCGCGGCGCGACCGAGCCCGGCGACGGTGGCCAGCCGCTTGGCGACGGCAACTGGCCGCTGCTGGCTGCCTCGGCGCTGCCCTATCACGCCGGCGTCTCTGCACTGCCCAAGCCGATGGACCGCAGCGACATGGCGCGCCTCTGCCAGGACTTCGCGGCCGCCGCCGAACGCGCCGCCGCCGCCGGCTTCGACTGGCTCGAGCTGCAATGCGGCCACGGCAATCTGCTGTCGAGCTTTATTTCGCCGCTGACCAACCAGCGCGACGACGAATACGGCGGCAGCCTGGAAAACCGCCTGCGCTTGCCGTTGCAGGTATTTGCCGCCGTGCGCCGCGCCTGGCCGCAGGACAAGCCGATCTCGGTGCGCATTTCGGCGCACGACTGGGTCGAGGGCGGCATCACGCCCGACGACGCAGTGGCCATCGCGCGCAGCTTCAAGGACGCTGGCGTCGACCTGATCGATTGTTCCTCGGGCGAGGTCAGCGAACACCAGAAGCCGGTGTACGGGCGCATGTACCAGACGCCGTTCGCCGACCGCATCCGCAACGAGGCGGGCGTGCCGACCATCGCCGTCGGCGCCATCTTCGAGGCCGACCACGTCAACAGCATCATTGCCTCAGGCCGTGCCGACCTGTGCGCCATCGGCCGGCCGCACCTGGCCGACCCGGCCTGGACGCTGCGTGCAGCCGCTGCGCTGGACTACCGCCAGCAGCCATGGCCGGCGGCCTACGAGGTGGCTCGACAACAGTTCGAGATCAACCTCAAGCGGGCCAGCATCCTGCCAGCCTAAGCCGCTTCACCCACCCAGGTGGCCCGGACCGTCGCTGCCGCAGCGGCCGGTCCGGGTGCCGCAATCGGAGTTCCCGTGCCTGCCAAGTCCCCGGTCGATGTCGAAGTTCCCTTGTTGGCAGACCAGTTTTTGATTTCCCGTACCGACGCCGCGAGCAAGATCAGTTATGTCAACCGGACATTCCTCGACGTTAGCGGCTTCAGCGAAGCCGAATTACTGGGCGCGACCAACGATCTGTTCCGCCATCCCGACATGCCGGACGCCGTCTTCGCCGATATCTGGAAGACACTCAAGGGTGGTGGGATCTGGTCTGGCATCATGAAACACCGGCGCAAAGGCGGCGGCTTTTTTTGGGTGCAGGCGACCATCTCGCCCATGTTGGCCAATGGCCGCCTGCTCGGCTACACCACCGTGCGCACCCGGCCCGAACCGGCCTTGCTGCACCGGACCGCCGCCTTCTACACGCTCCTGCGCAAGAGCGGTCGTGCGCGCGGCTTGCGCCTGCATGGCGGCGCGCTGCAGCGCACCGGCCTGGCCGGCTGCCTCGACCGCATCGCCCGTCCGACACTGGCCGCGCGCTCGACCATGGTGATGGCCTGTGCCGCAGCCGGGCTGCTTTGCCTGGCGGCGCTGCCCTACTCCGGCGCGGTCGCCGCGTCGCTGGCGGCGCTGCTGTTCGCCGCCCAGTTGGGCGCCGCCTGGCGCCTGCGATGCGCTCTGCAGCACTTGCTTCCGGCGCACGCGCTGTGTCGCAAGCTTAGCGCTGGCGACCTGGGCCTGCCAGTGAAGGCGCCACCGCGTGGCGCCCTCGATGGTCTTGCCGCCAGCCTCAGCATCATGCAACAAAGCCTGCGCGAAGTGGTGCGCCAGGTTGGCGCTGGCAGCGCCTCGGTCGCCGCCGCCGCACGGGCGATCGACGAAGGCAACCGCAGCCTGTCGGGCCAGACCGAACAGCAAGCGGCCGCGTTGCAACAGGCGGCCGCGACGATGGCCGAACTGGCTGACACGGTAAGACAAAACGCCGCCGGCGCCGGCGAGGCGACACGGCTGGCAGGCGCGACCGTGGCGCTGGCCACGCGTGGTAGCGATGCCGTGCAATTGCTGGCTGTCCAGATCGAGCAAATGGCCGCAGGCGCGGCCGGAATCGCCGAATTCATCGATGTGATCGACGGCGTGGCGTTCCAGACCAATGTGCTGGCACTGAACGCGGCGGTGGAAGCGGCCCGGGCCGGCCAGGAGGGGCGCGGCTTCGCCGTGGTGGCGGCGGAAGTGCGCAACCTGGCGCAGCGCAGCGCGGCAGCAGCACAGCAGATCGGCATCCTCATCAAGAGTGAGACGGAGCAGATCGCCGAGGCCAGGCGCCTCGGCGCGCAAGCCACGCTGACCTTGCGCGAAGTGGTGCAGGCCGCGCATGTCGTCTCGGACCTGGGCGGCCAGATCGCCATCGCCTCGGCAGAGCAAAGCGACGGCATCGCCCAGTTGCACCAGGCGGTGGCGAACATAGACGAAGCGACCCAGCGCAATGCCGCCCATGTCGAAGAGCTATCGGCCACCGCGGCCGAGCTGACCGGGCAATCCTGGGCACTGAACAATACGTTGGCGGTGTTTCATTCATAAACCGGGAGGGTCGAACGCATCATGCCGATATGGCGCCCATGACTAGCGCAAGCTGGCCGCGCTGTATGTCAAGCAGACATTGATGTTGCGGAAAAGGAACTTACTCGGCGATGCGCCGACGCAGAACTTGTGGGGGAGTTTAAACAATGAGATGATTCATCATCGAAAGTAAGGCAGACGGGCCAACGCCGGAGCGGCAATCAACGAGTATGTCGAGACCTTGTCGAGGTCAAGCCCCGGCCGTATCCGTGATATTCATGCGGTCAATAATATTTATCTATTTGACCTATACCGCCCCTGCGAATACTATCTTTGAGGACATCTTTGCATCTTACTGAACAACGTTGCAACGCTTTGCAGGCAGACCGACAGGTTTCGCTTACCCGTAGTTTCTTAAAGAAATTTATTCGTCTCGCTCATAAACCAGGTCCGCCATTGTTGGCGGACATGGCATCTTGAGGTGGCGTCAGCGAGGTTCCGTGCATCAGCCAAATCAGCCTTCGGAAATTCAACCAAGCCCATCTACGCTTGCCTCGGTGCCCGTTCATGGGCTGCGTTCCATGCGCGTACACGCAGAAGAAGAGGATGCAGCACCCTTCTCGCAAACACCGTGGCAGATTGCGTACGATTACGGCACCATT
Source organism: Duganella phyllosphaerae (assembly GCF_001758785.1). Taxonomy (GTDB): domain Bacteria; phylum Pseudomonadota; class Gammaproteobacteria; order Burkholderiales; family Burkholderiaceae_D; genus Rugamonas; species Rugamonas phyllosphaerae. Next base: position 33,767 of record NZ_LROM01000072.1, read on the forward strand.
TTCTATTGCGCGGCGCACCAGGTAGAAGAACAGCTCGAAGTCAATCACCACATGATGGGGGTTGAGCTGACACCGGGCATCGTGCGCACGCGCTTCAATTCCGCGCGCTGGTCGAGTGACATCGTCTTCTCGGGAGCGCTCTATTTCGTCGGCGCCGGATCCGCGCTCGAAGTCAAGAAGGAACAACCGATCGACTTCGTTCTGGCATCGATCGATCCAAAATATTTCGACCGTTTCATGGAGGAAGCCGGTATCGTCGGCGCGGCGCCAAGATTTGCCTTTAACATGCTTGACACGACGGTGTATGCCCAGGCGCGGCAGCTGCGCCGGATGTTTTTGCAACGCGACCGCGACGTCGGCCTGTTTGCGTCCGAGTTCGTTCACAATGCGGCCGGCCGCATTTTGCAATGCGCCGATACGCGCCGCCGTTCCTGTCGTTATCAGCTCACCCCGCATCAAATCCGCACCGCGCTTGAGTTCATCAACGACAATCTTTCGACCTCGCTGTCGGTCGCAACCCTGGCGCAGGAGGCGACCGGCCTGAGCGGCTTTTACTTCGCTCACGCTTTCACCGCCATGCTCGGCTACTCGCCGCATCAGTACATACTGGACCGGCGCGTGTCGCGGGCGCATCAACTGATCACCAACACCATGTCATCCCTGGCCGAGATATCCTATTGCGTTGGCTTCTCAAGCCAAGCGCATATGACCAGCACATTTTGCAAGCGTTTCGGCGTGACGCCAGGGCGACTTCGGCAATCCTAGCCTGGTTCGATGCCAGGATTACCTTCGCCTCCCCTTACCTTGCGGAGCGGCCTGGCGCAAGCTTGAACACCGAGACAGCCTGTACCAATTGCTCGGCCTGCGCGCGCTGGCTGGCCGAGGCGGCGGCCGTCTCTTCCACCAACGCAGCGTTTTGTTGCGTCATCTGGTCCATTTGGCTGATGGCGCCGCTGACCTGGCGGATGGTATGACTTTGCGTCAGCGTCGCCGCGTTGATCTCCTCGACGATGTCGCCGACGCGTTTGATGGCGTCGACGGTTTCCTGCATGGCGCCGCCCGCCTGCCCCGCCAGCACGGCGCCACGCGCGACCTGTTCCCTATTTTTGGGTAATCATGTTTTTAATTTCCTTGGCCGCCTCGCTGCTACGTCCGGCCAGCGAACGCACTTCCGTCGCCACCACGGCAAAGCCACGCCCCTGCTCGCCGGCGCGCGCCGCCTCCACTGCGGCGTTGAGCGCGAGGATATTGGTCTGGAAGGCAATCCCATCGATGACCCCGATAATATCGCCGATCTGGCGGCTGAAATCCGAGATGCTTTGCATGGTGGTCACCACTTGTCCCACCACATCGCCACCACGAATTGCCACGGAACAGGCGGTCTGCGCCAACTGGTTCGCGCTCCGGGCGTTCTCGGTGTTGTCACCCACCGTTTTACCAAGCTCATCCATTGATGCCGTGGTTTCTTCCAGCGCGCAGGCCTGCTGTTCCGTACGACTGGAGAGATCAAGTGAGCCCTGGGCAATTTCTGCCGAGGCGCTGGCCAGGTTGTCACTGGCACCGCGCACACCCGCGACAATGCCGGCCAAACTGCCATGCATGCGCGCAATGTTAGACATCACGCTGACACGATCGCCTGGCCGCACCGTGATCTGCTCGCCGAGATCGCCAGCCGCGATCTGCGCAGCATAGCGGGCCAAATCGCGCGGTTCGGCGCCCAGTTCCTTGTGCAGCACTCTCAACGAGGTCACCGCCGCCACGACACCGCTGATCAGCGCCAGCAGGAACGCCCCGCCGCTGATGCGCTTCGCCAGCTGATAATTATTCTGCGTCGTGTCACGCAGTTTCAGGTTCTCATCCGACTGGTATTGCACCAATTTTTTAAGCCTGGCCTGCAGCTCCGCCATGGCCGGCTTGGCCCTTGAAATCAACCAGGCGCTAGCCTCGTCGCGCTGGCCTTGATTGATCAGTTCAATAAATCGATCGAAATCCGGGCCGGACCGGGCCTGCGTCCATTCGAGCAATCCCTTTACCTGCCGACTGCCTTCAGGATCGTCGAGGCTCAACACGCGCAACTCCTCGATCTCTTTTTTATAGACCGTATACGCTTGACCGCCCGCCTGCACTGCCGCCTTGACCGCCGCGCTGTCATTGGTGATCATCGTAATCATTGTCGATTCCACGCCGACATGAAGTAAATCCGCCAGGCTCTGTGTCAGATACAGCTTTCTATTGTTTTCGTTCACTACCAAATTCAAATTGGCGTTAGCCTGTTGCAACTGCCATAAAGTCAGCATACCGGCGACTAAAAATAGCGCGACGGTTACCACGAGTCCAGCAACAAGCCGCGTACGGATGGTCAAATGATTGAACATGGATGTTCCAAGATAAAATGACGACAGGATGCCGAAAGCCGGGAAGCGTGCAGTTGCGCTACCCCGGCCGCGGCCACGATCGCATGCAGTTTTCCCGTCTGCTTATCGGTCGAGCTCACACATGATTGGTAGCGCCGCAACGTCACGTTGCGGCGCATGCAATTGCTTCATTGCGCGACGTAAGGCGCCGGCTCAGCGCGGGCGGCGAAACACGAACGCACGCAATACCGGATACAGGACCAGGCAAGCAACCAGGGCGGTGAAGAATTCGACCGGCAAATGGGCCTTGAGCACATAGTGCGCAAGCACCGTTGCGACAATGGTCGTGATCACGCCGGCCCAATTGACGGACTGGACTCCCTGCTTGAGCGCGGCGCTGCGGTCGGCGAAGAAGAAGAAGTCGCAGATAATGATGGCGCTGACACAGGTAGTCAGCACGCCGAGCAGCGTGATCCAGGCATTCACCAGCGCCAGCAGCTCACCGTACAGCATGACCAGGCCGATGATGTTCGCCAGGATGACGAACGTGACGCGCCCCGGACGCCAGCCGACGGTGGCGTCGAAAAAATTCGACAACGACAGCGAGGCGCTATAGGTGTTGAGTACTTGCGCCTTGCCCTGCGCCAGCACCATGAGCAGGCTGCCGATGACGCCACCGAACACGATGAAGGCGGCGGCGATGGAATCGGGGCTCTCGAGCACCATCTTGTGCGCCACGTCGGGGGCCATGCCCTTGGCGACATAGAACTCGACCAGGGCCGGCACGCCGGCGTACATGAACACCCCGCCGATGCCCACCATCACCACGTCCATGGCGATGTTGCCGATCAAGGCGGCGATGCCGATTTGCGACGAGCTTTTTGCATAACGGCCGATGTCGGCATCGACCAACGCCAGGGCGCCGGCCGAACCAATCAGGATGTTGACGGCAAAGATGAATTTACCGAGATCGCTGTCGGCGCCCATCGACTTCAGGACATCGGCGGGAAACTGGGAAGTAAACGACATCAGCGTGCCGACATCGGCCGTCGATTGCTCCATCACCCGCGCTGTCATGTACACCAGGACCAACAAAAAGGCAATCAGCGTGATGGAAGAAACCTTCGACACCAGGGCAAAACCATAAGCGGTCAGCAAAATCCAGCACACGGTGAGGATCCCGTAGATGATCACTTTCATGACCAGCGTGTCCTCCACCCCGAAATAGAAAATCAGGCCCTTGTACAACAGGGCGTTTTCCAGTGCCAGGAATCCGATAATCATGAAAGAGAAGATCAGCGACGCGATGACCGAACCTTGATTGCCGAAGCCGAAATAGCGGGCCATAACCGTGCTCGACAATCCCGTCTTGTACGCCACATGCCCGGTCAACCAGCCCATCAAAGCGCCGACGCAGGTGACGAACAGGCCAGCGAGCATGGCGATCTGAAAGCCGGCAACGAAGGTGATCAAGGCACCGAAAAACAACTGCACCAGGGTGGTGGCGATGCCCGCCGTATTCCAGCTCAAGGTGAGCCAGTTCTGTCGTTCCCCGCTAGGAACGCTCTCCAGAGCATGATCTTCCTTGTTGCTCTGTAATGTCTGCACTGCCATTGTTATCTCCTATTTCGTTATTTTCTTAAACCGATCAGGCCAGGACTCAGGCTTTGAGCGCGCTTAATTCGGTCTCATACACCAAAATCCAGTATGTGATCGAGGGAAATATTAGTCAAATAAATGGCATTTAGAAGCAGGATTAGTCCGACAGATAACTTGTCAATTCGGAGATGGCAGGGGGAACACGGAATCGATATTCCCGTGTCATGCGAGCAAGGCATCTGCAGTACGTGCATTACCCGCGTATTGCACCATTCGGTCACCATCGCCCGCGATTCACAGCACTTGCCTGGGTAACGCGATCGGTTACCAGAATGCCCCCGCGTGCTTCGGCAACTGCCCGAACCGTAACTTGTAATACCCCGCAAACCGCCCCGGATGCCCGAAGCCAAAGGTCAGCGCGAGCTCGGCCACGCTGGTCTCCGGTCGCGCCGCCAGTTGCGCGTGGGCGGCGTCAAGGCGCAGGTTGCGCAGCAATTCCATCGGCGAGACGCCGTGGTGCCGGTTGCACAGGATATTGAGGCTGCGCACACTGGTGCCCGCCGCGTGCGCCAGGTCGGCCAGCGCTACCGGCGCGCACAGCTTGGCGCGCATGTAGCGCTCCAGTGCATCGAGGCGCCTGGCGGCGCTGGCCGCCTGCAGGTGTGGGCCGACCTTTTCGTCAGCGTGGAATACGCAGCCTTGATCGACGCGTGCGAGATCGATTGATGCACCGATGGTTTGCATGAAAGCCTCCATAAAACACGGGTGACGGGCGCCAGCGGTAACCTGCCGGGGACCCGGATGATGCTCGAATCAGCGCCGTTTCCCTGCCTGTGCCGGATCAGTGCGGCAGCCGCAGCTTGGCCAGGCTGATGACGGAGACCGGCTTGACGGGCGCGCGGGCGGTGAAATGACCGAGGCAGTCGACCGGCTTGCCGGTGGCTTCGGCGAGGATCTGCGCGCTGGTATGCTGGCAGTAGCGGCCCTGGCACATGCCCATGCCGGTGCGGCAGGCCAGTTTGACGCTATTGATATCGCCGACATGGGGATTCGCGCTTAAAAACTCGCGCACGGTATCGGCGCCCACTTCTTCGCAGCGGCAAATCAGGGTGTCGCCGCTGGCCAGGCGCGCCAGCGCCACCATGTTGGGCGCGAAGAAACGCAACACCACGTCGCTGAAATGATGGGCGCGGCGCAGCGCCTGCTGCAGCCTGGACAGCGCCGCATCGGCCTGCTGTGGCGCTGGCGTGGCGATAAAGCCCAGTGCGCGCGCGATATCGAGCGCCGCCAGCCGGCCTTCCAGGTGCGCCATTTCGGCGCCGCCGATACCGCCAGGTTCGCCCGCCACCCAAACGCCACGCACACTGCTGCGCATGGCGGCGTCGCGGACTACGACCCAGCCGCCGGCCGCCTCGCGGTAATCGACAGCGCAGCCGGCCTGGCGCGCCAGTTCGGTCGAGGCCAGCAGGCCGTAGCCGATCACCAGCGTATCGGCGGCCAGCGTGCGCTCGCTACCGGGCAGCGCTTTCCAGTCGGCGTCGACCCCGGCCAGGGTGACGCTGTTGACCGCCTCCCCGCCGGCGGCGGACTGGATCAACGTGGAAAAGCGCAGCGGCACCCGGTGGCGCTTCAGATTCCACAGCGCGCGCGCCATCTGCAGCATCAGGCCGACGTGGCCGGGCACGGCGCGCCAGCTGGCCAGCAGTTCGCGCACCCCGGGCCGCGGCCGGGCGATGGCCACTTCCGCCACCTCGGCGCCGGCTTTGAGCAGCAGGTCGGCCACCAGCAGCAGCAGCGGATGCGAGCCAGCCAGCACGAAGCGGCTGCCGGGGCGCAGGAACTGGCTTTTGAGCAAGGTTTGCACACCACCTGCGCTCATCACGCCAGGCAGGGTCCAGCCCGGAAACGCCACCGGCAGGTCGTACGCGCCGGTGGCGATCAGCAAGGCCTTGCCCGCGATCAGTTCGGCCTGTTCGGCGCTGGCAACGCCCAGGCGCAAGCCCTCACGGTCAGTGTCGCGGAACACGCCCCACGCCGTCTGACCATAGCGCCAGTCGATACGCTGGTCGGCGCGCGCCCGCTGCAGCAGGTCAGCGCCGAAGGGATAGGCCGGCGCGGCGGCGGGATGGCTGAAGGTGGCCGGTGGCTGACGGAAAATCTGCCCGCCGGGCGCATACTGTTCGTCGATGACAACCACGCGCAGGCCATGGTCGGCGGCGTCCAGCGCGGCCGACAGGCCGGCCGGGCCGGCGCCAACCACGATCAGGTCGAAGGGCGGGGTCTCTGGCGATTCTGCGGGGCTCATGTCAGACGGTCTCGATATGCATATTGGGGGCGATCAGGGTCATGCAGCTGCGCGTGCCGGGGCGACCGTCGACCGTCACGGCACACTCGAAGCACACGCCCATATTGCACACCGGCGCGCGCGGTGCGCCGCCCTGGGTCGTGCGAAAACGGTGGGTGCCGGCCGCCAGCAGCGCCGTGGCGACGGTCTCGCCGGGGTAGGCCGGCGCTGCCGCGCCATTGATGTAGATGGTGACGGCGGCGGGGCGCATCGGTTCTGCGCCGGCGGCGTGATGGGGCGTGGTGCGGCGCGAATTAAGCAAAGGTCAAACTCCCGAAGCGGTTGGGGTCATAGCGGCTGACATCGAATTCATCGGGCCGGCCCAGCACCTTGTTGGCCAGCACGCGGGCATAGGTCGGGCCGAGGGTGAACGCCGAGCCGCCGGTGGCGATAAAGGCGCCCGGCGCGCGCGGCACCTCGCCGATCAGCGGCAGCTGGTCGGCCACCAGCGCCGTCATGCCGGTCCAGACCCGCAGCACAGGCAGGTGCGCCACGCCCGGCACCACGGCAGCGGCAGCGGCCATGTTGCCGGCCAGGGAAGTCAATAACAGTTCCGGCTTGCGTTCCAGGTCGATAATGCCGTGCTGCTGATGCAGGCGCGCGGGCCAGCCGCCGCCGATCAGCACATTGCCCTCGATTGTCTGCTTCATCGACAGCCGCCGTCCCGCATGTTGCACCAGGTGGCGCACCAAGGGCGCGCTGCGCGCGGTGGCCGTCATGGTCAGGCCAACCGGGCTGACAGGCAGCACCGTGCCTGCCATCTGCGCCACACGGCCGGACCAGGCCCCGGCCGTGATGACGATGGTGGCGGCGCGCTGCACGCTGCCATCGTCCAGCGTTACCGTCCAGCCGTGGCGCGCGCGCGCAATCGCCGCTACGCCCGACTTGGTGCGCAGTTCGGTCCCGAGCCGCACGGCGGCGTTGGCGTAAGCCAGGCTGCAGCGGCGCGGATCAGCCTTGCCTTCGGACGGGCAGAAGGCAGCCGCCAGGATTGACGGCCCCATGTAGGGGGCGCGGTGGCGCACTTCGTCGCCGTCGAGCATGCGTGTTTCCAGGCCGCTTTGCTGTTCCAGCGCCACCTTGCGGGCCAGACGCTGGACCTGCTGCGGCGTTTCGGCCACCATGAAGCCGCCGTGCTGGACCACGCCGACACTGGCGCCCAGCTCCGCTTCGAGGCCCGCCCACGCCTGTTGCGCATGCAGGTGCAATGGCATCGCTTCGGCCGCCTTTTTCGCTGCTTCTTCGCCGTTTTCGATCATCCGGTATTCGAGCTGGAAATGCAGGCTGCCCGCATTCTGGCCGGAAGCCTGCCGGTTGATCTGGTCTTTTTCGACCAGCAGCACGCTGCTGCCGGCCAGGGCCAGGTAGTAGGCGACAGCGCTGCCCAGCAGGCCACCACCGATCACCAGGGTGTCGACAATGCGCCCGTAGGCGGGGGAATCCGGAACGATGGCCGCTGGCATGCTTACGCCGCCTGAGTGGCGATGCCCAGGCTTTCCAGCGTGGCGCGCACCATCTCGACTTCGGCCGCCGACAGCTCCAGCAGCGGACGGCGCACATGGCCGGCCGGCACACCGCGCAGGCGCAGCGCCGTCTTGAGGATGGCCTGGGCGCTGCCGTAATTGCCGGCGAAATCCTTGTTGAACCAGGCCTTCATGATGACGCGGTCGCGCGCGCCCAGCGCCACGGCACCGGCCTTGTCGCCTTGCTCGATCAGGCGCCAGAAGTCCGGATGGTCCGAGCCCAGCACGCCGCCGGCGCCCATCAGGCCGTCGCCACGCCCCAGCGCCACCAGGTCGGCGCCCAATTCCGAGGTCGGCACGTTAAAGTAGCGCACCTTGTCACTCAAGGCATACAGGCCGTCGAGGAAACCGGCGAAGTTCGGTGTCGAGTTCTTGATGGCCACCACGTGGTCGATATCGGCCAACTCGTTGAGAAGGTCGGTGTCCAGGTCTATCACGCAGCCGCGCGGCCAGTTGTAGATGCAGATGGGAATATCGGTGGCGTCCGACACGTCCTGGTAGAACTGCAGCAACTCGCGGCGGCTCGGCACGATATATGGCGGCGGCGTGAGCAGGATGCCGTCCAGTCCCGCTTTTTCGGCCGCGCGCGCGTGGCGTATGGCTTCCAGCGCCGTATAGGCATTGCAGCCGCCCAGCACCGTGATGCGCTTGTCGATCGCGCGGCCGCCTTCGAGAAACAGCTGTGCGCGTTCGGACTCGCTCAAGCTGAACCATTCGCCCGACGTGCCGGCCAGGACCACGCCGTGCATACGCTGCTCGATATACCATTCCAGCTGCTTGGGCAGGTCATCCCAGGCCATCTCGCCGTCGCGCGTAAAAGGGGTGGTGATGGCCGGAATATAGCCGGTCCAGTTGATATCGTTACGGTTCATGGCATTCACTCACAGTTAAAAAGCGGATCAGAAAAGGCAGGGGCGCGGAACGGGGTGTTTACGGCACCGGCGGCGTGACCGACACGATCACTTCGGCATCGCTGTCGCCCTGGTTGGTATAGCGGTGCGGCTGCTGGGCGTCGAAGGTGATGCTTTCACCGGCATTGACCGCGTAGGTGGTGCCGCCGATTTCGGCCGTCAGCGTGCCGCTGATCACATACACGCATTCGAGCGAGGGGTGGCGCAGCGGGTCCTCCGCCGAAAACTGTCCCGGCGCGAAAACGGCGCGCAGCACTTCCATCTGGCCATTGCCGCGCGTCAGGCGCTCATAACTGACACCGCCTTTCGGTCCCATCAAGGTCAGGCGTTCGCCCGGTCGGCTCAGCCAGACCGACGGCGCCTGCGGGTCGGCAAACAGGGCCGACATGGATTCGCCGAACACCGCGCTCAGACTGCGCAGTGTGGTAAGGCTCGGTTCGGTTACGTCCCGCTCCACCTGGCTCAGCAAGGTGGGTGAAACGCTGGCGATCTCCGCCAGCTTGCGCAAGGACAGACCGCGCGCCACGCGCAAATCATGCAGTCGTTTACCAATCACTAGAACTCCTCATCAGGTACAGGGTGCCGCAGACATTGTGGCCGCACCACCCAGGCATTTGTGCATTTACGCTGCACTGTTTTGGATTATTTCATCTGCCAATCGGCTTGTCAATTATTTGATGAAAAGCATTTTTTGTCCTATTCATGCCACTTTAGGCCGTATTTTGCCGCCTTGATTTAAATAACTTGACTTGATTCAATGCTTAAAATAACTTTTGTATGTGCAGTTATGCTGCACAAAAAAAATAAACCCCAAACGAAAGAGGTTATTGCAATGAGACATGTTCCGCCACTCAGCCCACCCACCAGGGTCGTTCGCCGGCGCCATTTATGGCTGCTGTGCTTGCCTTTCGCCTGGCAGCTCGGGTTCGCGCCGCTGGCCAATGAGGTGGCATTCAAGCCGCTGGGACTGCCCTTCCCACTGGTCTGGCAAATGGCAGGCGTGCTGTTATCCACGCTGGTGTTTGCGCTGGTGTTCGAACTGGACCGCCGCGCCGGACTGGAAGAGGAAGAGCGCGCCTTCATGGCAGCGATCGACACCACTGAAGGGCAAATGCAGGCGCAACTGGAAGCGGCTGCACCATGAAAATCACCATTGCCCTGTTATTGCTGTTGGTGACCGTGGTTGGCGCAATCGGCTTTGGCCGCGCCAAGGCGAAGAAAAACAAGACCGTGGCCGACTGGGCCATCGGCGGGCGCGGCATGGGTACCTTGCTGTTCTGGTTCATGAACGCCGGCGAAATCTATACCACCTTTGCGGTGTTCGGCATCGCCGGTTACGCCTGGGCGCTCGGTGCGCCGGCCTACCTGGCGTTCTGCTCGGTGTCGCTGTCGTATGCGATCGGTTATGTGCTGATGCCGAAAATATGGCGGGCGGGACGCTCCGCCGGCCTGGTGACGCAGGCCGATTTTTTCGCCGCCCGCTATGACGCGCCCTGGCTGGGCGTGGTGACGGGCCTGATCGGCATCGGCGCGCTGATCGTGTACGTACAGATCCAGCTGGTGAGCCTGGGGCTGGTGGTGTCGCTGACGTTTGGCGACAGCATCTCGCCGCTGACGGCGCATATCCTGGCTGGCCTGCTGATGGTAGCTTTCGTGTTGTTTGCCGGGCTGCGTTCGGCGGCATTCGCAGCGGCCGTCAAGGATGTGCTGATGGTGGTGCTGGTGGTAATCCTTGCATCGACGGTCGCTTCCAAGGTGGGCGCCAGTTCGCTGCTCGACATCTTCGGCATGGCTGAAGCCATGCATCCCGGCATCGGCAAACTGCCCGGTATGGACCTCGGCGCACCGACGACTAGCGTCTGGCTGATCACCTCAGCCCTCAATATCGCGCTGGGCAACTGGGTGTTTCCGCACCTGTTCCAGATTTCGTATTCTGCTCACAGCCCGACCGCGATCCGCCGCAACGCCATCTGGCAGCCCGTGTATTCGCTCGCTTTCTTCTTCATTATCGTGCTGGGCGTAGCGGCACTGGTGGCCGGTACCCAGCCGCCCGAGGGCAATATGAATGCGGCCCTGCTGCAGTTCGTGTCGAACAAATATCCGGACTGGGTCATTGGACTGCTGGCGGGCACCGGTTTCCTGCTGGCGCTGGCGCCAGGGTCGGTGCTGCTGCTGACCGCCGGCTCGATTTTTACCCGCAACGTGGTCACGCCCCTGGTGCCGAACCTCAGTGAGCGCGATGGCTTGCTGCTCTCGCGGGTGGCGCTGGCGGTCTTTGCCGTGATCGCGGTGGCCGTCTCGCTGCTGCAGAAAGGTTCGCTGATGTCGATACTGTTGAGTGCATATTCGGCCATCGGCATGCTGGCGCCGGGGGTGTTCCTGGCCTTTATGTGGCGCCGCGCCAGCGCCGCCGGTGTCGTTTGCGGCATCGTGGCCGGCTTCATCGCGCTACTGGCGCCGTTCGCCAAGGGCTACTGGTCCGCCACGCTGCCCGAATGGGAGCCTGGTCTGCTGGCCATGGCGATCAATGCCGTCGTGATGGTCGGCGTGAGCCTGATCACGCAAGCACCGGGCCAGGCCGCGCTCAGGCTGGGCCCAAAGGCTGCCCAGCCCTGACCCCGCTGAGGCGCAGTGCGCCTCAGAATTCCCCTCGCATCATACCTCGTCACCATGGACGCGCAAGCGTCAGGAGAAGTCACGCCATGAACCAGCCATTAATCAGCTTTCGCCGCATCGACCACGCTTCCTGGACCGTCGCCGAACTCGAACCCGTTATCGCTTTCTACAACCGTGTATTCGGCGTCACCGCCGTGTATGCGATGGGCCCGCTGGACGCGGCCGATATGGGGCGTGACGAACAGGGCCGAGACTGGACCGATACGCACCTGGGCATACCCGGTGCGCGCATCCGCCTGGCGATGTTGCAGTTCCCCGACGGTTTCAAGCTCGAGTTGTTCGAATACCAGAAGCCATTGGGCAGCAGCACCGCGCCACTGCCCGGCAATCATATCGGCAGCCATCACCTGGGCATCGAAGTGGACGACCTGGAACAGGCGGCCGGCGTGCTGCTCGACAACGGCTGCACGGTTCTGGAGCGTATCGAACTTGACAGCGGTCCGACGGCTGGCTCGTCCTTCCGCTACTTCCGCGACCCGTGGAGCAATATTTTCGAGCTGTGCCGGCACACCCCATCGAGCTTGTAATCGTTTGTCTTTACCCCCCCTCTTTTCAGGAGCTACGCCATGACCCGCCGTGTGATCAACCCCGCCACCATGTACACCACCACCCCGTTCGCCTTTTCACACGCCGTCGAACAGCAGCCGGGCCGCACGCTGCACCTGTCGGGCCAGGTGGCGTGGGACAGCCAGTATGCCGTGGTCGGCGGCGACGATGTCGTCGCCCAGGCGCGCCAGGCGCTGGCCAATCTGAAACAAGTGCTGGCTGCGGCTGGCGCCACGCCGGCCGACGTGGTGCGCATGCGTACCTATATCGTCAATCACACGCCTGAAAAACTGGCGCCGATCTGCGCCGAGATCGCCGCCTTCTACGGCGATGCAGAGCCGGCCGCCAATACCGTCGTCGGCGTCGCTGCGCTGGCACTGCCCGATTTCCTGATCGAGATCGAAGTTACCGCCGCGCTGGCCTGAGCCGCGCACCCTTCCCTGTTTTTCACTGATGGAGTCAACATGATGGTCAACGTAAAAAAACTGCCTCGCGGCCAACTTGCTCGCGCTACCTCGCTGATGGTGGGCGCCCTGTGCGCCGGCTCGGCATGGGCGCAGGTGGCGCCACAAGAAGATCCGGCCAAGGGTGCCGGCACGATGCCGGTCACCAGCATCGACGCGCCGGCGGCACAGACTGCGGTCCGGTCGCCTGCGCAGGATGGCATACTGGCCTCGCTGGCAGATCGCGGCGTGTATTTCAACCTTTTGTATAGCCAGGAGGTCGCCGGCAATCCGTCGGGCGGCATCAAGCAGGGTATCACCACCTCGCAGTACCTCGCGGGAGGCGCCGATATCGACCTCGATAAGATGATGGGCTGGAGCGGTGGCAAGCTGTCTGTCAGCCTGATCGGTATCAAGAGCAAGGGCTTGACGGAGAGTTATATCGGCGGCGGTACGTCGGCGCAGGAAAACTATGCGCCATTTACCTTTCTGCGGTTCCTGGAACTGCTCTACGAGCAGAACTTCTCGCTCAGGAACAAGAACGACCTGAGCTTCCTGGTTGGGCGCTTGGGTGCCTTCAACACTTTTGCCAGGTCGCCGTTCGCGGGCCTGTTCCAGAACCATGCGCACAGCGGCGCACTGTACGGTTTCAGTCAATCGTCCGGCACGGCGCTGGCGCCATTGGCAACCTGGGGTGGCCGCGTGACCTGGAAACCGACTGCCCAGACCTATGTGCATGCGGGCTCGTTCGCCATCGATCCAGCCATGGGCGATCCGAACACCCACCTGTGGGACATCGGCTCGAGCCACATCACGGGCCAGAACTACATGCTGGAAACCGGATATGAAACGGACTTTTCCACCGATGCCATGCCGCGCCATATCCGCCTGGGTGGCTGGTATCTCGACTCGCCGCGCAACGACGTCTATCTCAATACCCAGGGCCAGTCTTATGCCCAGTTCGGCGGCACGCGTCTGACGCACCGGCACGACAACGGCGTGTACGTGATGGGCGACCAAGTCATTTCGCGCCCGAACCTGGACTCGAAGCGCAACCTGGCCGTGTTCGGTAGTTTCCTGTATAACCGCGGCGACTTCGAACCGCTGCAATATACGGCCAAGATCGGCCTGGTCAAGACCGGCACTTTTGCCGAGCGCGACAACGACAGCCTCGGCATTGTCGTCAGCGACCTGAAGTTTTCGAACAAGGAAGTCAAGTTCCTGTCCGAGAGTCGGGCCAAGGGCGGTGGCACCGGTACCGTGCCTAAACATGGCTATGTGTTCGAGGCGGCCTACAATTATGCACTGGCACCCGGCATCACGGTCGCGCCCAACCTGCAGTACCTGGTCAATCCTGACTCACGCATCACGCCCAGCCATCCGCGGGACATCCCGGACACCTTGGTGTTGGGCGTGCGCTTAACGGCCGACCTCGGCATCCTCTTCAAGCTGCCAACCGCGCAGTAGCGCGAAAGTTGCCCGACTTGCGCGAGCAGGTCCTGGGCACACTGCGTGAGCTGGCAGATCCTGATGCACCTCCTACGTAACGGATGCGTAAATCATGCGTAAAACGTAGCAGAAAACAGTGGTTTTCAAGGGCCATACGTTGGCTATGGCGTTTTATGATGTGCTATGGATCGATTTTTGCGCATCGAGCACGAGCTGGGTGCTGACCGCCAGGCCCGGCGACTCGATTATTTCAATGTCAGCACGACTTTGACGCTGGCATCGACCACGCTTTTATCGACATACCCGACGATGTTCGGATTAGCCGCCACCAGCGCTTTGATGGCCGCGCTGTCGCCAGCCTCCTTGGGGGGCTGCCCCTTGCCGGTGAAGATCTGCTTGGACCAGTACGCCTTCATTTGGGCGCTGGTCTTGCCCGACACCTTGCTGTAGAACTGTTCGCGCAGCGCTGTTCCGTCGGCCTGGTCGACCGGCACGGCCTGTACACCGCCCGGCAAGGTGTTGTTCTTGCCCAGGAAGGCATCGGACGCCTGTTCCTCGGTCAGCGCGGTGGCAGCGCTTTTCGCCGAGACGATGACAACAATTTCAGCCAGCGCCGGCAACGCGACGAACATCGTGCTCGATACGATCGCGGCGATGCAAATTTTTTTAAGTTCGGACATGGTTCCCCCTTTAGAAAACGAAATCGACCGCAAGACTGACCAGTCGCACATTGCTGCCGCTCAATCCAGGCCGCACGTTGATGAAGTAACCGTTGCTGTCGCTGTCCGGCTTGATCTGGTCAACCTGCATCTTGACAGCGATATTTTTCATCGCGTCCCAGCGCAAGCCGAGCGAAGTCGTGCGCTGGTCGAACGTGCTCAGCCCGCGAACATTGGCTGTCCAGCTTTTCGCATGAATGAGGTAAGGCGTAAAATTGCCGATGCGATAGCCACCGATCACATACGCTCCCCAGCCCGACGGCGTAATACCGGGCAGCTTGACACCGGTGTATTCCGCCTGGACGAACCACGCTCCGGGGTCATAACCGACGCCGACGGCCGTCGAACTTTGCGGCACGTTCAACACGGTGCCGCCGCCAAAATCGAAGCTGATGTTCGATTGCATATAGCTGAACCGGCCCGTCCATGCGCCGGACTCGATCAGGTTGGCGAAACCGCGCGCCTACCGGATATGGTTGGTGTTGAGTTCCTTACCGGCGCCGTCGACGACACTGAGATCGGATACGCCGGTAAATACTTGCAGCGTGTTGGTGACGCCACCGAAGCGCATGCGATAGGAGATATCGACGCCGTCCAGATTGGTCATGGGGGTGTCGTTGTACGCCTCGACCGGCGGACGCAGCCAGGTATTGGCATAGCCAACCAGCCGCGTGTCGGATGCCATGAACATGGCCAGCGCCGTGCGGCCGACGCGCACTTTGAAGTCCGGCGTGATCGCGTATTGCACGTTAGCCCATTCCAGGCGCGGCGTGAAGGTGTTGTCGCTGCGGGACATCGACACCACCTGCACCACGGCCGACCACTGGTCGTTGAACCGCGCACTGAGCTGGGCGCCAGCCTTGGTGTCGGTATTGATATCCCAGCTGCGCGAGACGCCGGCGCCGGACGGTTGATACAAGGTGCTGACGAAATCTCCCCGGTCCGAGTTCGAGTGCACCGCGCCGATGGTGCCAAAGCCACTGAACGAGAACATATCGCCTGCCTCCTGCGCCTGCGCCGCCCCGGCCGCCAACATGAGCGCCAAGGGTAAGCTTTTGAGGCGCGCCGCGCCCTGAGTGGACTTTCTGATGGATGCAGAATTCATTTTTTCTCCGTTAATTATTATTGGTTTGATTAGAAGGCGGCGAGCGCCTTGCTGGGTGTCGCTAGGCCAGCATTTCGAGCGCCGCTTCCCGCAGACAATGGATGAAATTGCGGCAAGCAGGATTGACTTCCTTGTCCGCCCGAATGGAAAACCCGACATCGCCGAAATGTGCACTATCGGGCAAGTCGAGGATCTGAAGCAGGCCGGAATCGACAAACTGGATCGCGGCTGCGCGCGGCATCAGCGCGATCATGTGGGTCTCCAACAACATGCCGATATTGGTCAGCATGGACAGCGAGTTGACGTGGCTGGCTGGCAGCCCCAGCCCTGCGCCACGAAACAACTTTTCCACGGCATTGTAGGAAGGTGATTCCTGCAGCGGAAAGATCCAGTCCTGCAGCATCAGGTCCGCCAGCCGCAGACCGGCTTGCAATGCCAGCGGATTGCCCTTGCCGACGACCGCGCAGAATGACTCACCGTACAGTACCTCGTGGACCAGTGGAAAGGCATGGGCCAGCGGCAGTTCCTGCTCGGGCAGGCGACCGACCACGATGTCGAGGTCACCTGTTGCCAATGCAGGGAACAGATGCGCGGTGGTCCCTTCCCGAACGGTGATCTGCACGCCAGGGGCGGCCTGACGCAGCTTCACCAGCGCGCGCGGCAACAGTTTGGCGGCTGCCGCAATCAATGTGCCGACAATCACGTGACCGGCGGCGCCGTTGCGATAGGCATTGACTTCCTCGGTCATGTAACGCGTTTCGGCAATGATCGACTTGACGCGCCGGCCGAGCATCACGCCGAACTCGGTTGGCGTCACGCCACGGTTGGAGCGTTCAAACAAGGGCGCGCCGAAAAACGACTCGAGATCGTAGATGGCCTTCGTGATGGCCGGCTGGGTGAGGCCCATGGCGTTGGCGGCGCGAACGAAAGAGCCAGACTCGAGCACCAGCTCAAAAATCATCAACTGGTTAAACTTCAGCTTGCGGCTGAGCGTCACGTTTGAAATCGGCAACACGTCCATGACGTACTCCTGC
The DNA here is from genome assembly GCF_001758785.1 of Duganella phyllosphaerae. Lineage (GTDB taxonomy): Bacteria > Pseudomonadota > Gammaproteobacteria > Burkholderiales > Burkholderiaceae_D > Rugamonas > Rugamonas phyllosphaerae. The sequence continues at coordinate 50,470 of NZ_LROM01000072.1, forward strand.
CTTCTACTCCAGGTTGAAGAAACTGGCCGCATTTCCGTGCAAGATACGCTGCTTGGCATCAAGGCTCAGCTCGCTCGACAACACCAGGTCACCGATCTTCTGCTCGCCCAGGGGAAACGGGTAGTCCGAACCCAGCATCACGCGGTCATCGCCCATCACGTCGACCAGCAGGCGCAGCGCGCCGGGATCGAACACCGCGCTATCGACGAAAAAGCGCTTGACGTATTCCGATGGCAAACGCGGGCAATCCTCGCGCACGATATCGCGATGTTTCCATGCGTTGTCGACCCGGCCGAGCAAGTAGGCGAAGCTGCCGCCGCCATGGCCGAAACAGATCTTCAGCTTCTCCGGGATACGCTCGAACGCACCGGACAGTATTAGCGACAGGATCGCCAGCTGGGTCTCGGCAGGCATGGCCACCAGCCACGGCAGCATCCAGCGCTTCATACGGTTGCCGCCCATCATGTCCCAAGGATGAACAAACAGCGGAATGTCCTGGTGGGCGCAGTGCGTCAGAAAGGCCTCGAGCTGCGCATCATCGAGATCGCGGTCGCCCAGGTGATTGCCGATCTGGACCCCAACGTGGCCGCTGCGCATGGCCCGATCGGCCTCTTCGCACGCCAGCTCGAGATCCTGCAGCGGCACCTGGGCCATGACCTTGAGCCGGTCGGGATTGTGCGCCGCAAATTCGAGTGCCAGGTCATTCATCCGGCGCGCCCAGTCGGCGGCCTGCGCAGCTTGCCACGTGTAGCCGAACAGGACCGGGGTGGCGCAAGCGATCTGGATATCGATCCCTTGCTGGTCCATTTCCTCGAGCCGGAAAGCAGGATCCCACAGGGCCTGGTACACGGGCCGGAACGCCTTGTCGCCAACCATGATCGATCCGGTAGCGCCGCCGTCATCGATCTGCAGCCAGGGCGCGCTGCCGTCGTGGTAGCCCGCCGCATCCTGCTGCGAGACGCGTGGAAAGAAGTGTGAGTGGATATCGATGCGGGGGTTGGCGCCGTTCACGAAGTCGCTCCCTCGTGGACCGGCGCGCCGCTGCCAGGATGGACCGTGCCGCAGGCCGGACATGTGCGCAACGGCACGGACGCATAGAACCGTTCGAACAGCGGCGGCAGGTCAGTAACAATACTGTGCAGTTGCACCTCGGCGCGGTGCACCAGGTTCGCGCAGTTCGCGCAATACCATTCGAAGGCATCGATCATGCCGGGAGGACGCTGGCGCTCGACCACCAGGCAGCGGCTGTCGCGCTCCGGACGCTGGGGCGAATGGCGCACGTGCGGGGGCATCAGGAAGATATCGCCCTCGCGCAGCTCGATACGTTCAAGCTTGCCCCGGTCCATGATGTTCAGGTAAGCGTCACCTTTGAACTGGTAGAAAAACTCCTCCAGCGGGTCGTCATGAAAATCGGTGCGTCGGTTCGGACCACCGACCACGGTGACCAGCAGATCGGCATCTTGCCAGATCTGCTGATTGCCGACGGGCGGCTTGAGCAAGTCAGAATGCTCATCGAGCCAACGCGCAAAATTGAGTGGTTTTCCGTACTTGAACATTATTCGTTCTCCTGTGACAGGGCCAGCGGCCGAAACGCGATGGCTTTCATTTCAATCAGCAAATGAGGGTGCGGCAACTGATGCACCGCGACGGTGGTGCGCGTCGGCCCGGTGGCGTCGAAAAACTCGGCCCAGACCCGGTTGTAGCCGCCAAAATCGTTCATGTTCACAAGGAAGGTCGATACCTCGACCAGGTCGTCGAGGGTGGCTCCCTCGCTGGCCAGGATGTCGCGCATGTTCGAGATCACCGCGCGGGTCTGGACCGCGATGTCGAGGGCGGTGGTGCCCAGGGCGTCGACCTCGACACCGTCAAGGCTGTTGTCAGGGCGGCGCGAACTGGTGCCGGAGACGAACAGGAAGTCGCCGGCACGCTTGATGTGCGGGAATGCGCCGCGCGGTGTCGCCTTGCCCGCGACGAGGGTGGCGCGCGCCTTCATTGCGCGCCCTTGGTGAAGAACTCGACACCGCCGTGGCCGGCGATCTCCAGGCTCACATGCATGCCTGGACTGAGCGCTTCGGCGGCAGTGGCGGCGCCGGCCATGATGAGCGATCCCGCCGGCAGCACCATGCCGGCGCCGAAAGCGAGGCGTGAAGCATGGACCACGCTGCGCAACGGGTCGCCCAGGATCGCCCCGGTACTGCCCATCTGCACTGCGCGACCGTTGATGCGCACGTGCACACCGCAATTGCGCATGCTACGGTCCAGTCGGTTCATGGCGCCGACCACCAGGCCGGCAGAGGAACAATTATCTGCCACGACATCCTCGAGGCCGAATTTGAAATTGCGATAGCGAGAGTCGATGATCTCGATCGCAGGCGCCACACCGTCGAGATAGGAGGCCGCTTCGATCAGCGTCAGCGGGCGGTCGATGTCGCGCCGCGTCAGGAAGCACAATTCCGGTTCGGCGCGGGCGTGGATGAAGTCGGCCAGATCAATATCGCCCCCTTCCTCGTAGAGCATGGCGTCGGTCAGCAGACCCCAGATCAGGCTGTCCACACCCATCTGCAACATCTTGGCGCGGCTGGTGAACCCGAGCTTGATGCCTATGGGCCGTTCGCCGCGCAGGTGACGAAGAGCAATCGAGGCGTGCTGAATGACATAGGCCTCATCGAGCGTGAATCCATGCTCAGGCAATAAAGGATCGATTGCGCGCCGGTCGGTGGCGGCGGCGTCGAGGGTGCGTGCCAGCGCGCCAATATCGAGTGTGCTCATCGTATTCATGGTGCTCATCGTGCACCTCCCGCTGCGGCAGCTGCCGCCTGGCCAGACTTGAGCAGGTCGAGCGCGACGTCAACGATCATGTCTTCCTGCCCGCCGACCATGCGCCTGCGCCCCAACTCGACCAGGATGTCGACGGTTGCGATGCCGTAGCGTGCCGAGGCAGCCTCGGCATGACGCAGGAAACTTGAATACACCCCTGCGTATCCGAGCGCGAGCGTCTCGCGATCGACCCGCACCGGACGGTCCTGCAGTGGGCGCACCAGGTCGTCGGCAGCGTTCATCAGCGCGAACAGGTCGGTGCCGTGATTCCACCCCAGGCGGCCGGCCGCAGCGATGAACACTTCCAGCGGCGCGTTACCGGCGCCAGCGCCCATCCCGGCCAGCGAGGCATCGATCCGGTCGCAGCCATGTTCGACAGCGACGATCGAGTTGGCCACCCCCAGCGAGAGATTGTGATGCGCGTGGATACCGGTCTCGGTCTCTGGCTTGAGTACCTCCTTGAACGCCTTGAAACGCTCGGCGACGTCGCGCATCGACAGCGCGCCACCGGAATCGACGACGTACACGCAGTTGGCGCCATAGCTCTCCATCTTCTTGGCCTGCTCCGCCAGTTGCTGAGGCGTGATCATGTGCGACATCATCAGGAAACCGACCGTGTCCATGCCCAGCTTGCGTGCATGCTCGACATGCTGGCGCGCGATGTCCGCCTCGGTGCAATGGGTGGCAACCCGCACCGTCCGCACGCCAGCGCGGTGGGCGGCGTCCAGGTCATGCAAGGTTCCGATGCCAGGCAACAGCAAGGTAGCCAGGCTGGCATGGTTTAGCACCTCGGCCACCGCCTCGATCCATTCGAGATCGGTATGGGCGCCGAAGCCGTAGTTAAAGCTCGAGCCGCGCAGGCCGTCGCCGTGGGCCACCTCGATGCTGTCGACCTTGGCCGCATCGAGCGCACTGGCAATCGCCACTGCCTGCTCGATCGAATACTGGTGGCGGATCGCATGCATGCCATCGCGCAGCGTGACGTCCGAAATGTACAGTTTGTCCTGCTTAGTCATGGGCGTATCCTCCGGCGGCAGCCATCAGTTTGGCGGCAATTGCATCGCCGGCGGCGAGCGCCGCCGAGGTCATGATGTCGAGGTTGCCAGCGTAAGCGGGCAAATAATGGGCGGCCCCCTCCACTTCCAGGAACACCGTCACCTTCAGGCCCGACCTCGGCCCCATGCCTGGAATATTGATTGGGCGATCGGCCGGAATGCGCTCGAACTGGACTTCCTGTTTGAGGCGGTAACCGGGGACATAGGCCGCCACGTCGGCCGCCATGGCACGCACCGATTCACGGATCAGGTTTTCGTCGGCGTCATCGGCAGCCAGGCAGAATACCGTGTCGCGCATCATCATCGGCGGCTCGGCAGGATTGAGCACGATGATCGCCTTGCCGCTCGCAGCGCCGCCGATGCTGACGATGGCAGCCGAGGTGGTCTCGGTGAATTCGTCGATGTTCGCCCGCGTGCCGGGACCGGCCGATTTGCTGGCGATCGAGGCCACGATTTCGGCGTAGTGCACCTTGGCCACGCGCGACACCGCGCGTACCATCGGGATCGTCGCCTGGCCGCCGCAGGTCACCATGTTGATATTCGGGCTGTCGAGATGGGCGTCGAGGTTTACGACCGGTACCACGTAAGGGCCGATCGCTGCGGGCGTCAGGTCGATCACGCGCACGCCGTGGCGCTGGAGCAGCGCGTTGTGACCGGCATGCGCCTGTGCCGAAGTGGCGTCGAAGGCGATCTTGATATTGGCGAAATTGGGCAGCGCCAGCAGGCCTTCCACGCCCTCGTGCGTGGTCGGCACGCCGAGCCGGCTGGCGCGCGCCAGGCCGTCCGAGGCGGCGTCGATGCCGACCATCGCGCCCATGCGCAGGTGGCTCGAATTACGCATCACCTTGATCATCAGATCGGTGCCGATATTGCCGGAGCCGATGATGGCGACCTCCAGCCGTTTTGGTTGAAGTTTCATGTCGTGTTCCTTGTTGATTTATGCGAAAGCCGCGCGGACTCGCCCCAGGCCTTCGATGTGGGCATCGAACACATCGCCCGAGGCGGCTTGCACCATCGGGCCCAGCGCCCCCGTCAAAATGATGTCGCCCGCCTGCAGCGGCTGGCCGACATGGACCATCATATTGGCCAGCCAGACGGCCGCCAGCAGCGGATTGCCCAGGCAGGCCGAACCGGCGCCGGCACTGACCTGTTCACCGCGCCGCTCCATCAGCATGCCGCAGCCGACCAGGTCCAGCGCATCGAGCTTGACGGGACGCGAGCCGAGCACGAACAAGCCGCTCGAGGCGTTGTCGGCCACCGTATCGACCAATTTGATGTTCCAGTTGGCGATACGGCTGCCGACGATCTCGATGGCCGGCAGGGCATAGGCGGTGGCGCCGATGATATCGGCCACGGTGTTGTGCCGGTGCGTCAACGGCCGCTCGATCACCAGGGCAATTTCGGCCTCCACCTTTGCCTGCATTACCCGCCCCTGCGCCACTTCCTCGCCGTCGCCCAGGCACATCTCGGCGAACAGCATGCCGAAGTCCGGCTGGTCTACGCCCAGCTGTGTTTGTACAACCTTGGACGTCAGGCCGATCTTGCGCCCGACCAGGCGTTGTCCGGCAGCGAGGCGCCGCTCCGTATTGATCTGCTGGACGGCATAGGCGGCCGCCACGTCGGCGATACCGGGCAAGTCCCGCACCGGCGCGCAAGGTTGCCCGAGCCGCTCGGCATCCCACAGCAAGTCGGCCGCGTGTCTGATCATGTCGTTATTCATTTTTGGTGCACTTTCCGCAGTGAGGACTTTACAAAGGAGAATTCGATTTCTACCGTGGCGTTCAGCGGCAATGCGCTGACGCCAACCGTGGTGCGCGCAGGGGGCGTCACGCGCTCGTCGAACACGGCTTCCCAGGCCGCATTGATGGCGGAGAATTGTTCGAACCGGGTGGTGAAGATGCGGGCGATCAGCAAGTCATCGAGCGTCAAACCATAGTCCGGCAGCGCCGCGAGCAAATTGGCCAGGATGCGCGTGGTCTCGGCGCCAACCCCGCCGCCTTCCAGCTGCCCGCTGACAGGATCGAGCGCCACCATGCCGGAGACCTGGTAGACCTGGCCGATGCGCACGCACGGGCTATAGCGGAAACGCGGCGCCGGGATGGCCGGCGACTGCATGGTGATACGCATGGCGGCCTCCTCAGAGCTTGATGCAGATATTCGACACGTCCGAATAGAAGTCGAGCGAATAGCGCCCCCCTTCACGGCCAAGACCCGACAGTTTGACCCCGCCAAACGGCGTGCGCAGGTCGCGCAGGTACCAGGTATTGACCCACACCAGGCCGACATGGATGCGGCGCGCGGCGCGATGCGCACGTGTCAGGTTGTTGGTCCAGAGCGCACAAGCGAGGCCATAGTCGCTGTCGTTGACGCGCGCCACTACTTCGTCTTCGGTGTCGAAAGGCGCGATATGGCACACCGGGCCAAAAATCTCTTCCCGCACGCAGCGCGCGGTGTCGGGCAATCCGGTCCAGATGGTGGGTTCGACATAGGCGCCCTGGTCGCGCTCGTCGCCAAAACGCGGCACGCCGCCGCCGGCCACGACAGTGGCGCCCTCTTCCCGCGCCAGGCGGTAGTACGACAGCACCTTGTCGCGGTGGCCGTGCGAGATCAGCGGCCCCATGTCCACCCCGTCCTCGTGCGGGAAGCCCAGCTTGAGCTGGCCAACTCGTTCGCGCATGGCGGCGACAAAGCGGTCGAAAATGGGACGCTCGACATAGACGCGCTCCGAGCACAGGCAGACCTGTCCGGCATTGGTGAAGGAGGAACGCATCACGCCGGCGACGGCGGCATCGAAATCGCTGTCGGCAAAGACTACGGCGGCATTCTTGCCTCCCAACTCGAACGACACCTCTTTGACGCCGTCGGCGACAGCCTTCATGATCGTGCTGCCGGTACTTGATTCACCGGTAAAGGTCAGCGCGGCAATGCCGGGATGGCGGGTCAGGAACTCGCCGGCGGAATCTTTGCCGAAACCGTGCACCAGATTGAACACACCGGGCGGGATGCCGGCGTCGCGCATCACCTCGGCCAACAGGGTCGCCGACGACGGCGACTCTTCCGACGGTTTGGCAACCACGGTGTTTCCGCACGCGAGCGCCGGCGCCACCTTCCAGGTAAACAGGAGCAGTGGCAGGTTCCACGGCGAGATCACACCGACCACGCCCAGCGGCTTGCGCACCGTGTAATTGAGAGCGCCGGCGCCGTCGGCCGTGTGCATCTCGTACAGGTCGGTGTTGGCTGTCTTGGCCAGGTCGGCAAAGGTGCGGAAGTTGGCCACCGCCCTGGCTATGTCGAGCGTGCGGGCCTGCTGCACCGGACGCCCGGTATCGGCCACTTCCGCCGCGACGAACTCCTCGAAGCGCGCTTCGATACCATCGGCGACCTTGTGCAGCATGGCAGCGCGCTCCTGCACGCTGAGTTTGCCCCACGGACCGGACAAGGCGCGCTGCGCCGCCTGTACCGCGCGGTCGACGGTGGCCTGGTCAGCCTCGCTGACCTCGGCGATGACGCTGCCATCGACTGGATTGATGTTGAGGAAGGTGCGGTCCGATGACAGGAACTCACCGTCCACGTAATTGCGCAATACCGTACGCCCTTGGGCGGCGTTGTCTGTCGATGCCTGACTGGTCTGATCCATGAAGTCCCCGCTGTAGTTGATGGTGCAATCTAGAGCCGAGTATAGGTAGGCGGCTGCATAAACAAAATTCAAAATATCGTGAGCCACTATTCGATTCTGGAATAGTGGCTCACGCGTCAAAGTCCAGGCTCGACGTCAGCGCACGCCTTCACCGGCCATTGCATCCGGCGTAAACACGCTGTCAGACATCCGTTTCAACAGCGGATACTGGCTCGCCTTGGTGTTCTGGAAGTTGGCATAGTAGGCAACGCCGGAGAGTAAATCGTTGTAACCGTAGCCGGAGGTGACAGTGCCCGGCAGGTCGGGGGCGACGAAATTGGACGACCAGACGGTTTTCCACAATTGGCCCTGGCCATCCCAGCGGTCGCCGATCACGCATTGCCAGGTATCCTCGTCACAGTAGTAACGGCTCTTCGCGGCCTGGTGACGCTGGCCCGCCTTCAGGCTTGCCTCGACCACCCACACGCGATGCAATTCCCAGCGCACGTGATCCGGATTGACGAAATGCGAGCCGAGCATTTCGGCATCGGTCTTCGGCTGCAGCATCTTGTTGTTGTTGTACGGGATGTAGACTTCCTTTTTACCGACCAGCTTCCAGTCAAAGCGATGCAAACTGCCATACCAGACGAACACCTCGTCAAAGCTCATCAGCCCGGAACTGGTTGGCGTCGGCGTGTCGCAACATGGGTTCGGCAACTTGCGCACCCGGCGTTGGCCGGTCAGATAAATCCAGCTCTGGTCCTTGCTGCTGTCGACGTTGTTGCGCACGACGATGGCTTCGCCGGCACGGATCGGCGGCCCGGCATTGAGCAAACGCAGGTTCAGGAAGTCACCGCTCTTGGCGAATTGCTCTGGCGAGCCATCCTCGAAGTAGTATGGCGCCTGCTGATCGCCGCCGCCGTCCAGGGTCAATACGGTGCGACCATCACTGGTGAACTGGTACTGCGTACCGGTAAAACGCATTGTCGTACCCTGCCAGCGCAGCATGTGATTCCAGATGACCTCTTCTGCAAGCTTTGGAATCGGAAACGGTACGCCACCATAAGCACCTGACGGCATGCCCTTGGTGAAGCTGGCCCTGGTAGCGTTCTTGAAGGTGTTTTCATACATCCATTCCGGCGCCGCTGCGGTGCGATGGGTCGGATAAACGTCGAGACGGTAGTCGGGATATTTCGCCAGCAGCGCGACGGTTCCTTCTGCCAGTTTGCCCGCATATTGCTGGACGTTTTTCCCGGTGATGGAAAACAATGGCTTCTCGTCCTTGAATGGATCGCCGCGCCGTCCACCCGGCTTGTCGCCGCTAATCGGTGTCGTATAGCCACCGGTCCAGGCCGGAATCGAGCCATCGGCGTTACCGGCTTTCTCGGCGCCCAGTGGGGTCAACACGGTTTTCAATTTGGCCGCTTCTTCAGGGCTGACACCAGCAAAGCTCGGCAACGAAAAGGCGGCCAGCAGCGTGGCCAGCCCAGTTGCCACTGCGATAGGTTTGTGGTTCATTCTGTGTCTCTCCTTGGTATTTTTCGGAATAATTAGAACGTGCGGCGTATCGACAGGGAAATGCTATCCCGGTCGGCAAGGGAATTACCCAATCCAAAATTGGGGTTGGTGCCAACCTGCGGCGTGTAGTCGATATAGGGCACCGCCTTGCCGATGTAATGCGTGTAGTTCATCGACAGCTGCCACACGCCCAGATAGGTCGCGTCCAGGCCTGCCGTGACGCTGCCGTTGCCCTTGGCGTCCCAGGATGTGACCGAGGAGTTGCCGTCGATCGTATAACGGACGCCGAGCGGCACGTTGAGGTCCACCCCGGACATGACCTGGCGGTAGCTCGGCGTATAGACCATTTGAATCGCGGTCGCGTTACGCGTGCGACCGGAGTCGAGCGTTTGATCCGGATCTGTCTTCGACAGCACGCGGTTCGAGGCGATCTCGCCGATCATCGACGCCTCTTGGGCAATGAAGCTTGGGCCGAAGGTCGCCAGCCACGACAAATTGAGGTGAGCGGTGCGTCCGGTAGCGGGGCGAAGCGGGGTCTGGCCGGGGAAGAAACCATGGATCATCTGCCCGCTGCGCAGCGGCATGTCGTCGCGCACGGAGCCCTCGAGCGAGAGGTTGAGGTCGCCCACCGAAAGCGACGCACTCGCACCCGCCACCTTGACATCCTGGGGGAACTGGTAATACCAGGTGCCCGCAAGCGTGCCGTCGGCATTGGGTGCGCCGCCAGGATTGAGTTGGGCGGTCAGTTGACCATCCTTGTCATGGAACCGCGCAAAATAGAAGCCAAGGTCGGTCTCGTCCACCCGCCACTTCAGTTGTACACCGAACTGACCCGAATTTTTGGGCTCGTGGTCGCCGCCTGGTGCCAATGTGTACGTGCCGGCGGGACCAAGGCCTAGCGGCTGGGGAAAGTTGGAACCGCCCCAGATCAGATTACTGTTGGAGTAGTAGCTGCCGGCCGGAGCCAGGCGGTCGGCTTCCCAGCGGAACTGGTAGTAAGCGCCGACTGAAACGTCCGGAGACAGTTGAACCAGTGACGAGATTTGGGGCACCGGACGGATGATCTCCTTGAACTGCGCATTGGGCGAGGCGAGCAGCTTGAAGATGTCAATCGGACCTTGGGCACGGGCGATGGCGTTGTCGCCAAAGAACAGGCTTTCGCCCCATTGCAGCGAATGTTTACCGAGGCGAACAGTGGCTTTGCGACCTTCGCCCAGGTCCCAGCCACCGAACACGAAGGCGTCGAGCAGTTCTGCTTTGCGCCCTGCTTCGTCCTTGGTGTAATTGCTGAAGGTGTTATAAGGCGTCTGCCCGTTCATCCGGTCGATCGCGTCGCTGCGGCCCTGGATTGAAAAGTCCTGCCAGGCCGCCATGCTGGCGCGCACGCCGAAGTTGCGCTGGTAGATGGCATCGAATTCGGACAACAGGTCGAGGCGGTTGGAAACGAAGCCGCTTTTGCGGAAGTTATCGTCGCCGGCGTTGAAACCGAGGCCGGTTGGCGCTTGTCCCGCAAAGGAATTTGCCAATGCCGGATCGGCGTTCTTCAGGCGATACGTCGTGCCTGCCTTGACGGTGTTATCAAAGCGAACCGACCAGTCAGGATCGGCTACACTCAACTCGCCCGCTTGCACATTCGCTGCCCCCAGCATGCACGCAGTCGCCAAGATCGGCCAACACGCCTGGCGGTTGGCAGCACTTCCCATTTTTTTGCATTTCACGTTATCTCCTCTGTTTCGGGGTTATTGTTTTGACGAACTACGAAAGGTAGTTTGCCTTGAGGAGTCGCTTATTCTCTTTCAGGAAACTGCGCATTTCCATGCTGTGCGTGGTTACTGCCCTTGCGCCTCCAGCCGAAGTTTGAAGCGTTGCAGCTTGCCCGTTTCCGTGCGCGGCAGCCTGGTGCGAAATTCGATCTTGCGCGGATACTTGTATGGCGCGATATTCTGCTTGATGAAGTCCTGCAAGGTCTTAGCCATCTCGGCACTGGGCGCGATTCCCTGTTTGAGCACCACATAGGCCATCACCACTTGACCGCGCTCCTCGTCAGGACAGGCCACGACGGCGCACTCGGCCACGTCGGGGTGCTGCATGAGCCCCTCTTCGACCTCCGGACCGGCGATGTTGTAGCCCGCCGAAATAATCATGTCGTCGGTGCGCGCGCGGTACCAAAAATAACCGTCGTGGTCCATTTCGTAGGTATCGCCGGTGACATTCCAGCCATTGACGACATACTCGCGTTGACGCGGATCGGCCAGGTAGCGGCAGCCGGTCGGGCCTTTCACGGCCAGCCGTCCGGGCACGCCCGGTCCCACCTGCCGGCCGGCGGCGTCCAGGACACAGGCGGTGTAGCCGGGGATAGGTTTGCCGGTGGCGCCGGGGCGTATCTGGTCGTCGGCGGCGGAGATAAAAATGTGCAGCATTTCGGTGGCGCCGATGCCGTCGATCATGGCCAGGCCGGTGGCCTCCTGCGAGCGCTGGCGTGTCTCGAGCGACAAGGCCTCGCCCGCCGACACCGACTTGCGCAAACTGCCCAGGTCATGGTTGACAGCCAGCGGCGCCATCTGGCGGTAAAAGGTCGGCGCGGTCACACAGATGGTGACGCGATAGTCGGTGATGGCCTTGAGCAGCAGGTCCGGGCTCAGTTTTTCCATCAGCACCGTGGCCGCACCGAAACGCATCGGGAACAGCAGCAGGCCGCCCAGTCCGAAGGTGAATGCCAGCGGTGGCGTACCGATGAACACATCGTCTGCCTGCACCTTCAGCGTCGAGCGCGGAAAGCAATCGCAGATTGCCATCACATCGCGATGGAAATGCATGGTGCCTTTCGGCCGACCGGTGGTGCCGGAGGTGAAACCGATAATGCAGACATCTTCCGCGGCGGTGTCCACTGCCGTGTAATTACCGGGCCTGGTTGCCATCAGCGCCTCCAGCGAGGCAGGTCCGTCATCGTCGAAATACAGGACGGCAGGTGGGCGGGCGGCTTGTGCAATGCCCAAGACCATTTCCTGCTTGAGCGCGCCGGCGCACAGGACGGCGTTGACTTCGGCCAGGTCGAGGATGGTGTGCAGTTCCTTGGCGCGCAACAACGGCATGGTCGGCACGGCGATCAGGCCGGCCTTCCAGATGGCCAGTATGCTGGCGGCCATCATGGCATTGTTGGCGCCGCGCACCAGCACGCGGTTTCCGGTGCGCAGTCCCAAGTCCTCGCGCAACACGTGGGCGATGCGACTGACCTGCGCCTGCAACATGGCATAGCTCCAGCTGCCGTGCGCGCCATGTATCGCCGGTGCATCGCCACGCCCGGCGGCAACCATGGTATCGAGCAGTTCGACGGCACAGTTGATGCGCGCCGGGTAGGCTGGCAGCGTCTCATCGAAAATCAGCTCGGGCCACAGTGTGCGCGGTGGCAAGTTATCATTGGCGTAGGTGTCCTGGTATGCGGTCGTGGTCATGTTGAATTCAGCCATGTCATTCGGTGCTGGCAGCGCCCAATTGGGCAGCGGTCCCGAAGCTATGTTGATAGACGAAGGTCTCGAGCGGGTGGCGGTCGCTGGGCACGTCACGCTCGCGCAGTCCGTCCGGCAAATCGGCGCGCGCGCCCTCCCTGCCAACCGCAATGATCGCTTCCGGCCGCATATTAGACGGCAATTGCAGCACGCTCGTCGCACGTTCGACGTCGAAGCCCGTCATCGCGTGCGTGCTCAGTCCGATGCTTGACGCCTGCAGCGCCAGCAGCGCCCAAGCAGCGCCAGCATCAAAGCTGTGGCTATACGATGGCTGCCGTTCGCCAGGCGTCTTGGTGGCGACATCGACTTCCGAGCAAATACAGATCAACGCACCTGCCGCGCCGGCCCAGCCCTGGTTGAACGGGATCAGCAGATCACGCATGGCATCCCAACCGGCATCCCCGCGCAAGGCAAAAACGAAGCGCCATGGCTGCATGTTGAAGGCGGACGGCGCCCAGCGCGCCGCTTCGAACAGCGCGGCCAGTTCTTTGCGGTCAACCGGTGCAGTGCGGTCGAAGGCGCGGGTGGACCAGCGCTCCAGGATCACGGGCAGGATGGGATGGTGAGAAACGCGAGTGTTCACGATAAGTCCTTTAGCAGCGGGCCAACCTTGGCCCGCCGGGTGTTGATTGTTCCGAAAGCTCAAGCAGGGAGCGCGCCGGTGCAGGCCATGCGGCCGTCGACCCACAGCAGTGGATCGATGGTGGGATGACAATAGACTTCCGTCACTTCCCCGATGAAAATGGTATGTGTCGCCACCTCCATGGTCGCCGAGACCACGCAGACCAGGCTGGCCACCGCGTCGTTCAGGATCGGCAAGCCATTGCCCGCAGCAATCCAGTCGCCGACTTCGAATCGCTCACGGCCCTTTTTTTGACCGCTGAAGATACCGACGATTTCGGCATGCCGTTCGGCCAGCAAATTGACGCAGAAGCGCCCTTCCTGCTTCAACACCGGTGACAGGCTTGCGTTGCGGTTGACCGCCACCAGCAGCGTCGGTGGATCGGTGGCGACCGACGTCACGGCGGTGGCCGCCATCCCCGTCCAGTCGTCGGCGGTGCCCGAGGTAACGATCGCAACCGTCGCCGCCAGGCGTCGCATTGCCTGTTTGAAATCTGCCTGTACTGTTTCCATAGTCATGTCCATCGTCTGTCACCTCTAAGTTGATGTGCCGCGCAAGGCCCCAGCTGCGGTGCGGATGGGGCCATTGCGGGCGCCTGGGTTCAGCCCAGCGGGCTGGCTGGATCGCGCAGACCTGCCTGTTCCAGCAGCGGCAGCACCGACTCGCCGAAATTGGCCAGGCCTGCTTCGTAGTCCAGCCAGGTCAACAGCACGCCATCGACACCTGCTTCGGACATCATCGCAAGCGTGCCTGCAATATCCTGCGCCGTACCCAGAACCGGGTAGCCGCCGTAACCCGCCGCGATGGCGAATTTCATCTTTTCAATCACGCCTTCGGGCATGGTCTTGGCGTTGCCGATATTGTTGGCAATGAACGCATCGACGCCCTCATCGTCGCCGCGCGTGACCACGTAGTCCTCGACATAGGCACGGGCTTCTTCCATGCTGTCGCGCTGGACGACATAGCTGGACATCCAGACCTGGATCTCCTTGCCATATTTTTCCCGTGCGAAATCGCGGTAATGGTCGACCTGTTTCTTCAGGGCCGCCGGACGCGGATCTTGCGGAATGATGAAGGCGACGTCGCATTGTTTTGCGGCGAACTCGCGTCCGCGGTCAGAGCCGCCGGCATTCATCAGGATCGGCTTCGGATACGGCGATTTTGGCTGAATGATCGCCTTCTTCAGGTCATAGAAGTCACCTTTGAAATCGATGCCTGCCTGTTCGTCCCAAAGACGGCTGAACACCTGTACCCATTCGTCGGCAAGTCCATAACGATCGTCGTGGCCCAGCATTTGGCTGCCGAACATTTCCATTTCTTCGCGATACCAGCCGCAGACCAGATTCATGCCGAAGCGGCCCTTCGAAATCAGGTCCACCGTCGCCGCAGCCTTGGCTGCGATGATGGGATGAATCACTGACAGATGGACCGTGCTCATGATGGAGATGCGTTCGGTAACTGCAGCTGCGGCAGCGGCCCAGGTAAAGGTTTCGAACAGATCGCCGGAGTAATGGTTGTCTTTGGAAAATGCCTTCCAGCGCGACGCCGACACCAGCGCCTCGATGCCGAGTCGATCCGCCATCTTTGCAATACGGGCATTGTTGTCCCAGGTCGCCTGAAAGCGGTCCGGATGGTTGGTGAAAGCGGCGCCGCCGTTGACGCCAAAGACGCCAAGCTTGAGGCGGTTGGAACCGCGCATCGGATTCCTGTTCTGCGTATCGTTTGTCATGTCTCTTCTCTTTCTAGCCTCGGCTATTTGGTTGCGGAATATTTTTTCTCGACCATGAGCTGATCGTTGCAGGCAGGTTAGCAACGGCTGTCACGGATGGCTTTCAAAATCCTGCGACAAAAATTGGTGCGGCGCGATCCGACTATGCCTTGCGGCACCATTAGAAATGCGCAGTTTCTTGAAAGAGGATTTTCGCTACCTCACCGCACACTGGGCACATTTAGGTAGAACAACAACACACCAACTGCGCCCCTCTGAACGCCGAAGTCAGAAGGCGCATATCGCCAGGTTGGGCATGTGAACAGATTCGTAACACAGGAGACGACGTGAAATTGAACAGGATTGAAAGTGCGCAGGTGCGCAGATCTTTGGCGAAGCTGTGGCGCCGGGCGCGATGGCCGGCGCAAGTTTGCGCCGGGATGTGTCTCGCAGCAGGAACGCTCGCTGCTGGCGCAGCAACTTCCCCGGCGCTCGATGCGGTCAACCGTGCGGCCGTGCTGTCGCGCCATGCCGAGCGGTCGGTACTGCTCGGTGCCGAAAAGGCTGGCGCTCGCCTGGTCGCCGTGGGCGAACGCGGCATCATCATCTGGTCCGACGATAGCGGCAAGAGCTGGACCCAGGCGCAGGTACCGGTCGCGGTGACGCTGACGGCAGTTCGATTCGCGGACGCGTTGCATGGTTTCGCAGTCGGGCATGGCGGCGTCGTACTGGCCACCGACGACGGCGGGCGGACCTGGCAGCGTCGCCTCGATGGGATACAGGCGGCGCGCATTGTTTTGCAACAGGCGCAGGCCAGTGGCGACGCTGCGGCACTACGGGAGGCACAGCGACTGGTCACTGACGGTGCCGATAAACCGTTGCTCGATCTGTATGTCTTCGACACCAAACGCGTGCTGGCGGTGGGCGCTTACAACCTCGCCTTCTACACCGATGACGGCGGCATCAACTGGCATTCGTGGATGTCCAGGCTGGACAATCCCAAGGCACTGAATCTGTACGCGGTACGCGCGCGCGGCGACACGCTGCTGCTGGCCGGCGAACAAGGCCTGGTGTTTCGCTCGGATGATGCGGGCGCGACCTTCCGTCGCATCGCTACGCCCTACCGCGGCAGCTTCTTCACGGCCGAGCTGGACGGCGCACAAGACATGATCCTCGCCGGTATGCGCGGCAATATCTTGCGTTCCCGCGACGGCGGCGTCAATTGGACCCAGTTTGCCACGCCACAGGGCGCGTCGATCACCGGATCGCTACTGCGTGCCGATGGCGAAGTGTTATTGACCACGCACGCCGGAGAACTGATGCGCATCGCTCCCGGCGCATCGTCCCGTTCGCAGACTGGCGCGCGCACCGACCAGGCGCTGAACGCGGTGTTGTCGGTCAATGCGGAGCAGGTGCTGGCGGTCGGTGGCCAGGGCGTTGCCCTGCTCAAGATGGGTGCCGTGAAATGAGGCCATTCACTCAAGCCAAAACGGCCACCGCCAAATCGCTGAACAACTTCGATACAAAGTCAGGCTCCGTCATTGAGCGCGCGCTATTCAATCACCGCGGCATCGTGATGCTGCTGTGCGTGCTGGTGACCTTGGTGCTGGGCTGGCAGGCCACGCGCCTGCAGGTAAACGCCAGCTTTGAGAAAACCATCCCGACGCACCATCCGTATGTGCAGAATTTTTTGCGCTATCAGAACGATTTGACCGGCCTAGGCAACGCGGTGCGCATCGCCGTGGCCAATCCACAGGGAGACATCTACGATGCCAAGTACCTGGAGACCTTGCGCCATCTCAGTGACGACGTCTTCGTGATTCCGGGTGTCAACCGCGTGAAGATGAAATCGCTATGGACGCCAACCACGCGCTGGGTCGGCGTGACCGAGGATGGCCTCGATGGTGGCCCGGTGATTCCCGAAGGCTACGACGGCGGGCCGCAGAGTCTGCAGCAACTGCGCGCCAATATCGCGCGCTCGGGCGAAGTGGGCCAACTGGTTGCGCTGGACGGCAATTCCAGCGTGATCTACATGCCGTTGCTGGCCAGCGATGCGCAAGGGCGTGCGCTCGATTATGCGACCCTGTCGCGCCAACTTGAAACCTTGCGCAGCAAATATGAAGCGCAGGGCGTGACGCTGCACATTACCGGCTTCGCCAAGATAGTCGGCGATCTGATCGACGGCGTGCGCGCCATGCTGCTGTTCTTTGCTGTGGCAGTGCTGATCGCGGCGGCAGCGGTGTTCTGGTACACCCGCTGCGTGCGCTCGACCGCGCTGGTGGTGCTCGCTTCGCTGGTCGCGGTGGTTTGGCAGCTGGGCATGTTGCCAGCACTCGGCTATACGCTCGATCCCTATTCGATGCTGGTGCCGTTCCTGGTTTTTGCGATCGGCATGAGCCACGGCGCGCAGAAGATGAACGGCATCATGCAGGATATCGGTCGTGGCACGCACAAACTGGTGGCGGCACGCTACACCTTCCGGCGCCTGTTCATGGCGGGCCTCACCGCCTTGCTGGCCGACGCCGTCGGCTTTGCGGTCTTGCTGCTGATCGACATCCAGGTCATACGCGAACTCGCCATTGCCGCATCGATCGGTGTCGCGGCGCTGATCTTCACCAATCTGATCCTGCTGCCGATCTTGCTCAGCTACACCGGCGTCAGCGCAAAGGCCGCCGCGCGCAACCTGCGCGCCCAACAAAGTGCCGGTTCGCATCCGCTGTGGCGCTTTTTCGATCTTTTCACACAGCGCAAGTGGGCCAGGCTGGCAGTGATAGTTTCCGTGCTGCTGGGAATTGCCGGCTTCGCCGTCAGTACCCAACTCAAGATCGGCGACCTCGATCCGGGCGCGCCGGAGCTGCGCGCCGACAGCCGCTACAACCGTGATGTCGGTTTCATGAACGCCGGCTATGGCGCTTCAAGCGACGTGCTGGCAGTGATGGTCAAGACGCCCGACGGCGAGTGTTCACGCTACGACACGCTGAACAAGGTCGATCAGCTGGAATGGGAGTTGCGCCAGCTTGACGGCGTCGAAAGCACCAGCTCGCTGGCATTGCTGATCCGGCGCGTGCTGACCGGGCTCAACGAGGGCAACCCGAAGTGGTACGAATTCCTGCACAACCAGGACATGCTCAACACCATTGCGGCCAATGTACCTCGCGACTTGTACAGCGAAAGCTGTGGCCTGTTGACGCTCAATGTCTACCTGCGCGATCACAAGGCCGACACGCTGGCGCGGGTGGTCTCGCATGTCGAGCAATTCGCCCATAACAACGACAGTGCCGATGTGAAGTTCTTGCTGGCGGCCGGTTCTGCCGGCATCGAGGTCGCCACCAACATCGTCGTGAAGGATGCCTGGCGGCTGATGTTGTTCGTCGTCTACGGGGTGGTGGTGGCGTTGTGCCTGGTCACATTCCGTTCATGGCGGGCCGTGGTTGTCGCGGTGCTGCCCTTGGTGCTGACATCCGTGCTGGCCGAAGCGCTGATGGTGGCGCTTGGCATCGGCGTCAAGGTCGCCACTTTGCCCGTGATCGCCCTGGGCGTGGGGATTGGTGTCGACTATGCGCTGTACATCCTGTCTGTCACGCTGGCGCGTATGCGACAGGGCGCAAGTTTGTTCGAGGCTTACCACGACGCCCTGCTGTTTACCGGCAAGGTGGTGATGCTGACCGGTGTGACGCTGGCAATCGGCGTGATCACCTGGGTCGCCAGCCCCATCAAGTTCCAGGCTGACATGGGACTGCTGCTTGCTTTCATGTTCTTGTGGAACATGCTTGGCGCGCTGATCCTGCTACCGGCGCTGGCGCACTACCTGCTCAGAAATAACGTGCGCCCGGCGGGTGCAGCGAGCACTGCAAGCACTGTCCAGGGAACCGACGATACCGCCAGCGACGCCCTTGCTAGCGGCGGCGCCAAGCTGCTCAATCGAACCTGATTCCAATATCTTAAAACTGCCCCCCTAGGAGACCGCATCATGCAACAACACGCTAACACTACTCAAGAAGTCGATCTGCTGATCTCGGCCGGATGCATCATCACGATGAATGCCGAGCGTCAGATCATTCTCGACGGCGCCGTCGCCGTCAATGGCTCGGACATCGTGGCAATCGGCGACGCGCAAAGTATTCGCGCCAGGTACCGCGGGCGCAAGACCATCGAGGCGCCGCGCGGGCTGCTGACACCGGGGCTGGTCGATGTCCATAACCATCCGATTGACCACCTGATCAAGGGTCTGGTTGACGACTTGCCGCAGCTGCAACGGCTCAAGGAACGGGTGATTCCTTTTGAAGACGGTCTGACTGAGCAAGAGGCCTATGTGGCGTCTGCGGCAACGTATTTCGAGATGATCCGGCACGGCACCACCAGCTTCATGGATGCGGCGGGTCCGCATCCGGCGGCCGTCGGCAATGCGGCGCTACGCGTCGGCATGCGCGGCATCATCTCTTGCAAGATGGCCGACTTACCAGGTCCGTTCGGCGGCGTAGCGGCCGATCCGCAGCACATGATAGCGCTGGCTGACAAGACTTTCGATCAGTTCAATGGCGCTGGCAACGGCCTGCTCCGCGGTGGCTATGACATTGATTTCTCGCCGATCGTCAGCGACGCCCTGGCGCAACTGGTGCGGGACCACGCCCACGAGCGCAACGCCCCAATCACCGGCCACTTGATCGGACGCCGACCTGCTCCAGGCGACGCGGCGGGCTATCGCAACCCCGACGTCAAGCGGTATGCGGATCTCGGCCTGCTGGGCCCGCGCACGACGCTGGCGCATATCGGCTGGATTCCTGCCGAAGATGTCGAGGTGTTTGCACAGACAGGGACCAATGTCGCGCACTGCCCATCAGCGAGCCTGCTCGGCGGCAATGGTTGGGTTACCCATGGCGTCATTCCGGACCTGCTGGCCGCCGGCGTCAACGTAGCGCTTGGAACCGACGCGGCGATCATCAGCCGCTTCCTGGACATGGTCCGCGTGATGCACCTGGCCTCCACTGCACACAAGGACGCCAGGCTCGACCCGATGCTGATGCCGGCCTACCAGGTGTTCGAGATGGCCACCCTGGGCAGCGCCAAAGCCATGGGCTGGTCCGATCGTATCGGCTCGCTGGAAGTGGGCAAGGCCGCCGACCTGGTTATCTTCGACGCTTCCGGTCCGCAATGGATGCCCAATCGATTCTCCAATCCGGTTCCCGACCTGGTCTATGGCAGCAGCGGCAGCGATGCCCAGACCGTGGTCATTAACGGCGTCATTGTCATGGAGGACAAAAAGTTCACCGACAGTGCTCTGTATCAGGAAATAGAAGCTGCGGTCGATATTGCTGCGGCCGATGTGCTTGGTCGATTGGGAATTTATCCAAAAGTGCATTGGCCCGTGACAGACGGACGCGCTGACTCTGACGCCGCCAAACAATAAACGCCATCTTAAAAACAAGGACTTCTCATATGTTTATTCGAAATGCCTGGTACGTGGGCGCCTGGGCCAGCGATATCAAAGATCAGCCTTTTGCCAGGACCATCCTCGGCGAGCCCGTGGTTTTCTTCCGTGGCGAAGACGGCAAGGTCGCTGCACTGGAAGACCGCTGCTGTCATCGCGGCCTGCCTCTGAAGTTTGGCGCCATCGAAGGCAACAACATCGTCTGCGGATACCATGGCGCGACCTTCAATTGCGCCGGAAAGTGCGTGGCGATTCCTGGCCAGGCACGCATTCCTTCGGCGATGGCCGTGCGCAGTTATCCTGTCGTGGAACAGGACGAACTGATCTGGATCTGGACCGGTGATGTTGCGCAAGCCGACCCAGCGCAGATCGTCAGTTTTCCATTTCATCAGGAATGGCCCCATCTGACCCACACCCAGCACGTCAAGTGTGACTGGAAACTGATGATCGGGAACCTGATGGATCTGACCCACCTCGCTTACATTCACAAGTCCACCATCGGTGGGGATCCTGATGCGCACACCACCGCAAAGTTCGAAGTATCCCCCTCCGAAAACGGGGTGAGCTTTATTCGGTGGTTATTGAACACGCAGCCTCCGCAAATGTATGTCGACGCCGTGGGTTTCGAGGGACGCATCGACCGCTGGATGGAGTTCGAGTTCACTGCGCCCGGCTCGGTCAAGCAATTTACCGGCGCCTTGAATGTCGGTGAGGAAGCGTATGAGAAAGGTCCGCGGCAAGGTGGATTCGCGCTGCGCGTGTTCCATAATGTCACGCCAGAGACAAAGACTTCGTGTTTCTATTTCTGGTCCGGATGTCACGGTTACCGCATGGACGAGCCAGAGGTGACGAAGACCCTGTTCGCCGGTCTGAGAAAAACCTTCGAAGAAGACGAAGATATCCTAGAGGCGCAACAGGCATCCCTGCTGAGAAAACCCCTTCCCATGATCAGTACAGTGCACGATGCGGCAGTGGTTCATGCCGAACGGGTGATGAGCAGGCGGGTGAAGCAGGAGGCAGAGGCTGTATCCAATGTTGTACGAGGCGCTTAGTATGAGCACAATTGTCGTTAAAGTCGTCAACAAAACCACGGAAGCGGAGGATATCGTCAGCCTGGAATTAGCCAGTATCGATGACGATCCCCTCCCGCCATTTTCGGCCGGCTCCCATATCGATGTCCACGTACCAGGCGGTTTGATACGCCAGTACTCGCTGTGTAACAATCCAGCGGAGCGCCATCGCTATCAGATCGCCGTGCTGCGCGATCCGCAGTCACGCGGAGGTTCGACAGGGATGCACCAGATCCAGGTGGGCGACGTGGTTCAGATCAGCGAGCCACGCAATCTGTTTCCCCTGACGCCTGCTGATCATTATTTGCTGCTCGCCGGCGGTATCGGCGTCACGCCGATTCTATGCATGGCCGAGCGCCTGGCGACGGTTGGCGCGAGCTTTAGCATGCACTACTGTTCCCGGTCGCCGGAGCGCGCGGCGTTCCTCGATCGCATCGGCGCCTCGCAGTTCAGCGCCCGGTCCCATGTGTATTTCGATAACGCAACCGCGCGCGAAAGACTGGATCTCGGCAAGATCATCGACGCGGCGCCGCCGGGGACCCACATCTATGTGTGCGGTCCATCCGGCTTCATCGGTTTCGTCACGGAAACCGCGCGTGCCCGGGGCTGGCCTGCGGACCGTGTCCACCTGGAGTATTTTGGCAACGCGCCACAGGATACCGATGGCGACACAGCGTTCGAGGTCAAGCTTGCCAGCAGTGGCAAAAGCTATACGATTGCCGCCGATAGATCGGTCTGGTCGACGTTGCTGGAACATGGCATCGATATTCCTGTGTCATGCGAGCAAGGCATCTGCGGTACCTGCATCACGCGCGTATTGCAGGGCACTCCTGATCATCGCGACGTCTATCTGACTGACGACGAGAAAGCGAAAAACGACCAGTTCGCGCCCTGCTGTTCGCGTGCCTGGACGGCGCTGCTGGTGCTGGACCTGTAGTGCGCCTCCGCGCACCAGTCGCGCAACGATCACCGGAAGCGGTGGACTGTGATGCCGCCCCTTCCCATGCAACACACAACCAATAAAGGCCGTTGATGATCTATACCAGATCATCAACGGCCTTAAATTTTATCCTTTAAAATCAGCTAGTTATAGCTGACTAAGCGGACTCGTCATTCCCACTCGATCGTCGCCGGCGGCTTCCCGGAAATATCATAAACGACGCGATTGATCCCGCGCACTTCATTGATGATCCTGTTGGACACCTTGCCCAGCAACGCATGCGGCAAGTGCGCCCAGTGCGCCGTCATGAAGTCCTGCGTCTGCACCGCGCGCAAAGCCACCACGTATTCGTAGGTGCGGCCGTCGCCCATCACGCCCACCGATTTCACCGGCAGGAACACCGCAAACGCCTGTGACGTCGCTTCGTACCAGTTCTTCGGCAGGTTGTCCGAATCGACGGCCTGGCCGGCGATGAACTCGTATGGCGTGTTGCGCAGTTCTTCGATGAAGATCGCGTCGGCGCGGCGCAGCAGGTCGGCAAAGTCTTTCTTCACTTCGCCGAGGATGCGCACACCGAGGCCAGGGCCCGGGAACGGGTGGCGGTACACCATGTCGTGCGGCAGGCCCAGGGCCACTCCCAGCTTGCGCACTTCGTCCTTGAACAGTTCGCGCAGCGGTTCGAGCAGCGACAGCTTCATGTGCTCCGGCAGGCCGCCCACGTTGTGGTGGCTCTTGATGGTCTGACCTTTTTTGCCCTTGCCGGCCGACTCGATCACGTCCGGGTAAATCGTGCCTTGCGCCAGCCACTTGGCATTGACCAGCTTGCCCGATTCGGCGTTGAACACTTCGACGAATTCGCGGCCGATGATCTTGCGCTTCTGCTCCGGATCGGCCACGCCGGCCAGGTGGCCCATGAACTGGTCTTCGGCGTCGATGCGGATGACTTTGACGCCCAGGTTCTTGGCGAACATGTCCATGACCATCTTGCCTTCGTCCAGGCGCAGCAGGCCGTGGTCGACGAACACGCAGGTCAGCTGGTCGCCGATGGCGCGGTGGATCAGCGCAGCAGCGACCGACGAATCGACGCCGCCGGACAGGCCCAGGATCACTTCATCGGTACCGACTTGGGCGCGGATTTTTTCCACGGCTTCGGTGATGTAGTCGGGCATGTTCCAGTCGGACTTGCAGCCGCAGATCTCGTGCACGAAGCGGCCCAGCATGGCCTTGCCCTGCACCGTGTGGGTCACTTCCGGGTGCCACTGCACGCCGTAGAAATGCTTCTCTTCATTGGCCATGGCGGCGATGGGGCAGCTTGGAGTGTTGCCCATCAGGACGAAGCCCGGTGGCATTTCCAGCACCTTGTCGCCGTGGCTCATCCAGACCTTGAGCATGCCGTGGCCTTCGTCGGTGACGAAGTCGTTGATGCCGTCGAGCAGCTTGGTGTGGCTGCGGGCGCGCACTTCCGCGTAGCCGAATTCACGCACCAGGCCGTTTTCGACCTTGCCGCCCAGTTGCGCGGCCATGGTTTGCATACCGTAGCAGATGCCCAGTACCGGCACGCCCAGCTCGAACACGGCGGCCGGCGCCTGCGGGGCGTCGCCTTCCAGGGTGGAGCTGTGGCTGCCCGACAGGATCACGCCGGCGGCGCCGTAGTTGCGCACGAACTCGTCGGAGACGTCGTACGGGAACACTTCCGAGAACACGCCGGAATCGCGCACGCGGCGCGCGATCAGCTGGGTTACCTGTGAGCCGAAATCGAGAATGAGGATTTTTGAGTGCATGGGGTGTTTGAGCTAAAGGATGGAAAAACGCCGGCATCGTGCCGGCGTTTGCAAGGGACTTAGTCGCCGGAACGGTAGTTCGGCGCTTCCTTGGTGATTTGTACGTCGTGCACGTGCGATTCGCGCATGCCGGCCGAAGTGATCTCGACGAACTCCGCCTTGTTGCGCAGTTCTTCGATGGTGGCGCAGCCGCAGTAACCCATCGACTGGCGCACGCCGCCCACCAGCTGGAAGATGATCGCCAGCACCGAGCCCTTGTAGGCAACGCGGCCTTCGATACCTTCAGGCACGAACTTGTCGGCTTTCATGGTAGCGTCCTGGAAGTAGCGGTCGGCCGAACCGTCGGACATGGCGCCCAGCGAGCCCATGCCGCGATACGACTTGTACGAACGGCCCTGGTACAGGATCACTTCGCCAGGTGCTTCTTCGGTACCGGCAAACATCGACCCCATCATGACGGTCGACGCGCCAGCGGCCAGCGCCTTGGAGATGTCGCCCGAGAAGCGGATACCGCCGTCGGCGATGCAGGGCACGCCCGTGCCTTCCAGTGCCTCGGCCACGTTGGAGATCGCGGTAATTTGCGGCACGCCGACGCCGGCGACGATACGGGTGGTGCAGATCGAGCCCGGGCCGATGCCGACCTTGACCGCATCAGCGCCGTATTCCACCAGCGCCAGCGCTGCGGCGGCGGTGGCGATGTTGCCGCCGATAACGTCCACGTGCGGGTACTTGGTCTTGATCCACTTCACGCGGTCGAGAATGCCTTGCGAGTGGCCGTGGGCGGTATCGACCACCAGCACGTCCACGCCGGCCGCGACCAGCAGGTCGATGCGCTCTTCGTCCTTGGCGCCCACGCCGACGGCTGCACCGACCAGCAGCTTGCCGTGCGAGTCCTTCGACGCATTCGGGTGCTCGGTCGATTTCTGGATGTCCTTGACGGTGATCAGGCCACGCAGCTCGAAGCTGTCGTTAACGACCAGCACGCGCTCGAGGCGGTGCTTGTTCATCAGGCGCTTGGCTTCGTCGCGGTCTTCGTCGTCCTTGACGTAGACGAGTTTTTCGCGCGGGGTCATCTTGGCGCGTACTTCGGCGTCCAGTTCCTGCTCGAAACGGAGGTCGCGGTTGGTGATGATGCCGACGACTTCCTTGCCTTCAACGACAGGGAAACCGGAAATACCATGCAGTTCGGTGAGCTTGATGACGTCGCGGATTTTCATGTCCGGCGGGATCGTGATCGGATCGCGCAGCACGCCAGCCTCGAAACGCTTGACCTTGGCAACCTCGCGGGCCTGGTCGGCCGGGCGCAGGTTCTTGTGGATGATGCCGATACCGCCCTCTTGTGCCATGGCGATGGCCAGGCGGCCTTCGGTCACGGTATCCATCGCGGCGGACAGCAGCGGGATGTTGAGACTGATATTGCGGGTCAGGCGCGTCTTGAGGGACGTATCTGCAGGCAAGACGTTGGAATAGGCTGGAACGAGGAGCACGTCATCGAACGTGAGTGCTTTTTGGAGTAGACGCATAGTATTTCCTATAGGCGCAAAGCGGCATTGTACAGGAAAACGGCCTTGCTGTCAGGCATAGCTTTGGTTGAGATTGCTGTCACTTTCGCCATGGCTGCCGTATGATATCGCTATCAATGTTCTTGAGCCATATTCAATGACGAAATCACAAGCGGTTAGCAGCCGCGCCAGCGGGCGCATCACTCTGGCAATGGTGGCCCAGCATGCAGGCGTCGCGACGATGACCGCTTCGCGCGCCATCACCCAGCCCGACATGGTGTCGCAGGCGTTGCGCGACCGCGTTGATAAAGCGGTGCTCGAACTCGGCTACGTGCCCAACCGCGCCGCGCGAGCGCTGGCCTCGTCGCAATCGAAGGTGATCGCGGTGCTGGTGCCGTCGCTGTCGAATGCGGTATTTACCGAAGTGCTGGCCGGCATCCAGGATGCGCTCGACGCCGACGGCTTTCAGATCCTGATCGGCAACACCCGCTACTCGGACCGCGAGGAAGAAAAGCTGATCAACACGTATTTGCAGTCGAACCCGGACGGCATGCTGCTCTCGGGCCTGTCGCACAGCGACCGCGTGCAGCAGATACTGACCACCTCGCGCGTGCCGGTGGTGTCGATGATGGACATGTCCACCGACCCGGCCCAGCTCACCGTGGGCTTCTCGCAATTCCAGGCCGGCCACGCCATGACCCGCTACCTGCTCGACAAGGGCCACAAGCGCATCGGCTTCATCGGCGCGCAGCTGGACGAGCGCACGCTGCGCCGCGCCGAAGGCTACCGCAAGGCCATGCACGAAGCGGGCCTGGCCGACCCTCGGCTGGAAGTGATGGTGCCCGATCCGTCCACGCTTGCCCTGGGCGCCGAGCTGGTGGGCCGCATGCTGGCGCAGGCGCACGACTGCGACGCCATCTTCTGCTGCAACGACGACCTGGCCCACGGCGCCATTTACCAGTGCCAGCGGCGCGGCATCGCGGTGCCGGCGCAGCTGGCAGTTTGCGGCTTCAACGATTTGCCGGCCTCGGCCTGGATGAATCCGTCGCTGACCACGATCGGTACGCCGCGCTACCGCATCGGCTTCGAGGCGGCCACCTTGTTGCGCTCGGTGATCAAGGGCGATGAGCCGGCGGTGCGGCAGATCGACCTGGGATTTACGCTGATGGCGCGCGAGAGTGCCTGAGCCTGGACTGATGGGATTGCCGCCTGCGCGGCAATGACGGATCCGTCGATATCGGTTGGCTCCGCTGCGCCGCAACATGGAATTCTGTTTACAAATCTTGGCAAACCCTTACACTGCCTAGCATTGTTGTTAGCGCTAACATAGGTTAATGTCGAACCCGCTTTTTGATAAGGCAACTGTGATCCCCACCCAGACTGCGCCCCCGCCTCCCCTTGCCCTGACATGGCGCGAAAAATTCAGCTACGGCGTGGCCGATATGGGGTTCAATTTTTATTGGACCAATATCGCCACCTTCCTGCTGATCTTTTATACCGACGTGTTCGGCATCTCGGCGGCCGCTGCCGCCTCGATGATGTTTTCGGTGAAGATCATCAACGCCTTCACCGACCCCATGATTGGCGCCGCTGCCGACCGCACCTCCACCCGCTTCGGCAAGTTCCGCCCTTACCTGCTGTGGGTGCCGATTCCTTTGGGTTGCGCCGCCATCCTCACCTACACCACGCCCGACCTGTCGCACGACGGCAAGCTGGTTTGGGCCTATGGCACCTACCTGCTGATGATGGTGTGCTACACCTGCATCAACATCCCGTACAACGCCCTGTCCGGCGTACTGTCGGCCGATCCGCAGGAGCGCTCCACCGTCAACGGCCTGCGCTTCATTTTCGCGTTTGCCGGCGGCACCCTGGTCACGGCCGCCACGCCGGCCATGGTAAGCTGGTTCGGCCACGGCGACGACAAGCTGGGCTGGCAATTGACCATGCTGGTGTGGAGTATTTTCGCGTCGCTGCTGTTCGTGCTCACCTTCTTCAACACGCGCGAACGGATCGCGCCGCCGCCGTCGCAAAAGTCCAACGTGATGCAGGACATCCGCGACCTGTCGCAAAACCGGCCATGGGTGGTGCTGTTCTTCCTGGCGCTGATCATCATGATCACCATCACCCTGCGCACCACCAGCGCCGCCTACTACTTCAAGTACGTGGTGGGCCGCCCGGAGCTGATGCAGGGTTTCGTGCCGGCGTACATGATCTCGGCCGCCATCGGCGCCTCGCTCACGCCGCTGATGACGCGTTTCGTGGACAAGAAGAAGCTGATGATCATCCTGATGAGCATCACCGCCGTGCTGTCCTCGGCCTTCTTCTTCGTGCCGAACGACCAGGTCACCCTGATGTTCGCGCTGCAGATCGGCATGGGCCTGGCACTCGGTCCCAAGTCGCCGCTGGCCTTTTCGATGTATGCCGACACCGCCGACTACAACGAATGGCGTACCGGCCGCCGCGCCACCGCCATGACCTTTGCCGCCGCCACGTTCTCGCAAAAGCTCGGTACCGCGATCGCGGTGGCCGTCATCGGCTGGCTGTTCACGGTGCTTGGCTACGTGGCCAATTCGGCCCAGAACAGCGGCTCGCAGGCCGGCATCGTGTGGCTGATGTCGTTCATCCCCGCCGCCTTTGCGGTGCTGGCCGTGGCCATCATGTTTTTCTATAACCTCGACAACCGCAAGCTGGTGCAGATCCAGGCCGACCTGCAAGCGCGCAAAACTCAATAAATGGAGACACGTTTCATGTTACGCCCTACCGATAATGGTGACCGCTACGAACTGATCAGCCCCACGGCCATGCCGCGCGCGGGCGGCTTCCTGTGGAACCAGAAGATGATGATCCAGGTGACCTGCCGTGGTTACGCGGTGGCCCAGTTCATGCAGCCGGAACCGGCCAAGTACGCCCATGCACCGAACCTCGAAGCGAAAACCTTCATGCAGCCGGAGCAGAATTACTATGCCCACCACCCGGGCCGCTTCTTCTATATCAAGGACGAGGAAACCGGCCAGTTGTTCTCGGCGCCGTACGAACCGGTGCGCGCGCCGGTTGACCGTTTCGCTTTCTCGGTCGGCAAGAACGACCTGGCCTGGACCGTCGAACACCTGGGCGTGCGGGTCGAACTCACGCTCTCGATTCCGACCGCCGACGTGGTGGAACTGTGGTCGCTGCGCGTGACCGACCTGTCGGGCCGCGCCCGCAAGCTCAGCGTGTACCCCTACTTCCCGATCGGTTACATGTCGTGGATGAACCAGTCGGGCGAGTACCGGCCGGACCTGGGCGGCGTGGTGGCCAGCTGCGTGGCGCCGTACCAGAAGGTGGCCGACTACTTCAAGCAAAAGGACTTCAAGGACAAGACCTATTTCCTGTGCGAAGAAGCGCCGCAGGCGTGGGAAGTGCAGCAGCAGGCCTTCGAGGGCGAAGGCGGCCTGCATCGCCCGTCCGCCATCGACCTGGAAACCCTGGCCAACGGCGACGCCCGCTATGAGACGCCCGCCGCCGTGGTGCAATACCGACTGGCGCTCGATGCCGGTCAATCGCACGACTATCGCTTCATCTTCGGCCCCGCGTTTGACGACGCCGAAATCGCCGCCATGCGCGCCCGCTACCTGCACGCCGAAGGTTTTACCAAGGCGCGCGCCGATTACGCGCAGTACATCGCCAGCGGCGCCGGCTGCCTGCAGATCGACACGCCCGACAAGGAACTGGACAACTTCGTCAACCACTGGCTACCGCGCCAGGTGTTCTACCACGGCGACGTCAACCGCCTGTCCACCGATCCGCAAACCCGCAACTACCTGCAGGACAATATGGGCATGAGCTTCATCAAGCCCGGCGTGATGCGCGCAGCGCTGCTGCACGCGCTGGCGCAGCAGGAAGACAGCGGCGCCATGCCCGACGGGATCCTGCTGGTCGAGGGCGCGGAGCTCAAGTACATCAACCAGGTGCCGCACACCGACCACTGCGTGTGGCTGCCCATCGCGCTCAAGGTCTATCTCGACGAGACCGGCGACTACGATGTATTGGCCGCGCGGGTCACCGGTAAAGACAGCGGCGTCACGCTTACCGTGGCCGAACGCATGCACGCCGCGATGGACTGGCTGCTGCAGGCGCGCGATGAACGTGGCCTCAGCTACATCGCCCAGGGCGACTGGTGCGACCCGATGAACATGGTGGGCTACAAGGGCAAGGGCGTGTCGGGGTGGCTGACGGTGGCCACTGCGTATGCGCTCAACCTGTGGGCCGAGATGTGCGAAAAGAGCGCCCGCAGCGACAGCGCGCTGGCCGACAAGGCGAAGCACTTCCGCACCGGCGCGCAGGCAGTCAACCGCGCCGCCAACGAACACCTGTGGGACGGCGACTGGTACGCGCGCGGCATCACCGATGACAACGTGGTCTTCGGCGTCTCCAAAGATGTCGAGGGCCGCATCTACCTCAACCCGCAAGCGTGGGCCATGCTGGGCGGCGCGGCCAATGCCGGCCAGCGCGCGTCGATTGTCGAGCAGGTGAAGCAGCAGCTGCACACGCCGTACGGCGTGGCCATGTTCGCGCCGCCGTACAGCGCCATGCGCGACGACGTCGGCCGCGTCACGCAAAAGCACCCGGGGTCGGCGGAAAACGGCGCGGTGTACAACCACGCGTCAATCTTTTATATCTACAGCCTGTACCAAGTCGGTGAAGGCGAGCGCGCCTACGAACTGCTGCGCCAGATGATCCCCGGTCCGACCGAGGAAGACTACCTGCAGCGCGGCCAGCTGCCGGTGTTCATCCCCAACTATTATCGCGGCGCCTACCACCAGTATCCGCGCACGGCCGGCCGTTCGAGCCAGTTGTTCAACACCGGCACCGTGTCGTGGGTGTACCGCTGCTTCGTCGAAGGCCTGTGCGGTTTGCAGGGCGATGTCGATGGCCTGCGCATCGCGCCGCAACTACCCAAGCACTGGGATGGCATACGCGTAACGCGGCAATTCCGGGGCGCGACATTCCATGTAGTTATACAACGGGGAGATATTCATGAAATCGTTGTCAAACTCGACGGAAAACGGTTGCCTGATACTAAAGTGACAGGTATCGTAGCGGGTGGAGTACACGCGCTGGAAGTGACTATTCCACGTTAACGATAGCGCGTTCAAGACTGAAACTACACTACAAGGATAAACAAATTGAAGAAGCGTCTCTGGTTGTCGCTGGCCCTGGCCTACCCCCTCATGATGACTGGCGCGGCCCATGCCGCCGCCGACACCAACCGTCCCTGGCTCGACGCCAAGCAGTCGCCGGACGCCCGCGCCGAACAGCTGGTCAAGGCGATGACGCTGGATGAAAAGATCCAGACCGTGTTCGGCTACTTCTCCACCGATTTCGAATCCAAGCAGTACATCGCCCCGAAAGAAGGCCGCAAGGATTCGGCCGGCTTCGTGCCCGGTATCGAACGCCTTGGCCTGCCGTCGCAATGGCAGGCCGACGCCGGCATGGGCGTGGCCACGCAGGCTGCGTCCAAGAGCCCGGTCGAGCGCACTTCCCTGCCCTCGGGCCTGTCCACCACGGCCACCTGGGACCGCAAGCTGGCGTTCGCCGGCGGCCACATGATCGGCAGCGAAGCGCGCATGAGCGGCTTTAACATCATGCTTGCCGGTAGCGTGAACCTGATGCGCGAACCGCGCAACGGCCGCAATTTCGAATACGGCGGCGAAGACCCGCTGCTGGCCGGCGTGATGGTCGGCGAGCAAATTCGCGGCATCCAGAGCAACCACATGGTTTCCACGCTCAAGCACTTCGCCTTCAACGACCAGGAAACCAACCGTTTCCACATCAATGTCAAGATCGACGACGCAGCGGGCCGCATGTCCGACCTGCTGGCGTTACAGTTTGCTACCGAAGTGGGCGATCCCGGCTCGGTCATGTGCGCGTACAACCGCGTGAACGGCCCATACGCCTGCGAGAGCGACTACCTGCTCAATGAAGTGCTGAAGAAGGACTGGGGGTTCAAGGGTTACGTCATGTCCGACTGGGGCGCCACCCACTCCACCATTCCGGCCGCCATGGCGGGCCTGGACCAGCAGTCGGGCCACCCGTTCGACAAGTCGGCGTACTTTAACGAAGCGCTGAAGGAAGCGGTCGTCAACGGCCACGTGCCGCAGTCGCGCCTCGACGACATGGTCAAACGCATCACCCGCACCATGTTCGCCCACGGCCTGGCCGAGCACCCGGTCAAAGCCGCCGCCACCCGCGACGCCGGCATCGACTTCGCCGCCAATGGCAAAATCTCGCAGACCGGTTCGGAAGAAGGCATGGTCCTGCTCAAGAACAGCGGCGACATCTTGCCGCTGGCGTCCACCGTGCGCACCATTGCGATTATCGGCGGCCACGCCAACGTAGGCGTATTGTCGGGCGGCGGTTCGGCCCAGGTATATCCGATCGGCCTGTCGCCAGTGCCCAACGAAGGTCCGCAGTACTTCCCGGGCCCGATGGTTTATCACCGCTCGTCGCCGATGCAGGAACTGGCCTCGCGCACCAAGGCCAAGATCAGCTACGCCGACGGCAAGGACGTCAAGGCTGCAGCCAAGCTGGCCGCGAGCTCCGACCTGGTGATCGTGTTCGGCAACCAGTGGACCGCCGAGAGCATCGACGCACCGGACCTGAACCTGCCCAACAAGCAGGACGACCTGATCGCCGCCGTGGCCAAGGCCAACGGCAAGACCGTGGTAGTGCTGCAAACCGGCGGCCCGGTCGTGATGCCGTGGCTGAAAAACGTCGCGGCGGTGCTGGAAGCATGGTACCCGGGCACCAACGGTGGCGCGGCCATTGCGCGCGTGCTGACCGGCGAAGTCAATCCGAGCGGACGCCTGCCGGCGACCTTCCCTGCTTCCGTGGCGCAGCTGCCGCGTCCGGTGCTCGATGGCGATGCCGTGACCAAGGACGAAAACATCCTCAACAAGCTCACCACCGACTACAACATCGAAGGCGCAGCGGTTGGCTACAAGTGGTTCGACCTGAAAGGCCACAAGCCGCTGTTCCCGTTCGGTTACGGCCTGTCGTACACCACGTTCGCCATGTCGGACCTGGCTGCCAACAAGACCGGCAAGGGGATCGAAGTCACCTTCAGTGTGAAAAACACCGGCAAGCGTGAAGGCAAAACGGTGGGCCAGGTGTACATCTCGCCGGCCAAGGGCGGCTGGGAAGCGCCGAAGCGCCTGGGTGGCTGGGACAAGCTGGAAGTGAAAGCCGGCGCGACCGGCAAGGCCACGGTCAAAGTCGATCCTCGCCTGCTGGCCATGTATGACAGCGCCAGCAAGACCTGGAAGATCGCACCGGGCGAGTACGTGGTCACGCTGGCCGAATCGGCAGGCGCCAAGCCTGCCGCCACGGTCAAGGTGAGCCTCGATGCGCAAACCATGGACATCCACGGCAAGTAAGAAGTTGCAATGAAGAAAGCGTAACGACCGGGCCGCAGCACCATTTGCTGCGGCCCAGTGCAACTGGTGCGACGGCTGGCGCCGTTACTTCGGCACTTGCCAGTTCACGGTCGTATAGCCCACGCCTTCATGGTTCCAGACCTGGACCGTTGCCTGGTACCGGGTGCCCGAAGTTCCGCTCAGGAAGTTCAGCTGCACCACGCGGTACTTGTTGGCGCCCTGCACCTGGGCGGCGGCCAATTGCTCGGCATACTCGGCATCGGGCCCGTTGAGTATTTTGAACATCCATACCTGCAGCACCAGCGTGCCAATCACGCCGATCGCCAGCGCAATGCGCATGTCGTGGGTACGTCGCCCTTCGAACGCCCGCGCTGCTGCAATCTTCGCACTGCCCAGCTCACGCAGCACCCACGCAGCCAGGACGATGGGGAATAATGTCATCAGCACCCCGCTGGCAAACTGCCATGGCGCCAGCCGCAACTCCACTTCCAGCAGGTCGAGCGGTATCGCGTACGCCACCAGTCCCATGGCGACCATGCCGGGCAAGGTCAGCCAGCCCAGCCAGCGCAGCACTGCCGCCACCCGCAGGCTGCCGGTCAACAGCAGCAGTCCCGCGATGATGGCCCCGCCGAAGTTGAACGAAAAGGTATTCGCCTGTGCGGGCATTTGCCAGATTCCGTAGCCCAGCTGGAGCAGACCGGCGGCAATCAGCACCATGCCCACGCGTCGTAGCACCGGCACGTAGCTGGCAGGATCGGCCATCGGTGCCTTCGCGGCACTGTCGGCGCCGTTGTTACTGTTATTGTTATTGTTATTGAGATCGCCGTCGCGCTCGCGCTGCGCCAGCAAGGCCTCCACTGTGGCGACGCGTTCCGGAAAACGCACGCGGTCGATACGTCCGAGCACCTGGCGCAGCTGCTGTGCGCTGTATTTCGAGAAATCCGGCTCGGTCATTATTACTTCTCTTTCCAGAACACGTCCACGGTGTCGATCCGGTCGGCGCGCCATGCCTGCACTTTCGCTTCCACGAACGTGCCTTCCATGTCGTCTCGCGCGGTGATCTTGCTGGCGTAGTAGTGATACTCCTCGCCGTGCTTGGCTTTCGCCAAAAATTCAGCCTTGCGTACCAGGTCGGCATCGCGGCCCAGCTGGTGACCGCCCAGCGCCAGCAGCGCCAGGACGATACCCACGCCCAGCGCCAGGTGGGCAGACGGCTCGCGCCGGCCACCGGACAGGATGGCGGTGCGTATTGGCTGGCGCAGCAGCTCGGTGCGCAGCCAGTGCAGTACGGCGCAGAACAGCAGCAACGGCAGCAGCACCGCCAGTTGCGCGCCGGGATCGAGCTGCCATTGCGTGAGGGTCAGGTCGAACGGCTGCAACAGCGTGAGCACGATCATGGCCAGCGCCATCGGCAGCAACACGCTGGCGATCCAGACCAAGAAGAAAGCGGCGCGCAGGCTGCCACGCAGCAGGTAGATGCCGCCGACCAGGGCCGGGATGATCATGCTGTACGAATAGTCGGCGCCGGTGGTGATGCGCCAGGCCATCCAGGCCAGTTCGAACGCGCACAGCGCAAGCAGGACCACGCCGGCGCGGCGCAGGATGGAAGGAGCAGATTGTGTGTCGAGCATCAGGTAGCGGAAGGTGGGGGAGGATTCTTGCGACGGCGCCGCGCGTTCTTGGGATCGGCGATCAGCGGGCGGTAGAGTTCCACCCGGTCGTGGGGTCGCAACAGCGTGTCGCGTGGCTTCTTTTTGCCGTAGATGCCGGTCTGCATGGCGGCCAGGTCGACTGCAGGCACTTCGACGGCGATGCCGGACAGCGCCAGCGCCTGGTCGATGGTGGTGCCCGCCGGCACCTGCAAGACGCGCAGGAACTGCACGGCGTCGCTGGCGTAGCAGACCTGGACCGCGAAAGTCTCGGCCGGATCAACCACCGATGGGTGCGTTGCCATAGACCGTCTCCGCGCGCTTGCAGAAGGAATCGACCATGCTGTTGGCGATCATGCCGAACACCGGGCCCACCAGCTTGTCGAGGATGGTGCTGGAAAATTCGTAGCGCAGGTCGAGTTCGATCTTGCAGGCGTCTTCGCGCAGGGCCTTGAAGGTCCACACGCCATCGAGGCATTTGAACGGACCATCGACGAGCTTCATGCGGATGGTCTCGAACGGCACGTTGTCGTTGGACGTGGTGAAGCTCTGCTTGACGCCGTGGTAGTTGATGCC
Organism: Duganella phyllosphaerae; assembly: GCF_001758785.1. Taxonomy (GTDB): domain Bacteria; phylum Pseudomonadota; class Gammaproteobacteria; order Burkholderiales; family Burkholderiaceae_D; genus Rugamonas; species Rugamonas phyllosphaerae. Next base: position 85,673 of record NZ_LROM01000072.1, read on the forward strand.
AATGCTCGCCACGGTGCGATTGTCGGTGCGCTCACGGATGTCAACACCACCGCACCACGGCAGGAATTTGGGATAGTCTTCGATGCGGGCGACCAGTTCGAACATCTGCTGGGCGCTATAACCGAGGAAAACTGATTTGTGCACTACTGCCATTGTCTAACCATTTGCTATGATGTGGAAATAAGATGCTGTAAGCCCTAATTTTATACGCGAAACCGAAATTTAACCGACCCGGTACGGGTTTATCGTCGATTTACCGAATTCATGACCATAGCTGATAACAAAAAAGCATTTTTTGACTACTTCATCGAGGACCGTTTCGAGGCCGGCATCGTGCTCGAAGGCTGGGAAGTCAAAGCCATCCGCGACGCCCGCGTGCAGATCAAGGAAGCGTACGTCACCATCCGTGGCGACGAGCTGTTCCTGTTCGGCGCCCACATCAGCGCCCTGCCCACCGCCTCCACCCACATCAGCCCCGAAGCCGTGCGCACCCGCAAGCTGCTGCTGCACCGCGCCCAGATCGACAAGCTGATCGGCAAGGTGGAGCGTTCCGGCTACACGCTGGTGCCGCTCAACCTGCATTACAAGGAAGGCCGCGTCAAATGTGAAATCGGCCTGGCCAAGGGCAAGAAGCAGCACGACAAGCGCGCCACCGAAAAAGACCGCGACGGCAAGCGCGAAGTGGCTGCCGCCATGAAGACGCACAACCGCTGATCTGTTGCGCCCTCAGGACAAAACCCGGCCCCGCGCCGGGTTTTTTGTTGCCTTGTAATTTCTAAGCGGAAACATCCATGTTACACTTGGTCACGATGATTTGTCATTCATGGCCTGCGCTGGTGCGGCGTGGAGACATGACACAGTCTACTTTTTGACGATGAGGCAAGCAATGGCGCTGAAACTTCTAATGGCTGTCGCAGCCGGTGTGATCCTGTCCGGATGCGCAACCCGCTACACGCCCGCGCCGCTGGCGGCCAATTTCCCGGCCAGCAAGCAGGCCAAGCTGCAGGCCACCTACCATTGGGGCATCGTGGCCGATGCAGTGGAGCGGCAACTGGCGGTGGCGTTGAAAAAGACGCCCACCCGGCCAATCTTCATCAACACCCCTGCCGAACCGAATCCGTTCCAGCGCGCGCTGGCCACCCAGCTCACTACGGCGCTGGTGAACGACGGCTTTACGGTGTCACGCGCGCCGGCGGGCGCGCTCAAGATCGATCTCGACGTGCAAACGCTGACCTTTGCCGCCAATCGCCCACAGTACCGGCAGAACTTCGGCCAGCGCTTTCCGCTCGCCGACGGCGTGTGGATGGCAAAGGAGCTGAGCGCGCCGCGCCTGGAAAACGAACCGTTCGATCCGCTCGATTCGGAATTCGCCCCCGGCGCCACGCCGCGCACCGAAATCATCGTCACCATTTCGGTGTCGGACCAATATCGCTACCTGGCGCGCAGCACGTCGGCCTATTACGTCGCCGACGCCGACTATGCGCTGTACGGCCTCACCGAGCCGGAACCTGAAAACACCAAACTGACGCGCGTATTCAAAGTGCGCGGAGACCTGTAAATGCCGATCACCAAACTGGCTAGCGCCCTCCTGCTCACCGTGCCGCTGCTGCTGGCCGGCTGCGCCACCAACAAGGACAAGGAGCAGCGCGACTACACCACCGTCTCGTCCAACCAGTTCATCGAGGCCAACTACAAGGCGGCCGATTCGCTGATGCGCCAGCTGACCGGCAAACTGGCCGGCGACAAGCCGCTGATCATGGCCACGCTGGTCAACATCGACGAACTGGAACAGACCACCACGCTCGGCCGGCTGGTCTCGGAACAGCTGTCCACGCGCCTGGCGCAGGGCGGGCTGTCGATGGTGGAAATGAAATTGCGCAGCAACGTGTATTTCAAGCGCAACCAGGGCGAACTGATGCTCACCCGCGAAATCGGCGAAGTGGCCACCGCCCACAACGCCCAGGCCATCGTGGTGGGGTCGTATGCCGAGACCAGCGACATGGTCTTCATCAACGTCAAGGTGATCCAGCCGAATACCAATTTCGTGCTGGCCGGGCAGGATTATGTGCTGGCCAAGGAAGCGGTGGTGCGCTCCATGCTTCAGCGCAATTAGATTCAAATTGGTTTCCCGCCTGCGCGGGAATGACGGCATTACGGTCGCCATACTGGGCGCCGTCATCCCCACGCGGGCGGGGATCCAGTGCGTGGCCAGGATTCGCCGCCGTTTATCCTGGCGTCATCCCTGCGTCATCCCGCACCGGCGGACCGCTGCGCAGGCGGGGATCAGTTTGTCACAACAACAGCGGCAAAACCTCGATCGCCGACGCCTCCACCTTCAACCCAATCAGGTCATCGGCCCGGGTTTTGCCCAGATTGATCGCCGCGATCGGCTTGCCGGCCGCTGCCGCCAGCTTGCAGAAGCGGTAGCCTGAAAACACCATCAGCGACGACCCCACCACCAGCAAGGCATCGGCCTGCTCGGCCAGCGCCAATGCCCGCGCCGTGCGCTCGACGGGGATGTTATCGCCGAAGAAAATCACGTCCGGCTGCAGCACGCCGCCACAGTGCGAACAGACCGGCATCCGGAAATCTTGGCCATTGAGTTCGAGCTCGGCGTCCCCGTCCGGCCGCGCCTCCGGCACCACGCCATCGACCGGCCCGGTATGGACCATGTGCGGATTCTCGCGCGCCAGCCAGGCCTGGATCTCGGCGCGCGGGTGCACGGTGCGGCACGCGAGGCACACCACGCCGTGGATATTGCCATGCAGTTCGATCACGTTCTGGCTGCCCGCCTTGTAGTGCAGGCCGTCCACGTTCTGGGTGATGATGGCGTCGATGCGCCCCGCCGCTTCCAGCTCGGCCAGCGCATGGTGGCCGATATTGGGTGCCGCCTTCGACATCACCGGCCAGCCGGCCATGCTGCGCGCCCAGTAGCGCCGCTGCACGGCCACATCGCGCCGGAAGTCCGGCCCCTGGATCGGCGCACGGCCACGACGCACGCCGTCCTTGTCGCGGTAGTCGGGAATGCCGGAGGCGGTGGACAGGCCGGCGCCGGTCAGTACCAGCACGCGGCGGTGCTGGTGCAGGAAGGTCTGGAGCTGGTCGATCTGAGCTGGGAGATGGGGATGGAGGTTCATGGCCGTTATGGTAGCACCATGGGGGCCCAGCGGTGGCCGGCTGCTGGCGTCGGGCCGCCGTTCCGACGATGCATTGCCAGGCCTTTACAGAGCGCTGCAATCAGGTCGCAAGCGGCCACGTCAGGCGTCAGCCCAGCCGCAGCGTGGGCCTGAGCCAATGCTGGGCCGATTCCCGCGCCACGACTGGCCAGGTGCGTGTCAGTGCCAGCATCGTTCACTTTTATGAATTGGGCAATACTCGACAAGTCTGCCTGGCACTGGGCAGCGGCGGCCGAGGCAATCGCAACGCGGACATCCAAAACAAGCAAAAAAAGCAGAACAAGCAGGAGGTTTCTGATAGTCGGGGACACGGGTACACTGAGCTAGGCCCCCAGCAAACCCGTCATACCCGATCTTCGCCTGCCGGCGCGATCAGAAATTTCAGCGCGCCGTACGCCAAACCCAAAAACATCGTCATGAGCACAATACAACCCACGCACTGACCAACTAGCGATACCGGGTTGGTTGACCACGATTGACAGCGAGGTCTGCATATCTCGCCTTCGATAACAATCGCATACAGATCCCTTCCAACCCAGGCCGCAATCGCGAGAGACCCCAGCAGCACGGCAATCGACAACAGCGCAGGCACTTTGACTGGCGCTGGCTGACCGCTAGACGCTGATGGTAACGGCGCGTTAGCACCCGGATCGGCTTGCTTGGGCGCGGACAAGCCAGTTCGTTGCTTTTCTGTACATAATCTATTTCCGATAATGGACTTACGGCGGGCCGCTGAAACGGCGGCCGAGAGGATGCGCGCTATAGATTACTTAACAGGCAACTGCTGGTCGAGCACCTGCAGTACCGCCGCCACGATGGCGGCGGCATCGCCCTGCTCCACCGCCACCACCGGCACGGCGCCGAACGGTTTGCGGGCGGTGCGCACCTGGCCGGCGCTCACTTCCAGGCTGTCGAGCTCGGAGGCGCGGGCGCGCCAGTAGGCCGGCTTGACCGCCTGGGCTGCCTGCGCCGCCGCCAGCGACTGGCCAAGCTCGGCGTTATAGGCCACCGCCGAGTAGGCGCAGCCGCCACCGGTTTTGCCCGACTCGGCCGCTGCCAGGCAATCGAGCGCCGCCTGCAAGCGGTCGGCGTTGCCGGCCGGGAGTGCGTCTTCGTGCAGCGCATCGATCAGCACCAGGCCGGTGACGGCGCCGCGCGAACGCCAGGTGTACTGCTGCGCCACCAGCGCACCGTAGCCGGCGCCCACCAGCACCAGCGGCGCCTCGATCCTGGCGTTCTTGATCAAGAAGCCGAGGTCGCGGCTGGCGTTGCCGACCGAGGCGGCACGGATGATGGGGTCGCTCGCGCCCATGCCGGCGCGGTCATAGACGCAGGCGCGGGTGCGGGCGGCCACCTGAGGCATCACCGCCGACCAGTCCCAGCCGGCACGACCGGCATCAGCCTCGAACAGCACCGTGGGCGAGCCCTTGCCCATGCAGTACATATTGAGCTTGCGTCCGCCTACGTCAACGCGCACCTGGGGGCCAGCAAAAGCGCCCTGGCCGGCGAGCGGCTGGGCATGTGCCGGCGCGGCGAACAGGATGGAAGTGGCCATGGCGGCCGGCAGCAGGAAATTTTTCATGTTGTCATCTTAATAGTTATGCCGGCGGGGAACAAGGACAGTGCTACCATTCGCGGTTCAAAAAGAATTTTCCGATTTGTAGAACCGTTTGTGAACGGCAAGGTATTAACGGTTACAAGGAGGATCGCTGATGCAGCATCAACTGGGCCTGTCGACGGGCTCTCACAGTGACAACGACGAAAAGTGCCTGCTGGCCAGGGTGTCCAGCGGGGACAGAGGTGCGTTTGAAAAGTTATATAAAATATATTTTTCTCGCCTGACGCGGTTTGTCGGACGCATGACGCGCAGCACGCCGCTGATCGAGGAAGTAATCAACGACACCATGCTGGTGGTATGGCAAAAGGCCGCCACGTACGATGGCACCTGCAAGCCGTCCACCTGGGTGTTTGCGATTGCCTACCGCAAGACCTTGAAAGGCCTGCGCGCCAGCGACGAACCGCTGGAATCGGACGCCACGCTGTACGAAGATGAAAGCGGGCTTCAACCGGAGCAGCATATGCACCGCCAGCAGTTGCAGCAAACCGTGGCAGACGCGCTCGACGCGTTGCCGGCAGCGCAACGCGCGGTGATGGTGCTGACGTATTATCACGAACTGGCCTACAGCGACATCGCCGATATCGTTGCGTGTCCGGTCAATACCGTCAAGACGCGCATGTTCAACGCGCGGCAGAAATTGAAGGATATGTTGTGGAACGAAAGAGAGAACAACCGATGAACGCGGGCGTCTTCAATATCGATGGATCGGGCCCGGAACACCGGGCGGCGCAAGAGCTGTTGCCATGGTACGCGGCGGACAACCTGTCGACCGACGAAAGCCAGCGCGTGGCGCGCCACCTGCAACACTGCATCGCCTGCCGACGCGACCTGGCGCGCGAACGCGCCCTGCTGGCCGCCGCCAACGACGACGACGTCATGCCGCCGGGCCTGGACATGGACGCCGCGCTGGCGCGCCTGATGCCGCAACTGGGTGCACAGGACAAGTCCGGCGATGCCAGCGATTCCGACGACAGCAATCGGCCAACGCCGCCAGCCGCAAGCCCCGCCGTGGCGCCGCTGCGCGCAACGCTGCCCTGGTGGCGCCGCGCGGCCGCCAACGAGCCGTCGTGGCTGCGCTGGGCCGCTGCCGCCCAGTGCGTGCTGATCGTCGGCATGGCCGCCATGCTGGCCCGTCCCGACGCGGCCGACACTGCCAACCTGCCCTCCTATCATGCGCTCGGCAATGGCGCTGCGCCATCCGGCGGCAACCTGGTGGTGATGTTCGAACCGGCGACCACGGAGCGCGAGTTCCGCCGCATCCTGCAACGCCATGGCGCGCGCGTGGTGGACGGCCCCACCGTCACCGATGCCTACCTGCTGCGCGTGCCCGACGCCGAACGCCAGCGCGCGCTCGAGGCGCTGCGCCACGACCCGGCGGTGCGCCTGGCCGAAGCGCTCGACGACAGCGGCGCGCCATGAGCGCTCGCTGGCAGCGCGGCCTGGCAATGCCCACAGCGCACCCGCTGGTGCAGACCTCGCAAGGCCGTTGGCCGCGTTCGCTGGCAGCGCTGGCATCAGCCGCACTGTTAATGGTCGCAATGACCGTGGCGGCGCCAGCCCATGCGTGGCGCGAAAATGTCCAGGACAGCGCCATCGGCGCCCCGGCCGGCGACGACATCGGCGTGCTGCCGGTGGGCGGCGCCGACCATGCGGACGCCGATGGTGCAGGCGATCCGAACCAGCGCCAGTTGCTGGTCATGCTGCGCCTGCCCGCCACCCACTACCGTCCCGACGCCACCTACGGCGGCCGGTACATGGACGACAACGGCAACGGTGCGCGCCGCCGCCGCGCCGAAGCGCTGGCGCGCCAACATGGCATGACCGTTGTCGAAGGCTGGGCCATGTCGCTGCTCGGCATCGACTGCTACGTGATGCAGTACGACGACCACGCCGATCCGCAGCTGCTGATCGAACAACTGAGCCATGATCCACAGGTGGAATGGGCGCAAAGCGTGGCCCGTTTCGACGGCATGGCGCAGGTGCCCGATTCGGCCGCCGCCGACGCTGCCGATGCGCTGTACCAGGTCCAGCCGGCCGCCCGCTACTGGCACGTGGCCGACCTGCACCGCTACGCCACCGGGCGCGAAGTGCGGGTGGCGGTGATCGATAGCGGCATCGATGGCGAACACCCCGACCTGGCAGGCCAGCTCGCGGTCAACACCAACTTCGTCGATGCCGGCCCGCCGCCGCCCGAGCTGCACGGCACCGCCGTCGCCGGCATTATCGCCGCGCGCAGCGGCCACGGCGGCATCGTTGGCGTGGCCCCGCGCGCCCGCCTGATGGGACTGCGCGCCTGCTGGCAGACCAACAACGCCCGCACCCGCTGCAACAGCTTCACGCTGTCGAAGGCGCTCAATTACGCCATCCTCAACAACGCCAAGATCATCAACCTGAGCCTGTCGGGTCCACCGGACAAGCTGCTCGACCGCCTGCTCGACGTGGCGCTCGAACGCGGCATCAGCGTAGTGGGCGCAGTCGATCCGCAGGACAGCGGCCCGGCCTTCCCCGCCAGCCATCGGGGCGTGATGGCGGTGGCCTCGCAACCGCGTCCGGGCATGGCGCCTTCGACTAAAAATAGCGCGACGACCGGCCTGCTTGCCCCCGGCAACGACATCCCGACCACCTCGCCCGGCGCACGCTGGGCCTTCGTCAATGGCAGCTCGTATGCGGCGGCGCACGTCTCCGGCATGCTGGCCCTGCTCGAAGAACTGCGGCCCGACGCCTCGCCCACACAATTGCGCACCATGTTGCAACCTGCGGACATGGTCAAGACTGCTAATATCGATGCATGCGCCACTATTTCCCGCCTGATCCGTCAATGCAGTTGCACCTGCCCCGTGCCCGCAACCGCGACCGCCACTCGGCCAGCACCGGTGCCGTGACCTGGCGCCGGGCAGCGTTTTTATTTTTCAGCGTGATGCTGGCGCCCGCGCCCGCGCTGGCCCAGCTCGACATCACCGGCAGCGTGGCCGTGCAGTCGGAATACCGCTACCGGGGCCAGAACCCCGGCCAGGGCAGCGCGGTGCCGCAGGCTACCGTCAACATCGACAGCGACCATGGCTGGTATGGCGGCGCCTTCGCCAGCGCGATGACCATCGGCGACCTGGAAGGCTACAAGCTGCAAGGCTATGCCGGCTATGCGCAGCGCCTGCGCTCCGGCGGCAGCTGGGAACTCGGTTGCAGTCGCATCACCTACACCCAGGCGCACGACAACGACTTCAGCGAATGCTACGGCGGCCTCAGTTTCGAGCGCGGCAGCGCCCGGCTTTATTATTCACCCAGGTATCTCGGCTACGATGCGCGCGTGCTGTACGGCGAAATCAACGCCTTCTACCCAATCCACCCGCGCTTCAACCTGGTGGGCCACATCGGCCTGATGCACAACCTCAGCGGCGGCTTCTTCCCAGGCATCCCCGACGCCTGGCGTTACGACGCCCGCATCGGCATCGGCATTCCGTTCGGCCGCTACACCCTGCAACTGGCGCGCGAACACGTGCAGGACGACGGCCGCCGCTACACCATGTACCCGGTGCATCCGCCACGCCAGTGGAGCCTGGGGCTGAGTTACGCGTTCTAGGTCCAGCCATGGCCGGCGCTGATCCGCATCCGCACACGCCCGACGGGCGTTATTTCGTGGTGAGAGGCAGACTTTGGCGCCTGAGTAATCCCGACCTGGCGCCAGGCCGGCGCGAGGCGCTGGTCAAGGAACTGATGGCGGCGCGACGCGAGGTAGGCGCCGCACTCAAGGATGGCGACGAACAACGCGAGCGCGCCGCCCGGGCGGCGGTAGACCAGGCCAAGCGCGCGCTGGGTGAACGGGGGCCGGTGTGGTGGACCGATGGCGCGCCGGATTTGAATCGGCATATGGTCAAGAATACCCCATATGCCGGGTGGTTCCAGGCGCTGTCGGCCGGCATGGCAGGCGAGCGGACGGCTTCCGCTCGTTAGCCATGCCTTTCCTGGGGATCGTGCTTGCCATGCTCATCGCGATGATGGGCAGCCTGCTCGTGTCTTTCCACATGGGGCGCCGCGTGTTGCTCGACCGGGTGGGCATGTTCGGCGTGCATGGCCATCATCTGCTGGTGCGGTTGAAATTGGCCATGGCCAGCATTGGCTTCGCGTTGCGGCGATGGTGCGGGCTGCATCACCGGGTTCACGTGCTGCACCGGCGCCATGTGCGCCGGCGCGCTGTTTCTTTCCTGCGCCATGCGCTGGGCTGCGGCATCCGCATGCTGGTGTTCCATCTCCGCCTCGGCAGCTGCCCGGTCGACACCGCGCTCGTTATGCATTGCATGACCGACATCGATTGGCGCCATCCTTGACGCTTGCACTATACGCTCGGCCTGCTGCGGCTGGTGTTGCTGGAACGGCTGGATCGGCTGGTGCTGCTGGAACGGCTGGATCGGCTGGTGCTGCTGGAACGGCTGGTGCTGCTGGAGCGGATCGTGCGCAGTCTGCTGCCTCTGCTGCGTCTGCTGCATCTGGTGCGTCTGCTGCGTCTGCTCCATCTGGTGTATCTGGTGCTGCATCGACGTCGGCGCGGGCATATTGTGCGGCGCTTGCGCGAATTGATGCATCTGCGGCGCGCCAGCGTTATGCATCGGCTGCAATGCCGTCGCCGGCAACGGAAGCACGCCGGGCACCACGTCGCGCTGAGTGAAATGCGGCATGGTCATTGCCGCGACTGGATGCTGCTGCGCGGTGTTGTGGGCGGGACTGGCAGCGAAGTTCTGCGCGAAGTTTGGTGACGGACGGAGCGCGACGTTGGGAGCCGCAAAGTTTTGCGTCCGGTTCACCACGTTGTTGACGTTGTTGACAGTCCGGTAGCTGTTATTGGTGACGTTGATATTGTTGACGCGATTGACCACGGTAACCGACTTCGACACATAGGTCGTGTTGTTGTACACCACCGCCGGACGATGCCAGCCGCCGCCGTAGCCGGAATATCCAGGGCCGCCGTATTGCGGCGCCGGGCCGCCCCAGTTGACGCCCCAGGAATTCCAGCCCCAGTCGTGGTGATGGCTCACCGCGGCCCCCACCAGCACACCGATGCCGAACGACAGCGCGCCGGTCTCCACCAGCGTTTGCGTGGCATACACCGGCCGTTGCTCGACCCAGCCCGGATACACCTGCATCGGCGCGCCGTACACCACGGTCGGATTGTATTGCGGCACATAGACCACGTCGGGCTGGGCCGGTTCGATGACGATCGTCTGGGTCGGCGGCGGTATCACGGCCGGGCCGTCATACACCAGGGGATCGGAGGAAGACCGCGCCACGTAGGCAGGTTCGGGAGAAGCAGGCGCGGAAGAATGGACCACGGTCGAGACCCGCAGGTGCGAGGAGTTTTTCAGGTTGCCCGACTGCTGGGCGCGCGAGCGCAACAGCTGGATCGCGTTCATCACGTCGGCGGGGTCGTTGACGTAGGCGTCACCGAGCGCCGTGGTCCAGTCGATGTTGCTGGCCATCTGGTTCAGCACGGTGGGGAACGTGGTCAGCGATTTGACACTGACGTCCCAGGGCTGGCCGGCTTCGGCACTTTGCAGCGCGTCGCCTTTTAACGATGGATTCTGGCCCAGCCACTGGTTGGCGGCGGCGATTTGCTGGGGATACGTGGCGCCGGCCAGCACCTGGCCCACCAGCTTGTCGGGAAACAGCGCGATCGGCGCCACCATCTGCGACAACTGCTCGGCGGTCGGCGGCGTGTAAGGCGCCGGCTGAGGGGACGTGGCGGCAGTAGCGGCGGGAGCGGCGGTTTGCGGTGCCGGGGGCTGGCCGGGCTTGTTGCAGCCAGCCAGCACCAGCAGGCTCAGTATCAATGACGACGACACCGCTTGCTTGAACATCCTGGGATGAGCATCCATAATCCACATCCTTCTTCGTTAAAAGTATGAATGCAGATTAGCAGGAGCTTGTGGTGGAAGCTGTTACCTGTTGTAACGGATGTCTTTAATGGTAATGATGAGGTTCACTTCCATAACTTGTACAAAACGCTGACGACCTCACCCACCAACCAGAGCCCTTCGGCCTTGTCTTGCCAGTCAAGCGACGACTTTTCCTGCCGTATTTCCGTCCCATCCGCCAAGCGGCCCAGGTTCACTGGCGCGGCGATCTGCACTTTTTCGAGCAAGCGCGGCAACTGCCCTGCTTCCAGCCACAGGCCCCGGCATTCGGGGCAGACGTCCATCTCGATGCCCTTGTACGGCAGAGGCTTCATCATCTTGCCGTCGTGGGGACAGGGGCGCACGCGCGCCGGCTGGTCGGGCTGCTGGTGCAGCGTCAGCGCCGCGTGAGCGCGCACCGCCGGCAGAACGCTGCCGGCGACTGACACGCCCAGGCATTGCGGACACCGATGCACGCCGTAGCCACTCGAGGCACTCGCCTGTAGCGGCGTATCGTCGGCGGGACAAAGCAGCGCCATGTTCCCTGGTTCCTTACGCCAGCCGCGCGGCCAGGTCGTCGACGGTGGCGCGCCATTCGGCATAATGCTCGCTCTCTTCCCACAACTGGCGCAGCTCCGATTGCTCGGAGACGATGCGCGCCAGCGCCTGCTGCGCCTTGACCAACAGGTCGGCGCGCGCTTTGACTGGGCCCTTGGCCTTGGCCTTGGCCTCTGCCGCCGCCTTGCGCGCATCCACCCACTCGTCCACCGACGCGCTGTCCTCGGTGCGCTCGCCGCCCTTGCCTTGCAGCCGCGCCAGCACTTCGATCGCGGCCAGCGCTTCGGCCGCCAGCGGCGCTTCCAGTTCGGCGCCAGCGTCAGCCAGCGCCGTCTCGAGCGTGTTCTCGATGGCGTCCATATTGGTTGTCTCGTGCAAATCCTCGGCCCAGTCCTGGGCGAAGTCGTTGCCGAAAGCGTCTACCGCCCAGGTACCCATGCGTTGCTCCTTATGGCCGCGCTGGTTTGACCAGCGGCAGCTCTTTTTGCGCCATCGTTTGCGACTTCACGACCTGCATCGCAGTGGCGATCAAGCCGCTGATGTCGCCCAGGTTGGCCGGGACGATGATCGAGTTGTTGGTCTTGGCCAGCTTGCCGAACGCTTCCACGTACTGCTCGGCCACCTTCAGGTTGACGGCGTCTTCGCCGCCCGGTTCGCGGATCGCGGCGCCCACCTGGCGCAGCGCATTGGCGCTCGCTTCGGCCAGCGCCACCACGGCTGCCGCCTCGCCCTGGGCGCGGTTGATGGCGGCCTGCTTGTCGCCTTCGGAACGGGCGATCTGCGCTTCGCGTTCGCCGTTGGCGATGTTGATCTGCTCCTGCTTGCGGCCTTCCGAGGCAGCGATCAGCGCGCGCTTTTCGCGCTCGGCGGTAATCTGCGCTTGCATCGCGTGCAGGATCTCTTTTGGCGGCGTCAAGTCCTTGATCTCGTAGCGCAACACCTTCACGCCCCAGTTGGACGCCGATTCGTCGATGGCGTTGACGATGGTGGTGTTGATATGGTCGCGCTCTTCAAACGTTTTGTCGAGTTCCATGCGGCCGATCACCGAGCGCAGGGTGGTTTGCGCCAGCTGCGTGATGGCGGCGATGTAGTTGGACGAGCCGTACGAGGCGCGCATGGCGTCGGTCACCTGGAAGTACAGGATGCCGTCCACTTGCAGCTGCGTGTTGTCGCGCGTGATGCAGACCTGCGGCGGCACGTCGAGCGGGATCTCTTTCAATACGTGCTTGTAGGCGATGCGGTCGACGAACGGGATCACGATATTGAGGCCCGGTCCCAGCGTCGCATGGTATTTGCCAAGCCGCTCCACCACCCACGCGTGCTGCTGCGGCACTACGTTGATGGTCTTGAATACAAACACCAGCGCCAATATAAACAGCACCAGGGTCACATTGCCGAAACTGATATCCATTACGTCTCCTTCGTTTGAAATTAATTTACGCTGTCACGATCAAGCGGCTGCCGCGCACTTCGCGGATGATGTACTTGCCAGGTGCGGGCGCATGGGTAGCCGTTGCCGCAGCCGCAGCGCGGTCGAGCTCCACGTCCCACAGCGCGCCGCGATACATCACGCGGGCCACGCCATCCTGCCAGGCCGGCACGATGATGGCCTGGCCGATGTCGAGGTTGACATTGGGATCGCGCTCGGCGTCGGTGCGCGACCCCATCTTGCCGAAACGGCTGCGGCGCAGGCCGATGGTGGCGGCCACGCCAACGATGGCGGCCAGCATGGTCTGGATCGGCAGCGCCAGCCCGATGGCAGCAGCCAGCGCGCCAAACGCCAGGCCCACGGCGATCATCAAGAGGTAAAAGGTCCCGATGAACAGTTCGACGGTTACCGCGACGCCGGCGGCGATCAGCCAGAAACTCCAGTCAGCCATGATGTCTCCTCGTGTGGTTAGCTGTTTTTAAATACAAAGACCCCCGGAGCCCAATATGGGCCACGAGGGTCTCGGATGCAAGAGCGGTTTGTGTGGAGTAAAAAGCTACTAAATTCATTAACTCCAGTCTAAACCATTTTTGTCTTGCGTCAACTCTTAGTTGCTACATTATTTAGGCTGCAGGCTCGCCAGCTTTTGCCAGGTGTCGATCACCGAGTCCGGGTTCAACGACATCGATTCGATGCCCTGCTCCATCAGCCACACGGCGAAGTCCGGGTGGTCGGAAGGACCCTGGCCGCAGATGCCGATGTACTTGCCCTTTTCGCGGCACGCCTTGATGGCCAGCGACAGCAAGGCCTTGACGGCCGGATCGCGCTCGTCGAAATCGGCTGCCAAGAGCGCCATGCCCGAATCGCGGTCCAGGCCCAGGGTCAGCTGGGTCAGGTCGTTGGAACCGATCGAGAAGCCGTCGAAGAACTCGAGGAACTGGTCGGCCAGGATCGCGTTCGATGGCACTTCGCACATCATGATCAGGCGCAGGTCGTTTTCGCCGCGTACCAGGCCGTTCTTGGCCAGCAGGTTCACGACCTTCTCGGCCTGGCCCAGGGTGCGCACGAACGGCACCATGATCTCGACGTTGGTCAGGCCCATGTCGTTACGCACGCGCTTCATGGCCAGGCATTCCATCTCGAAGGCGCCGGCAAAATCTTCGGCCAGGTAGCGCGCAGCGCCACGGAAGCCCAGCATCGGGTTTTCTTCGTCCGGCTCGTAGCGCGAACCGCCGATCAGCTTCTTGTACTCGTTGGACTTGAAGTCCGACATGCGCACAATGACTTTTTTCGGCCAGAAGGCAGCAGCGATGGTGGCGATACCTTCGGCCAGCTTGTCCACGTAGAAGGCTTTCGGCGAAGCGTGGCCGCGCGCGACCGACTCCACCGCTTTTTTCAGGTCGGCGTCGATGTTCGGGTATTCCAGGATCGCTTTCGGGTGCACACCAATATTGTTATTGATGATGAACTCGAGGCGGGCCAGGCCCACGCCGGCATTCGGCACCGACTGGAAATCGAACGCCAACTGCGGGTTACCGACGTTGAGCATGATCTTGGTTGGCAGTTTCGGCAGTTCGCCGCGCTGCACTTCCGAGATTTCGGTTTCCAGCAGGCCGTCGTAGATCTTGCCTTCGTCGCCCTCGGCGCACGAGACGGTCACAAACGTGCCGTCCTTGAGCACTTCGGTGGCGTCGCCGCAACCGACGACTGCCGGCACGCCCAGCTCGCGCGCGATGATCGCCGCGTGGCAGGTACGGCCGCCACGGTTGGTGACAATCGCCGAGGCGCGCTTCATGACCGGTTCCCAGTTCGGGTCGGTCATGTCGGCCACCAGCACGTCGCCAGGCTGCACGCGTTCCATTTCCGACGGGTCGGTAATCACGCGCACCGGGCCGGCGCCGATCTTCTGGCCGATGGCGCGGCCGGACGTCAGCACGGTGCCGGTCGATTTCAGCTTGAAGCGCTGCTGCACGTCGGTCGCTTTCTGCTGCGATTTGACGGTTTCAGGACGCGCCTGCAGGATGTACAGCTTGCCGTCGCGGCCATCCTTGCCCCACTCGATGTCCATCGGACGGCCGTAGTGGTTTTCGATGATGACAGCGTACTTGGCCAGCTCCACCACCTCGGTGTCGTTGAGCGAGTAGCGGTTGCGCAGTTCCACCGGCACGTCCACGGTTTTCACCGAGCGGCCAGCCTTGGCTTCGTTGGTGAATTCCATCTTGATCAGCTTGGAGCCGATGTTGCGGCGGATGACAGGCGATTTGCCTTTTTCCAGCATCGGCTTGTGCACGTAGAATTCGTCCGGGTTGACGGCGCCCTGCACCACGGTCTCGCCCAGGCCATAGCTCGAGGTGACGAACACCACGTCCTTGAAGCCCGATTCGGTATCGATGGTAAACATCACGCCGGCGGCGCCCAGGTCGGAACGGACCATGCGCTGCACGCCGGCCGACAACGCCACTTCGGCGTGGGTAAAGCCCTTGTGCACGCGGTAC
The DNA here is from genome assembly GCF_001758785.1 of Duganella phyllosphaerae. Classification (GTDB taxonomy): domain Bacteria; phylum Pseudomonadota; class Gammaproteobacteria; order Burkholderiales; family Burkholderiaceae_D; genus Rugamonas; species Rugamonas phyllosphaerae. The sequence goes on from NZ_LROM01000072.1 coordinate 100,831, forward strand.
GAAATGGCGCGGTCGTTGTACAGCGACGCGAACACGTGCTTCATCGCTTCGAGCACGTTGTCGATGCCGACCACGTTCAGGAACGACTCCTGCTGACCGGCGAACGACGCATCAGGCAAGTCTTCGGCAGTGGCCGACGAACGCACGGCAAACGACATTTCGGTGGTGGAGTCGGCGACCAGGCGCTCGTAGAAGGCCGTGATATCGGCCTGCAGGCGTGGCTGGAACGGAGTTTCGATGATCCAGCCACGAATCTCGGAGCCCGCTTGCGCCAGCGCGCGCACGTCGTCGATGTTCAGGTCGGCCAGGCGGTCGGCGATGCGGTCTGCCAGCGGCTTGCCGCCGTCGACGCTGTGGGTGAGGAAGTCGCGGAATGCCTGCGCCGTGGTGGCAAAGCCGCCAGGCACACGCACGCCGGCGCCAGCGAGCTGGCTGATCATTTCGCCCAGGGACGCGTTTTTGCCACCGACCGACTCAACGTCGGTCATGCGCAAATTTTCAAACGATGCGACGTAAACCGCTTCGCCAGCCTGCTCCTTCAATGCTGCGTTAGACATAAAAAACACCTTTTTGATGATAGAAATCTTTCAGCCGGGTGCAGACGTCTCCGTTTTGCTTGTTCTTGTTATTCTGGTCGTCGTGCACCACAATCATGCTATTGGCAACCATTCTACAGCCTGTAACGATAATTGACGATTCCCAAACAAGACAGGCATACAAAACCATGACACAAGAACAACGCTCAACTTTCCCTACAGCATCACGCACGGTGTTCTTCGTTTCCGACGGCACCGGCATCACGGCGGAAACCTTTGGTCACTCGGTGCTTACCCAGTTCGAGCTGCGCTTCCGCCAGATCCGCCTGCCCTTCATCGACACGCTCGACAAGGCCCACGACGCCGCCCGTAAAATCAACGAGGCGTTCGTGACCGACGGCCAGCGCCCGATCATTTTTTCCACGCTGGTGCAAACCGAGTTGTCGGACGTGATCAGCCGCTGCAAGGGCATGTATATGGACTTGTTCCAGACCTTCGTGGCGCCGCTCGAGCAAGAATTGAATGTCAAGTCGACCCACACCATCGGCCGCTCGCACAATATCGTCGACAGCGAGGAATACAAGAATCGCATCGAGGCGATCAACTTCTCGCTGGCGCACGACGACGGCCAGTCGCACAAGAACCTCGCTTCGGCCGACATCATCCTGGTCGGCGTGTCGCGCTCGGGCAAAACGCCAACGAGCTTGTACCTGGCCATGCAGTACGGCATCAAGGCGGCCAATTACCCGCTGATTCCCGACGACTTCGAGCGCGGTCGCCTGCCGTCGTCGCTGTACGAATTCAAGTCGAAGATTTTCGGCCTGACCATCACGCCGGAGCGCCTGACCGAGATCCGCAACGAACGCCGCGCCGGCAGCAAGTACGCGTCGATCGAGAACTGCCGCTACGAGGTCAACGAAGCGGAATCCATGATGAAGCGCGAGGGGATCCGCTGGCTGTCGTCCACCACCAAGTCGATCGAGGAGATTTCCACGACGATTTTGCAGGAGATCAAGCCCGACCGGCGCGATTATTGAACCCGCACGGCCTACCGGGGTCGCGGGCTGGGCTCCCTACAAGCGCGGCGGATCGGTATCGCGAACGTAAACCCGGTGGCGGCTCAGCACAGCCACGAACTGCGCCAGCGCGTCAGCCAGGTCGCAACTGTCAGCCGCGATCACTCCGGGATCCGCCTCACCATCGGGCAGCCGGTCCGGGATGCGCGCGGTGCGCAGCAGCACCGCGCCGCTGCCCACCGCCAGCATGGGTTTGAGGTGGCGAAACTGCAGCCTCAAAAATTCCAGCGCGCGCGCATCGCGCGATAGCGTGCATTCGCCGTCCGGATAATCGGGCACGATCACCGCATCGAACAGCACCGACGGTCCCGCCTCGAAACTGAGTTCCACGTCCAGCGGCGCGTCGTCGCTGGCGGCCACCTTGCCGATCTGTTCCCCCACCAGCCGTGGCGCCGCGCCCAGGTCCAGCAGCGCCGCATACAGCTTGCGCGTTTGCGGACCGTCCACGCCCGGCGCCACCAGCAGCGCCACCCGCCGCGTGGCGATTCCCACGCTGCCGGGACGACTGAGCAGCGACAGCGGCGACGACGGCGAATACGGATGCGGCGGGCGATCGGTGGCGGGCGGCAGCGGCGCCGGGACGTCCATCCCCAGGCTGGCGGCCACGCGCGTGACCAGCACCTCGTCCACGCTGGCCAGCAACGCCAGCACCCGCTTACGCACCGCTGGCGTCTGCACCCGCGTCAGTTCGAAGCGGAAGGCCTGCACGATGTGGTCCTGCTCGACCGGCGCCTGGCTGATCCAGAACAGGCGCGCCTGTGAATAGTGGTCGGCGAACAGCGCGGGCTTGCCGCGCACCTGATTACCCTGCGATGCTTCCGGCACGCTGACAAAGCCGCGTGCGCCGGCCTGGAACGGGCAGCCGCCCGCCAGAGAATTGGGGTCGTAGTTGACGCGGCCGCGGTTGATCTGCTGGCGGTGAAAACCCTCGCGCTGGTTGTTGTGGATGGGCGCCACCGGGCTGTTGATCGCAATCTCGTGGAAGTTGGGGCCACCCAGGCGCGTGAGCTGGGTGTCGATGTACGAGTGCAGACGGCCTTGCAGCAGCGGGTCGTTGGAAAAGTCGATGCCCGGCACCACGTGGGCAGCGCAAAACGCCACCTGCTCGGTCTCGGCGAAAAAGTTGTCGGGGTTGCGATTGAGCACCAGCTTGCCCACAGCGCGCAGCGGCACCAGCTCTTCCGGCACCAGCTTGGTGGCGTCGAGCACATCGAACGGCAGGCGCGCCGCCTGCGCTTCGGAAAACACCTGCAAGCCCAGCTCCCACTCGGGGAACTGGCCGCTGTCGATCGCTTCCCACAGGTCGCGCCGGTGAAAATCCGGATCGGCGCCGGCGATGCGCAACGCCTCGTCCCACACCAAAGAATGAGTTCCGGCCAGCGGGGTCCAGTGGAACTTGCAGAACACCGACGCGCCACGTGCATTGACCAGCCGGAACGTATGCACGCCAAAGCCCTGCATGGTGCGGTAGCTGCGCGGGATGGCCCGGTCCGACATCTGCCACAGCAGCATGTGGGCGATTTCGGGACTGAGCGAGGCGAAGTCCCAGTAGGTATCGTGCGCGCTCTGGGCCTGCGGCATGGCGTGGTGCGGTTCCGGCTTCAGGGCGTGCACCACGTCCGGGAACTTCATCGCGTCCTGGATGAAGAACACCGGAATGTTATTGCCCACCAGGTCCCAGTTGCCCTGCTCCGTATAAAACTTGACGGCAAAGCCGCGCACGTCGCGCACGGTATCGGCCGAACCGCGCTCGCCCACCGCCGTGGAAAACCGCACGAACACCGGGGTGCGCTTGCCCGGCGCGCCGAACAGCGCGGCGCGGGTGATCGCCGACAGGTCGTCGTAGCTCTCGAAGTAGCCGTGGGCCGCCGAGCCGCGCGCATGGACCACGCGTTCGGGTATCCGTTCATGGTCGAAGTGGGTGAGCTTTTCGCGCAGGATGAAGTCTTCCATCAGCGTCGGGCCGCGCAGGCCTGCTTTCAGACTATGCTGGTTATCCGCCACCGGCACGCCGAAGTTGGTGGTGAGCATGCGGCCGCTGTCGTCCACCCGTACCCGGTCGAGCGGGCCGTCGAGCGGATTGTCGCCCAGGTCGGGCTGGCCGGCGCCCACCTTGGGCGAGGCCACGGTCTCGGTGCTGGTGCTGGCCGTGGCCAGCGGCGAGGTCGGGGTTTCGGTGTCGCCCTCGTGCGGCACGTAGGCGGCGTCGCCGTATTCGAGCGCCTTGGTGGTGTTGTACGGCATCTCGGCGGCCGACTGGGCGTCGCTGACGACCTTCTCGATCAACTGGCTGGCGATCGGGTTGGGTGGTCCCAGGCGCGACGGGCGCGGCGCCTTCGACGGGCCGCCAACAGTGCTCAGGACCGAGCCTGCACCATCCACATCGCCGCCATTGCTTTTACGTTTGGCCATCTCGCGCTCCTCGTCTGGCGTCCCCTCAACACGGAGGACCGAGGTCGAGTTTGCGATTCTGAGGCTGACGCCGCTTGATGTCGGTCAAGCGCGGGGAGAACAGGAATTCCCGGGGAAAACGACTAGAAAAAATGGCGCCAGTCGGAGAGCCAGTCGGGAAATTCTTCGACCGGCATGGGCTTGGCGATGTAATAGCCCTGGGCATACGTGCAGCCCAGTCCCTGCAGGAAATCCCAGTCCTGCTTGGTCTCAACGCCCACCGCCACCGAGCGCCGTTCCAGGCTGCGCGCCAGGCCCAGGCACGAGCGCAGCACGGTGGCAATGGCCGGCTTGCGGAACGCGCCATCGACAAAGCTGCGATCGATTTTCAGCTCCGAGAACGGCACCCGCGCCAGCAGTTGCAGGTTGATCAGGCCGGTGCCGTAATCGTCGATGGCCAGGCCAAAACCCTTCATGCGCAGCCGTAGCAGCCGTTCCAGGAAGTGCGGCGTGGTGGTGAGCACCGCTTTTTCCGTCATCTCGAAGGTGAGATAGTCGGGCATGATGCGGTGGCGCTCCAGGCAGGCGTCGATCTGCTCCATGAACTGCGGGTGCGCCAGCGTGCTGGGATCGACGTTGACCGAGAACGAAATCGGGATGCCGTCGTCGTGCAGGCGGCGACAGGCCTGCACCGATTTTTCGATCAGCGCCCAGTCCAGAAAATCGATGCGGTGGTTTTCCACCAGCGCCGGCATGAACGACGCAGGGCCGAGAATGCCGTAGCGCGAATGGCGCCAGCGCGCGAACATCTCCAGCCCTTTCACACGCCCGGTTTCGAGTTCGATCTTGGGCTGGAAGTGCGGCGCGAACTCGTTGTTGTTCAAGCCGTGCCCCACCTCCGCGAACGACAGCGTGGGCGTACGCGCAGGCCGCACTTCTGGCGGTTTCAGATGGCTGGCGATTACGGCCTCGAGGCGGCCGGCGATCAGCGGCTTGGTCATCACGCCCAGCACATTGAGGCCGAAGGCGTCGGCCATCGACTCGATCGAGAACAGCACGGAATTGGTTTGCGAACCGAAGATGATCAGGCCGGAGCGGCTTTGCAGGTCGCCCATGCGGCGGATGACTTCCAGCGCGTCGGTACCAGGCACCTGCAAGTCGAGGATGATGACATTGACGGCCGGCTGGTGGCGCAGGCCCAGGCAGCGCAGCGCGGTGTCGCCGTCGGCCGCCTCGGTGATCTGGACCGCGCCCAGGCGCTGCAGGATATCGACCAGCACACGGCGCTGCGCGTCGTCTCCTTCAGCGACCAGAAAATGCAACTGCCCGATATCCATAACTGCTCCGGTGGAAACTGCCTAGCCCTGATTCTGCCTGAGTTGTTCGAAAAAGCATACTGCTGCGCAAGCGGCGACGTTGAGCGACTCCACCTGGCCCGCGTGGGGAATCACGACCTGGTGGGAAGCGAGCGCCAGCAGGTCGTGCGCCACGCCCTGCCCTTCGTGGCCGAACAGCCACGCCACCGGCTGGCGCAGGTTCACATCATACAGGCGCTGCGTGGCGTAGCCGCTGGTGGCCAGCGACAGCACCTGCGAATTCGACACCAGCGCTGGCAGATCGACATTCTCGAAGATATCAAGCACGAAGTGGGCGCCCATGGCCGCGCGCAGCACCTTGGGCGACCAGCAGAACGCAGTGCCGGCGCTGCAGTACACTTGCGTAATGCCAGCCGCTGCCGCGCTGCGCAGGATCGAGCCGACGTTGCCGGGGTCCTGCACGCCGTCGAGCAGCACCGCCGAGACCTTGAGCGGCTCGGTCACAACGCGTTCCGGCGTGGGGATCAAGAACATCACGCCCACGCCGTGCTCCACCTGGCTAATCGCGTTGTACAGCGCATCGGGCAAGGCCAGTACGTGCGCGTGTTGCGCCTGCAGCGCGCCGACGATCTCCATCACTTCCCGGTTGTGCAGCGCGGTTTCGCCGACGATGCACTGCTCGGGCGCGCCGCGCAGTTGCAGGTACGACTGGCACAGGTGCACGCCGTCGAGCAGGGTGCGGCCCGACTTGCGGCGCGCCTGGGCGCTGCCGGCCAGTTTGACCAGGTCCTTGTACTGCGCATTGTCGCGCGAGGTGATGGTCTTCATGCGCCCACCTCGATCTGGATGGTCACGCCGCTTTGCAGGGCCAGCACGGCGCGTACCGGTGCGAACGAGCGGCGATGCACCGGCGACGCGCCATGCTCACGCAAACGCGCCAGGTGCAGCGCGGTGCCGTAGCCCTTGTGCTGGTCGAAGCAGTAATGCGGATACTGCGCGTGCAGCTGCACCAGCGCGGCGTCGCGCGCGGTCTTGGCCAGGATCGATGCGGCCGAGATGGCATCGACCTTGTCGTCGCCGCCGATCACGGCGATCGACTGGATCCGCATGACCGGGCAGCGGTTGCCGTCGATCAGGGCCAGCGTGGGCACAGTGGACAACGCTTCGACCGCGCGGCGCATGGCCAGCATCGACGCCTGCAAAATATTGAGCTGGTCGATCTCGTCCTCCGACGCCTGGGCAATCGCCCACGCCAGTGCCTGCGACTTGATCACCGGGGCCAGCAGATCGCGCTTGGCTTCGGTGAGTTTTTTGGAGTCGCGCAGGCCCAGGATGGGGCGGTTCGGGTCGAGGATGACGGCGGCGGCAAACACCGGGCCGGCCAGCGGCCCACGGCCGGCTTCATCCACCCCGCAGATGATTTCGTCGGGGGAGTCGGGTATGTCGTCGAACAGGCCGGGGGTTGGGTTTTTCACGTTTTACTCTGACTGTTAATTCAATTTAATGCGTACAAATTAGATCCCCGGCTGCGCGGGGATGACGGAACCAGAGCCAGCGGCCTCAACGCCGTCATCCCCGCGCAGGCGGGAATCCAATGCGCTAGCCGCGGCCGATCACTTTGAGCACCGCCGCCGCACTCTCCACCGCGCTGTTGCGCAGCAGGCTGTGATGCATGTCGGTAAAACGCTGCGCCAGCCGCAGCCGGTGCGGCGCGTCGGACAGCTGCTGCCACATGGCGTCGGCCAGCGCTTGCGGGTTGGCGGCGTCCTGCAGCATCTCGGGCACGAGGAATTCGCGCGCCAGGATGTTGGGCAGCCCTACCCACGGCTGGTAGCCGAAGTGGCGCAGTATCTGCCACTCCAGCGCCATCATTTTATAGGCAATCACCATCGGCTTCTTGAACAGCGCCACTTCCAGCGACGCCGTACCGGAGGCCACCAGCACCGCGTCGCCGGCGGCAATCGCCGTGTGCGACTGGCCGTCGAGCAGGTCGATTTCCACGTCCTGCAAGCCCGCCTGCGCCACCAGTTCCAGGAAATACCGGCGCTGGCGTTCGCCGGCCATCGGCGCGACAAATCGCAGCGAGCGGTCGCGCTGCTTGAGCAATTTGGCCGCCTGCACAAAGGCCACCGTATTGTATTTGAGCTCGGACATGCGGCTGCCGGGCATGATGGTGACCACGTTGGCGTCCTGCGGCAAGCCGAGCTTGGCGCGCGCGCCCGCCTCGTCCGGCGCCATCGGGATCACCTCGGCCAGCGGATGGCCCACGTAAGTCACCGGCACGCCGGCCTGGCGATAGATTTCTTCCTCGAACGGGAACACCACCAGCATGTGCGAAACGGCCCTGATGATTTTCTTGATGCGGCCACCGCGCCAGGCCCAGATCTGCGGCCCGATGTAGTGGATGGTGGGAATACCCGCCGCCTTCAACTGCTCTTCCAGCCCCAGGTTAAAACCGGGATAGTCGGCGCCGATAAAGGCCGCCGGGGGGTCGGCCAGCAACTGGTCGCGCAACTGGTTCTGGATACCCTTGATCTCGCGGTACCGTGGTATCACGGCCAGCAGGCCGCGCACGGTCAGCTTGTCCATCGACACATGCGATTCGAAACCCTGGGCGATCATATGCTCGCCGCCGATGCCGCGAAGACGGGCGCCGGGGATGTGCGGCTTGAGGCCGGAAAGCAAACGGGCGGCCAACAGGTCGCCCGATGGTTCTCCGGCGACCATCGCCAGCGACAGATTGTCAGCGGACGATGCCACGGGACGCCGTATCGAGGAATTCGCGCATGGCGCGGATGTGCACTGCCGCGCCCGGCGTGGCCTGCTCTTCGGCCAGCAACGCGGCCTTGGCTTCTTCCAGCGTCAGGCCCGAGCGGTACAGCAGCTTGTAAGCGGTGCGGACGCCGTTGATCTCTTCGCGCGTAAAGCCGCGGCGCTTGAGGCCTTCGATATTGACGCCGTGCGCCTGCGCCGGGTTACCGTTCAACAGCACGAACGGCGGCACGTCCTGCGTCAGGCTGGTGCTCATGCCCACGAACGCATGGGCGCCGATCTTGCAGAACTGGTGGACATTGGCGAAACCGCTCATGATCACCCAGTCGCCGATTTCCACGTGGCCAGCGATCTGCGCATTGTTCGAGAAGATGGTGTTGCTGCCCACCTGGCAGTCGTGCGCCAGGTGCACGTACGCCGAGATCCAGTTGTCGTTGCCCAGCGACGTGACGCCCTTGTCCTGCACCGTGCCGGTGTTGAAGGTGCAAAATTCGCGGATCGTGTTGCGGTCGCCGATGGTCAGGCGGGTGGGTTCGCCCGCCCATTTTTTATCCTGCGGCGCAGCGCCGATCGACGAGAACTGGAACAGCTTGTTGTCACGGCCAATGGTGGTGTGGCCTTCGATCACCACGTGCGGACCGACCACGGTGCCGGCGTCGATTTGCACGTGCGGTCCGATGACCGTGTACGCGCCGACGTCGACGCTGCTATCGAGCTGCGCTTTCGGATCGATGACTGCGGTGGCGTGGATGGTGCCCATGATTACTGCCCCGCAGGCTGGCTGGCGTCCGCAACGCTGCGGATGGTGCACATCAGTTCCGCTTCCACGGCCACCTGGCCATCGACCGTGCCCACGGCCTTGTATTTCCAGATGCCGCGCGCGTTGCGCAGGATTTCCACGTCCATCTTCAGCTGGTCGCCAGGACCGACCGGGCGCTTGAAGCGGGCGCCGTCGATACCGACGAAGTACACGACCGAGCTTTCGTCAGGCTTGATGCCCATGGTCTTGAACGACAGCAGCGCAGCGGTCTGCGCCATCGCTTCGATCATCAGCACGCCAGGCATGACCGGCTTGTGCGGGAAGTGGCCGTTGAAGAACTCTTCGTTGACGGTGACGTTCTTGATCGCGGTGATCGACTTGCCTTCTTCGTACGCGAGCACGCGGTCCACCAGCAGCATCGGGTAGCGGTGCGGCAGGTAGGACTTGATTTCGCAGATGTCCATGGTCTTGGCGGTGTCAGGCTGGGTAGTGGTCATGATTCGTTTTCTTTATTGGTCTTGATAATTTTTTCCAGCGCGCGGATTTTCTCGCGCATGCCGGGCAGGTTGCGCACGATGGCGGCCGACTTTTCCCATTCGGCGTTTTTGGCCAGCGGATAAAAGCCCGTGTACTGGCCCGGCTCCAGGATCGAGCGCGACACCATCGACGCCGAGCCCACGTGCACCCGGTCGACGATGGTCAGGTGGCCGAGCACCATCGACGCGCCGCCGAAGGTGCAGTACTTGCCAATCTTGGCGCTGCCGGCCACGCCGGTGCACCCGGCCATGGCCGTGTGGGCGCCGATATGGCAGTTGTGGCCGATCTGGATCTGGTTGTCGAGCTTGACGCCGTCTTCGATGATGGTGTCGGCCAGCGCGCCCCGGTCGATGGTGGTGTTGGCGCCGATGTCGACGTCGTCACCGATCACCACGCGGCCGGTTTGCGGGATCTTGATGTACACGCCGGCCTCGTTGGCGAAGCCGAAACCGTCGGTGCCGATCACGGCGCCCGAGTGGATGATGCCGCGCGCGCCAATGATGCAATGGGCGTGAAACGTGACGTTGGCAAAGAAATGCGTGCCCTCGCCCACTTCGGCTTCGCGGCCGATGTAGCAGCCGGCGTCGATCACCGCGTGCTCGCCGATCACGGCGCCCGCTTCGATCACCACGCGCGCGCCGATGTGGGCGCTGGCGGCAACGTGGGCGTCAGCGGCCACCACCGCGCTCGGATGCACGCCGGGGGCCGGCACGAAGGCCGTGAGCGATTCGAAATACTGCGCCGCGCGGGCGAAATACACGTAGGGGTTGGGGACAACGATGCGCGCGCCGGTGTAACCGGCGGCGATGAATTCGTCATCCTTGGCGGCGACGATCAGGGCCGCCGCGTGGCTGTCGCGCGCCTGGGCGCGCAGTTTGCTATTGCTGAGAAAGCTGATGTGCGAAACGCCGGCATCGGCCAATGGAGCGATCCCGGTCACTTCCAGGTCCGGGTCCCCCATCAACTCACCACCGAAGCGTTCGACCAATGTGCCCAGTCGAGTGCCCATCATGGTCCTTTTTTACTTGTCTTTGTCGAGCGCTGCCAACACCTTTTCGGTGATGTCGATACGCTTGCTGGCCCATACCGCATCTTGCAGCACGATATCGAAGCCTTCGGTATCGGCCATCTGGCGGATGATCTTGGTGGCGCGGTCGGAAATGGCCTGGCGTTCCTCGTTGGTGCGCTGGCTCAGGTCTTCGCGGAACTCGCGCTGGCGGCGCTGGAATTCCTTGTCCAGATCGAACACGTCGCGCTGGCGACGCGTGCGTTCGGCTTCGGACAGCGCCGGCGCGTCTTTTTCCAGCTTGGCGGAAGCGGCCTTCAGGCGCCCTTCCATTTCGGACATGGCTTTTTCGCGCGATTTGAACTCTTCCTGCAGCTTTTCGCTGGCCAGCTTGGCCAGCTTGGACTCGTTATAGATGCGCTCCGGGCTGAGCCAGGCGATGCGCGACAGCGAGGTCTGCGCGTGCGCCGGCGCGACGGCGCACCAGCCCATGGCCGCCAGGGCGAGCGTGGCGGCAATAGATTTGGTCATCGTGGCGGATGCAGTATTCAACTTGATTCTCCGATTAAATATAGAGTGCCGGGCCGGGGTGCAGGTCAGAAACCGCTACCCATCTGGAACTGGAAGCGTTCCAGGCGGTCGGTCGGCTTGGCGTTCAGGGGCTTAGCATAACTCAACTTGAGCGGGCCCACCGGCGAGATCCAGCTGATACCGAGGCCGGCCGAGTAGCGCAGCTGCGAGTAGCGCAGCTTCTCGCCTTCCTGGTACACCTGGCCAGCATCGAGGAAGCCGAACCAGCGCAAGCTGCGGTCCTTGCCCGAACCGGGGAACGGCAGTTGCAGCTCGGCGTTGCCGATCACGCGCGCGGCGCCGCCCAGGGCATCGCCGTAGCGGGAATCGACCGCACCCAGCGACGAACTCTCGTAGCCGCGCACCGAACCGATACCGCCGCCGTAGAAGTTCTTGAACACCGGGTACGGCGTGTCGCCGAGGCCGCGGCCGTAATCGAGCTCACCCTTGAGCGCCAGCACGGTCTTCCAGATCATCGGCTTGTAGTACTGGTGCTCGTAGATGGCGCGGTAGTATTTCTGCTTGCCGATCACGTCCAGTTCGAGGTTCAGGCGCTGGTAGCGGCCGATCGACGGCGTCAGGCCCGAGTCGCGGCTGTCGCGCGACCATGCCAGCGTGAGCGGCACGGCGTTGGTCTCGGCCTTGCCGATGCCGGACGGATTGCCGGTGACGTCGGTCACGTATTGCTGGAACCGGGTCGGCGAGGTCGAGTCGGTTTCGATCGACGAGCGCTCGAGGCCGATACCGAGGAACACGGTGTCGGTTTCCGAGAACGGTACGCCATAGCTGATGCGGCCGCCCTTTTGCTTGATGGTGTAACTACCGATGTTGAGCGCAGGCGGACGCTGGGTACGCAGGTACACCTCGTACGAACGCGAAATGCCGTCGTCGGTGTAGTACGGGTCGAACTGCGAGAACGAAATCGTGCGGCTGTACTTGGAGGTGTTCAGCTCCATGCCCACGGTGGTGCCCGAGCCGGCGAAGTTGGCCTGCTGGATCGCCGCCTGGAACGTGAATTTTTCCGATTGCGAGAAAGCGCCGCCGATGGTGAAGTTACCGGTCGGTTTTTCCACCACGGTGAGGTTGACGTCAACCTGGTCGGAAGTGCCCTGCGCTTCCGGCGTATCGATCGTCACGTCCTTGAAGTAGCCGAGGCGGTCGACGCGGTCGCGCGAGAGCTTGATCTTGTTGGCGTCGTACCAGGACGATTCGAACTGGCGGAACTCGCGGCGGATCACTTCGTCGCGCGAGGTGGTGTTGCCGGCGATATTCATGTGGCGCACATAGGCACGCTTGCCCGGATCGATCATGAAGGTAAAGCTCACTTCACGCTTTTCCTGGTTGATGTCCGGGTTGGCGTTGACGTTGGCGAAGGCGTAGCCGAACGTGCCCAGGCGATCGGAGATCAGCTTGTTGGTGGCGGTGAGCAGTTCGCCCGAATACACCGAGCCCTTGCGCAGCAACACCAGCGAACGCAGCTCGTCCTCGCGGCCGAAGGTCTCGCCCTCGAACTTGATGTCGGCAACGTTGTACTTCTCACCCTCGGTGATGTTGATGGTGATGTAGATGTCTTTTTTATCGGGCGTGATCGAGACCTGGGTGGAATCGATGTTCATCTCGATGTAGCCGCGATTGAGGTAGAACGATTTGAGCGACTCGATATCGCCGGTCAGCTTGGTCTTGGAATACTGGTCGGCCTTGGTGTACCAGCTGAACCAGCCGCCGGTGTTGAGCGCCAGCTGTTCGCGCAGTTCCTTGTCCGAGAAGACCTTGTTGCCGATGATGTTGATCTGCTTGATCTTGGCGATTTCGCCCTCGTCCACCGCGAACGTGATGTTGACGCGATTGCGTTCGAGCGGCGTGACGGTGGTGACCAGCTTGACGCCGTACAGGCCGCGCGACAGGTACTGGCGCTTGAGTTCCTGCTCGGCGCGGTCCACGGACGCCTTGTCGAAGATCTTCGCTTCGCCCACGCCGATGTCTTTCAGCGCCTTGACCAGCACGTCCTTTTCGAATTCCTTGGTACCGGTGAATTCCACCTTGGAGATGGCCGGGCGCTCTTCGACCAGCACTACCAGCACCTGGCCGTCCGCTTCCAGCCGCACGTCCTTGAAGAAACCGGTGGCATACAGGGCCTTGATGGCGCTGATACTCTTATCGTCGTTGAAGGTCTCGCCCACGCGCACCGGCAGGTAGCTGAAGACCGTACCGGCTTCCGTCCGCTGGATGCCCTCGACGCGGATGTCCTTGATCACAAAGGGTTCGATCGCCATGGCGTTGCCGGCGCAAAGCGCCAATACAGCGGTGCCGATCAGACTGCGGCGCATGGAAGATGGAGTAATACGGTCAGAATATAATTTCATCGGGGTTATTCAATGTCTCATTCAACGAACTACGTGTAACCATGTAACTGTTAGTTATTACTGCAACCGGGTGGTTTATATATTCTTACATGAGCCTGGTGATGTCGTTAAATACCGCCAGCACCATCAATGTCATCAATAAACCGATGCCGATACGCTGGGCAAATTCCGCCACGCGCTCGGACACGGGTCGCCCGGTTAAAACTTCCAGCGAATAATACAGCAAATGCCCCCCGTCTAGAACGGGAATCGGTAGCAAATTCATTACGCCCAGGCTGATACTGATGAAGGCAATGAAGCTTAAATAACTGGCCACGCCCATGCGTGCAGTCTGGCCGGCGTAGTCGGCAATTGTAATCGGACCGGTGACATTCTTGAGCGACGCTTCGCCGGTGACCATCTTGCCGATCATCTTGAGCGTCATCGCGCAGGTATCCCATACCCGTTCGATCGCCTTGCCCAGCGCCGCGACCGGGCCCGAGGGCACGGTGATCATATCCGGCTGCAAGGCAACGTAAGCGCCGATCTTACCGACTGTTACAGCTTGCTTACCCGACTTTTCGCCGTCCGCGCCTTGCAGTGCTTCGGCCTGCGGCGTGACCGCCAGCGTGCGCACCTCGCTGCCACGCTCGACATTGACCTGCATGGTCTTGCCAGGCGCCGCACGGACCAGGTTGATGAAGGCGATACCGTCCTGCACCGCCACGCCATCGACGCTTTTGAGCAGGTCGCCCGCTTGCAGCCCGGCGCGCTCGGCGGCGCCGCCCGGCAGCACTTGCTGCACTACCGGCGACGGCCGCGAGACATCGATGCCGAGGCTGCCGACGATGTCGCCTTCGAGGTCGAGCGCGGCCATGGTCGCAGCCGGCACCACGGCGGTAATGTGACCATAGCCGTAACGTTCCACGGCCAGGCTGGCCTGGCGCTTGTCAACGGCCGCCTGCATCAAGTTCCAGCGCAGTTCGGACCAGGCCGAAACCGGCTCGCCGTTGACGGCCGTGATGCGGTCGCCGCTGCGCAGGCCGGCAATGGCGGCGGGCGTGCGGTCGGCGTCCTGGCCGGCGGGCGCGCGCACGCTGATCTTGCTGGCCGGCTCCTGCACGCCATGCATGTACAGGCCGGCGAACAGCACGATGGCGACCAGGAAATTGGCCAGCGGGCCAGCGGCCACGATGGCGATGCGCTTCCAGACATTCTGGCGCGTAAACTCGCGCGCCAGGTCTTCTTTCGGAATACTGGCCAGGTCGCCTTCGCGGGCGTCGAGCATTTTGACGTAGCCGCCCAGCGGCAAGGCCGAGATGGCCCACTCGGTCTGGTCAGGACCGAAGCGGCGCGACCACACGACTTTACCCATGCCCACCGAAAACCGCAGCACTTTCACACCGCACCAGCGCGCCACCAGATAGTGGCCAAGCTCGTGGATCGTGATCAGCGAGCCGAGGCAGACGGCAAAGGCCAGGATGGTGGTCAGGAAATTCATTGAACGAGTCCGGCAATCACGGCTTCAGCGGCCACGCGGGCAGCGCCATCCTGGGCCATCACGATGTCGATGCTGTCGGCAGCGCCATGCGGCAACTGGTCCACCACTTGCGCGATCACGCGGTCGATCTGGCGGAAGCCGATCTTGCGGTCGAGGAAAGCCTGCACCGCCACTTCGTTGGCGGCGTTGAGCAGCGCCGGCGCCGTGCCGCCGGCGCGCAAGGCGTCGAACGCCAGCGCCAGGCACGGAAAGCGCGCATAGTCGGGACGGTGGAATTGCAGGGTGGCGATCTCGGTAATGTCGAGCTGGGCCACGCCGGACGCGATGCGTTCCGGGTAAGCGAGCGCGTGGGCAATCGGCGTGCGCATGTCCGGGTTGCCCAGCTGGGCCAGCACCGACCCATCGACGTAAGACACCATCGAGTGGATCACCGACTGCGGGTGGATCACCACCTCGATGCGGTCGGCCGGGGCGCCGAACAGCCAGTGCGCCTCGATCACTTCCAGGCCCTTGTTCATCATGGTGGCCGAATCGACCGAAATCTTGCGGCCCATCGACCAGTTGGGGTGCTTGCAGGCCTGCTCGGGTGTGACATCCTCGAGGGTGGCAACGTCGCGCGTGAGGAACGGCCCGCCGGACGCGGTGAGCAAGATCTTGGCGACGCCGGCGCCGGCATCGCGCACGGCCGGCATGCGTCCGCCAAATTGCGGCATGGCCTGGAAAATGGCGTTATGTTCGCTGTCGATCGGCAGCAGGATGGCGCCCGATTCGGCCACGGCATCCATGAACAGCTGGCCGGACATGACCAGCGCTTCCTTGTTGGCCAGCAGGATTTTCTTGCCGGCGCGGGCTGCGGCCAGGGTTGGCGCCAGGCCGGCGGCGCCGACGATCGCCGCCATCACGCTGTCCACTTCGGGCGCCGACGAAATCGCACACAGCGCAGCTTCGCCGTATTCCACCTCGGTGTTGACGTTGGCGGCGCGCAGCAGCGCGGCAAGGCGCCCTGCCGCCTCGGCGGTGCCGACCACCGCACGCTGCGGTTTGAAGGCGATACATTGCGCAGCCAGCGCATCGACGCGGCTGTGCGCGGACAAGGCATAGACAGCGTAGCGCTCGGGATGACGGGCGAGCACGTCCAGCGTGGACACGCCGATCGAACCGGTGGCGCCAAGGATGGTGATGCGTTGCATAAGGAGTTCTTTCAGAGCCAGGCCGAGATCAGTGCGGCGATCGGCAGCACGGGGATCAGCGCATCGACACGGTCGAGCACGCCGCCATGGCCGGGCAGCAGGTTGCTGCTGTCCTTGATGGCCGCACGGCGCTTGAGTTGGGATTCGAACAGGTCGCCAATCACGGACGCGGCTACGATCAGCAGCAGCGCCACGATGGTCACGCCCCAGCCGAAGCGCGCCTGCAGGCGCACGGCAAAGGTGTCTTGCAGCCACGGCACGCCGCCCGCCGCAACAATGGAAATGATGGCGATGACCAGCACGGCGATACCGCCGCCGATCGCGCCTTCCCACGATTTGCCGGGCGAGATGGTGGGCGCCAGCTTGCGCTTGCCGAAGGCCTTGCCGGAGAAGTAGGCGCCGATATCGGCAATCCACACCAGCACCAGCACCGACAGCAGGTACACGGGCGAACGCAGGTACAGGCCGACGATGGCGAAGAAGCAGACGAACACGGCAAAACTGAAGGTCAGCGCCATCGACCAGTTGGCGGCCGTGCCCAGCTGGGGCAAGCCCAGGCCCAGCGACGGCGCGTAGCGGATCAGCCAGAGCAGCGAGGCGATCGCGTACAGCGCGGTTGCGGAACCGGGCTGGGCCTTGTACAGCAGCGCCACGAACAGCAGCGCGCCGACGATGCCGGCAATGCGGGCCGGGCTGTCTTTCAGGCCGAACATGCGCGCACCTTCCCAGATGGCCGCGCCGAGGAACAGCGTAACGACCACGGCAAAGGCGGGGAAATACTGGAAGAACAGGACTGGCAGCAACACCGCCAGCAAGACCAGAGCGGTAATAATCCGTGTTTTCAGCATCAGTTTTTCTTTTCTGCCAGTTGCGCGCCGGTGCGGCCGAAGCGGCGTTCGCGGTGCTGGTAGGAGGCGATCGCCTCGTCGAGGCGCTCGATCGAAAAATCGGGCCAGTACGTGTCGGTGAAGAACAGCTCGGTGTACGCGAGTTGCCACAACAGGAAATTGGAGATGCGCTGCTCGCCGCCGGTGCGGATGAACAGGTCGGGCTCCGGCGCGTACGCCATGGCCAGGTGCGGCGCCAGCTGTTCCTCGGAAAAATCGGTGGCGCCGGGATGGGCGGCAACCATCTTGCCCACGGCCTGCATGACGTCCCAGCGGCCGCCGTAGTTGGCGCAGATGGTGACCGTCAGGCTGGTGTTGTTGGCGGTCTTGCGCTCGGCGTTGGCGATCATGGTGCGCAGCTTGTCGTCGAAACGGGTCAGGTCGCCCACCACGCGCAGGCGGATGTTATTGGCGTGCATCTTGGACACTTCGCGCTCGAGCGCGGTCATGAACAGGCGCATCAGGAGGGACACTTCCTCTTCCGGGCGGCGCCAGTTTTCGGAACTGAAGGCAAACAGGGTGAGGTACTCGATGCCGCGGTTGATGCAGGCCTCGACCACGTTGCGGACCGCTTCGACGCCCTTGACGTGACCGGCGACGCGCGGCAAAAAGCGCTTGGTGGCCCAGCGGCCGTTACCGTCCATGATCATGGCGACATGACGCGGCACCTGCGGTGCGTCCGGGACCTCGGTAGTCGAACTCGTATATTTCATGAAAGCTTTGCTGCCAAAGGAATAAAGTATTGCAGGTGGAACGGAAAAAGACAAGACGCCAGCGCCAACTTGCCATTCGCTGGAGCGCGAATGACAAGGTGGTCGCTGGCGCCTCGGCGTGAAGGGTTAAACCGTCAGGACTTCTTTTTCCTTCTCCGCCACCATCTTGTCGATGTCGGCGATGAACTTGTCGGTCAGCTTCTGCACATCATCGACAGCACGACGCTCGTCGTCTTCCGAGATGGTTTTGTCCTTGACCAGCTTTTTCAGCGATTCGTTACCGTCGCGGCGGATGTTGCGCACGGCAATTTTCGCGTCTTCGGCTTCGCTCTTGCACAGCTTGACCATTTCCTTGCGGCGTTCTTCGGTCAGCGCCGGGGTGGGCACGCGAATCACGTCGCCCTGCGCCGACGGGTTCAGGCCCAGGTCGGCGTCGCGGATGGCTTTTTCGATGGTGGCAGCCATGCGCTTTTCGAACGGCTGCACGCCGATGGTACGGGCGTCGATCAGGTTGATGCCAGCCACTTGCGACAGCGCGGTCGGCGAACCGTAGTACTCGACCATGACATGGTCGAGGATGCCGGTGTGGGCGCGGCCGGTGCGGACCTTGGCCAGGTCGGCGCGCAGGGTTTCCAGCGATTTGGTCATGCGCTCTTGCGCATTCTTTTTAACGTCAGCTACGGACATTGCTGCTCTCCTGTATACGGATGGTGTAAATCTTAAACGTGAACCAGTGTACCCTCATCCTCGCCCATGATCACGCGCATCAGCGCGCCGGGCTTGGTGATCGAGAACACCTTGATCGGCAGTTTCTGGTCGCGGCACAGCGCAAAGGCGGTGGCGTCCATCACTTGCAGATTGCTGGCGATCGCTTCGTCGAAGCTGATCTTGTGGTACAGCGTGGCGTTCGGGTCTTTCTTCGGATCGGCAGTGTACACGCCATCGACCTTGGTTGCCTTCAGAACGATTTCGGCGCTCATTTCCGCACCGCGCAGGGCGGCCGCGGTGTCGGTGGTGAAGAACGGGTTGCCGGTGCCGGCGGCGAACACGACAACCTTGCCTTCTTCCAGGTACTGCAGCGCTTTCGGGCGCACATACGGCTCGACCACCTGCTCGATGCCGATCGCCGACATCACGCGCGCGGTGATGCCGACGTGGCGCATGGCGTCAGCCAGGGCCAGGGCGTTCATGACGGTGGCCAGCATGCCCATGTAGTCGGCGGTGGCGCGGTCCATGCCCTGGGCGCCAGGGGCGACACCACGGAAGATGTTGCCGCCGCCAATGACGATCGCCAGTTCCACGCCCAGTTTCGCGACCTCGGCCACGTCAGCCACCATCCGCTCGATGGTGCTGCGATTGATACCGTACGCGTCGTCGCCCATCAGCGCTTCGCCGGACAGTTTGAGGAGGACACGCTTGTAGGCTGGTTTGGACATGAGACGGGGCTCCTAAATATGGTGGGTTGGGGGGGCTGCCGGCGCCTATCATACCTTGAGACGACGGCGGCAGCGCGACTGTTGCTTTAGAATTAATATTACAGGGTCAGGCTAAAAAAACGGGCCTCGCGGCCCGTTTTTTAACTTGCAGGGTGATTAACCCTGGATCGCGGCCATTTGAGCGGCCACTTCTGCTGCGAAGTCGTCTACCTTCTTCTCGATGCCCTCGCCCACCACGTACATGGTGAACGATTTAACCGTGGTAGCTTTTTCTTTCAGCATCTGCTCGATCGATTGCTTGTCGTTTTTCACGAAAGCCTGGTTCAGCAGCGATACTTCTTTCAGGTACTTCTGTACCGAACCTTCCAGGCGCTTGGCGACGATGTCGGCAGGCTGTACTGGCTTGCCGGCAGCAACGGCTGCGGCGGCATCTTCATCGGCCTTCAGTTTCGCCACCGAACGCTCTTTTTCGATCAGTTCGGCTGGCACGTTGTCCGACGACAGCGCGACTGGCTTCATCGCGGCGATGTGCATGGCAACGTCTTTACCGACCTGTTCGTCGGCGCCGTCGAACTCGACGATCACGCCGATGCGCGCGCCGTGCAGGTACGACGCCAGCTTGGCGGTGGTTTCAAAACGCTGGAAGCGACGGATCGACATGTTTTCGCCGATTTTGCCGATCAGGGCAGCGCGCACTTCGTCCAGGGTCTGGCCGTTGCCAGCTGGCAGGGCCAGCAGGGCAGCGACGTCGGCCGGGTTGTGTTCGGCTACCAGCTTGGCAGCGTTGGCGGCCAGGGCCAGGAAGTCGTCGTTTTTCGCAACGAAGTCGGTTTCCGAGTTCACTTCCACCAGGGCGCCTACGCCGCCGTTGATGAAGCTGGCAACCACGCCTTCGGCGGTCACGCGCGACGATGCTTTCGATGCCTTGCCGCCCAGCTTGACGCGCAGGATCTCTTCAGCACGACCCATGTCGCCTTCGGCTTCGGTCAGTGCTTTTTTGCATTCCATCATCGGCGCGTCGGTTTTCGCGCGCAGTTCGCCTACCATTGCTGCTGTAATCGCTGCCATGTGTTTTCTCCTGTTGTTCGGTATTCGGGGGATGGGGAACCGTTATGGCTCTAACCCATTGATGTTAAAAAAAAGGGGGAGCTGGTGGCCACCCCTTTTTCTTTCAGCCAGCATGAAGGGAATGTACCCCTCAAGCCAACTTCAAACAATTAAGCTTGCTCGACTTCGACGAATTCGTCGCCGGCGGCGGCTTTAACCATTTCAACTACTTCGTTACCGGCAGCAGCACGGCCTTCCAGGATCGCGTCGGCAACACCACGTGCGTACAGGGTGATTGCTTTCGACGAGTCATCGTTACCTGGAATGACGAACTTCACGCCTTCTGGCGAGTGGTTGGTATCGACCACGCCGATAACCGGGATGCCCAGTTTTGCGGCTTCGGTGATGGCGCCCTTGTGGTAGCCGACGTCAACGACGAAGATTGCGTCAGGAACGCCGCCCATGTCCTTGATGCCACCGATTGCTTTTTGCAGCTTGACGATTTCGCGTTGGAACATCAGCGCTTCTTTTTTCGACAGCTTCTCAACCGAACCGTCTTCAACCTGGGCTTCCATGTCTTTCAGACGCTTGATCGAGGTTTTGATGGTTTTGAAGTTGGTCAGCATGCCGCCGAGCCAGCGCTGGTCAACGAAAGGAACGCCTGCGCGTGCAGCTTCAGCAGCGATGATGTCGCGTGCCTGGCGCTTGGTGCCGACCATCAGGATGGTGCCACGGCTTGCAGCTACTTGCTTAACATGCTTCATCGCTTCTTGATACATACCCATCGTCTTTTCCAAGTTGATGATATGGATCTTGTTGCGGTGACCGAAGATGAACGGTGCCATCTTTGGGTTCCAGAAACGGGTTTGGTGACCGAAGTGGACACCGGCTTCCAGCATTTCGCGCATAGTTACGGACATTTTTTAACTCCAGGGTTGGGTCTGGAATCCGACCAGTGACCCGGTTGTTACGCCAGGCACCCTTGTCGATCGGATTCGAGTTTATTAACGAAAATAAGTGATTTTTTACTGCATTGCTCAAAGCGGATTCAAGCAACCCGAGATTATATCCCCGAACGTGGTTTCCTGGCAAGCGCCGCTCGCCCAGCTCCCCTGCGCCACATCCTGGTGCACCCTCACATCGCCACGCACCAATCTGTTGCGCAAATGAGCGATGACGCACCAAAACATGACTTTCGTCAAAAATAAATATACAAAGGTAATTTCCTTGTAATATTATCCGGGAACCAACTAAGTTACCATATTATAATTACTGTTGGCAATATTTCACCATTGCTACAGTTGCCGTTTCTGGAGACACCCATGTCCGCCCTGTTCGCCATTGCCCTTGCCGCCGCTGCCGCCACCACGCCGGTCGACTGCTCCTGGGACAACCCCGGCGCCAATCCCTACACTGGCACGGCGCAGGCGGCAGTCGACCGCTACAAGGACTTGCCGGAAAAAGTGCGCACCAGGCTCAAGTACCGGCTGCAATACGGCAACCCGGACGAAATGGTGGCCATCAAGCGCGACGCCATCGAGGGCAAGCATCGCTACGGCGCCGCCATCCGCGACATGCATTTTGGCAAAGACAAGGTGTGCGGCACGGTCAGCCGCGCCAAGTGGAGCGCCGCGCGCGTCGAGCCCGGCGCCGTGTATTGCGCCGACAGCCACTGCATCCTGGTGCCCGAGATCTGCGGCAACGTCAGCCGCATCACCCGGCGCGATACAGATGAGCCCACCGCGATGGCCCCCACCGCCATGCCAACACCGGAACGCGAACTGGAAACGACGACGGTATTCGACTGGACCGACCACGTCGGCACCTACGAGCTCGGGCTTTACGATGCGCAGGAGCAACAAAGGGCGGAGACGCCGCCCTTGCTGAGCGGCGCGTCAAACTTCCCGCTACCGGGCTGGGAGCCGCTCTCCGGATACCCCACCCGCGCGCCGTTGAAGCCACGCCAGCTCGGCGGCATCACGCCCCCGCGCGAAGATGTGCCGGTCGCGGCGGTACCCGAAGCCGAAACCTGGGCCATGCTGCTGGTCGGCCTGGGCCTGATGGGTTGCATCGCGCGCCGCCGCCGGCGCGACTCTTAGTTCTTAGTTCTTAGTTCTTAGTTCTTAGTTCTTAGTCTTAGCCTGGCCGGGGCCACCGGCCCGACAACCTGCCAACCCGCGCACGCGTCGTCTATAATTCCACACTATTAGCAAACAGCGAGCAGACCCAGGTCCGCTTGCTGTCCGCGCTCGTTCCGCACTCCTCCATAGAATACCCAGCTTAACTATGTCCATATCCATCAAATCCGCCGAAGACATCGAAGGCATGCGCATTGCCGGCCGCCTCGGCTCCGAAGTGCTCGACTACATCACGCCGTTCGTCAAGGCCGGCGTGACCACCGGCGAACTCGATCGCCTGTGCCACGAATACATGACCAATGTGCAAGGCACCATCCCGGCGCCGCTCAACTACAGCCCGCCCGGCTACACGCCCTACCCCAAGGCCATCTGCACGTCGGTCAACGACGTCATCTGCCACGGCATCCCCGGCGACAAGGTCCTGAAAAGCGGCGACTCGGTCAACCTCGACATCACCGTCATCAAGGACGGCTACCACGGCGACAACAGCCGCATGTTCCTGATCGGCGAGCCGTCAATCATGACCAAGCGTCTATCCGAAATTACCTACGAGTGCATGTGGCTCGGCATCGCGCAGGTGAAACCGGGCGCCCACCTCGGCGACATCGGCCACGCCATCCAGCAACACGCCGAAAAAGCCGGCTACAGCGTGGTGCGCGAGTTCTGCGGCCACGGCATCGGCAAGGTATTCCACGAAGAGCCGCAGGTGCTCCACTATGGCAAACCGGGCACGCTGGAAGAACTCAAGGCCGGCATGATCTTCACCATCGAGCCGATGATCAACGCCGGCAAGCGCGAAATCCGCGAAATGGGCGACGGCTGGACCATCAAGACCAAGGACCGCAGCCTGTCGGCACAGTGGGAACACATGATCCTGGTGACCGAGACCGGCTACGAAGTGCTCACGCTGTCGGCCGGCAGCCCGCCGCCGCCAGCCTTCATCACCAACGCCGCCAAGTAAAACTCCATGGACAAGGAAATCCGCGAACGCCTCAAAGCGCAGCTGAAAGCCGAACGCCAGGTCATCATCGGCACGTTCCGCACTGATGGCATGCCGGAAAAGCTGCTGCGCAGCCTGCGCCAGAGCGTGGACGCGGTGCTGACCGAAGCCTGGCACCATGCGCGCCTGCCCGCCAACACGGCGCTGGTCGGCGTGGGCGGCTACGGCCGCGGCGAGTTGTTCCCGTATTCCGATGTCGATCTCCTGATCCTGCTCGACCACGCGCCCGACGCGGCCACCACCGAAAAGCTCGAAGGACTGGTGCAGCTGCTGTGGGATCTCGGCCTGGAAATCGGCAGCAGCATCCGCACCGTCGATGAATGCCTGTCCGAGTCGAAGGCCGACATCACGGTGCAAACCAGCCTGCTCGAGGCGCGCCTGATCTGCGGCGACGAGCCGCTGTTCGAGCAGCTGCAGGCGCGCTACAGCGCGGCCATGGACCCGCAGGCCTTCTTCCAGGCCAAGCTGCTGGAAATGCGCCAGCGCCACGCCAAGTACGAAGACACGGCCTTCAGCCTGGAGCCGAACTGCAAGGAAAGCCCGGGCGGCCTGCGCGACTTGCAGGTGATCCTGTGGCTGGTCAAGGCGGCGGGCCTGGCCAACTCGTGGCGCACGCTGGCCACCAGCGGCCTGGTGACGCAAGCCGAAGCCAAGGGACTGATGGAAAAAGAGCGCGCCTTCAAGGATATCCGGGTGCGCCTGCACCTGCACGCGGGGCGGCGCGAAGATCGCCTGGTGTTCGATGTGCAGACGGCGATTGCCGAGTCGCTGGGCCTGGAAAACACCGGCGCGGGCGTGGAGATGCGCCGCGCCAGCGAATACCTGATGCAGCGCTACTACTGGGCCGCCAAGGCAGTTACCCAGCTCAACACCATCCTGCTGCAAAACATCGAGGAACGGCTGTTCCCGCGCGAAGAGCACGCGGTGCAGATCAACGCCCGCTTCAACGACGTCAACGGCCTGATCGACATGCGCGACGACGACACGTTTACCCAGACGCCGTCGGCCATCCTCGAAATTTTCCTGTTGATGACCGAGCGTCCTTCGCTCAAGGGCATGACCTCGCGCACCATGCGCGCGCTGTGGAACGAGCGGTTCCTGATCGACGCCGCCTTCCGCGCCGATCCGGCCAACCGCGCGCTGTTCCTGCGTATTTTGCAGGCGCCCAAGGGCATCATCCACGCGCTGCGGCGCATGAACGACCTGTCGATCCTGGGCCGCTACCTGCCCAACTTCCGCAAGATCGTCGGCCAGATGCAGCACGACCTGTTCCACGTGTACACGGTGGACCAGCACATCCTGATGGTGGTGCGCAATATGCGCCGCTTCTCGATGGCCGAACACGCGCACGAATACCCGTTCTGCAGCCAGCTGATGGCCAACTTCGGCCAACCCTGGCTGCTTTACCTGGGCGCGCTGTTCCACGATATCGCCAAGGGCCGTGGCGGCGACCACTCCACCCTGGGCCGCGTCGATGCCGAACAGTTCTGCCGCGACCACGGCATGAACGACGCCGACACCGAACTGGTGTCGTTCCTGGTCGAGCACCACCTCGACATGTCGCAGGTGGCGCAAAAGCAGGACCTGTCCGACCCCGACGTGATTGCCGCCTTTGCCCGCAAGGTGGGCGACGAACGCCATCTGACCGCGCTGTACCTGCTGACGGTAGCCGACATCCGTGGCACCAGCCCGAAGGTGTGGAATGCCTGGAAGGCCAAGCTGCTCGAGGACCTGTACCGGATCACCCTGCGCGTGCTGGGTGGCCAGCCGCACAGCGCCGACCACGAACTGCAAAACCGGCAGCAGGAAGCACTGGCCACGCTGCGCCTGTACGGACTGGCGCCGGACGCCCACCTGGCGTTCTGGAAGCAGCTCGACGTCGCGTACTTCCTGCGCCACGACGCCTCCGACATCGCCTGGCAAACCCGCGCGCTGTACGACAAGTTCAACAGCGAGCAGCCGGTGGTCAAGTGCCGCCTGGCGCCGATTGGCGAAGGCCTGCAGATCGCCGTGTACCTGCGCGACCAGCCCGACCTGTTCGCGCGCATCTGCTCGTACTTCGACCGCAAGAACTTCAGCATCCTCGACGCCAAGATCCACACCACGCGCCACGGCTACGCGCTCGATACCTTCCTGGTGACCGAGCAGAATTTCGCCAAGAGCTACCGCGACATCATCAACCTGATCGAGCACGAACTGTGCGGCGCCCTCACCCACCCCGAGCCGCTGTCGCCGCCGGGCAAGGGCCGGCTGTCGCGCCTGTCGCGCACGTTCCCGATGCAGCCGACGGTCGATCTGCGCCCGGACGAACGGGGCCAGTACTACCTGCTGTCGATCGCCGCCAACGACCGCGCCGGCCTGCTGTACGCGATCGCCAACGTGCTGGCCAAGTACCGCCTCAACCTGCACACGGCCAAGGTGATGACCCTGGGCGAGCGGGTGGAAGACGTGTTCCTGATCGATGGCGCCGCGCTGGGCAACCCGCGCAACCAGCTGCAACTGGAAACCGACCTGCTCGACGCCATGAAGGTCTAGCACGCAGGTCGTCAACTATCACTTTATAAAGAGCATCATGTCAGAAGAATTATTACGCCTGTCCAAACGCATGTCCGAACTGGGCCTGTGCTCGCGCCGCGAAGCCGACGAATGGATTGCGCGCGGCTGGGTGCGCGTCGATGGCAAGGTGGTGTCCGAGCTGGGCACCAAGATTTATCCGAGCCAGCGCGTATCGGTCGAGCGGCAGGCCGCCGCCGAGCAATCGAAGCGCGTCACGGTGCTGATCAACAAGCCGATGGGCTATGTGAGCGGCCAGGCCGAAGACGGCTACCAGCCGGCGGTGGTGCTGATCAAGCCGGAAAACCGCTGGGCCGAAGACCCGTCGCCCGAGCAGTTCCATCCGACGCAATTGCGCTCGCTGGTGCCGGCCGGCCGCCTCGACATCGACTCGGTGGGCCTGCTGGTGCTGACGCAGGACGGCCGCGTGGCCAAGCACCTGATCGGCGAGACTACCGACGTCGACAAGGAATACCTGGTGCGCGTCGAATACACCAAGCCGGGCAAGCTGCCCGACAGCGACCTGAAAAAACTCAACCACGGCCTGTGGATGGATGGCAAAGCCTTGCAGCCGGCCAAGGTGCGCTGGCAGAACGACGACCAGCTCAGTTTTACCCTGCGCGAAGGTAAAAAACGCCAGATTCGCCGCATGTGCGACATGGTGGGCTTGAAAGTGATCGGCTTGAAACGCGTGCGCATCGGCAAAGTCAAGCTCGGCGATCTGCCGGTCGGCGAGTGGCGTTACCTGCGTCCCGACGAACAGTTTTAAGCAATTTTGCACAACCGGTCAAAAAAACTTGCCAAAACGCAAGCCAAATGCAGCAATAAAATATACACTGTGCGATCCGACCCCGCACAGTGACGTTAGTGAAGAGATATGCCGTCGTGAACGATCCTATACCGAATGACATGCGCCGTGGGCCGCCGCTGCTGAAAGACGCGGTGGAACCGATGCCGCCCGGCTCCCAGCCGCATGAAATGAGCGACGAGCATGACATTGCGGAAGCGCTGTCGTTGCTGGCGCAAAATGGCGACCCGGTGTCGATCCATCCGGCATCGAGCACGAACGTGGTGCTCGGCCGTATCCTGTCGGTTCATCCAGAACTGCCCCACTTCACTCTCGAATTGAACGAGGGCGAATTCATTCCGCCCGGCGAAGCGACCTTTGTTGCCTGGCTGCGCTCGTCCAAGATGCAGTTCAAGCTGGCCTACGACAACTGGACTCCTGTGCCGGACCAGCCGACCATCATTCCGCTCGACTTCCCGCTGCGCTGCCAGGTGCTCAACCGGCGCTCGTCGACGCGGCTGGAAACCCCGCTCGGCATCTACTACATGGCGTCGTTCGTGTTGAACGGCAAGCCGTACGAATTGCAGCTCTACGATTTTTCCGCCGGCGGCGTGGGCATGCGCGCGCCCCCGCGCGATACCGTGGGCCTGCACGTGGGCCGCAAGCTGCAGCGGGTGCGGCTCGAACTCGGCCCCGATACGGTGATGATCGCCGACCTCGCAGTACGCCTGTCGCGCACTTTCCGCTCGTTCCTGCTGGGCGAGCAGGTGCAGATCGGCTGCCAGTTCATCAACCTGTCGCCGGCAATGCAGGAAGAACTGACACGCAAACTGCAGGAACTGAACGCCACCCGCCAGCGCTAGCCACGTTTTACCTGGGCACGCTTTTTGCTTGATAGTTCGTCATGACGACAAGCGAAACTGCGACCGAACCCGCCCAGCGCATCATCAAGATCCGCCGCGACTACAACACCTGGGTGGCCAGCGAAACTATCGAAGACTACGCGCTGCGCTACACGCCGCGCTCGTTCCGGCGCTGGTCGATCTTTCGCGTCTCGAACACCGCGTTCGGGGCCATCTCGTTCCTGGTTCTGGAGGCCATCGGCGGCACCATCGCCGTCAACTACGGTTTCGTCAACGCCCTGTGGGCGATCCTGGCCGTGGGCCTGATCATCTTCGCCACCGGCCTGCCGATCAGCTACTACGCCGCCACCTACGGCGTGGACATGGATCTGCTGACGCGCGGCGCCGGCTTCGGCTACATCGGCTCGACCATCTCGTCGTTCGTCTATGCGTCGTTTACGTTCATCCTGTTCGCGCTGGAAGCGGCCATCATGGCCTATGCACTGGAACTGTATTTCGGCCTGCCGCTCTACCTCGGCTACCTGGTCAGCGCGCTGGTGGTGATCCCGCTGGTCACCCACGGCGTGACCCTGATCAGCCGCATCCAGATGCTCACGCAGCCGGTGTGGCTGATCCTGATGGCGCTGCCCTTCATCGCCATCCTGCACAAGCAGCCCGAGTTGCTGCCGCAGCTGTTCGACTACGCCGGCCAACACGGCCAACCGGGCCAGCACGGCCGCTTCAACATGCTGGCCTTTGGCGCTGCCACGGCGGTGGGCGTGGCGCTGATCACGCAAATCGGCGAGCAGGTGGACTTCCTGCGCTTCATGCCGCCCAGGACACCGCAGAACCGCTGGCGCTGGCACTTCGGCGTGCTGATCGCCGGCCCGGGCTGGATCCTGCTCGGCATCGCCAAGATGCTCGGGGGCGCATTGCTGGCCTTTCTGGCCATCCGCGCAGCCGTGCCGCTCGAGCAGGCGGTCAATCCCACCCACATGTACCTGACCGGTTTCGGCCTGGTGTTCGAGCATCCGCAACTGGCGCTCCTGGCCACCACCGTGCTGGTGGTGATCTCGCAGATCAAGATCAACATGACCAACGCCTACGCCGGCTCGCTGGCGTGGTCGAATTTTTTTGCGCGCCTCACGCACAGCCACCCGGGCCGCGTGGTGTGGGCCGTGTTCAATGCGCTGATCGCCGTGCTGCTGATGGAACTGGACGTGTTCCAGGCGCTCGACCAGGTGCTGGGGCTGTATTCCAACATCGCCATCTCGTGGATTACCGCTGTGGTGGCCGACCTGGTGATCAACAAGCCGCTGGGGCTGAGCCCCAAGGGCATCGAGTT
The DNA here is from genome assembly GCF_001758785.1 of Duganella phyllosphaerae. Lineage (GTDB taxonomy): Bacteria > Pseudomonadota > Gammaproteobacteria > Burkholderiales > Burkholderiaceae_D > Rugamonas > Rugamonas phyllosphaerae. The sequence continues at coordinate 129,576 of NZ_LROM01000072.1, forward strand.
CCGCCGGGCCTATTTGTACGACATCAACCCGGTGGGCGTCGGCGCCATGGTGCTGGCGTCGATGCTGTCGGTGGCTGCCTTCATGGGTGCATTCGGCGTGCAGGCGCAGGCATTTTCGGCGTTTATCGCACTGGTGACCGCCTTTATCACTTCGCCGCTGATCGCGCTGGCCACGCGCGGCAAGTACTACACGGCGCGCGCGGCGCCGCAGGTCCAGTCGCGCACCTGCGTGATCTGCGAAAAGGAGTACGAGTCCGAAGACATGGCGCATTGCCCGGCCTACCAGGGCTCGATCTGCTCGCTGTGCTGCTGCCTGGACGCGCGCTGCAACGACGCCTGCAAGCCCCACGCGCGCGTGTCCGCCCAGTGGCAGCAAGCGATGCGCGCCATGCTGCCGCAAGCGACCTGGCGCTACCTGAGCAACGGGCTCGGACACTACCTGCTCCTGATGATCGTCACCGTGCTGTTCCTGGGCGCTTTGCTGGGACTGTTGTATTACCACGAGCAGTCGGTGCTGCCGGACGCCACGCTGCTGCCGCAACTGCGGCTGGCCTTCGTAAAAGTGTTTGCCGCACTGTTGCTGGCCTCGGGCATCGTGGCCTGGTGGCTGGTGCTGACCAGCGAAAGCCGGCGCGTGGCGCAGGAGGCGTCGAACCGCCAGACCGGGCTGCTCACGCGCGAAATCGCGCTGCACAACGAGACCGACGCCCAGCTGCAGCAGGCGCGCAAGATCGCCGAAGAAGCGCGCAAGACCGCCGAGCAGGCCAACCAGGCCAAGAGCCGCTACATCGCCGGTATCAGCCACGAGATCCGCACGCCATTGAACGGCATCCTCGGCTACGCCCAGCTGCTCGACAACGACCCGGCCATTCCCGCCCACCGCCAGCAGGCCGTGCGGGTGATCCGCAGCAGCGGCGAACACCTGCTGTCGCTGATCGAAGGCACGCTCGATATCGCCCGCATCGAAGGCGGCAAGCTGACCTTTGCCACGCGCGAGATCGACTTCCCCGAGTTTATCGGCCAGCTGGTGCGCATGTTCGAACTGCAGGCCGCCAACAAGGGCTTGAGCTTCCGGTACGAACTGACCGGGGCCCTGCCGCGCGTGGTGCGCTCCGACCGCAAGCGCCTCGGGCAAATCCTGATCAATGTGCTGGGCAACGCGGTCAAGTTCACCAGCGCAGGCAGCGTGACGATGCGGCTGCGCTACGCGCGCGAAATCGCCTCGTTCGAGATCGAAGACACCGGCCCCGGCATCCTGCAGGAAGAACTCGACCACATCTTCGAACCGTTTACGCGCGGCAGCGCCAGCGCCCAGGCCAATGCCGGCGGCACGGGACTGGGGCTGCCGATCTCGCGCATGCTGACGCAACTGATGGGTGGCGAGATGCGCATCCGCAGCACTGTTGGCGCCGGCAGCACCTTCCACGTGCGGCTGTTCCTGCCCAGCGTGCACGTGGCCGGCAAGGCGCTGGCCGAGACGCTGGCGCCGCCGCGCCAGCGCAACGGCTATCTGGGCCCGCGCCGGCGCGTGCTGGTGGTCGACAACGAGCAGGTGGACCGCGAACTGCTGGTCGATATCCTCACGCCGCTGGGCTTCGAGGTGGCGCAGGCCGCGTCGGGACTGGAAGGCATCGACCTGCACGCGTCGTTCGAGCCGCACGTGGTGCTGATGGACTTGGCCATGCCCGGCATGGACGGTTGGGAAACCAGCTACGTGCTGCGCCGCCGCCATAATTCGCAAGCCCCGATTGCCATCGTCTCGGCCAACGCCTTCGACAAGGGCATGGACAACGCGGCCGGCATCACCGCCGACGACTTCATCGTCAAGCCGGTCAATATCGCCGAACTGCTCGACTGGCTCGGCCGCCGCCTGGCGCTGGAGTGGACCACCGTGGAGCCTGCGGCAGCGCCGGCCGCATCACCATCCGCGGCGCTGGTGCTGCCGCCGGACGAACACCTGTCCGCGCTGGCGGAGCTGGTGCGCATCGGCTACGTGCGCGGCATCAAGGCGCGGCTCGACGAGATCGATGCGCTCGATACCCGCTACCGCGCCTTTACCGACATCCTGCGCGGCCACGCCGCGCGCTTCCAGCTGGACCTGATGGCAGAATTTATCCGAAAGAGCAAAGACCATGAACTTTAATCCTGCGGCACCGGGCATCGTCCTGGTGGTGGACGACGTGCCCGAGAACCTGGCCGTGCTGCACGACGCGCTCGACGAATCGGGCTACACCGTGCTGGTGGCCAACGGCGGCGAAGTGGCCCTGATCCGCGCGGCCGAGGCGCAGCCGGACATCGTCCTGCTCGACGCCATGATGCCCGGCATGGACGGTTTCGAGACCTGCCGCCGGTTGAAAGCGAACCTGGCCACGCGCCACATCCCGGTCGTGTTCATGACCGGGTTGACCGAGTCGGAGCACGTGGTGGCCGCCTTCGAAGCGGGCGGCAACGACTACGTGACCAAGCCGGTGCGCACCAGCGAAGTGATGGCGCGCATCGCCGCGCATCGCCAGACCGCACGCCTGATGGACCAGGCCCGCAGCGCGCTGGACGCCTTCGGCAATGCGGTGATCGCCATGTCGCCGCAGCACGGCAAGATCGTCTGGCAAACGCCGCTGGCGCGCACGCTGATGCAAGGTTACGCGGTGGAGAAGGAATTGCCGGAATGGCTGGCGGCGACGCAGGAAGCGCACGCCAGGGGCCAGGCGCACCCGCCGCTGACCTTGTTACGCGGCGCCCGGCGGCTGATCTTTTCGGCGGCTGAATACAGCGAAGACGAACAATGGATGATCGTGCTGCGCGAAGAATCGGACACGGCCCAGATCGAAAAACTGATGGCGGCCTTCAAGCTGACGCAGCGCGAATCGGAAGTGTTGAACTGGCTGGTCAAGGGCAAGACCAACCGTGATATCGGCGAAATCCTCGGCACCAGCCCGCGCACCGTCAACAAGCACCTGGAACACGTGTTCGTCAAACTGGGGGTGGAGACACGCACCTCGGCCGCCGCGCTGGCCATCACCAAGCTGCATGGCACAGGGCGCGGCGAAGAGGTGGTTTAAAGTTTAAAGCTCAAGGCTCAAGGCTTGGCTGCGGCCCTGGCCTCGGCGATCCAGCCATCGAACTGCTGCTGGTGGAACTTGATCCAGCCGGCCGTGTGACGGGCGATGTCGGCCTGGGTGTTCTGGCCGGTGCGCATGCGTTCATTTTGCGCGTTGATGTCGCCAATCGGCAGGCGCATCACCTCGAACAGTTTCACCGCTGCCGGGTTCTTGCCGGCCCAGGCGCGGTTGACCACGATGCGCGTGGTGTTGACCGCGAAGCCGTAATCGCTGCCGTCCTCCATGCGGGTGTTGGTCCTGTCCGGGTTGGACGAAAACGGCACCTGCAACCACACCACGTCCTTGCCCGGCACCAGCACGCCACTGACCCAGTAAGGGGTCCACGTGTAGTACAGGATCGGTTCGCCGCGCTTGTAGCGGCCGATGGTGTCGGCGATCAGCGCCGAATAACTGCCCTGCACGTGCTGCACGGTAGCGCGCAGCTTGTAGGCGTCCATGTGGTTCTCGATCATCGCCTCGCAGCCCCAGCCCGGATTGCAGCCGGTCAGGTCGGCCTTGCCGTCGCCGTCGTGGTCGAACAGCTTGGCGATCTTCGGGTCGCGCAGCTGGTCGATATTGGTGATGTGGTACTTGTCGGCGGTGGCCTTGTCGATCAGGTAGCCCTGGGCGGCGGGACCGGCGTACTTGCCCAGGCGCACCAACTTGGCGTCGCCGCCGGCGTTATCGTAATAATCCTTGTGCAGCGGGTCCCAGTGCACCGCCAGGAACGTGGCGTCGCCGTTGGCAATCGCGATGTGCGCGGTCGGATACTCGACTTCCTTGATCGGCAGGATTTCGTAGCCGAGCTTTTCCAGCGCGCGCTCGACCAGCATGGTCTGGAAAGTCTCTTCCGCGATCGAGCTTTGCAGCGCCTGCACCTTGATGCCCTTGCCGGGCAAATCAGCGGCAGGCGTTTGCGCCATCGCCAGGCTGGTGCCCAGCACCATGGCGGCAATGCCGAGGAACGAAAACCACTGGAACTTGCGTTGCGACTTGCGGGTTTGTTTGAATTGTTCGACTTGATTCATGGAGTTCCTTTCTTATTGTGGGGCCAGCTGCGCTGGCGCCTTGTCGTGCAACGGCGCTGGCGCCGGCACCGCTGCCGGCTCGCGGCGCACCAGGCGCATCACCAGGCCGGCCGGGCCGGTCTGGTACCAGTGGCGTACGCCACGGCGCGGCTGGCCCATGGCCTGCGTCAGGCGGTCGAGCGTAATGGCCAGCAGCACGATGCCGAGACCACCGACGGTGGCGAGACCCATATCGAGACGGCCGATACCGCGCAAGACCATCTGGCCCAGGCCACCGACAGCGATCATCGAGGCGATCACCACCATCGACAGCGACAGCATCAGCGACTGGTTGATACCAGCCATAATCGACGGCATCGCCAGCGGAAACTGCACCCGGGTGAGCAGCTGCCACGGCGAAGCGCCGTAGGCACGCGCCGCTTCGATCAGGTCGGGACGCACCTGGCGAATACCGAGGTTGGTCAGGCGCACCAGCGGCGGCAAGGCGAAGATGATGGTGACGATCACGCCAGGGGCGTTACCGATACCGAACAACATCACCACCGGTACCAGGTACACAAAAGCGGGCGTGGTCTGCATCGCGTCCAATAATGGGCGCAACAGGTTCTGGGCGCGGTCGCTGCTGGCCAGGAAAATCCCCAGCGGCAGGCCGATGATCAAACAGAATGCCAGTGACGTCAGCACCAGCGACAGCGTGATCATCGCCTCGGGCCAGATGCCCAGCATGGAGACGACCAGCAGCGCCAGCACGGTGCCAATGGCCAGCGCGCGGCTGGTGAACTGCCAGGCCAGCACGCCCACGATGGCGATCACCGCCAGCGCGGGCGCGGCCAGCAGCACGTCGCTGACGCCGGTCAGGGTGGCGTCGATCGGCGCGCGTACGGCCTGGAAGAACGGCCGGAAATTGGCCACCACCCAGCCCAGGCCCTGGTTGATCCACGCCTCGAGCGGCAGCGAACCGTCGAAGATCTGCGAGACATGGAAACCGGTGGCGTGCGCCGGTGCGGCGGCCGGCGCGGCGGCATCCAACCACGAGGTGTCGGTCGGAGGCTGCGGCAGCCACGGGTTGATCTGGGCGGCTTGTTCTACGGCTGGTTGCGCGGCAGTGGTCGCGTTCGCGGCATTCGCGGCGGTGACGGTATCGGCGGGGTTAGCTAATTTCATGCTTGTCCTTTCTGTGCAAGTGGTTCGGCAATCGGCGGCGTGTCGCGGTCGAGGAACTTCAGCAAGGTGGTCTTGCTGATGGCGCCGCGGAAGCTGCCGTCGTTGGCCACGACGGGCACGGCATACGGCAGTTGCGCCACCTGGCCGAACAGGCCGGCCACCGGCTCATCGGCATCGATGGTGGGCACGTCGGGCAGGTAGGCGTGGGCCAGGCCCAGCGGACCGATATGGCCGTCGAGCGCCGTGCGCAACGAATCGGCCGACACCACGCCCATGAATTTCTTCTGCGGGCTGACCACGTAGGCGTAGGCGCGATCCTGCTCTTCGAGCATCGACAGCGCGGCGCGCGAACCACGGGTCGGCGACTCCGACACCACGATCTGGCTCTTGCGGGCGATATCGCCGGCCTTGAACACGGCCGCCGCATCGACACCGCGCACGAAGTTGCGCACGTAGTCGTTGGCGGGTTTGCGCAGAATTTCTTCCGGCGTGCCCACCTGCACCACGTGGCCGTCCTTCATGATGGCCACGCGGTCGCCAATGCGCATCGCTTCATCGAGATCGTGCGAAATGAAGACGATGGTGCGGCGCTTGATCTGCTGCAGGCGCAGCAGCTCGGACTGCATCTCGGTGCGCATGATCGGATCGAGCGCCGAAAACGCTTCGTCCATCAACAGGATCGACGGATCGCAGGCCAGCGCCCGGGCCAGGCCCACGCGCTGCTGCATGCCGCCGGACAGTTCGTCCGGGTAGCTGGCGCCGTAACCGGCCAGGCCCACCTGCTCGAGCGCCTGCAGGGACGCGGTATTGCGTTCGTCCTTGGGAATGCCGGCGAGCTCCATGCCGAAGCCGGTATTTTCCAGCACCGTGATCTGCGGCAGCAGCGCAAACGACTGGAACACCATGCTGATGTCCTTGCGGCGCAGCGCGCGCAGCTCTTTATCGGGCAGCGTGTTGATGTCGTTCCCATCGATCATGATGCGGCCGTCAGTGGGCTCGATCAGGCGGTTGAGCATGCGCACCAGGGTGGACTTGCCCGAACCGGACAGGCCCATGATGACGAAGATCTCGCCCGCTTCGATGGTGAAGGTGGCGTCGAAAACGCCGATGGTGCATTCGGTTTCGGCCAGGATGTCCTGCTTGCTGGCGCCCTGGCGGACCATGGCCAGTGCTTCTTCCGGCTTGTCGCCGAAGACCTTGAATACATGATCGATAATAATTTGTTTAGCCACGTCGTGGTTCTCCCTCGATGGACGAATGGATGAAGCGCTGCAAGCCTTGCGGCTGCGGCGGGCGCAATATTGCGAATTCAAAGCGAATTCCGTCGGCGATGTCGCGGCGCGAGGCGCACGCAAGCAAGTGACGTATTAGGGGGCGGGCGCCGAAACTACATGGCGCCAGGTAACCTGAACTTGGGCGGAGAGCCCATCGATTGCTTCTCACGGCAGAGGTGAAAAACAATGTGTAGCGTGGTCGCTACTTTTGCTTACTGCTTGTTACAGCTGTTGTAAATATGCATCAATTATAGCAAGAAAAAGTGCGCTTGTCCAATAGCTTTCCGGCTTGAAACGTGCTAGCAATGTTAGTCAGCGCACATACCGTGACATATACATGAGACTGGTTTAACGTTTTGGTTGCTGCCAATAGGCCATCTTTTGGTATCAATATGTCATGACCAGCGGCACGCCGGGACGGCAATCGAAGCGTTTGCCAGCTGCACCATGGTCGCAGCAGATCTCCATCAGGTGCTCGTCCCCTTGCCTGAGCGTTACAACGTCGCTGGCCTGAGCCGCGTCGGAATATGGCGGTTGCGCAGGCAGCGTAATGGTCACGGATGTGATACGTCGCACGCCGGCCGTATGGATCATCGGCTGGCGCCTCGCCGCCGGTGCATGGTCCGGCGCGCTGCCCTCCTCGAGGTAGAACCACATCGGCTCCTCCAACGGCGCGTCGTCGGCGATGTCCACCTGCATGCCGGCCGGCAGATAGCCAGGGCGGTAAGCCCATGTCGAAAATGGCACGCCTTGCTCGGTGGGCGACGGCCGGAAGCACACGCCGAACGGCGACGCATCGTTGGCGCCACCGAGCCGCTGCGCCAGTTGCGTGCGCGCAGTGGCTTCGCTGCACACCTCGGCCTCGTCGTCTATCCACAGCAGTTCGAGAAAGGCGTTCTCGAAGAAGAAGCGGCGGTTGGCCGTGCCCTGGCCGGGGTGACGGTTGCCGCTGCCCTCCAGCAGGCCTGCAGCGAGCAGCAGTTGCGCTTCGGGTGCGCCGGGCAGTGCGCGAATAAACAGGTGGTCCAGTTCCATGGGATAGCCTTTCATCAGTCGCGACAGGATATCATCGCGCTACCAATTTCACTTCCTGCGCCGTTATGCACCGACCGTCCCTGTCCATCCTGGTCGTCGAAGACCACCCAATCATCACACGCCAGGTCGTGGGCTTCCTCGAGGGACTGGCGTGGCAGGCCGACCATGCAGGCACCGGTGCGCTGGCGGTCGAACTGGCGACCACCAATATCTATGACGTCGTCCTGCTCGACCTCAACCTGCCCGACATCGATGGACTGGACGTTTGCCGCGCGATCAAGGCGCGGGCGGCGCGCAATGTGCCGGTGCTGATGCTCACCGCGCGCGACGCGTTCGAAGACAAGGCGCAGGGATTCCACGGCGGCGCCGACGATTACGTGACCAAGCCGTTCGACCTGCGCGAACTGGCGCTGCGCTGCGAAGCGCTGGCCCGCCGCAATGCACTGCACCGCGACCAGCAGACCACGGCGGGTCCGCTCACGCTGTACCTGCGCGAGCGGCGCGCGCTGTGCTACGGCGCGCCGGTCACGCTTACCCACACCGGGTTCCGCGTGCTGTCGCTGTTGTGCGAAGCGTACCCGCACGCGGTGGCCCGCTCGGCGCTGATCCACGCGCTGTGGGGCGACCATCCACCGGACAGCGACGCCCTGAAGTCGCACCTGTACGCGCTGCGCAGGCAGCTCGAACTCGCTGGCGCGCCAGACATCATCGTCACGATTCCACAGTTGGGCTACCGCCTGGCTTTCGCGAACGGCGGCGATGTTTAGGTCGATCCGCCACGGCCTGTTCGCCGCCCTGGCCGGCTTCACGTTGCTGATCTGCGTGTGCTACACGGTGCTGGCGGTGGTCATTTCATATGTTACCGAAGACATGCTGGTCGATCGGCTGCTGGCGCGCGAGGCTGACGGCGTTGCCATGCATTTTCACCAGCATGGCGACATCAAGCCGCCGGATTTGACGCTGATCCGTTTGTACCGCAGCATGGCAGATCTGCCGGACGTCGTTGAAGAAGCAGTCATGGCCGGTCGTGAGCGCGCCGAAATCGCCACCGACACCGGACAACACTACCACCTCCGCACGCTGGACCTGGGGACATCTTCAAGTGGACAACGGGTGTACCTGGTGGCCGAAGTTGGCGCGGTGCTGGTGGTGGCCAAACTGTTCCAGGAGGTTGGCGGCTTTCTCACAGCAGTGGCGCTCGGCCTGCTGGCGGTGGCGCTGCTGTTGGCCTACCTGCTGTCGCGCAGGCTGGTGGCGCCGTTGCAGGTGCTGGCGCGGGAAGTGCGCGCGGTCTCCTTGGCAGCGCCAGGTGCGGCGATCCGGTTCAGCGCCAGCGGCCGGCGCGACGAAATCGGTTACCTGGCCGACCGGCTGGGCGCCACCATCGACGACCTGCACGCGGCGCTGCGACGCGAGCATGACTTTACCCGCGATGTGGGGCACGAGCTGCGCACGCCGCTGACCGTGATGCACAATGTGCTGGCGCGCGGCGGTGACATTGATGGCGGCGCGACTGCGACTGCTGCCGGTGCTGGCGTCACAGCCGCTGGCGCCAATGCCGTACTTGTCCGCGCGGACGCGGAACAGCTGCGCGCGGGCGTCGCTGAAATGCGCGGGACGGTGGATGTGCTGTTTGCACTGGCACGCGCCGAGCACATCGCCGCCACTCCATTCGATCTGCGCGCCCTGGCCGAAGAACGGCTGCTGCGGCTGATCGAGGACGAAGGCTGGGACGCCGAAGGCCTGGCATTGTCGCTGCCGGACCGACTGCCGGTAACAGGCAACCGACACCTGTGCAGCCTCCTGCTCGACAACTGCCTGCGCAACGCCGTCTTCCACGGCGGCGCCCACTGCCGCCTGCAACTTGAATTCTCGGCCGGCGCGCTCGCCATCACCAACACGGTAGCGCTGCAACATCCTGCCGCTGTCCAGGGCTTCCGCCACGGCCAGCACCTGCTGCGACGCATCGCGGCAGCCATGCAGTGGCAGATCGCTTTCGACGCGGTTGACGACGGCTACCGCGTGGCCATCACGCCTGGAGCAACGCCACGCGACCAATAAATCCGGCAAACTTCACCTGCATTTCACCGGCGCCCCTGCATGCTGCGGTCTCCATTAAACACCCCGGAGTCGCACATGAAAATTCTCGTCAGCCTGTTCCTGATCGCCTGCACCGCCCTGCCCGCCGCCGCCCTGGCGCAAGTCAAGTCGCTGGTGCACATGGAGGAAAAGCGCCGCTACCTGGTCTACACGCCGCCGTCTTACGGCCAGCAGCCGCACAAGGTCTACCCGGTCGTGTTCAACTTCCACGGCGGCGGCATGACCATGGCCGAGCAGATGCTGTACACGCAAATGAACCGCGCGGCTGACCGCCACGATTTCATCGTGGTATATCCAGCGGGCGTCAAACAGGACTGGAACGTGGGCTTCGGCATGTCGTACCAGGACGGCACCGACGATATCGGCTTTACGCAGGCGCTGCTGGCTAAGCTCAAGCAGGATTACAGGGTCGATGATCAACGCGTGTACGCCACAGGCCTGTCGCGCGGCGGCTTCTTCGCGCTACGCCTCGCCGCCGAATTGCCGCAGCTGTTCGCCGCGGTCGCCTCGGTGGGCGCACCGATGCCGGAACCTGTCATCGCCTACCACACCAGTCGTGGCAAGGTGGGCGTACTTCAGCTGCACGGCACCGCCGACCAGGTAGTGGCTTACGCCGGCAAGGCCACCGGCTACCTGTCGGCGCCAGCGACCTACACCTACTGGCTCGAGCGCAACGGCATTACCGCAGGCGAGACGAAAACGGCGAACATCGGCGCAGACGTCACCTGGCAAGAGCAAGGCAACGGCCGCCAGCGCGTGGCGCTCGCCACCATCCGCGAAGGCGGTCACACCTGGCCCGGCGCCGATCCCTTCAACATCGGCCTGCCCATCGGCAAAACCACCACCACCATCGACGCCAACGAAACCATCTGGCAATTCTTCAGCCAGCACCACCTTTAACTTCAGGGTCAGTGCCGACATTCGGACATTACGGAACTTTTTCGTTGAAGTTAACAACAACAGAGAAGTTCAAAAATGTCCGAATGTCGGCACTGACCCTCGAATTTGGGTCAGGTGAGGGACAGGGGGATTCCTCGGGCCCAGCGGTTGGACGACAGTGAG
>NZ_LROM01000073.1 GCF_001758785.1 Duganella phyllosphaerae
GCGCACCGAATAATTACCTGAGCGACCCGGACCTGGTGCAACTGCGCGCACGCCTGCAGCAGGACCCGCCGGGCCTGCTGTTCTCGGCCATGGGCGCCGACCAGACCCGCCAGCTGCGCGGAGCGCTCAACAGCGGCCTGGTACATGAAGCGGACGAGCCGGCGATCAGCACCGCCGACGGCTTGCCGGCAGCACCGGCGGCGCCAGCCGCGCCCACCGGCTTTGCCGCCCTGCCGCTGTACGGCACCTCGGCGCTGAACGCCGGTGGCGGCATGAATTCGCCGACCAATGAACTCGATGGCGTGCGCCTGCTCGACCTGCCATGGCAGGTGCAGCGCGACCATCCGGCGGTGATGGTGTACCCGCACCCGGTACAGGCCGGCACGGCTGACATGGAACGGCTGTACGCGCTGGGCATCGACGCCTACCGCGTGGCGCGCGAAGTGAGCCGCCAGCCGGCTGGCCGCTTCCAGCTCGATGGCGTGACCGGGCGCCTGACGGTGGACTTCGGCCAGGGTGCGGCCCGCTTCGAGCGGGTGGAGCAGCCGGCCGTGTTCAAGAACGGCGTGCCGCAGGCCGTGCAACAGTAACCATCCCATGGCGCCGTCCCGCGCGCCGAGCGGACGGCGCACCGCGCAACAGCAACTGGGCCAGCAGGGCGAGGACCGGGCGCTGGCCTACCTGCTGGCACAGGGCCTGGTGCTGGTCGAGCGCAATTTTCGCTGCAAGGCCGGCGAGATCGACCTGGTCATGCGCCACGGCGCCCACCTGGTGTTCGTGGAAGTGCGGCGCCGCGCAGCCAGCGGCTTCGGCGGCGCAGCTGCCAGCGTCACCCACGCCAAGCAGCGGCGGCTGGTCCACGCGGCCCAGTGCTACCTGCTGCGCCACCGCGCGCCCCCGCCCTGCCGCTTCGACCTGGTGGCGCTTGACGGCGATCAGCTCGAATGGCTGCGCAATATCATTACCCTATGAAACGAGTTGTAAGCATTTTTAACAGCACTTGTCCGGGGTTCTCGATGACTGCACTATAATCAGCACACTATGACAAATCAACGCATCCTGGCGCACTTCCACGAAAGTGCCGAACTGAAGATCCAATCGGCCACTGTGCTGGCGCCCCATATCGCCCAAGCCATCGAGATGATGTTTGCGGCATTGTCTAATGGCAATAAGATTTTGGTGTGCGGCAACGGCGGCTCGGCTGCCGACGCCCAGCATTTCGCTGCAGAACTGGTGGGGCGCTTCGAACGCGAACGCTTCCCGCTGCCGGCCATTTCGCTCACCACCGACACGTCGATCCTGACGGCCGTGGCCAACGACTACAGCTACCGCGAAATCTTTTCCAAGCAGGTACAGGCGTTCGGCCAGGCCGGCGACATCTTGCTGGCGTTTTCCACGTCCGGCAACTCGGGCAACGTGGTGGCTGCGATCGAAGCGGCGCTCGAGCGCGAAATGCGCGTGGTCGCCATGACCGGCAAGGGCGGCGGCGAGATCGGCAAGATGCTGACCGACGCCGACGTCCATATCTGCGTCCCCGCCGACCGTACCGCCCGCATCCAGGAAGTACACCTGGTCTGCATCCACAGTATTTGCGACGGCATCGACGTCGCCCTATTCGGAGGAGATGTGAATGAGTAATTCCCGCACCATCTGGACCAACATGAAGCGCCCGCTTGCCATGAGCGTGCTGTGCCTGGCTACCGCCGCGACCCTGTCAGGTTGCGTGGCGCTGGTTGCCGGCGGCGCCATCACCGGCACCCTGGCCGCCTCCGACCGCCGCACCTTCGGTGCGCAAACCGAGGATACGTCGATCCAGCTCAAAGGTGCGAACAAGCTGCGCAATGTGCTTGGCAGCGACGCCCACGTCAACATCAACAGCTTCAACCGCCGCGTGCTGCTGTCGGGCGAAGTGCCGGACGATGCCGCCAAGGCCACCGCCGAACGCGAAATGGCAGCTGTCGAAGGCGTGCTGTCGGTCATCAACGAGCTGGAAGTATCTGGCCCTGCCAGCTACACCTCGCGCTCGAACGACACCATCATCACCGGCAAGGTCAAGGCCAGCCTGGTGGACGCCAAGGATATCTCGGCCAACTCGTACCAGGTGGTGACCGAGCGCGGCGTGGTGTACCTGATGGGTCGCGTGACCCAGCGCGAAGGTCAAATCGGCGCCGACGTCGCCCGTGGCGTCTCGGGCGTGAGCAAGGTCGTCAAGGTGTTCGAATACATCACCGACGACGAGTGGAAATCGTACCAGCCCAAGCCTAGCGGTTCGGCGCAGTAATGCCATGAGCACGACCACCTCCACTGTCGCCTCGCCGGAATCCTCGCGCGCCTGGGTCAAGCCGGTGATCGCCGCCGTGGCGCTGGCCGTGATCGGCGCGGTGGCGTACGTCACGCTCAGCAAGCGCCCGGTGGCGCCCGAGGTCACGTTCGTCACCATCAAGGGCGAGAAGATCGCGCCTGCCGACTTGCGCGGCAAGGTGGTAATGGTCAACTTCTGGGCTACCTCGTGCACCACCTGCGTGGCCGAAATGCCGCAAATGGTGGAGACCTATAACAAGTTCAAGGACGACGGCCTGGAATTCGTGGCCGTGGCCATGAGCTACGACCCGCCCAACTACGTGGTCAACTACGCCGATACGCGCAAGCTGCCCTTCAAGGTGGCGCTCGACACCGACGGCTCGGCCGCCAAGGCCTACGGCGACGTGGCCATGACCCCCACCACCTTTGTCATCGCCAAGGATGGCAAGATCCTCAAAAAGTACGTGGGGCAGCCCGATTTCCCGGCGCTGCACAAGTTACTGGCAACGTCACTTAAAAGCTAAAATCCGGTCTGCACCGACAGGTACAGGCCGCGCTGGGTCTGCGGATTGAACACCGTAATCTTGCCCAGGTTGGCATACGCCGCCGTCACCGACACATTCTTGGTCGGGAACCACGCCACGAACACATCGTAATAAGCCTTCTCGGGATCGACGCCGAGGTTGTGCGGCTTGCGCCGGTACTCCGCGCCCACTGCCAGGTGGCGGTTGACCAGGTAGGCGGCCGATACTTCTGGCATGAGCTTGCGGCTGTCGCCCTGGTCGCCGCCGAATCCCAGCAGGCCCATCTGGTTGGCCTTGGTAGCGCGCAAGGTGAGGTTGAGCAGCAGGCTTTGTTCGAGCAGCAGCTTGGTGGCCGCCACGTAGTTATCGTAGCCGCTGTCGTCTTTCGCGCCCAGCTGGATGACACTGGTGACGCCCAACGCACCGAGCCCCTTCACGCCCTTGTTGTCCTTGAACATCGCGCCCACGGCAATCTGCGGCAGCCAGCTGTCCTGCTCGTACACGGCATCGCCCGCCAGCTTGACCTTGATGCCGAGGATGTCCTGCTTGAGGTTGAGGTTGTCGAGCGGCACCAGGCTGCCCTTGAACGACTGGCTGGCCACCGACAATTCCACGCGGTCGGCCAGGCCGATCGCCACGCCGTAGGTGTCGAGCCTGTAGTCCTGGGTGCTGATATAGGTGTAGTGGGCGTTGGCGCCCCAGCTGTCGCGGGTGCCGTAGCCGGTAATCAGCGCCCACGGCACGATGCCGCCGCCGCCGGCGCCTTCCACCTGGATCACGCCGCCAGTGGCCAGCAGCCTGCCCATGTCGGGCGCCGCCTGGGATTGGGCGGCGGCGCTGCCGGCGGCCAATCCCAGGATGGACAGGGCAAGCGCTGTCCGGGAGATTGAAAATGTCATGACGATGCTCCTGGCGGCTGCTTACTTGGTGACAATGGCGCGCTGCATGGGCGCCAGCTTGGCCACCAGCTTGTTGGCGACGCTATTGGGGACGTTGTGGCGTTCCATGGCGATTTGCAGGTCTTCGGTCAGCGCGTTGAACATGGCGTTGGTAATCTTCAGGTCCTGGTGCACGGTGGTCATGTCGCGCACGGTGCCCACGCCGTCCATGGTTTTGTCGCGGTATTTGCCGGTGTACTTGCACGGTCCGCCGGCGAACTCGCAAATCTGCTCCTGCAGCCGCACGTTCAGCTGCTCCATGTCGAAGTCGGCGAAGTTGTCCTTGATGCGCGGATCGGCCAGTACCAGCGGAATAAAGGTCTCGACGATCTTCTTGATGCCTTGCTTGCCGCCGAGCCCCTGGTACACGGTGTCGTCGGTATAAGGCGTTTGCGCCACCACCAGCGAGGACGCCAGCAGCAAGCCGGTCATCACGGTGGCCACACGGGAAAGTAGTTGCATGTCGGTTCCTCAGCAGGGCAAAAGGGAATGTCCCCCCGACAATTTATCAGCTTATGCGTGGCAATCTGGCATTTGTTTGCTGGGAAACAATACTTTCGACTTGCCAGTTGTGGCGTTGCATCCACTTCCGTGTGCGTGCGGTCATGCCCAGCGGATCAGCTCCTTGCCGTGGGCAGCGAGGTAATCGTTGGTGCGCGAGAATGGCTTGCTGCCGAAGAAGCCCTTGCGGGCCGAGAATGGCGACGGGTGCGGCGAAGTAAGCACCAGGTGCTTGCCGGTATCGATCAGGGCGCGCTTGGCGATCGCGTAACTGCCCCACAGGATGAACACCAGCCCGTCGCGCTGCTCGGACAGCCGGGCTATGGCGCTGTCGGTAAAGGTTTCCCAGCCCTTGTTGGCATGCGAGCCGGCCTGGCGTGCGCGCACGGTCAGCACGCTATTGAGCAGAAACACGCCCTGCTCGGCCCAGTCGGTCAGGTCGGTGTGACGCCGTTCGACGCCGACATCGTCGCGCAGTTCGTGGAAGATGTTTTGCAGGCTGGGCTGGGGGCGATTACCGTCGGGGACCGAAAAGCAGAAACCCATGGCGGCGCCTGGCGTGTGATACGGATCCTGCCCCAGGATCACCACTTTGACGTCATCGAACGGCGTCAGGTCGAAGGCCCGAAAAATATCCTTGCCAGCCGGGCAGCAAGGACCGGCGGCGTACTCGTCCTTCACGAACTCGGTGAGGGCTTGCCAGTACGGTTGCTCGAACTGGTCTTGCAGGTGGGCTTTCCATGAGGGTTCGATGCGGACGGTCATGAAAGCCCACTACCTTCACAATCAGGCGTTGACTGCCGCCAGCACGTTATGCGCCTGCTCATCCGCGTGGTACGAGCTGCGCACCATGGCGCCCACGGCGGCGTGGCCGAAGCCCATTTTGTAGGCTTCCTGTTCGAACATCTTGAACACGTCCGGGTGCACGTAGCGGCGTACCGGCAGGTGGCTGTTCGACGGCGCCAGGTACTGGCCGATGGTCAGCATGTCGATGTCGTGCTCGCGCATGTCGCGCATCACTTGCAGGATTTCTTCGTCGGTCTCGCCCAGGCCCACCATCAGGCCGGACTTGGTCTTGACGTTCGGGTACAGGGCCTTGAAGTCCTTGAGCAGCTTGAGCGAGTGCATGTAGTCGGCGCCGGGACGCGCTTCCTTGTACAGGCGCGGCACGGTTTCCATGTTGTGGTTCATCACGTCGGGCAGGCCGTCGGCGAAAATCGCCAGCGCCTTGTCGAGACGGCCGCGGAAGTCCGGCACCAGCACTTCGATTTGCGTCAGTGGCGACAAATCCTTGGTCTTGGTGATGCACTCGACGAAGTGGCCGGCGCCGCCGTCGCGCAAGTCGTCGCGGTCGACCGAAGTGATCACCACGTAGTTCAGGCGCAGCTTGGCGATGGTGTTGGCCAGGTTCATCGGCTCGTTGACGTCGAGCGGATCGGGACGGCCGTGGCCCACGTCGCAGAACGGGCAGCGGCGGGTGCACTTGTCGCCCATGATCATGAAGGTGGCCGTGCCCTTGCCGAAGCATTCGCCGATGTTGGGGCAGCTCGCTTCTTCGCAGACGGTGACCAGCTTGTTCTCGCGCAGGATGTCCTTGATCTCGTAGAAGCGGCTCGATGCCGAGGCGCCCTTGACGCGGATCCACTCCGGCTTTTTCAGCCGTTCCACCTGCTCGACCGGCACGATCTTGATCGGGATGCGCGACGTCTTGCTGGCGCCTTTTTGCTTTTCGCTCGGGTTGTAAGCGGGAGTGCTGGAGGTGGTCTCAGTGGTCATTTGGCTGCATGCCCTCGCGGGCTGGATTGGTTATTCAGGTTGTACGGTTGGTTGCAGAACGGGCGCTTCGACTTCGATAGACAGCACCCGTACCAGTTCCTCGGCCAGTTGCTGCTGCACGTCGGCCAGTTGCGCCTGGGCGCCGACGGTGCGCATGTCGACGGTTTCGAGGCCGGCATAGCCGCATGGATTGATCCAGGAAAACGGCGCCAGGTCCATCGCCACGTTCAGTGACAGCCCGTGGTACGTGCAGCCGTTGCCGCGCACTTTCAAGCCCAGCGCGGCAATCTTGGCGCCGCGCCTGGGCCCGTCCGCCATGTAAATGCCGGGCGCGCCGTCAATACGCTCACCGACGAGATTATACGCCCCTAACACATTGATGATCGCCTGCTCGATTTTATGCACGAACTGGCGCGCATACAGCTTGCCGCCCGGCTTGTTGCGGCGCAGGTCCATCAGCAGGTAGATCACCACCTGGCCGGGTCCGTGGTAGGTCACTTCGCCGCCACGGTCGGTCTGCACCACGGGGATGGCGGCGGCGCCGGCCAGCAGGTGGCCACGGTCGGCAGCCAGGCCCAGGGTGAACACCGGTGCGTGTTCGACGATCCACAACTGGTCGCGCGTATCGGGCGTGCGGGCGTCGGTAAACGCGCGCATGGCGGCAAACGTGGTGTCGTAATCGGCAACGCCGAGGTGGCGGATCTCGGGAGTGGTGGGGGACGTCATGCCGCCATTATAAATCAGCCGGCGCGGCGGCATCCGGCCACGGCCGGGCCGGCACCTGGCCAATTCCGATCGTTGGTTAGTTTTATTCACATGGTAAACATTGCCGTATCGCCTGTAGGTGCGGTATATTCCGCTTTTCTTGCCAGTTTTATTCACAAAGTTATCCACAGACCCAGATGAGCGCCAGCCGCCGCTTGCCGAATTTTTCCGCCCTGCGCGCCTTCGAGGCGGCGGCCCGCCACGAGAATTTCTCGCGCGCGGCGGACGAGTTGCGTCTGACGCACGGGGCGATCAGCCACCAGGTACGGGCGCTGGAGGAAGACCTGGGCCGGCCACTGTTCGTGCGCCATGGAAGACAAGTGAAAATAACTCACGAGGCGCTGCAGTTCGCCCAGGTCCTGGGCAAGACCTTTGACGCCATCGGCGCCGCTGCCGACGCCCTGCGCCCTGCCGCTGGCGCCGTCGCCCCGTTGACCCTGGCTGCGCCAGCCTGGTTTGCCGCGCGCTGGCTGACGTCGCGGCTGGGCGGCTTCATCGAACTGCATCCCGAGATCGACCTGGTATTGCACACCAGGACGCCCGTGGCGGACCTGGCGCGCGCCGGGGTGGATGCCGCCATCGTGTTCGACCTGGGCCGGCATCCGGGCATGGTGGTGGAACGCCTGATGGACGAGGTACGCTATCGCGTAGTGAGCGCACACTGTGCCGACAACGCTTTAGCGTCGGTGTCGGAAGCGTTGCAGGGAGGAGAGTTGCTGCGCGCGGTGCTGGCGGGCGAAGGCGAAGCGCTGATGCACCACGTGGTGGCGGCGCCGGAGCTTGCCGCCGGCCGGCTGGCCCGCCGGCCCGGTGCGGCACAGGCCTGTGCGGAGGCTTATTACCTGGTGTCGCCGCCGGGCGTGGCCGAGCGGCCGCAGGTGGCGGCGTTGCGGCGCTGGTTGCACGACGAGGTCGCCGCCTTCCAGCGCCTGCTGCTTACATGACGATCTTGACCATCGGGTGCGCCGACAGCTCGGAATAGAGCGCATCAAGCTGTTCGCGGCTGGTGGCGCGCACGGTCACGGTCAGGCCGGTGAAGTTGCCCTTGGACGAAGGACGCACTTCCATTTTGCCTTCGTGAAAATCCGGGTCGTGCTTTTGCACCACCAGCACGATGGTCGGCGCGAAGTCGATATGAGTCGGCCCCATCACCTTGATCGGAAAATCGCTCGGGTACTCGATGAGGGACTCGGTCGGTGGGATCGCTTGCATAATCATTCCAATCTATTAAGAAAAACCGGCGGACATCGACGTGACGCCGCCAGCCTGCATTGTAGCCAAAGTTGCCGGCTGCGAGGCCAGTGACCCATGTGGGGCCGCCGCGCCCAAAAAAAAGCCAGCCTTGTAGGCTGGCAAAAACTATTTTCCCGGGAATACTGAAAATAGTTGGGGCAAAGGGATGAGACGGTGCGCACTGCGAACCTGGCAACGGAGTTCGTTGTCATCGCAAGCTGCAATGACACGAATGTAATGAGTCCTGCGGCCGAAGGCCACAGTCGTGCGACGAAATGCACTGTGAGCGGATTGAAACGCCGTTATGCGGATTAAGCGCCAACTACCGTTGATCCTGGCCCGGGCGTTCACGGTGTTCGCGCGGCTGTCTTTGCTCGGACCGTTGTTGCGGCTGCGCCTGCGGTGGCGCAGGGGGCGCCACGGCTTGGCGTGGCGGCTGGGCAGGCTGCGCCTGGGGCTGCGGCCGCTCTTGCGGCTGCTGACGCTCGGTATTCCAACGCGGACGTTCTTGCTGCTGTGGTCGATCTTGCTGCTGCGGTCGCTCCTGCTGTGGCTGAAAGCGTGGGCGATCCGGCTGCGGCTGTTGTTGAGGCTGCTGCTGTTGCGCCTGCGGTTGCTGCTGCGAGCGGCCGTCCTGCCAACGCTGGCGCCGCTGATCGTCATCGCGCTGGCGCCGGTCATTGTCATCGCGCTGGCGCCGGTCATTGTCATCGCGCTGGCGGCGTTCGTTGTCGTCGCGCTGACGACGATCATTGTCGTCGCGCTGGAAGCGGTCGCGGGTATTGCCGATTTGCAACACCGGCGCCGGCATCAGGGCGCCATTGCCGGGACGGCCGCTGCCATTGGGGCGGGTATGGATTTCAATGCCCACGTCGCGCGGGTTGATGGTTTGCGCCGGCGCATCGGGCGTGCCGATCTGGTTCGGCGGCAGGGTACTGATCCGTTGCGGCTGGCCCTTGCCGGGCTGCCAGCCTTGCTGTTGCTGCGGCGGCTGCTGTGGCTGCTGCTGTTGCTGTGGCTGCTGCCCCAGCGCCGGATTGGTGGCAATCACGCGCCCCAGGCGGTGATCGTTGCGCGGCCCGTCATTGCGCGGATTGTTATCGTAGCGTGGGTTGTCATTGCGCGCATTGTTATCGTTGCGCACCCAGCCGTTACGCGGGTCGTTATCGTTACGCACCCAGTCATTGCGCGGATTGTTGTCGTTGCGCGGCCCGTCGCCACGCGGGTTGTTGCCATTGCGCGGGTTGTTGTCGAAGCGGTCCGGGCGGCCGTTGCCGTCGCGGTCCTGCCAGTTGCGGCTGGTTTCGATGCGGCCCGGGCCGGCGGGACGCGGCGGCGTGGCCGGCGTCACCAGGTTGGCCTGCTGTGGCCGCGGCACAAAATGGTCGCCGCGATTGACACGGATAATATTGCGTCCCTCGAACTGCGCGCGCGGCAGCACGGTCATGCCGTTGCGATGGCTGTCCCAGCCGCCGTTGCGGCCATCGCGGCCATCGTCGTGACCGCCACGCGGCGTAAACGGCTTGCCCTTGTAGCTCCAGCTCAGGCGCTGCTCGTAGCCGGACGACACCCGGTAGCCCGGCACGAAGCGGTCGCGCGGCGTGAGCGGGTACCAGCCCAGGCCCGGTCCCTGGTTCGGATGGTTGACGCCGCCCACCCAGCCCACCAGCGCCGGCGCCCACACCGGGCGGCCGGACGGACGGCCCGGCGCCCAGTACCAGCGCTGGCGCACCGTCACCCAGCGGCCGTAGTGCGACGGCGCATAGCCCCAGGGCGCGTTATCGACCCAGGTCCAGCCCCACGGCGCCAGCCAGGTCCAGCGGCCGTCGCGGTACGGCGCCCAGTCGGCGGCGACATTGCGCGGCGCCCACAAGGGACCGTACTCGACGTTCTCGGTCCAGCTGCCGTGGCGGTCCAGTTCTTCGTAGCCGGTCATGCCGGTGGAAACGTATTGAGTGGAGACCACGGCCTCGGCCTGGCGGTCGCGCTCGTCGGTCCAGACGTCGAAGCCATCGCGCCGCGCCACGGTCGTGCGCACATCGGCGGCGGTGACATCCACCTGGCGGCCCGGGCTGACCGTCACCGAGGAACCGGCGCCATCGACGCGCGCAGTGCCGGCCAGCATGCTGATCTGGCTGGTGTCGGGCAGGCGCTCCACGTCCACCCGCAGCAGGCCCGGCTCGATCATGGTGATGCGCGCCTGCGGCGTGGTCAGTTCGAAGTCGCGCAGCAAGTCGGCATTGCGCACCCGGATGCTGACACTGCCGTAATTGAGGCGCAGGCGCAGCAGGTCGTCGTCGAGCTCGGTGATTTCGAGATCCGAGTCGGCGTCGAGCCGCACCGCCGTGGAGCCGAGACGAAACTCGGTACGGGCGCCGCTGGCGGTCACCAGGTGGCTGTTGGCGGTGACTGGCCAGTTGAGGCTGGCGGCCACCGGTTCCTCCTCGCCGCTCAGGGTGACCTGGCCCTGCACCGCCGAAATGCGTCCCACCGCCGCCGGCAGGTCGGTTTGGGCCTGGGCCAGGCTGCTCCAGCCGGCCAGCACGGCCAGCACGACGGTGGGGATGAGGTTCATGGCGTCTCCGTTAGTATGGTGGATATAACGCGGCAACCGCCGGTTGGCCGACACCTGTTACAAATAATTTCAAGTTGCTGCAGCGCCGCGCTTCACAAAGAACAGCGCCGCGCCCACGCCCATCAGCAATCCGCCAAACACGCGGTTCTGCTGCCTGACGGCGCGCGGGTCGCGGAAGAACCGCTGCATCGACGAAGCCAGGAAGGCGTAGCCATGCATCACCACCAGGTCGATCGCGCACATGGTAGCGGCCAGGATCAGCAATTGCGGCAGCAAGGGCGCGCCTTGCGTGATGAACTGGGGCAGCACCGCCACCATGAAGATGATGCCCTTGGGATTGGTGGCATTGGTCAGAAAGCCGGTCAGGAAGCGCTTGCGCGGCGACGGCACCACCACTTCGAGCTGCGCCTGCTGCGCGCCGATGGCCACCTTGGCGCGCCACTGCGACAGGCCCAGGTAGATCAGGTACAGGGCGCCGACGGTCTTGACCACGTTGAACGCTACTTCGGACGCCATCAGCAGCGAGCCGACGCCGGCGCCGGCGATGAAGAAAATCAGCAGCAGGCCGGTTTGCAGGCCCAGGATGGTGGTGCTGGCGCGCCGCAGCCCATACGACAGCCCGTGCGACATCGACAACACGGCGCCCGAGCCGGGCGAGACGGCAATAATGCAGGCGGCAACGAAAAATCCCAGCCAGACGGCAAAGCTCATGATGTGGTCCGATCCCTTGTTGATCCGGCGCCAGCAAAATGCTGCGCGGTAACGCACATTGTAGCGGTGTCGCCATATCGTCGCCGGCTTGGCTTGGGTTAAACTTGCTGCTTCTATAATAAGGACTACCCATGACCACTTTCACCACCCGAGGGAGCCGCTAATGGCCGGTACCAGCCTGTTGGCCCTGCTCGACGATATCGCCACCATTCTCGACGACGTCACCGTGATGACCAAGGTCGCGGCCAAGAAGACCGCCGGCGTGCTCGGCGACGACCTGGCGCTCAATGCGCAGCAGGTGTCCGGCGTGCGCGCGGCCCGTGAACTTCCCGTGGTGTGG
This sequence comes from Duganella phyllosphaerae, assembly GCF_001758785.1. GTDB lineage: Bacteria > Pseudomonadota > Gammaproteobacteria > Burkholderiales > Burkholderiaceae_D > Rugamonas > Rugamonas phyllosphaerae. The sequence continues at coordinate 11,665 of NZ_LROM01000073.1, forward strand.
GCGGTGGCGCTCGGTTCGCTCAAGAATAAGGCGATCCTGGTGCCGGCGGCGCTGGCGATCAGCGCCTTTTTGCCGCAGGCGATCACGCCGCTGCTCATGATCGGCGGCCTGTACCTGTGCTTCGAGGGCTTCGAAAAAATCGCCCACAGCGTGCTGCACAAGGACGAAAAAGCCCAGCGCAAGCAGGAACTGGTGGCGGCCGTGGCCGATCCCGAGGCCGACCTGGTGGCGCTGGAAAAGGAAAAGATCAAGGGTGCCGTGCGCACCGACTTCATCCTGTCGGCCGAGATCATCGTGATCGCGCTCGGCAGCGTGGAAGGCAAGCCGTTCATGGAACAGGCACTGGTGGTGATCATGATCGCGCTGGTGATGACGGTGGGCGTGTACGGCCTGGTGGCCGGCATCGTCAAGATGGATGACGCCGGCCTGTACCTGAGCAAGCTGGGCAACGCCGTCGCGCGCGGATTTGGCCGCTTTCTGCTGGCTGCCGCGCCGGTGCTGATGAAATTCCTGTCGGTGGTCGGCACGGCCGCCATGTTCATGGTCGGCGGCGGCATCCTGGTGCACGGCATACCCGGCAGCCACGACGTGGTGCACCACGCGCAGGAAGTGATGGCCGACGTGCCCGCAGTCGGCCCGGTGCTGTCCTTCATCACGGAGTCCGTGATCGGCGCCGTGACCGGACTGGTGGCCGGTGCGCTGGCACTGGTGGTGGTGACCGTGGTGGGCAAGCTGTGGCACTCGACCAAAAAGCCCGCCTGACACGTTCAAAAAATCCGAATTCTGCCGGAACTTTCTGACCAGTAGCCACTCCAAGACCCACACCATCGGTTCGGGAGTGGCACATGGATGTTCGGCATTTACGGATGGCGCTGGACGCAGCGCGCATGACGATCTGGGATACGGCGATACACGACGGCACCGTCTATAACAGCACGGTCAGCTGGCAATGCAGTGGCCAGTGCCTGCTCGGTTTGCCTCCAGGCCGGCTGACGCAGCCATTCGTCGACTTCCTCAGCTACGTCCATCCCGATGACCGTGATGCCCTGGCCACCATCATGCAGGAAGCCGTGGATGCCGGCACCGGTTACGAAGTGGAATACCGCGTGGTCTGGGACGACGGCAGCCTGCACTGGCTGGCCGCCAAGGCCCACATGCATTGCGACGCCCACGGCGCGCCCGTTGGCACCCTGGGCGTGGTCTGGGACATCACCGACCGCAAACTGGCTGAACAGGCCAGCGCGCGCGACCGCGAGATGGCAACAGTGACCTTGCGCGCCATCGGCGAAGGCGTGATCACCATCGACCCCCACGGCAAGACCGAATACCTGAACCGCACCGCCGAACAGCTGACCGGCTGGGCCAACGACGAGGCGCGCGGGCAGGACATCGCCATCACCCTGCACCTGACCAGCGAGGCCGGCGAACCCATCGCCGAACACGTGGCGCTGCGCTGCCTGCGCTTGCGCCAAACGGTGGCGCCGGCATCCGATAACCAGCTGGTCACGCGCGCAGGGCGCCGCATCGCGGTCGAGGAATCGGCGTCACCAATCTGGGCCGACAACGGCGCGCTGCTGGGCGTGGTGGTGGTGTTCCGCGACGTCAGCCACGAGCGCAAGCTCACGCGCCAGCTGTCGTGGAACGCCAGCCACGACACCCTCACCGGCCTGATCAACCGCCGCGAGTTCGAGGCGCGCATCGCCGAGGCGCTGCACAGCGCCAAGGAGGAAGGCCATGTGCACGCCATGCTGTACATGGACCTCGACCAGTTCAAGATCGTCAACGACACCTGCGGACACGCCGCCGGCGACCTGCTGCTGCAACTGCTGGCGCGCATGCTGCAAACGCAGATGCGCGACTCCGACGTGCTGGCGCGTCTCGGTGGCGACGAGCTCGGCGTACTGCTGCCGCGCTGCGCCATCGACCAGGCGCGCCTGATCGCCGAGGGTCTGCGGCAGTCGATCCGCAATTTCCGCTTCGTCTGGCAGGACCGCACCTTCGAGCTCGGCGTATCGATCGGCATGGTCGAGGTCACGCGCCACAACAAGTCGATGACGGAATTGCTGATGGCGGCCGACCAGGCCTGCTACCTGGCCAAGGAGCGCGGTCGCAACCGCGTGCACGTGTACCGCGAGTCGGACCAGCGGCTGGCGCGCCGGCTCGGTGAGATGCAGTGGGTGTCGCGCCTGAACGAGGCATTCGAGCAGCAGTATTTTCGCCTGTACACGCAACCGATCGTGGGCCTGGGCGAACACGGTTCCGACCACCTCGAGGTACTGATCCGCATCCAGCCGGCCAAGGGCGACCTGATCCTGCCCGGCGCCTTTATACCCGCCGCCGAGCGCTACGACATGATGAACGCCATCGACCGCTGGGTGATCCGCGCCGTGTGCCGCCATGCCGGTGAAAGCGCTTCTGCACCGGTCGAATACTCGATCAACCTGTCCGGCACCTCGCTGGCCGACGAGAGCTTGCACGACTACATCGTCGAGCAGTTCCGTGAATTTAACGTGGCGCCGCAGCACATCTGCTTCGAGATTACCGAAACGGCCGTGATCGCCAACCTGATCAAGGCGCAGGAATTCATGGCCAGGCTCAAGGCGCTCGGCTGCCGCTTTTCGCTCGACGACTTCGGCAGCGGGCTGTCGTCGTTCGCGTACCTGAAAGCGCTGCCGGTCGATTTCCTCAAGATCGACGGCGTGTTCATCCGTGACATTGCCACCAATTCCATCAACCGCGCCATGGTCAAGGCGATCAACGAGGTGGGCCACGTGATGGGCCTGCGCACCGTGGCCGAATACGTGGAAGATGACGCCACCCTGGACGTGGTGCGCGACCTGGGCGTGGACTACGCGCAAGGCTATGCGGTAGGCCCGTTGCGGCCCCTCGCCCCTTGATACAACATCGACAACCCTTCCTCGGCAAATTTTGATCTACATCAATAAAATTGGCTGACGGACTCCGTACACTGGCTGCATCTATTGCGATAAAGCAACAACAGCCGGAGAGTGTGATGCGCAACAACCAACCCGTCAGCAACCGCGAAGTGGACGTCCTGGACGACCAGGCCATCGTGTCCAAGACCGATCTGCATGGCAATATCGTCTACGTGAACCCGTATTTCACCGAAATCAGCGGCTACACCGAGGACGAGTTGATCGGCGCGCCGCAGAATATCCTGCGCCATCCCGACATGCCGGCCGAGGCGTTCGCCGACCTGTGGGCCTCGATCAAGGGCGGCACGCCCTGGACCGGCATCGTCAAGAACCGCTGCAAGAACGGCGACCACTACTGGGTGCGCGCCAACATCACGCCGATTCGCGAACATGGCAAGACCATCGGCTACATGTCGGTGCGCGTCAAAGCCGAGCGTCACCAGGTGGCCGAAGCCGAGGAAGCCTACCAGGCCATCCGCACCGGCGACGGCCACGGCATCCGCATCAAGAACGGCCAGTTGATCCGTCCCGGCCTGTTGCACCTGCTGGCGCGCCTGTCCCACGTCTCGCTGGGCATGCGCATCTGGCTCGCCACCAGCGTGGTCAATGTACTGCAACTGGGCGTGTGCGTGGCCGCGCTGATGGGCGACGAGGGCCACCGCTACGCCATCTTCGGCGCCACCTTCCTGGGCCTCTTGATCAACGTCTTCCTGTGGTACACCTTACGGGCCTCGGTGCTGCTGCCGCTGCGGCAGGCGCTCGACGGCGCGCGCTCGATCGCCGCCGGCGACCTCACCGCGTCGTTCGAAACCCATGCCACCGACGAAGTAGGCCAGTTGCTGCGCGCGCTGCAGCAGATGAACAGCAACCTGATCGCCACCATCCGCGACGTGCGCGTCAACGTGGAGACCATGGCCGTGGCCACGCGCCAGATCGCCGCCGGCAACGCCGACCTGTCGGGCCGCACCGAGGCGCAGGCGGCCAGCCTGGAAGAGACCGCATCGTCGGTCGAACAATTCTCGGCCACCGTCAAGCAGAATGCCGACAACTCGGCGCAGGCCAACGAGCTGGCCGTGAGCGCCTCGCACGTGGCCGTGCAGGGCGGCGAGATCGTCGCCGACGTGATTGCCACCATGGATGAAATCAACACCTCGTCGCGCAAGATCGTCGACATCATCGGCCTGATCGAAGGCATCGCCTTCCAGACCAATATCCTGGCGCTGAACGCCGCCGTGGAAGCGGCCCGCGCCGGTGAACAGGGCCGCGGTTTTGCGGTGGTTGCCAGCGAAGTGCGCAACCTGGCCCAGCGCAGCGCCACCGCCGCCAAAGACATCAAGAACCTGATCGACGTCTCGGTCGGCAAGGTCAGCGCCGGCATGGTGCAGGTGGACCGCGCCGGCGCCACCATGAAGCAGGTGGTCACATCGGTACAGCAGGTGACCGCCATCATGCGCGAAATCTCGGTGGCCTCGCACGAGCAGAGCATCGGCGTGGACCAGGTCAATTCGGCCATCGCCCACATGGACCAGGTCACGCAGCAGAACGCCGCGCTGGTCGAGGAAGCGGCAGCGGCCACCGCC
>NZ_LROM01000074.1 GCF_001758785.1 Duganella phyllosphaerae
ACCCTGGGCCGGAGCCGCCCCAAAGCGGAAGTTCGCTTTATCACCCTATGTGCGAGCCGCTTTAATGAGGGGCTGCGTGTCCGGGTATTTGGCCATAAACGCACGCTGTGCGTGCTCGGGAAGATTGATAAGTATTGTCCCGCTACTATCCCAGCAAGCAATTTCAAATAGAGCCCCCTTCAATTGAGGTGCTGGGTCTCTGCCATTCCAATAATCCGGGTTACCCTCGACGTATGGCGGTTCCGATACAGTGGGACGAGAACCTTTGGGCACGGCACTAAAGACAGCCCAAATGAACTGAATGTCATGCGTGGAGATGAGGGACGCTAGTTCTTCACCATGCATCCATTGGTCACCTGCGCTAAACCCTTCGGGCGTGAAATTCGTCTCAATGTCGCTGATGTACCAGTCGTAGTCCCGAGGTGCAATTTCCGCAGCGGCAAATACTTTCCTCATGTCCGTGAAGAAGCGAACCTGGTCAGTGTTTTCGAGAATTAAATTCATAAGAAATTGAACAAGCTGTTCGCGAATCGGATTGCTTCTGGCTGGATGCAGGCAATTATACAAATCCACCTTTAACGTCAGAGGTTGGCGCAACAAGTTCCTGGTTTAAACGATGGCGAATTTTCTCTAGCGCAGCCTCCTCCGCTTCTGCATCTTCGGGATGCAGGGCTCTCGAAATATGCCTAGCTGCATCTGCAAGTATTGTCCCCCAGGCTGATTCCTCATCAATGCCCATACCATCTCTGTACATACCAATCTTCAGTGAGCAGTGCAACTGCTTCTCAGCCACCCAAACACGCAGCATTTCGACCGATGCCGCATCGCTTAGTGCTGCGGGGGGTATTGGGCGTTCATTCATATAAATCCATTCATAAATTTTCGACAGGCTGCTTTTGGCCGATGTCGGCCAACGTCGAACGCAAGTTCATATAACACGGGGTACGTTTGGCCGCCTGTCACTTGGCGCTTCTCCCACCGCAACTAAAGCCAAAACCATATCAAAGTCGTCGGCGAGTGCTATGCGTTTTTTAACGTCAGGCAGGTACTCGGCACGGCTTCTGATTGCGCTGGCAGCATTCAGCACGACAGCTAAGAATTGTTTTGATAGAACACTCTCCCTCTTCAGCTTCTCGGCCACTTCACAAATGTACGAGTACAAATTCTTAAAGGCTGCTTCGTCGAAAACGTCCGCCATCAAAAGCCGTCCGGTTGCTTTGTCATTTAGCGCTTCCAGTTCCATATCGGTCATTCTTTGTTCATCCATCCAATTTTGTATTATTCGTGACCGTCGGCTCCTGGCCG
>NZ_LROM01000075.1 GCF_001758785.1 Duganella phyllosphaerae
TGGCTAATCAGGTCGCCCGACGACACGGTTTCCGCCACCTTGAGCGCGGCGTTGATCGGCTGCGTGATGGTGCGCGTGATCCACCACGCGGCGGTCACGCCCAGCAGCATGGCGGCCAGGCCAAGCAGCACCAGCAGCGTGCGTCCGCTGGTGTACTGCTGCTGGATGGTGACGGCGGTGGCGTCGAGCAGCGCGCCCTGTTTCTGCGAAAAGGCGTCCAGCGCGGCCAGGTAGGCCACGCGGTCCTGTGCCATTTTTCCTTCGAAAATCTGCTTGCCCAGCGCCAGGTCGCCTGCCGTCTTGGCGGCAAACACCGACTTGCGCGAGGCGGTGTAGGCCTTGCGGGTATCCATCACGTTCTGGAACAGCGGCCGCAGGGCGTCGTCATCGATGTCGGCGCCGATGCGGTCCTGGATTTCGGTGGCGCGGCTCGACGACCTGGTCATCAGGCCTTCGATCATTTTCTGATCAAGCGGATCGGCCACCAGCCATGCGCCCATGGTGCGGGCGGCGTTGACTTCGACGATCTTGGTCCACTCGGCGATCAGGCGCTGGTCGCGGATCTTCACGTCGATCATGTGGTCGGTCAGGGCGCTGGCGGCGCTCAGGCGCAGGATGCCGATGACGGTCATCGCTGTGAGCAGCACCAGGATCAGTGCAAAACCAAACCCCAGGCGGGTGCCGATTTTCAGGTTTTTCATGCCGGACTCCCTCAGAAAACAGTCGAGTCCATGCTAGCACCGATCAACAAAATGTTATAGGTTAGAAAGAAATTATCGGTAGTGCGTTGCAGCAAAGCAGCAACGCAGCAACTGTCAGTGGTTCGACGACGCTGAGCCCAGTAATTCCTCCACGCCCGAAATCGCGGCTGGATCCTTGATCACCGCCCGCAACCACAGGTGCAGCGGCATGTCGCCCCAGCTGGCGGCCTTGTCGGCCAGGTAGGCCACCGGGCTGTGCGGCTCGGTGCGGCGGAAGAAATCGGCCACCAGGCGCAGCTGCTGCAGGGCCTGGGCGCGGTTGCACGGCTGCCCTGCCATGAACGCACTGGTCGCCATACCGGGTGTCGCACTTGCCTGCGCCGCGCCGGCTTCATGGGCCATATGCCCGAGCGGCGCGCGGCCGCGCACCAGCGCCTGCAAGGCGTCCCTGGCTGGCGCAAACCCCGGCCCGTCGGCGCCGAGGCGCACATCGGCCACCCGTTCCAGGTCGCCCAGCATGGCGATGCAGTACTCGGTGTCGTCCTGCGGTGCCAGCCCGTCCGCGAACACCATCTCGCGCACCAGCACCGGCGTGCGGTTGAGCAGCCAGAACAGGTTGCCGATGCGCTGATCGTAGTCGCCGTCCTCGACCAGCGGATACAGGCCGTCCCAGTAGTGCTCGCACAGGCCGGTGAGGACGGCGTAGCCATCGCCCAGGCCGCGCAAGCCGCGCGTCTTGGCGTGGGCTTCGGCCAGCCATACCGCCAGCCGCATGTCCTTGCTGCGGGAAGCAATCATGGCGGCGCAGCGGCTGGCGACAAAACCCCAGTCGGCTTCTTTGAGTTCCGCAACCCATTCGCCCTGGTCCAGGGTGGGATCGTCACAGGTGCGGGCGCGGGCGATGGCGTCCACCTCGGCGCTGAACGCGACATCGTCGCCGCACGCGCGCTCGGCGCTGATGGGCAACAGCATTTGGGCGATGCTGAACATGGCTGGCCTCCGCTACTTGATCTGATATTTGAATTGACCCTGGCGGTTGGCGCCGACCTTGATCTTGCTGATCGCCGCGTCCTGCGCCATCTTCTCAAGCACCGCTTCCGCGATCTCCGGCAGCAGGCTGCGGGCGCCGGAATCGACCTCGGTGCAGCGCGCCAGCACCGCCTCCACCAGCGCCTCGTCGTAGCTAAATTCCGCATGATGCTGCTGGTGAATGCGCTGGCCGATGCGCGCCAGCTTGAGCGCGATGATCTGCGCCAGCACCGCGTCCGGTATCGGGTAGTACGGCACCACCTTCAGGCGGCCGAGAAAGGCCGGCTTGAAGTGCTTGATCAGTTGCGGTCGCAGCAGCGCCTCGAGTTCTTCCACCGTCGGTGCAGTCGGCTGGTTCAGGCAGGCCTGCATGATGGTGGCCGAACCGGCGTTGGACGTGGCGATGATGATGGTGTTGCGGAAGTCGATCTCGCGCCCTTCGGCATCGTCCATCACGCCCTTGTCGAACACCTGGAAGAACAGCTCGACGACATCCGGGTGGGCCTTTTCGATCTCGTCGAGCAGCACCACGCTGTACGGATTGCGACGCACCGCCTCGGTCAGCACGCCGCCCTGGCCATAGCCCACGTAACCGGGCGGCGAGCCTTTCAGACCGGAGACGCTGTGCGCCTCCTGGTATTCGGTCATGTTAATCGTCAGCAGTTTGCGCTCGCCGCCGTACAACAACTCGGCCAGCGCCAGCGCGGTCTCGGTCTTGCCCACGCCGGACGGCCCCACGAACAGGAACACGCCCTTCGGTTTATTCGGGTCGTCGAGGTTGGCGCGCGCCGTTCGCACGCGTTGCGCCACGGCGGCAATCGCCTGCGGCTGGCCCAGTATCCGCTCCTGCAGCGTGGACTGCAGATTCAACACCGTGTTGATTTCATCGCGCACCATTTTGCCCAGCGGGATGCCGGTCCAGCCGGAGACTATCGCCGCCACCGTGGCGCCGTCGACCTCCACCGGCACCAGCGGCGCCTCGCCTTGCAAGGCCGACAGTTCGGTCTTGAGGGTCCGCAAATCGGCGCCAGTCCCTTCCTTGCGCTGGCCGCCGATGGCGGCCACCAGGCCCTGCTCGCGCTCCCAGCGTTGGGCAAGCTGCGCGTGATCTCTGGTCAGCGCCGCATGCCGTTCGGCCAGCAGCGCCAGGCGCTTTTTGCGGGCGGCATTGGGATGAGCCTCGCCGTCGTCATCGTGCTGCAGGGCCGTGGTCTCCGCCCCGATGCGTTCCATTTCACGCGCGGCATTGTCCAGTAGCGCGGGCGTGCCGCTTTGCGCCAGCGCCACCCGCGCGCACGCGGTATCGAGCACGCTCACCGCCTTGTCGGGCAGCTGGCGGCCGCTGATGTAGCGATGCGACAGCCGCACCGCCTCGGTCACCGCTTCGTCGCGGATACGGATGCCGAAATGGGCTTCCATCAGCGGCGCCATCGCGCGCAGCATGGCGCTGGCGATATCCTCGGTGGGCTCTTCCACCTTGACCACCTGGAAGCGCCGCGTCAGCGCCGCGTCCTTTTCGAAGTACTGCTTGTACTCGCTCCAGGTGGTGGCGGCGATGGTGCGCAATTCGCCGCGCGCCAGTGCCGGTTTGAGCAGGTTGGCGGCGTCGCTCTGGCCGGCCGCGCCGCCGGCGCCGATCATGGTGTGCGCTTCATCGATGAACAGGATGATGCCGTGCGTGCTGTTCCTGACTTCATCGATGACGTTTTTCAGGCGGTTCTCGAACTCACCCTTGACGCTGGCGCCGGCCTGCAACAATCCCATGTCCAGCGTATGAATCTCGACGCCTCTGAGCACGTCGGGCACATCGCCGGCGGCAATGCACAGCGCCAGCCCTTCCACCACGGCGGTTTTGCCCACGCCAGCCTCGCCGGTCAGGATGGGATTATTCTGGCGCCGGCGCAGCAGGATGTCGATCACCTGCCGTACCTCGGCCTCGCGCCCGATCACGGGATCAAGCTTGCCATCGCGCGCCAGTTGGGTCAGGCGCGTGGTGTACTGGTCGAGTGCGGGAGTGCGCGCGGCCAGCTGTTGTGCGGCCTCGGGGGCCTGGTCCGGCAGCGCCGGCGCTAACGCCACCGCCCTCACCTCCTGCGAGCCGCGCGTGGCCTGGTCCAGTCGGTGCTTGATCTCGTCGATGGGGATGGAGGCAAACAGCGGTGATGCCCGCTGCGCCAGTTGCGTCAGTTCGGGGTTGGTCAGCAGCGCCACCAGCAGGTGCGCGCTGCGAATGCGTGCCGACGGTTCGGTTTCCAGCGATGCCAGCAGCCACGCATGTTCGAGCAGTTGCGGCAGCTGGCGCGAAAACACCGGCGTGCGCGTGCTGCCGGTTTTCAGCTGGTCTACCTGGCGGTGCAGGTCGGCCTCCAGCCGGCCGAGGTCCACGCCACACCGGCGGGCAATGATGGCGACGTCGCAGCGCTGCTGCTCCAGCAGTGCCAGCAGCAGGTGCTCTACTTCCACCTCGTATTGGCCCAGCGCCATGCAGATGCTGGCGGCGCGGGTGGCTGCCTGGCGCGTGGTGTCATTGAGTTTTCCGATCAGCGTTTTCAGGTTCATGGTCATGGTGACACTCCACGCGCATTGCGGTTGATGGAATAGTGCAGCGAAGATGGTTGCAGCACGGCGTCGAAGCTGACCGTCTCGCGTTGCGGCATTCCGGCCAGGGTGGCGGTAATGGCAAAGCTGATGCGGTTGATGCTGCCGCGCTCGCGCTCCAGGCGCGCCTGCACGTGGCGCAGGCGCGGTTCGTGGCGTTCGATCGCCACCTTGAGCGCGGTACACACGTGGTCGCGGTCTTCGGCGCTGTTGAGACAGAGGCCGGCAAAATCGATCAGGCCGTAGTTGACGATTGAACGCGCGCATTCGGGATAGGCGCGCAACAGCTCCTCCGGCAGCGCGCAACGGGTGTTGAGCAAATCTTCCAGGTCGCGCGCCACGCTGTCCTTGTACTGCTCCAGGCTCAGGCCGCCCAGGTGCGCGCCCAGCAGCCGGTCCAGCAGGCCGGGTGTGTAGCCATTCATCGAAAACCCCTGTCGAGAAAAAAGCCGGGCCAGAACGGCCCGGCTTGGTGCGCGGCGCATCAACGCCAGGCGTTTACACCACACGATTGGCGGACAAGTCCCAACCACCGGAGGTATTGCCGCCGGAACCACCGCTCACTTTTTGCTGCGTGTAGCGCCACTTGATCTTCGAAAACTTGAGCGACACGTCCTCGGTGAGGATGTCGCCTTCGGTCACGGTCGGATAGACGGCGCCGATCAGTACATTCTCGATTTCGATCTCGTAGTACTTCACCCGTTCGCCCTGGGCATCGGCGCGCATGAACTCCAGCTTGGCCTTGGGGATGGTGCGGCCGGCGGCGCAGGTTTGCAGCAGGATCGGGGAAGCCAGATCGGCCAGTTTCGACAGCATGATGTCGCGATGCTCGCAACGCTCGGCAGTGTGGCCGCCGGCGGTGGACGAGGTTGCGGAGCGCGGCTGCTCCACCCCGAAGCTGACCGATTTACACTCGATCCAGTCCTTGTGGCGGTCGTCATTGGACTCGCCCTTGATACCATCGATTTGCAGATAGACGTCGATTGCCATTGCATGCTCCTCTTTGCAGTTGAACTACGGGGGTGACTTCGGTAAATCAGCTGGTCGACTTCGGCAACTCCGCGACCAGACGAAGGGAAACGGACAGCTCGTCGAGCTGGAAATGCGGCCGCAGGAACGACACTGCGCGATACACGCCGGGCCGCCCCGGCACTTCGTGCACCTGCACCGAGGCCTCGCGCAGCGGAAAATGCGCCTTCTGTTCCTGGCTGGCGTTATCGTCGAGCAGCACGTACTGCATCAGCCAGCGATTGAGAAAGTCCTGGACATTGGATGCGGCGGCAAAGCTGCCCACCTTGTCGCGCATCATGGCTTTCATGTAGTGGGCGATGCGCGAGACGGCAAAGATGTACTGCAACTGCGACGACAGCACGGCATTGGCATTGGCCGCGTCGCTCGCGTACTTCCTGGCTTTCTGCGCCGACTGCGCGCCGAAGAATGCGGCGTAGGCGGTGTTCTTGCAGTGCACCAGCGAGATGAAACCGAGGTCGCTCAGCTCCTTCTCGCGGCGGTCGGTGATCGCCACCTCGGTCGGACACTTGAGCGCCACCTCGCCCTGGTCGGTTTTGAAGGTATGGGTGGGCAGGTCGTCCACCAGGCCGCCGCCCTCCACGCCGCGGATTGCCGCGCACCAGCCGAAGTCCTCGAACGCGCGGGTCAGCTTGGCGCCGAAGGCGTACGCCGCGTTGCACCACAGGTATTTATGGTGGTCGCTGCCATCGACTTCCTCGACAAAATTGAAGCCTTCCACCACGGTTCCATCGGCCGGGTTGAATGGCAGGCGTCCCAGGAAGCGCGGCAGCGTCAGGCCCACGTAGCGCGCATCTTCCGATTCGCGGAACGCCTTCCACTTGGTGTATTCGACCGTGTCGAAGACCTTGGACAGGTCGCGTGGTTTGCCCAGGTCGCCGTAGGTATCGAGACCGAACAGTTCGGGTGCCGCAGCGGAGATAAACGGTGCGTGGGCGGCGGCGGCCACGTGCGACATTTGGTCGATGAAATACATGTCCTCCGGCTGGCGCGAAATCTCGAAGTCGCCCAGCAGCGCGGCATACGGCGCGCCGCCGAAGGTGCCGAATTCTTCTTCGTAGATTTTCTTGAACATGGTGCTCTGGTCGAATTCGAGCGCGGCCTGGAAGTCCTTCACCAGCTCGCGCTTGGTGGCGTTGAGCATGCGGACTTTCACGCCCTGGCCGCTGGCGGAATTGGCAACCAGGTAGTGCAGGCCGGTCCAGCTCTGCTCGAGCTTCTGGAACGCCGGCGCGTGCATGATGGCGCTCAACTGGCTCGAGATCAGGCGATCCAGTTCCGCCACCCGGCCGTCCAGGGTAGCGGTGAGGTTGTTCGACACGACCACCGCGCCGGCCAACACCTGGTCCACGAGTTCGACAATGATGTCGCGGGCGCGCGCATGCTCGACCGCAGACTTGGCCACCTTGCTTTGCTCGACGATCCGGTCGAGCAGGTTGTCCGCCGGTGCGCTGTCAATGGAAATGGCGCCGTCGGTTTGCACTTGCTGTGCGGCTGCGGTCATCTCATTCTCCCTTGCCGGCTTGCGCCGACTTGAGCGCCGCCAGCTGGTCGGTATTGCCCAGCACTTCGCCGAGGATGTCTTCGAGCCTGTCGTTGCCGGCCAGCTTGTTGCGCAGGTCGGCCAGCTTGCCGCGCGCATCCAGCAGCTTCGCCAGCGGCGCCACCTGGCGCACCACCGATTCGGGCCGGAAGTCGGCCAGCGACTTGAAGTGCAGTTCCACGCCGATGCTGCTGTCGTCGCCAGAGAGCATATTGGGTGCAGTGAAGCGCGCCACCGGATCGACGCCGCTCATCACCTCGTCGAAGTTTTCGACATCGATGCCGACAAACAGGCGGTCCTTGAGGCGTGTCTTGTCGGCGTCCGGATTGCCGCCGAAATCGCCGACCACGCCGACCACGAACGGCAGCTCCTTGTTCTCCAGCGTGTCGCCGATTTCCACGTCGTACGTCATCTGCACGCGCGGCGGGCGCACGCGGGTCAGGCGTTTCTGAACACTTTCAGCTTTGGCCATGGCAGTTCCTTTCATTGAATGGTGGGAGTCGGCCTATTTCAAGCCGCCGAAGGGATCGTTGCTGTTCGACTGGTTCTTTGCTGCGCCCTTGATGCGGCTGGCCGGTGCAGCCTTGGGGCGCACCGGCGGCGGCGCCACAGTGGGCACCAGGACGTCTTCGCCGAGGGTCGTGCGCAGCAGCTTGGCCAGTTCGCGCGCCTCGTTCCGCAGCGAGCCACTGAGGTTGTTCTGCGCACTGAGGTCGGCCAGCGCCCTGGTCGAAACCCGCAAGCCGCTGACCGCGACGATGCTGTTGGCCAGCGTATCGACCGGATCGCGCCGCAGCGCCTCCTGGGCGTTAATGATGGCCTCGCCGTAGCTGGCGCGGTCGAACTTGATCTGCGCCAGCTGCAGCCACGGCGCCTTGTCGGCCGGGTAGTTCACCGCGGCCTCCTTGAGCAGCGCCTGCGCCTTGTCGCCCTGGCCTGCCCTGAGCGCGACGTTGGCATCGGCCAGCGCGGCTTTCAGTGTGGCCACCTTCGGTGGTTCGGTGCGGATCGCCTGGCCGTCGGTGGCGCAGCCGCACACCAGCATCACGCCAGCGATAGCGCTGGCCAGGGGCAACCATCTTCTCTTCGTCATCATCACACTCTCCTTTGCCGAACCATGGGAAGGGGCCCATTATTCGTGAAGCAAAACAAGTGAAATTGCGGTTACGCAACCGCGCTGGTGGTTGCTCCGCGTTTCCAATTTTCTTGCGACCACGCAACAATCGACCGCGCACGATTCGCTCTAATGCAGGATCGTCGGCCGAAAGGAGTTCGCATGACCATTCCATCCAGGGTGCTGTGGGGCGAGGGCCTGTTCCTGCGGCCGCAGCATTTTCAACAGCAGGACCGCTACCACGAGGCGCGCCTGAACCAGGTGGCGCTGGCGCTGCAACCGTTCCTGTGGGGCGTGCGCCGTATCGAGTGGGATCTCGATGCGTTGAAGGCGGACCGCCTGCGCCTGCAGGCACTGTCGCTGATCTTCCGCGACGGCGAAATCTTCGACGCCCCCGGCAGCGAGCCGCTGCCAACGGCCGTGGACCTGGCCGCCCTGCCCGCCGCACTGCAGGAGGTGACGTGGTACGCGGCCCTGCCCGCGCTGGCGCCAGGCGGCGGCAATGCCGCTGCCGCGCCAGCGCACCAACAGGGCGCACGCTACACCCGGAGCGCGCGCGAGACCGCAGACCTGTACACCGGCGCGGTGGGCACCGAGCTGGCGCTGCTCAAGCAATCGGTGCGGCTGGTGTCGGACCAGGAACCGCTGGGGGCCTTCGACTGCGTGCCGGTGATACGGCTGCGACGCACGGTCACTGGCGGCTTCGAACCCGATCCGTCGTTTATCCCGCCGTCCCTGTCGATCGCCGGTGCGCCGGCGCTCAAGGACATGCTGGACCGGCTGATGGAGGCGCTGCAAGCGAAGGTGCAATCGCTGCAAGGTCATATGCGGGAGCCGAGCCGCAACGTGATTGAGTTTCGTTCCGGCGATGTCTCGTCGTTCTGGCTGCTGCACACGGTCAGCACGTCGGCCGCCACGCTGATGCACTACGTGCGCCATCCGGGCATGCACCCCGAGCGCCTGTTCGAGTGCCTGCTGGCGCTGGCCGGCGCCATGATGACCTACTCCAAGCAGTACTCGCTGGTGCAGTTGCCGGCCTACCGCCACGACGACCTGGCGCTGTGTTTTTCAGGCCTCGATCACATCATCCGCGACCTGCTCGACACCGTCATCTCTACCCGCTATTTTTCGATCGCGCTCACCGAGGAAAAGCCCAGCTACCACCTGGGCAAGCTCGATTCGGGCAAGATCGACCAGCGCACCACGCTGTACCTGGCGGTGGGCGCCGCGCTGTCGGCGCTGGAACTAGTGGACGTGGTGCCGCTGCGGGTCAAAGTGGGCGCGCCGGACGACGTGGAAAAATGCGTGCTGACGGCCATGCCGGGCGTGAAGCTCACGCACGCACCGCAGGTGCCGGCGGCCATACCGGTCCAGCCGGACACCTATTATTTCGCACTGGAGGGCAAGGGTATGCTGTATGAGCATATGCTCAAGGCGCAATCGATCTCGATCTACGTGCCGTCCGGGATCCGCGACCTGCGCCTGAACCTGATCGCGGTGACGGCATGAACACCCACGTCGAGCGGCGCGCCAATCCCACCCTGATGGGCGGCCAACGGCGCCAGATCCAGCCCGGCTACGGCCACGTTCAAACCCTGCTCGATTTGCTGCAGGAGGGCTTTTACCTGCTGTTCATGCTCAGGAACGGCAGCGTCCCGCCGGGTGAGGCGACGTTCCTCGATAACGTCACCGCGTACCTGGCGGACTTCGACCGCGAAGCGCGCAAGCTGCGCGCCCATGGGGATGATATCGACGCCGCCAAGTACGCCTACTGCGCGGCGCTCGACGAGATCATCCTGGCGTCGCAGTTCCCGATGCGCGCAGCGTGGGAGCGGCGCCCGCTGCAACTGGTGATCTTCGGCGACCAGCTGGCCGGCGAACACTTCTTCGACCGCCTGGAAGCGCTGCGCAGCAGCGGTGGCGCGCGCCTGGCCGCGCTGCAGGTCTTCCATATGTGCCTGCTGATCGGCTTCAAGGGCAAGTACGCGCTCGACAGCGGCGACAAGCTGGCCTACATGACCGCACGCCTGGGCGACGAGATCACCCACATCCAGGGCAAAAGCCGCGGCTTCGCGCCGCAGGCCGAACGGCCCGACCAGATCGTCCACAAGCTGCGCACCAACACGCCGTTGTGGACTGCCGGTGCGCTGATCGCGGTATGCGGGCTGGGGGCGTTCCTCGGCTTGCGAGCGTCGCTGGCAAGCGAAGCGCGCGAGCAGTTGGCGGGATATTCGGACCTGGTAAAACTGGCGCCACGACCGGCGTATGTGACGATTACCTTGCCCTGATAAGCCGCCAGTATTACTGCGCCACCCGGAACTCGATGCGCCGGTTGCGCGCGCGTCCCTCCGCCGTGGTGTTCTCCGCCACTGGCCGGTCCGGCCCCTGGCCCGACACCAGCACCATGTCCTGGCTCACGCCCTGCTCCGCCAGGTAGCTGCGCACCGCCTGCGCGCGGGCATGGCTCAGCGCCAGGTTGCTGTCGCGCTGGCCCAGGTTGTCGGTATGACCGATCACTTCCACCTGCTTGCCCTTGACCTTGTGCAGCGCGGCCGCCATCTCGTCGAGGATCATCTTGCCCGAATCGGTCAGCGTCGCCTTGCCGCTCTCGAATTCGATGATGCGTTTGGCCAGCGCCGCGTCGAGCAGATTCTGTTCGGCCGCGCTCACGCGCAAGCCGTTGTTGACGGTGTAGGTGGGATTGAGGCTGATGGCGATGTCGCTGGCGATCTGCTGACGTTGCGCCTCGTTGGCCACCTCGCCGCGCAGCGTAATATTGGTGCCGTCGATCTTGATCTCGCCCTTGCTGATCCACTTCAGGTTGGGCCCGATCAGCTTGAGCACATAGCCATGCCAGTTGGGCGGCAGCGACACCTTCGAAATCGCCACCTGGTCCACTACCCGCTCGACGCCATACAACTCGCGCACCCGCGCCAGCAAGGCGGCCTTGCCACTCTCGTCGGCGACAGCGCCGTTGACTACCACCTGCCCCGGGCGCGGATCGGCGCCCACCTGGGCAGTGGCTGGAACCACGAAGACAAACAACGCCGGCGCCAGGGCCGGCCAGATCGAACGCTGGCGCATCGCATACTCCCAAGGATGGTCAAACAAAGGTTTCGTGAAACAGCTCGCGCGCCGAGCGCAGCGAGAGCTGGCCCTGGTCCAGGTAGGCGGACAGGGTTTGTACGGCGGCGTCGGAAGCAACCGGCACATCGATCCAGGCGGTATTGTCGAAGCCGACCTGGTGCTCCATCGCGCACTCGGGATCGATGATCGCCTGCAGCGTCTCGGGCGCGGCGCCGGCAAAGCCGATCACCAGCGCCGGGCGGTCGCCGCTGTCGGCCAGGAACAGCGCCAGCTCCACGTCGGCCTGCTGCACGAACGGCGTCACCAGGTCGAGCCAGAAGGCGGCCACCAGGTAGCGCGCGCGGCTCGCCGCCGGCAGCGGCAGTACCAGGCTTTTGCCCGTGCAGATGGTGGCGCCCGCGCAGCCGCGCCGCAGCTGCCGCAGCAGCAGGCCCAGTGCCAGGATGGTGCGGCGTACCTGGGTGCGGCCCAGCAGCGCCTCCAGCCCGGCTATGGTCTGGCGGTCGAGAAAATCGGTGAACAGGATCTGGTGCTCGGCCGCGCCGGGGTCGAGATCGACGGTGGCGGCAGCCAGCGCCTGCAAGGCTGGCTCCGGGTCGCACGCGCCAAGCACCTCGGCCGCCAGCACGTCGAGCGTATTCCACAACGGCGCCAGCACCAGCGGACTGAGCGCGGCAAAGCCGGGCGGGTCGCCGACCTCGATCGCGCTCATGCTCAAAAACGGGTAGCGCCGCTGCGAGGCGTCGCTGCTGGCCGCCAGGTGAGCCCC
>NZ_LROM01000076.1 GCF_001758785.1 Duganella phyllosphaerae
TGCCGCAAGGTGTGGGGGTTCGAGTCCCTCCGTGGGCACCACAAAATTCCGCAAAAAAGCCGCAGTCTTTTAACCGAGTCTGCGGCTTTTTTCATGGCCGCACCGCTTACTCTTCCAACGAGTGCAGCAACAGCCACCAGGGCTTTTGTTTAATCGGCCGGTACTGCTGCCCATCGAAGCGCAGCACCGCGCGCTCGGCGCTCGCCTTGCCGACGATATCCTTGCCCGGCTCGCTACGCACGATGCGCGCATTCACCAGCAAATCCGCGTAGCCATGACTGACCGCCTTGTCGATGGCGATCGCCAGCTTGGCTTCGTCATAGATCAGCGTGGGCGACGAACCGCCGAAGCACCCTTCCCGCGCCTCGGACCGCGACATCGCCACCCCCTGCAACACCGGCAACAAGAACTGACCGCGCGGGACGAACAGGGTCAGCTCATCTTTCCAGATTCCGTCAGGGCAACTGGCGCCGCGCGCGCTGCTGGTAAAGCGGATGCCGAAAGCGCGCACCGCTGGCGCCAACTGGTAAGGCGCGCTGTCGATGACGATGCTGTTGGGGCCGAAGGCAGTGGCGGCATCCTCGCCCACGCTGTTGCCGTACCGGGCCAGCACGCGGTTGGTGGCGGCATCCACGGTGGCCACCACCAGGTGCTTGCCGTCCTCGACTTCAGTTTCAAAGACCAGGGCCGCCAGCAGCACCTTGCGGTCGTGCGGCCACACCTCGCAGGTGGCGGACACCAGGTCGCCGATCCTGACGCCATCCTGACCATCGGGCTGACCGGCTTCGCCGACTTCCACCGTGGTCTTGACTGACGCCACCACTGCGGCGGCACACTGCTCGGCGGCGGCAGCGTGGTTAACAACGACGGCGAGCTGCAGCAGCAGCGCGCCCATCAACACGCGCGGCGCGCGGGAATATAAAAGCTTCATCATGATCCATGGTGACAGTGAAGCCAGCATCTTCCCACGTTCACAAAAACTTCGGGCGCATGCTTGACGGCGCGCGCAGTGTCCCGTATAGTTCTGGCCTCTGATGCAGAACACGCAGCAGAGAGCAGCAAAGCAGTAACAGTGCCCACGTGGCGGAATTGGTAGACGCGCATGGTTCAGGTCCATGTGCCGCAAGGTGTGGGGGTTCGAGTCCCTCCGTGGGCACCACAAAATTCCGCAAAAAAGCCGCATTCCTTATAAGGGTTTGCGGCTTTTTTCATTACAGCGACGCTTTTACCGCATCGGCCAGCGACTGCGTCGGACGACCGATCAGTTTGCCCAGGGTGCCGCTGTCGTCGAACAGCGCGCCCTTGGAGGCGGCGAAGTCCGAGTTGGCCAGCATGTCGGCAATGATCGGCGGCAGGCCGACGGTCACCAGCAGTTCGCGGTACTCGTGCTGGCCCAGGTTGTGGTACGGCAGGGCGCGGCCGGCCTGCTTGCCCGTCTCTGCGGCCAGTTCACTCAGGGTAAATGCGGTATCCCCCGCCAGTTCATAGACCTGCGCCACTGGCTGGCCGCTGGCCAGCACCACGGCGGCAGCTTGCGCGTAGTCGTCGCGTGCTGCGGCCGCGACCTTGCCGTCCGAGGCAGCGCCGCTCAGCGCGCCGTGTTCGAGTGCGCCCTTGAGACCGGCCGTGTAATTTTCCAGGTACCAGCCGTTGCGCAGCAAGGTGTAGGTCAGGCCCGAGGCGCGGATCGCCTCTTCCGTTTCGCGGTGTTCGCCAGCCAGGCCCAGCAGGCTGGTGTCGGCGTGCAGCACGCTGGTATAGGCCAGCAGCGCGGCACTGGCGCGCACGGCGGCGTCGATCACATTCTGGTGCTGGGCAACGCGGTTGCCGATGTCATTGGACGAAATCAGCAAGACCTTGTCGGCGCCCGCAAAGGCGGTATCGAGCGACGCCGGATCGTTGTAGTCGGCCTGGCGCACGTGCACGCCCAGTGCCTGCAGGTCGGCAGCCTTGGCCGGATCGCGCACAACGGCCACGATCTGCCCGGACGGCGTGGTTTTCAGCAGGTGGGTAATCACGAGGCGGCCCAGTTGGCCGGTAGCACCAGTAATGACGATCATGTTGTTTCCTTTTTTTCTTTGTTACGGTATGTGCCAGCGTAAAGCCGCACGGTTAGGTTTGTCTTAAGGGACGCGACATGGCCTCATACTAAACGCTGTACTTACTTTTTGTAAGTACGTACAATTTGGTAAGTACACCTCTTGCTTTGGACAGACCATGACCGACCAAAAATCGCTGCGCGCGGCCCTGCGCGAAAGCCAGTTGCAAACGCATTTGCAAGCGCGCGTGCTGGTGGCCGAGTGCCCGTCACGCGCCGTGCTCGGCCATATCACCAGCCGCTGGGGCACGCTGGTATTGATCGTGCTGCTCGAGCGCACCCACCGCTTCAGCGAGTTACGGCGGGGGATCGGCGGCGTGAGCGAGAAGATGCTGGCGCAGACACTCGACGCCCTGGCCGACGACGGCCTGGTGTTACGCGTGGCGCAGCAGGCGGTGCCGCCGCACGTCGAATATAGCTTGACCAAGCTGGGCCGCGAGGCGGCCACGCGGCTGGAAATACTGGTGAACTGGATCGAGACCAATTACCCCCGGATCGAAGCAGCCCAGCGGGCGGCCGCCACCGAGGCGGCGTGAGAACCTGATGCCGACGCCCCCCTCTTCCCTCGGCACGCCGCACACGATACTGCTTGCCACCAGCTCGGCGTACGACCACGCCAGCCTGGCGCAGACGCTGGCGCGCCATGGCTACCATGTGCATGCCGTCAGCCGCGGCGATGAGGCACTGGCGGCCGCGCGCAGCGGCGACGTGGCGCTGGCCATCGTCGATGTGGCGCTGGCAGGCAGCGCCAGCCTGGAGCTGTGCCAGATGGTGCGCCAGCTGTGCGGACCAGGCGTACCGCTATACCTGCTCTCTACCGCGCCCAATGCCGAAGAGCACGCGCGCGCGTTCCACATCGGCGCCACCGACTACCTGCCGCTGTCGATGGAGGCCGACGACCTGGCCGACAAAATCCTGGTGCGCCTGAACGTGATGCTGCCGGCGCCGGCCACGCGCGCGCTGCCCACCATGGCCACGCTGGAAGTCAATTACCACACCATGCTGGCGGGCTCGCCCGACACCATCTTGTTGATGCAGCGCGGCAGCAACTTGCTGCTCGACGTCAACCGCCGCGCGCGCCAGCATTTCGGCCTGACCGAAGCGGAACTGGTGCAGACCCGCCTGCCGTCTCTGTGCCCGCCGCTGCAGCCCGATGGCCGTGCGTCGACCGAGGTGTTCGCCGAACAGGTGGACGCCGTGATGGCCGGCGCCACGCAAATGGTGGCGCTGACCATGCGCCACAGCACCGGCCGCCTGATCGATTGCGAGCTGCGCATGGTGCCGCTCAATTCCGGCGACCACCGGCTGATGCACGTGCGGGTGGTCGATGTGACTGCGCGCAACCGCGCGGCAGCGCTACGCAACGGCAAGAACAAGCTGCTGGAAATGATCGCCCGCTCGGCCCCGCAGGGCGAGACGCTGGAACGGCTGATGCAGCTGATCGAGTCGCAGTCGGCGGACGTGCTCTGCACCGTGATGCTGCTGGGGCCGGACGGGCGCACGGTGGCGGCGGCAAGCGGCCCCAGCATGCCAAGCGCCTATCTCGACGCGCTGGTCGGCCTGCCCATCGGCCCCGCAGCCGGCTCGTGCGGCACGGCCATGCACCGCCGCGCCACCGTGATCGTGGCCGATATCGACAATGACCCGCTGTGGGCGCCCTACCGCGCCGCGGCCTCACGCTACGGGCTGCGCGCCTGCTGGTCGATCCCCATCATGCAGGACAGCAGCACCGTGATCGGCTCGTTCGCCATGTACTACCGCAGCGTGCGCGCGCCCGATGCCGAGGAACTGGCCCTGATCGGCGCCGCCGCGCATCTGGCCGGCATTGCCATCACGCGTACCCGGCGCGAGGAAGAATTGCTGCGCCACCGCGAGCACCTGGAAGAGCTGGTTGCGGCGCGCACCTTGGAGCTAATGCGATCTAAAGACCAGGCCGAGCAAGTCAACGAGGAACTGACGGCGGCGCTGGAAAACCTCAGCCTGACCCAGGACGAGCTGGTGCGCCGAGACAAGCTGGCGGCGCTGGGCGCGCTGGTGGCTGGCGTGGCGCACGAACTGAATACGCCGATCGGCAACAGCCTGGTGATGGCCAGCACCATGAGCGAACGCACGGCCGAACTGCGGCGCGAGCTGGAAGGCGGACTGCGCCGTTCGGTGCTGGAAACCTATCTCGACCAGGCCGCCAGCGCCGACCAGGTGGTGCTGCGCAACCTGAACCGGGCGGCGGCGCTGGTAGCCAGCTTCCGCCGCATCGCGATCGATGGCGCGCAGTCGCAGCGCAGCCGTTTCCGGCTGGGCGAACAGGTGGGCGAGCTATTGCACGCGCTGGAAGCCGACTTGCGCCGGCAAGGCGTCACCCTGGAGCAGGAGCTCGACCAATCACTTGAGCTCGACAGCTACCCCGCCCCGCTGCTGCAGGCGCTGCGGCAGCTGATCGACAACGCCGTGGTGCACGGATTCGGCAGCGGCAAAGACGGCAGGACCGGCACCCTGCGCGTGGCCGCCCACGACAGCGGTGAGGAGGTTGTGATCGACGTCATCGACGACGGCATCGGCATCGCCGGCGGCAACCTGCCGCGCATCTACGATCCGTTCTTCACCACCCGCATGGGCGCCGGTGGTTCGGGGCTGGGCCTGTACGTCACCCACAACATCGTCACCGGCGTGCTGGGCGGCCATATCGACGTCGCCAGCAAGGCGGGCCTGGGCACGCGGTTCACCCTGCGTCTGCCAAAAAGCGCACCACTTTGAGGGCGCAGCGATTTGCTGTACTCTTGCGCCATGTCTAAACACTTTCTTCGTGTCATAACATTATTGTCGTTTACTATGTCCAGTGGGCAACTTCAGGCTGGGCCGGCGCACTACTGGCAATGGCAAAGCATCGTCGATGCCAAGGTGCTCACTTGCTCGCCCACGCAACTGGGGCCGGGCTGGAAAAAGTTCCGTGGTCCGTTCCGCGACAGCCGCTGCGAAAAACTGGCCATCGTCATCAAATAAATAACAACATGGGGACCACCCCGGAGCATCAGCCCATCATTCACATGAGGAGACCGTATGTTCACCAATCCCGAGCAGTTTGCCAACGCAACCAAAGCCCTGTTTGAATTTCAACTGGAAACCTTCAACACCCTGACCGCGCGCGCGGTGCAAGGCGTGGAGCAAGTCGTCGCCCTGAATATGGCCACCGCCAAGTCGCATATGGCCGACGGCCTGGCCACCGGCAAGGAAATGAGCCAGGCTGCCGATCCCAAGGCAGCGATGAGCCTGGCCGCCGCCAAGGTGCAGCCAGGTGTGGCAGGTGCTACCGCCTACAACCAGCAACTGGGCGCCATCATCGCCGACATCCGC
The DNA here is from genome assembly GCF_001758785.1 of Duganella phyllosphaerae. GTDB lineage: Bacteria > Pseudomonadota > Gammaproteobacteria > Burkholderiales > Burkholderiaceae_D > Rugamonas > Rugamonas phyllosphaerae. The sequence continues at coordinate 5,447 of NZ_LROM01000076.1, forward strand.
GAAGAGTTCACGCGCGCCGCCGACGCCCACATGGCCGAAGCCAAGACCAACCTCAGCGCGCTGATCTACGACGTCACCAAGAACGTCCGTCCCGGTTCGGAAAACGCCGTGCAGATCGTCAAATCGGCGATCGACAATGCCTTCAGCGGCTACGAGCAGGTGACCAAGGCCACCAAGCAGGCGGTGCAGTCGGTCGAAGAGCAGATCGCCAAGGCCAATGCGCTGGTCGAGCAGAAGGCAGCCGAAGCGGCCAAGGCTGCGGAACCTAAGTAGCAGCCTGCCGCTCCGTCATCCTCGCGGACGCGGGGATCCATAGCACCGGTGACCCGTGTTTCCTGTCTTCGATGCTGAGACGAAGCAAATGTTCCATGGATTCCCGCGTTCGCGGGAATGACGGAGAGGACGTCGCGGATCCTGGTTGACCAGGACTGCCGCAAGAATTTCTCTGGGCATCCACCTCGGAAAGCGATACACTGTACATAAATACAGCCATCGCCCTTCCCTGCCGTGCCCGCAATGAACACAGTTTTCGCCAATCCGCTCGACAATCCTTTCTACTACCTGGAGAATTTTCACCGGGTACTGGCGTGGATAGGCGAACGCTACGACGACCTGCTCACGGCCGACGAGCGCGACTTCCTGCATCACTTTCCCACCCTGCCACAGTCTTCGCGCGCGCTCTTGGTGCGCATGGTCATGCGCAAAGGCACGGTCTTTCGCGCCAGTAAGCTCAGCTACGCCGAAATCGGCGACACCCACGCGGCCGCCCTGCCCCTGGCCGCGCTGGGCCTGATCGAACACGATCCCCAGCTCGACCTCGACCAATTGTTCGAGCTGCTGCAAAAGCCCGAGATCGGCAAGATATTCCAGCTCGGCGCCAACGTGCGCCACCTGCGCAAGGCCGATCAGCTGGCGGCGCTGCGCGAACAGTTTGCAACGCCGCAACCGTATTCGCAGTGGTGGCAGAACTCCGGCGACCAAGCCTACCGCAACCTGGTGCAAGACCTGTGCGACCGCCTGCGCCTGATTTTCTTTGGTAACTTCCACCAGGACTGGACCGAGTTCGTGCTGTCGGACCTCGGCATTTTCCAGTACGAGAAAGTGGACTTTCCACCGGCAGCGCGCGGCTTTCGCACGCGCCGCGACATCGACGACTTCCTGGCCCTGCACCGCTGCCGCGAACGCTTCGAGCTTGGTGAAGACCCGGCCGCCATCATCGCCGACCTGCCCGCCTGCGCCGACGATAACGAATGGCTGCTCAGCCGCCGTCACAAGCTCACCTTTGCCATCGGCCAGCACCTGGAAAAGCTGCGCGACTGGCCGGCCGCGCACGCCGTGTACGCAGGGTGTCCGTATCCTGGCGCGCGCGCCCGCGCCATCCGCGTGCTGGAAAAAGACGAGCAGCCGCGCGCCGCCTTCGACCTGCTGCAGCAGGCCATGGCTGCGCCCGAAACCGAAGCCGAACGCCAGCAACTGCTGCGCATGGCGCCACGGCTGGCCCGCAAGCTCGGTCACGCCAAGCCGCCGCCGGTGCCACCGGCCAGGCCGCTGCGCATCGACCTCAGCCTGCCGCTGCCCACCGAGCACCATTACGTGGAATTCGTCGTGCGCGACCACCTGGCGCGCGAAGACGCACCGGTGTACTACGTGGAAAATTCGCTGATCAATTCGCTGTTCGGGCTGCTGTGCTGGGAAGCCGTGTTCTGCCCGGTGCCGGGCGCTTTTTTCCACCCGTACCACCGCGCTCCGGCCGACCTGCACAGCGCCGACTTCCAGCGCCGCCGCGCCGCCCAGTTTGCCGCCTGCTTCGCCCAGCTCGACAGCGGCGACTACCGCGCCACCATCCGCGCCAACCACGGCGCCAAGCGCGGCATCCAGTCGCCGTTCCTGCACTGGCAGGCGCTCAGCGACGATTTGCTCGACCTGGCGCTCGAGTGCATCCCGCCGGTGCACCTGCGCCGCGCTTTCGAGCGCATTCTGCAAGACATCAAGGCCAACCGCACCGGCTTTCCCGACCTGATCCAGTTCTGGCCCGCCGAGCGGCGCTACACCATGATCGAAGTGAAAGGGCCGGGCGACCGCCTGCAGGACAACCAGCTGCGCTGGATCGATTACTGCGCCACGCACGAAATGCCGGTGGCCGTGTGCTATTTGCAGTGGGCGGCCTGACGTGGAAACTGCCGGCACCTACACCATCGCTGTGCGCGCACTGTGCGAGTTCACCGCCAAGGAGGGCGACCTCGACCTGCGCTTCACGCCCTCGCCCACCGCGCAGGAAGGCATCGCCGGCCACGCGGTAGTCGCCGCGCGCCGCGCCGATGGCTACGAGACCGAGATCGCGCTGTCGGGCGACTTCGGCCCCTTGCACGTGCGCGGCCGCGCCGACGGCTACGACCCGCGCACCAACCGCCTGGAAGAGGTCAAGACCTATCGCGGCGACCTGACCAGGATGGCCGCCAACCAGCGCCAGCTGCACTGGGCGCAAGTGAAAATCTACGGCTACCTGTTTTGCAGCAATCGCGGGCTCAACACCATCAAGCTCGCTCTCGTGTATTTCGACATCGCCAGCCAGAAGGAAACCCGTTTGCAGGAAGAGTTCAGCGCGCTCGACTTGCAGGAATACTTCCAGCAGCAATGCGGCCGGTTCCTCGACTGGGCCCGGCAGGAACTGGCGCACCGCGCCGCGCGCGACGAGCAATTGAAGGCGATGCAGTTCCCGCATCCAGATTTCCGCCCCGGCCAGCGCCAGCTGGCCGAAGCCATGTACAAGGCCAGCAACCGGCGCGTGTGCCTGCTGGCGCAGGCGCCCACTGGCATCGGCAAGACCGTGGGCAGCCTGTTCCCGATGTTGAAAGGCGCGTGCGCGCACGGCGTGGACAAGGTGTTCTTCCTGGCCGCCAAAACCTCGGGCCGGCAAATGGCGCTCGACGCGGTGGACGTGATCCGCCACGGCGCCCCGCTGCTGCCGCTGCGCACGCTGGAGCTGGCCTCGAAATCCACCGCCTGCGTCAACCCGGACAAGGCCTGCCACGGCGATTCGTGCCCGCTGGCCAAGGGGTTTTACGACCGCCTGCCGGCCGCGCGCCAGTCCGCGCTCGATATCACCAGGCCGCCGGCCGACGGCTCGGCGTTTTTATCGCTCGACCGCGAAACCCTGCGCGCAGTCGCGCTGGCGCACGACGTCTGCCCGTACTACCTGGGCACCGAGCTGGCGCGCTGGTGCGACGTGGTGATCGGCGACTATAACTATTATTTCGACCTGAGCGCCATGCTGCACAGCCTGACGGTGCTCAACGACTGGAAGGTCAGCGTGCTGGTGGACGAGGCCCACAACATGGTCTCGCGCGCGCGCAAGATGTACTCGGCCGAGCTGGAACACGCCAGCTTGCGCCTGCTGCGCAAGACCGCGCCGCCCGAACTGAAAAAACCGCTCGACCGCGTGCACAAGCTGTGGAACCAGCTCGAAAAAGAGCAGGACATCGATTACAAGTCGTACGCCACCCTGCCCGAAAAATTCATGATCGCGCTGCAAACCACGGCTGCCGCCATTTCCGACTACATGGCTGAACATCCCACCCACCACGATCCCGAACTGCAGGAATTCTATTTCGGCGCGCTGCTGTTCGGGCGCCTGGGCGAATCGTTCGGCGACCATGCGCTGTTCGACATCGAAAAGGCCGAGGGCGCGCGCGCCAGCCACGCCGATTCGCTGCTGTGCATCCGCAATATCGTGCCGGCGCCGTTTTTAAAACCGCGCTTCGACAGCACCCATACCACGGCGCTGTTCTCGGCCACGCTCAGCCCCTGGAATTATTTCGGCGACATGCTGGGCATGCCCGAATCCACCGCCTGGGTGGACGTCGAGTCGCCGTTCGTGGCCGAGCAGTTGTCGGTGCAGGTGGCGTCGCATATTTCCACGCGCTACCAGCATCGCCAGCGGTCGTTGCAGCCGATCGCCGCGCTCATCGGCGAGCAGTACCTGCGCCAGCCGGGCAACTACCTGGCCTTCTTCAGCAGTTTCGACTACATGACCAAGGCTGCGGACAAGTTTCAACAACTGCACCCCGACGTCCCCACCTGGCGCCAGTCGCGCCGCATGGACGAGGCCGAGCGCGCCCAGTTCCTGGCGCGCTTCACGCTCGAGAGCCGCGGTATCGGCTTTGCGGTACTGGGCGGCTCGTTCGGCGAAGGCGTGGACTTGCCCGGCGCGCGCCTGATCGGTGCCTTTGTCGCCACCCTGGGCCTGCCGCAAATCAATCCCGTCAACGAACAGATCCGCCTGCGCATGGACGCCATCTTCGGCGCCGGCTACGACTACACCTACACCTATCCCGGCATGCAGAAAGTGGTGCAGGCAGCAGGCCGCGTGATCCGCACCCAATCCGACCAGGGCACCGTGTTCCTGATCGACGACCGCTTCGGCCGCCCCGAGATCCAGGCGCTGATGCCGGCGTGGTGGCGTATCGATACGGCGGCAGTACCGGTGATGCCGACGATGCCGACGATGCCGACGATACCGGCGTGATACCGCGCCTTATTTAGCAGCTGCCTCGGCAAACTGCCGGCGCACCATCGACGTCATCGCTTCGCGCATCTGGGTGCGTTCGGTTTCGCTGAACTGGCGGATGTTGAGCATTTCCAGCATGACCATGCCGTCGAGCGCGGCCCAGATCGACAGGGCCAGGCCGGCGCTGCCGGCCACCTGCGCCAGGTCGCCCGAGCCGCGCTCGTACATGCGCTTGACCGGCGCCAGCAGCGACGGAAAGGTGGTGGCGGCCGCCAGCAGATTGGCCATCAAGGCCTTTTGCTGGGCGCCGATGGCGAACGCGTAATCGATGCGCGCCATCAGGAAATTCTCCAGCGCCAGCGCCGGATCGGTCTGCTGATCGTCGGCGCAATACTCGTCCACCTGGTCGGTCATGCGGTCCACCACGGCATGCAGCAGCGCTTCCTTGGTCTTGAAATGGTAAATCAAACCGCCCTTGGTGACGCCCGCACGGGCCGCCACGCCTTCGAGCGTCATACCGTTGACGCTGCTCTCGGTAATCATTTGCAGGGCGGCATCGAGCAGCGCAGTGCGGCTGCTGCTGCGGGGGCATGGCGTGGGAATCATCTCTAACTTTCGGCAACATCGACAGGACGTATTTTACCTCTCCCGTCAATCCGTAGAAACCGGCATAACTACGACATAAAAAGCAACAAGACTTTCAAAATAGAACTGATGTACTATACGTACAGTACAGTTAATGAAGGTTAATAATGAAATTTAGTTTAAAGCAGCGCCTGGTGGCCGGTTTCGCCCTGGTAACCGTGTTGCTGGCCATGGTAGCGGCCGCCGGCCTGTATGGCATGCACCAGCTGAACCGGAATATCGACCAGATCCTCGACTACAACAATCCGAAAATGAAACTGGCTGGGGACCTGCGCGCATCGATCCTGGACCGCGCCATCGCTGCGCGCAACGTCGCCATGTTCACCGATCCGCGCGAGATGGGCATCGAAGTGGAACGCATCCGGAAACAGGAACGCGAGTACCAGAAGAGTTATGCCGAGCTCGGTGAGCTGCTCGACAACGAGCAGGCCACCAGCGCCGAAGAAAAGCAGCTGTTCGCCAACATGAAAACACTCGAGGCTGCCGTCCTGCCCCACTTCCAGCGCCTGATCCAGCTGGGCCTCGACAACCAGGTCGAGGAAGCGGCGCGCCTGATCATGCATGACCTGCGCCCTTCCCAGCGCGCATGGATCGCGGGAGCGACCGCGCTGATGGCCGTCGAAACCCGCATCAACGAGGAAGCCGGCGCAGCCGCAGACGCCAGCAACGACGCCGCCCGCAACACCATCCTGGTGCTGGCACTGGTGGCGCTGGCAGCCAGCGTGGCGGTAGCATTCGGCATCATCCGCAGCATCCTGGCACAGCTCGGCGGCGACCCGACCGAAGCGCAGCTGGTGGCGCGCCAGATCGCCGCCGGCAACCTGGCCATGCCGGTGGTCAGCCAGCACGGCGGCGACGACAGCCTGATGGCGTCGCTGGAGGCCATGCGCGCGCAGCTGAACCTGATGGTGGTGGAAATCAAGGGATCGGCCAACCTGATTGCCTCGGCCGCCGCCGAAATCGCCGATGGCAATCACGACCTGTCGCAACGCACCGAGGAACAGGCGTCGTCGCTCGAGGAAACCGCGTCGAGCATGGAGGAAATGACTTCGACCATCCGCAACAACAGCGACAACGCGGTGCAAGGGCGCGCCGTGGCCGACAGCGCCGCCACCGTGGCCGGCACCGGCCTGGCCGTGGTGGACCGCGTGGTCGACACCATGCGGCAGATCGCCCAGGGCTCGTCGCAGATGACCGACATCATCACCACCATCGAAGGCATCGCCTTCCAGACCAATATCCTGGCGCTGAACGCCGCCGTGGAAGCGGCGCGCGCCGGCGAACAGGGGCGCGGCTTTGCCGTGGTGGCCACCGAAGTGCGCAACCTGGCCCAGCGCAGCGCGCTGTCGGCACAGGAAATCCGCACCCTGATCATGACTTCGGTCGGCCATATCGGCGTCGGTGAGCAGGCCGTGCACGAGGCTGGCGACACCATGACCGCCATTGTCGGCTCGGTGGAACGGGTGCGCGACATCATGGGCGAGATCGTCAACGCCTCGCGGGAGCAATCAGCCGGAATCGAGCAGATCAATACGGCGATTACCGAGATGGACCAGGTTACCCAGCAAAACGCGGCGCTGGTGGAAGAGGCATCGGCTGGCGCCCAATCGCTGGCCGAACTGGCGCAGCAACTGCGCGGCACGGTGGCGCGCTTTCAGCTGTAGGGCGGGCGTACCGCGTCAGAACCGTCTTGGGCACGACGACATCCGGGGCTGGCCGAAGCTGGCATGGCCTGACCCGGCACTGGCATTGGCGGAAATACTGGCCTTGTCCGGATAGTAGAGACAGTACTCGCCGAACGCGGTGACGATGCGGTAGATACGCTTGGGATCGTTGGGGGCGCTGAACAGTTCTATCTGCGCCGCCTCGAACCATTTCGGCTTGACCGCCGCACGGGCTTCGGCAAAGCCGCGCTCGAGGCGCGCCTGCGCCGTATCGGGCGGGGCGGTCACGAATTTGCGCTCACCGGCGCGCAGCTCACGGTCGATGGCGCCGACGGCCTTGAGCATCTGCTCCCTCAGGTCGGCCGGCAGCACGGCTGGCGCTGGCTGCACTGCCAGCGGATCGACGTAGGGCGCCTGCCCCGTTGGCGCGGCAGGCGCAGCGGCCGCGGGGCCGGTGGCCGGCGCAGTGGCAGTGGCTGTGGCTGTGGCTGTGGCTGTGGCAGTGGTAGTGGTAGTGGTAGTGGTAGTGGTAGTGGTAGTGGTAGTGGTAGCGGCAGCATCGGGAACTGACGCTGGG
>NZ_LROM01000077.1 GCF_001758785.1 Duganella phyllosphaerae
GCCCACAGCGGCGCGGCGGCGCTGGCGGCCGTGCGCGATTGCCTGCCGCAGGTGGCCATCCTCGACATCGGCCTGCCCGATATGGACGGCTACGCACTGGCCGGCGCCATCCGCGCCGAAGCGGGCGGCAGGGCGGTGCGGCTGGTGGCGCTGACCGGCTATGGCCAGAAGGATGACGTGGAACGGGCGTATGCGGCCAGCTTCGACTTGCACTTGACCAAGCCGGCGTCGCTCGAGGATTTGCAGGCGGCGACGACGGTGAGTTAGCACGCAGCGCGGCTACGGTTGCCGTGGCGCGAACGGTGCCGGCGCCTGTGCTGCAGGTGACGCGGGGTGGGCGTAAATGGTGATCGGTGCGGATGGTGTCGGCGGTGCTTTTGGGGTGGCGTTGTTGAGTACAAAGGTGATGATGGTGATGCCGGTCACGCCCAGCCCGATGCCCACCCCGACAATCCAGCGGATGGTGTCGTTGGCGCTGCTGTGTATTTCCGCCCGCAGCTCTGCACGTAAATCGGACAGGTCAGCCTTGGTGGCAGTCTCATCGAGGCGCGATTCGATACGCGCCAACCGTTCGCCGGTGACGGCAGCAAATTCTTCCAGCCTGACGTCGCGATGTTCGATGTCCATCCAGTCATCGTAGAGCGCAGGCTCGCGGTCGTCAAGCAACCTCAAGCCTGCAAAACACGCCACGGATCAAGGACTTACTGCGCCGTCACTTGCACCGGTTCCTGCGGGAACGAGGTGGCGCCGTTGCCCAGGTAGAAGCTGGGGTGCGGCGGCTGGTTGTAGCCGGCGTTCTGGCCCGCCACCTGGCTGCGGTACTGCGGATTGTGCATCAGCGTGGTAATGCGGGTGCTGGTCGGAATCGCGGTGCTGAACACCAGCAGCGCGGTATTGCTGCTGTTGCGCACCACGATTTCCTCGCGCCAGTCGCCAAACAGGTCGGCCGTCAGCACCGGCGTGGCCTTGGTGCCGTTGTTGGTCGCACCGCCGTAGGCGCCCAGGTCGAGCAGGTTGTTCATGCTGGACGTGGCCGGATTCCACTTTTGCACGATGGTGCTGCCCAGCGGCTCGCGCAGCAGGTCGCCGTCCCACCACACGCCGAAGTTCATCGACCCGGGCGCGCTGGTGCTCAATTGCGTGCCGGTGACCGTGCGCAGGCCGCCACGGCTGGCCCAGCATTCGGCGCCGGCGTGGTTGGGGTCGATGTCGAAGCACACGCCGCGGCCGACGTCGGTGTTCGAGCCGCTGGCGCCCCAGAGCAGCGCGCCGGTGGCGGCATCGTGCATGCCGGACCCATTGGCACCGTAGCTGCCCGGGCTTTCGTGGACCATGTAGATTTGCTGGCCGCTGCGGTTCGGGTCGAATTTGCCGAAGTGCAGGGCGTCGCCGTGGCCCAGGCCGGTGGCGTACAGCAGCTGGCCGTTGCTGCCGATGGTGGCCGCGCCATACACGATGTCGTCCTTGCCGTCGCCATCGGCATCGCCGGTGGCAAACCAGTGCGCGCCCTGGCCGCGCGCGGCGCTGCCGGCCGCGTCGGTGTCGAACACCCAGCGGCTGGTGAGATTGCCGTTACGCCAGTCCCACGCTGCAATCACGGCGCGCGTGTAGTAGCCGCGCGAAAACACCGCGCTCGGGCGGGCGCCGTCGAGGTTGGCGACGCCGCCGAGGAAGCGGTCCACCCGGTTGCCATAGCTGTCGCCCCAGCTCGAGACGGTGCCGCGCGCCGGCAGGTAGTTGACGGTTTTCATGGCGGCGCCGGTCTGGCCATTGAACACGGTGAGGAATTCCGGTCCGGTCAGGATGTAGCCGGCGCTGGAGCGGTAGTCGGCGCTGGCCGAACCGATGGTCGTGCCCTGGCCGTCGACGGTGCCGTCAGCGGTCTTGGCCATCACCTCGGCCTTGCCGTCGCCGTCGAAATCGTAGGCCAGGAAGGTGGTGTAGTGGGCGCCGGCGCGGATATTCTTGCCCAGGTTGATGCGCCACAGGCGCGTGCCGTCGAGTTGATACGCATCGAGGTAGGTGTTGCCGGTGTAGCCCGACTGCGAATTGTCCTTGGCATTGGTCGGCTGCCACTTGACGACGATCTCGTAGGTGCCGTCGCCGTCGAGGTCGGCCGGTGAACCGTCGTTGAGCTCGTAGGTGTAGGCGACGCCGTCGGGCGTGGTGCCGCCGGCCGGCGCCTGCACCGGGATCGATCTATACGGCTGGGCCCAGGTGACGCCGGCGCCGAACTGCGAGGCGGCCTGCTCGACGCCGCCCACCACCGCGCGCACCGCGTACTGGTTGCCGGCGTTGCCCACGCTGTCGCTGAAATTGAGCGCGTTGAGCGGCGTGGCCGTGATCTTGATGCCGTCGCGATAGACATTGAAGGTGGTGCCGGCGGCGTCGGTGGCCAGCTGGCGCCAGCTGACGAACACGCCGTTGCCGGAGGCAATGGCGACGGCGCCGCGATTGAGCCGTTCGATCTGCTTGTTGGCGGCTGGCGCCGTGCCGGCTGCCAGCGTGGCGACCAGGATGGATACCGCCGAGGCGATGCGTAAGTTCATGGGTTTGTCTCCATTTGGAATATGGTTATGGGCCCGTGTCGCGGGCCCGACTACGGTACCTCAGGGAAAATGCAAGTCACCATCGCAAACCGCCCTAGAGCTTAATAGTCAACTTGTCGAGCAATGTTGTTGTTTTTTGCTGCTGGCTGTGCGTGGTATCATCGGCGTCCGCCTCCTGTTTTTGATGAATTCCATGTCCTCCCAGAAGCTAACCAAGATCCTCATCCTCGCCGCCATGGCTGCCGTGGCGCTGTCCGTCGTCGGCTACGTGTTCGTGGTGGTGGCGGACTACACCGACTGCCAACGGATCGAAGCAGCCGAGCTGAAAAAAGGCAAAAAGGTGTCGTGCCGCGACGTCAAGGCGGGCATGGCAGCCGAATAATTCGGTGCGCATCGGGACAGTGTTAGTTGTCCCACAAAGCGTGGCAGCGTGCGCGGCTACAGTGGTGACACTCCATCATCATTGCAAAGTCCGCCATGAACGCTCCCGAAACAATTGCGCCCCCGCGCGCTGCCGTGCAAACGTATCCGCTCACCCTCAACATCAACGGCCGTGAGCACGACTTCCGCGTCGAAGCCTGGGTCACGCTGCTGGACTTGCTGCGTGAACATGCAGGCCTGACCGGCTCCAAGAAGGGCTGCGACCACGGCCAGTGCGGCGCCTGCACCGTGCTGGTCGGTGGGCGTCGCATCAACTCTTGCCTCACGCTGGCCGTGATGCAAAACGGCAAGGAGGTCACCACGGTCGAAGGCCTGGCCGACGGTAACCAACTGCATCCGGTGCAACAGGCGTTCATCGACAACGACGCCTTCCAGTGCGGCTATTGCACGTCGGGCCAGCTATGTTCGGCCGTGGGCCTGATGAACGAAGGCAATGCCTGCACCGCCGGCCAGGTACGCGAGCTGATGAGCGGCAACGTCTGCCGCTGCGGTGCCTACCCCGGCATCGTGGCGGCCGTCACCGAGGTGATGGGCATACCGGGCCACGACGACCCGGCGCGTCCATTCCAGCCTGGCACGGTGCCGGCATGAACCCGGTCACCTACGTGGCGCCGCTGGACGTGAGCGGCGCGCTGTCCCATCTTTACGCGGGTGTGGATGCCAACGCCGCGCCGTCCAAGGTCATCGCTGGCGGCACCAACCTGCTCGACCTGATGAAGGAGCGCGTGATGGGACCGCAGCAGCTGGTCGACATCAATGCGCTGCCGCTGGACCAGATCACGGCTGCACCCGATGGTGGCTTGCGCCTGGGCGCCATCGCCCGCAACGCCGATACCGCCTACCACCCGCTGGTGCGCGCACAGTACCCGGTCTTGACCGCCGCCATCCTGGCCGGCGCCTCGCCGCAGATCCGCAACATGGCCAGCAATGGCGGCAACCTGCTGCAACGCACGCGCTGCCACTATTTTTACGACGCCACCACGCCGTGCAACAAGCGGGCGCCGGGTACCGGCTGCTCGGCCATCGGCGGCCTCACGCGCCAGCACGCTATCCTGGGCGCCAGCGCGCAGTGCATCGCCACCCATCCGTCCGACATGTGCGTGGCACTCGCTGCGCTCGACGCGGTGGTGTGCGTGCGCTCCAGCGCCGGCGAGCGGCGCATCGACTTTGCCGACTTCCACCGCCTGCCTGGCGAACAGCCCGAGCGCGACACGGTCCTGGCCGCCGGCGATTTGATCACCCATATCGACCTGCCGCCGGCAGCGCAGTTCGTGCGCCACTCGGCCTACCTGAAATTCCGCGACCGCGCCTCGTATGCGTTCGCGCTGGTGTCGGTGGCGGCCATGCTCGATGTCGGGGAGGACGGCAAGGTACGCGACGCCCGCATCGCGCTGGGCAGCGTGGCCCACAAACCTTGGCGCGTGCCGGCCGCCGAAGCGGTCCTCATCGGCCGCCAGGTCGATGAAACCGCGTTTGCCGAAGCGGCCGACGTGCTGCTGGCCGGCGCCCAAGGGCAAGGCCAGAACGATTTCAAGGTGACCATGGCGCGCCGCGCCGTGATCCGCGCCCTGACCCAGGCGGTCGAGGGCACCCACGACAACACCACAGAACTGACCGAAAACGAGGCACCAGTATGACCGTATTGATCCAGGCATTGCGCACCCCGAGTGCGGACCCCGGCACCGGCCAGGTGCGCATCGGCGACGCCGTCTCGCGCGTGGACGGCCGCGACAAGGTAACCGGCCAGGCGCGCTACGCCGCTGAATACACGCCAGATGCTGGCGCCAGCGAGGCTGGTCTGCTGTACGGCGTGGTGGTGAGCGGCGCCATCGCCAAGGGCCATATCAGGGCCCTCCACACCGAGGCGGCCATGGCGGTGCCCGGCGTGGTGGACGTGATCTGGCACGAGAACCGCCCCAAGATCCGTTCATTCGATATTTTTTACAAGGACATGACCGCGCCCGGCGGCTCGCCCTATCGTCCGCTGTACAACAACGAAGTGCACTACAGCGGCCAGCCGGTGGCGCTGGTGGTGGCCGACACCTTCGAGGCCGCGCGCCATGCGGCGGCGCTGGTACGGGTCGAGTACGACGTGCAACCGCATGAGACGTATTTGCTCGAACACCAGGGCCGCGCCCACAAGCCGAGCCGCCTGAAGGCCGGCTACACGCCGCCGCCAGACGTCAAGGGCCATCCCGATGAAGTGTGGGACAAGGCCGCCGTAAAAATTGAAGCTTCGTACTACAGCGGCGTGGAACACCACAACCCGCTCGAGATGTTCGCCACCACCGTCATCCACGGCGCCGATGGCCACCTGACGATTTACGATAAAACCCAAAGTTCGCAGAACAGCCGCTGGTACGTCTCGCACGTGTTCGGGCTGTCGAAAGACAAGGTCACCGTGCGCAACCCCTACGTTGGCGGCGCCTTCGGCTCCGGCCTGCGCCCGCAGTACCAGTTGCCGCTGGCGGTGATGGCTGCGCTCAAGCTCGAGCGCTCGGTGCGGGTGGTGCTCACGCGCCAGCAGATGTTTACCTTCGGCCACCGTCCGGAAACCCAGCAGCGCCTCAAGCTCTCGGCCGATGCCGACGGCACGCTGACCTCCATCGTCCACGAAGCGGTGGCCGAAACCTCGCGCTACGAGGACTACGTGGAAGTCGTGGTCAACTGGTCGGGCGAACTGTATGCGTGCGAGCATATCCGCCTCGGTTACAAGATCGTCGATCTCGACCACGCCAGCCCGATGGACATGCGCGCACCAGGTGCCGCCCACGGCGTGCATGCGCTGGAAGTGGCGATGGACGAATTGTCGTACGCGCTCAAGATGGACCCGCTGGCGCTGCGCCTGAAAAACTACGCCGAGATCGATCCGTCCCACGGCCTGCCGTATTCCACCAAGGAGCTGCGCGAATGCTACCTGCAAGGCGCGCAGCGCTTCGGCTGGGACCAGCGGCCCCTGGAGCCTGGCTCCATGCGCGAGGGGCGCGAGTTGATCGGCTGGGGCATGGCCACCGGCATGTGGGACGCCATGCAGATGTTCGCCCGCGCCAGCGCCGTGCTGCACGCGGACGGCAGCCTGGTGGTCAGCAGCGCCGCATCCGACATCGGCACCGGCACCTATACCGCGATGTGCATCATCGCCGCCGAGGCCTTGGGCCTGCCGCTGGAAAAAGTGCGCTTCCAGCTCGGCGACTCCACCTTGCCGGTGGCGCCGATCGAGGGCGGCTCCTCGCACGTTGCCACGGTGGGTTCGGCGGTGGCGGGCGTGTGCGAAAAACTGCAGAAAACCGTGTTCAAGCGCGCCAGGGAAATGGCCGGTTCGCCGCTGGCCACCGCGCGCCTGGCCGACGTCGAGTTTGTCGACGGCGTGGTCCGGTTGCGCAACATCCCCGGCACCAGCGTACCGCTCACGCAAATCCTGGCCGGCATCGAGCAGCCGCTCGAGGAAAAATACCTGATGCTCCCGAATATGCTCAAGCAGATGAAATTCCAGCGCGCCACCCACTCGGCGGTGTTCGTCGAAGTGCGCGTCGATCCCGAATTCGGCACCGTGCGCGTGACGCGGGTGGTGAGCGCGGTGGCGGCGGGGCGCATCATCAACGCCAAGACTGCGCGCAGCCAGATCATCGGCGGGGTGGTATGGGGCATCGGCCAGGCGCTGCACGAGGAGACCCACTGCGACCACCGGCTGGGCCGCTTCATGAACCACAACCTGTCCGAGTACCACGTCTCGGTCAACGCCGACATCCACGACATCGACGTCATCTTCGTGAAAGAAGACGACCGCATCGTCAGCCGCATCGGCGCCAAGGGGGTAGGGGAGATCGGCCAGGTGGGCGTGGCGGCGGCCGTGTGCAATGCCATCTACCATGCGACCGGGCAGCGCGTGCGCAGTACGCCGATGACGCCGGAGAAGGTGATGCGCGGGTAAGAAGCCGGCTAAATTCGGACTATAATAGGCCGGCAGACCCACGCCAACCAGGAGCCGACCATGAGCCTTGCCACCAGTATCAAGCCGATTTCGTACTTGAAATCCAATGCGGCCGACATCGTGAAGGAGTTTGCGACCAACCCCGAAACGCTCATCATCACTCAAAATGGTGAGGCGAAAATGGTTGTCATGGACATTCACGAGTACGAGAAGCAGCAAGAGACACTGGCTTTGCTCAAGTTGATTGCTCTCGGCCGTAAAGAGTTTGAACAAGGCCGCTATCAGGACGCGCAGTCATTCTTCGAAGAGATGGATAACGAAGAATGAAAACGAGGAAGGTTATCGTCCTCGATGTCGCCAGAGCAGACTTCAGAAAAATTAAGCGCCATGTCAAAAGGGATTTCGGCGACCTGGTCTGGGACGAAGTCAATGCGGAGTTCAAAGAGTCGATCAGGAAAATTGGACTGAACGCTGAAGGCGGCAAAAACTTTACCGAACTTGAGGGCGTGGGCGGGGAGAACTTCAGAATGCGTTTGGTAAGACAGACCAAGGTCGTCTATGAGTTTGATGATGAGAAGGTACTGGTTCACATGTTTATACACAGCAATATGGACTTCAGATCACATCTCTTTCAGCGACTCTTCGATATATAAAGGGGAATGCGGGATGCCTCCCGTTACCCGGTATGGTGTGCGTATAACAAAGTTCTCTCTACCCATGAATAATTTGTATACGCCCCGCGCCCCAAATCAATACTCGATATACTGCGCCGTGATAACTGGACCGGGCGCCACTGGCGCCCGGCCGCAGCTTGTCCGATCCTAGTTATGCGGTATTTTTTTGGGAGTTCCAGGCACTATGACCAGTTTTATCTTGAGGCTTACAAAGCAGTTTCCGACCATCGGTTTGCTGGCGCTGGCGGTTGCATCGTCGGCCAGCGCAGCCACCATCGGCGCCACCAGCCTCAATCAGTCCTGGGACTTTTACCGCGACGACGCCAAGGTCGCCGCCACCGTCGAGCAGGTGCCGGCCAATGGCTGGAGCCGCGTCAACCTGCCGCACACGGCGCGCCTGGAAGCGAAGGTGCCGGTCAATTCGTGGCAGGGCACGGCGTTCTACAAGAAGCGTTTCGACGCCAAGGTGGCGCCGGGCGAACAGGCGATCCTGCGTTTCGAAGGCGCGATGAACGTCGCCGACGTATGGGTCAACGGCAAGCACCTGGGCCAGCACCTGGGCGGCTACTTGCCGTTTTCTTATGATGTGACGGCGCACCTGAAAGCGGGCGGCGGCAATGAGCTGGTGGTGCGCATCAATAACGAAGACAACGCCATTACCGGTCCCAAGCCGCTGAAGGATCTCGACTACATCCAGTACGGCGGCATCTACCGCGACGTCACGCTCACCATCAAGCCGGCCGTGCATATCAGCGACGAGATGCTGTCCAATACCGAAGCGGGCGGCGGCATTTTCGTCACCTATCCGCAGATCGACAAGGCGTCGGCGACCGTGCGCGTGAAGGCCGAAGTGTGCAATACCGCGACCGAGCCGCGCACCGCCGAGCTGCGCCACCGCCTGCTCGGCAAAAACAGCCGCGTGGCCGACGCGACCGAGAAAGTCAGCCTGGCCGCTGGCGAGTGTCGCCACGTCACGCGCGACCTCAAGGTCGATCGTCCGCAACTGTGGTCGCCCAAGGCGCCCAACCTGTATGCGCTGGAGACCACGGTTGCCAGCAAGGGGCAATCGGACCTGGTGAAAACCCGCGTCGGCATCCGCCGCATCGAGATGAGCAAGGGCAAGCTGCTGATCAACGGCGAGCAGACCTTCCTGCGGGGCGTCAACCGCCACCAGGAATATCCATACGTCGGCTATGCGCTGTCGCCGCAGGCCGAGTACCGCGATGCGCTGCTGATCAAGCGCGCCGGTTTCGACTACATCCGCCTGTCGCACTACCCGCATTCGCCGGCGTTCATGGCCGCTGCCGATGAACTGGGCATCATGGTGGTGCCGGGCATTCCGGGCTGGCAGTACTTCAATCCCGATCCGGCCTTCACCACCCAGGTAGTAAAGACCTGTACCGACATGGTGCGCCGCGACCGCAACCACGCCAGCGTGCTGGCCTGGGAATGCTCGCTCAACGAAACCCAGATGCCGGACGCGCTGGTGGAAAAACTGCACAAGACCGTGCACACCGAGTTCCCGGGCGACCATGTCTACTCGGCCGGCTGGGTGCCGCAGACCTACGACGTGTACCTGCAAGCGCGCCAGCACCGCCTGGAGGACAAGCGCCCGCAGCCCGACAAGGCGCTGATCGTTTCCGAATACGGCGACTGGGAATACTACGCAATGAACGCGGGCTTCAACCAGACCGCCTGGGGCGACCTGAAAGCGGCCGACCGCAGCAGCCGCCAGTTGCTGGCCGACGGCGAAACCCGCCTGCTGCAGCAGGCTAAAAACCTGGCCGAATCGCACGACGATAATTTCAATACCGGCGCGGTTGCCGATGGCTACTGGGTGATGTTCGACTACGGCCGTGGCTACGCACCCGACCTGGAGTCGTCCGGCATCATGACCATCGACCGCTTGCCGAAGTTTTCCAGCGAGTTCTTCCGCTCGCAGCGCAGCGCGCTGGAATCGGGCAAGTGGGGCGGTGGCCCGATGGTGTTCATCGCCAGCCACTGGGACAAGGATTCCTCGCCCAAGGTGCGCGTGTTCGCCAACACCGACGAAGTGGAGCTGTTCCTCAACGGTAAAAGCCTGGGTCGCGTGAAGAGCGCGCCCACCAAGCTGCACCCGAACCTCAAGCATCCACCGCTGGAGTTCGACGCCGGCCAGTTCGCTGCCGGTGAACTGAAGGCGGTCGCTTACCTCGGTGGCAAAAAGGTGGCCGAACACGTGGTGCGTACCGCCAGCGAGGGCGCCAAACTGGACGTATCGGTGGATGACCTGGGCGTGAAATCGGCAACCGGCGACCTGGTGTTCATCCGCGCCAAGGTTGTCGATGCCAAGGGCAACCTGGTGGCCGGCAACGGCCAGTCGGTAAAGTTCACCGCCGGCGGCGCTTACGAGATCGTCGGTCCTGCCACCGTCACCACCGAGGGCGGCATCGCCAGCGTGCTGGTGCGCGTGGGCGCCAGCGGTGGCAAGGGCACGATCGCTGCCGATGGCGCCAATCTGCGCGGCAGCCTCTAGCAGTATGTCGCGGCGTGGTGGCGCGCACGCGTCGCTGCGTTCACTACCGGGCGACGCGCTTATGCGTTAGCATGGCGCACACGATCACTTGAAAAAAGGTAGTGTGCACATGGTTACTTTCGGACGCGGTCAAAAAGGCAAACTGGCGGACCTCGGTTGCGGCAGCAACGTGGCGGTGGACGTGGCGCTGCAGGCGCCGGGTGTCACCATCGACCTGTCGTGCTTCGGGCTCGATGCGCAAGGCAAGCTGTCCGATGACCGCTACATGGTGTTCTACAACCAGCTGGCCAGCCCCGAAGGCGCGGTGCGCCTGACGCTGTCGGCGGGCGCCGCCCGGTTCCAGCTCAACCTCGACGCCTTGCCGGCCTCGATCGAGCGGCTGGTATTTACCGGCGCGCTCGATGGCGGCGGCACCATGCGCGCCATCGCTCCCGGCAGCATCACCATCGGCGGCGCCGCCACGTTCCCCCTGACCGGTACCGACTTTGCCGACGAAAAGGCCGTGATCCTGGCCGAAGTCTATCGCCGCGATGGCGCCTGGCGTTTCGGCGCCGTCGGCCAGGGCTTCAACGGCGGCATGGCTGCGTTGCTGGCGCATTTTGGCGGCACCGAGGCTGCCGCAGCCACGCCGGTCCCGGCCCCTGCGCCCGCTGCTCCCGCTACCGCACCGGCTCCGGCCCCAGCACCAGCACCAGCACCAGCCCCCGCACCCAAAATCTCGCTGTCGAAAATCACGCTGGAAAAGCGCGGCGACAAGATCTCGCTCGAGAAGGGCGCCGCGCGCGGCTTCGGCAAGATCCGCGTCAACCTGAACTGGAACCAGCGTCCGCAGGAGCAGCAGGCCAAGACCGGCTTCTTCGCCAAGCTGACCGGCGGCGACAAGCCCAAGGGCATCGACCTCGACCTGGCCTGCCTGTTCGAGCTGCGCGACGGCACTCCGGGCGGCGTGCAGGCGCTGGGCGAAAGCTGGGGTGCATTCGACCGCCCGCCGTACATCCACCTGGCCGGGGACGATCGCAGCGGCGCGGTCAGCGATGGCGAAAACATCTATATCAATGGCGACCGCTTCGACGAAATCGGCCGCGTGCTGATCTTCAGTTTCATTTACGAGGGCGTACCGAATTGGGCCGCCACCGACGGCGTGGTACTGATCGAAGTGCCGAACCAGCCGCCAGTGGAAGTACGCCTCGACCACGGTGGCAACCAGCCGATGTGCGCAATCGCCATGATCGAAAACCAGGGCGGCAAGCTGCAGGTGACCAAGCTGGTGGACTACGTGTCCGGCGACGGCAAGATCAGCGGCCACGAGGTGCTGGGCACCAAGTACGGCTTCAAGCTGCGCTGGCGTGCTGGTTCCAAGGGGTAACTTGTATTTGGTAAGTATGTCATGGGCGTGTAACTTCCCGGCTCTAGAATGCGTGGCATTCCCACCTTTCCAGAGCCGGTCATGCCCAACCAAGTCAACCACGAACCAAGCAACGAACCAAGCAACGAACCGCAAACCAGCCGCCGCACGCTGCTGAAAATGGGCCTCGCTTCGGCCTCGACCCTGTCGGTCGGCGGCCTGCTGGCCGGTTGCGGCGGCGGCAGCGACGCGGTGAGCGCCACGCCAGCGCCGGCGCCAACGCCGACACCAGCCGCGAAAATCTCGAGCTTCGCCCTGGCCGTGCTGCCCGACACCCAGTTCTATGCGCGCTACGCCACCTCGGGCGAGAGCAACCAGTACCAGCGCCACTACGGCAACGAGCCGTTCGCCGCGCAGACCAACTGGGTGGCACGCAACGCCCAGGCGCTCAACATCCCGTTCCTGATCCACCTCGGCGACGTGGTCGACCAGGTGGGCAAGCCGGAACAATGGAAGGTAGCCGACAGCGCCATGCAGGTGCTGGAAGTGGCCAAGCTGCCGTACTCGATTTTGGCCGGCAATCACGACGTCCTGAACGACCTCGATTACAACGGCGACCAGTCGCGCGGCACCGACGCCCAGCGCGTGCTGGCCAACGAGCCTTACCTGCAATGGTTCGGTGCGCGCCGCGCCCAGCGCCAGGCCACCTTCGGTGCGCGCGATCCGAGCGGCTTCCACGAGTACCACATCTTCACCGCGCAGGACCAGCGCTTCCTGGTGCTGTCGCTGTCGTGGCGCATCTCGGACGCCGGCATCGCCTGGGCGCGCAAGGTTATCACCGACAATCCGACGCTGCCGGTCATCCTGGTCAACCACCAGCTGATGAATATCGCCCCGGACGCGGTCACGCCGCTGGAAACCGACTACGGCAAGATGTTGTGGGAAAAGCTGATCCGCGATAACGACCAGATTTTCATGACCCTGAACGGCCACCACCACGGCGCCGCGCGCCTGACCAAGACCAACAATTTCGGCAACCCGGTCGAAGAAATGGTGGTCGATTACCAGATGGCCTACCAGGGCGGCAACGGCTTGATGCGCCTGTACGAATTCGACCTGACCAACAAGCAGATCAAGGTGCTGTCGTTCTCGCCATGGGTGCCGATGAAACCGGCCGACACGCTCAACGCCTTCGACCGCGCGGTGCTTACCGAAGCCAACCAGGCCTTCACCATCGATATCGATTTTGCCAAGCGCTTTGCGCGCTTCAATCCCACCTTCGGCGTGGGCCAGGTCACGGTGGCGTCTTCGCTGGTGGAGCAGGCCAGGGCGATGGTACTGAAGGGTTACACGGAACCGGCAGTGGTCGAACCGGTGGTGCCCAAGGATGCCGACGATTATCCGAAAGTGGCATCGACGGTGGCGCACTGGCGCTTCTTCGGCGGCGCCGACGGCGCGGCCGTGGCGCCGGGCACCCGGATTGCCGACGTCACCGGCGCCAACCCGCTGGTGCGCGATGCGCTCAATGTCAACGGCGTGAAAAATGCCGAAGCGGGCGACATCGTCTGGAGCACCGACCGTCACCGCCTGTCATCGGCGCCCGGTTCGGTCAGCTTCATCAACACCGACAAGAACGTGCCGCGCCTCAGCTACTTCGTCACCGACGCGGCGGCCGCGATCAACGCCCAGACCTTTGCCACCACCGGCTACACCATCGAGGCCTTCATCAAGATCAACCCGGCCTGGGTCAATTCGAAGCACGCGTGGATGAACATCATGACGCGCGACGGCAAGCGCGGCGACCTGGCAGGCTTTAACGGTGGCGATGCCGAATCGCCGCCGCTGCTGTTCGCCATCTCCAGCCTGCGCGAAGTGCAGTGGGAGGTCGTGCCCGATGTGAGCGGCGCGCGCGGCGGGCTTGCCAGCTGGTCGGGCGAGATCATCGCCGGCACCTGGGTCCATGTCGCCATCGTCAACGACCCGGTCACGCACGACACGGTAATGTACGTGGAAGGCGCACCGGTGCTGCGCAATAGCAGCAACGTGGTTGGGCTGGCGACGCTGTCGGCCCGGTCGCCGTGGGTGGTGGGGGGCGGTTCGTGGGATGGCGAGCGCGCCGACGGGTTCTTCGGCAATATCGGCGAGATCCGCGTGGCGTCCGGTGCATTGAAGCCGGCGCAGTGGCTGACTGCGCGGCGATCCTGATCTACAACTCGGCCAAACCGCGACGTGTGCGCGCCGCCTGCTCCCGTACCGCATCGAGCACCGGCCCGTCCATGCGTTTGAGCTGCTGGTACACCATCCCCAGCCGGTGATTACCCACCAGCCGCTCCCGGTTGCGGTCGAAAAAATCCCAGTACAGCGCGTTGTACGGACAGGCGCGCTCACCGGTGCGGGCCTTTTTATCGTAGTGGCACCCCTTGCAGTAATCGCTCATCTTGTCGATATACGCCGCGCTCGAGACATACGGCTTGGTTGCCAGCAGCCCGCCGTCGGCAAACTGGCTCATGCCCAGCGTGTTGGGCAGTTCCACCCATTCGAAGGCGTCGATGTACACGCCCAGGTACCAGCCGTGCAGCGCCTGCGGCGACAGGCCGGCCAGCAGCGAGAAATTCCCGATCACCATCAGGCGGTTGATGTGGTGCGCGTGCGCATGCTCGAGCGACTGGCCGATCGCCGTGGCCAGGCAGCGCATGCGCGTGTCGCCCGACCAGAACCAGTGCGGCAGCGGTTCCTGGTGGCCGAAGGTGTTCAGCTGATCGTAGCCGGGCATGCGATGCCAGTACACGCCGCGCACGTATTCGCGCCAGCCGAGGATTTGCCGCACATAGCCTTCCACCGCCGCCAGCGGCGCCGCGCCGTCGGCTAGCGCCTGCACCACGCGGTCCACCACTTCGGACGGCGCGATCATCTTGACGTTCATGGCGAACGACAGCAGCGAGTGGAACAGGCGCCAGGCCTTGAAGCTCATCGCGTCCTGGTACTGGCCGAAATGGGGCAGGGCGTGCTGGACGAAGCGTTCCAGCTGCGCCAGCGCTTCCTCGCGGTTCAGCGGCCAGCGCAGGTCGGCCGCATTCGGCGCGCCAAAGCTGGCTGCACCCGATGCCTCGATCGTCGCCCACAGCGCACTGTGGTCGTGCGAGGCGCGCAGATCGGCCGGTTCCCACGGTATGCCGTTCCAGGCTGCGCGGTTGTCGTGGTCGAAGTTCCACTCGCCGCCCACCGGTTTGCCGGTGTCCGAGACCAGCACCTTGTGGCGCAGCCGCATGTGGCGGTAGAAGTGTTCCATCACCCAGCTGGCGCGGCCGTCGAACAACTGCGCCGCTTCGTGGCGGGCGGTGTAGAAATGTTCGGTGTCTGCCATCGCGCAGGGGATGGGCAAAGCGGCGGCGTAGTCGGCCAGTTGGCGGTCGAGACGGTACTCGTCGGGCGCCTGCCAGCAAAATTCGCCGGCCTGGTAGTGCGCCAGCAGCCGGTCCAGGTTGGCCGGCAGCGACTGCAGGTTGTCGGCATCGTCGATGGCCAGGTAGTGCACGCGGTGGCCGGCGTTGCGCAGGCGCCGTGCAAAATCGCGCATGGCGGCAAAGATGGCGATGATTTTTTGCGCGTGGTGCAGCACGTAGTCGGTTTCCTGCCGCACTTCCATCAGCACGAACACCACGCCGGGGTCCGGCGTGTGGAACCAGCTGTGCTGGCAACTGAGCTGGTCGCCCAGCACCAGCTTGAGCGTGGTGGCTGCCGTGCTCAAGATGTCAGGCGCGGCCCAGGACCGAGGCGGCCGCCATCAGCTCGTCAATCAGCGCCAGCGAGCTTTTGCCCGACAGCGCGTGCGGATTGAATTCGGGCAGCGCCGAGTAACGCAGCAGGGTGCCGGGATTGAGCTTGTTCAGGTTGACCTGGCCCATGGTCCAGCCGGAATAGCGGCGCTCGCAGATTTCTTCGTAGTGCAGCAGGATGGCGTCGGTATGGCGCGGGTCGCGCAGGATTTTGGCGTACAGCGCGTTGACCTGGTCGCGACCACCTTCGATCACTTGCAGGTACAGGCGTTCGCTGTGGCATAGCACCCCGGTGATGCCCTGCCTGGGGTTGTTGCTGTGCGACTGCTGCATGATGGCGGTGATGCTGCCCGCAGGCGTTTCTTTGGCGGCGTGGCTGGCGTACAGAAGGCGGACGAGCATGCGGATCTCCTGGAGATTAACGTTTGATGAGCGAGAGGAACTCGCGGCGCAGCGCCGGGTCCTTGAGGAAGGAGCCGTGCATCACACTGTTGATCATACGCGCGTCCATGTCCTTGACGCCGCGCCACTGCATGCAAAAGTGGTCCGCTTCCATGATCACGGCCAGGCCGTCCGGCTGCATTTTTTCCTGCAGCAGGTCGGCCAGCTGCACCACGGCTTCTTCCTGGATTTGCGGGCGGCTCATGATCCAGCTGGCCAGGCGTGCATATTTCGACAGGCCGATCAGGTTCGAGTGCTGGTTGGGCATCACGCCGATCCACACCTTGCCGATCACCGGGCACAGGTGGTGCGAGCAGGCGCTGCGCACCGTGATCGGACCGATGATCATCAACTCGTTGAGGTTGGCGGCGTTGGGGAATTCGGTCACCGGCGGCATGTCCACGTAGCGCCCGCCGAACACCTCGGTCATGTACATCTTGGCCACGCGGCGCGCGGTGTCCTGGGTATTGTGGTCGCTCACGGTGTCGATCACCAGGCTCTCGAGCACCTTCTGCATATGGCCGCTCACTTCATCGAGCAGCTGATCGAGCTCGCCCGGTTCGATATAGGCGGCGATGTTGTCGTTGGCGTGGAAGCGGGTGTTGCTGGCCACCAGCCGCGCGCGAATGCGTTCGGAGGCGGTGGTGGTGACAGGCAGGTATGCCGGTTGCGGCTCGGTGGTCATGCGGAATCCAATCAAAAAAATAAAAGTGCTACCGGGGCGGCAGCGGCAGGCCTTCGGCATAGGCCAGCCGTTCCAGCGCCTGTTCCATCAGCATGCGGGCGTGCCCGGCGCTGCGCGCCAGGTCCTGGTGCAGCGCGGCGTCGGCGGCGTTGCGGCTCACGCATTGGGCGCTGTACCGCTCGAAGCTGGTCAACATCAGCAGTATATCCGCCAGGTGGCGCGGGCATTCGCATTCGATGGTGGTGGAGATGGCGGCCAGGTCGGCCAGCTGCTGGTCAGTCAGGCGGCGTGGCTCGGCCGGTGTGACCGGTGGCGCGGGCGGACGGCCGCCGCCGGCAAAGGCGGTGGCGCACAGCAGCGCCACTTCGGCGGCGTCGGACGGCGCCCGGGCCACCAGGCAGTCCTGTTCGCGCAGGCGGCGCACGGTGGCGCTGTCGCAAAAACGGTAGAGCACCACCACCGCGCGCACCTGCAATGCTGCGCGCGTAGCCATGACCAGCGGCAGGGCATCGGCGTTCATCTCGGACGCTTCGATCAGCAGCAGGTCGGCGGCCGCGCCGGCCAGCGCTTGCGGCGCCTGTTCGAGGTGCTGGCAACTGGCCACGATGTCGAGCACGGGTGCGGTGCGCACCGCCGCCAGCTGGCGCGTGAGGGCGCCGCCAGCCACGGCCAGGCGCAACAGGCGCGGTTCGTTTTCCGCCGGTGGCGCCACCCCGGTCAGCGCCAGCAACTCGTCGGTGTCCAGCCGCGCCACGGTGGAAATCGCATGGCCCTGGTCCACCGCGCGCTTGAGCAGGCCGAGCCGGCGCACCTGTTCGGACGAATACAGGCGCTGGCCGCGCGGCGAGCGGCCGGCGTCGGACACGCCGTAACGCCGCTCCCACACGCGCAGCGTCTCTACCGGCAGGCCGGCCAGGCGCGCAGCCACGCCGCTGCGGTAGCCGGCGCCGGTGCTGGTCGAATTGTCGTCGGAGTCTGCCACAGTGGTCCTTGTTGATCGATGGCCGCATTTTAACAGTTTCATGCCTGTGAGCCATTTTGTCCCGGTATTGAACCGCTTTAGCGGGCTGTATAGGCGCATGAGGCGGCAAGCGGGTCAGTATACTGGGACATCGATAGAACATGCAACCAAGGAGTTCAACATGATAGCTACCCGACCAAACATCGCGGTGATCGGCGCGGGCCTGGCCGGCCTGTCGTGCGCGCGCCATTTACAGGACGCCGGCTGCCGCGTAACGGTATTCGACAAGGCGCGCGGTCCTGGTGGGCGCATGAGCACGCGCCGGGGTGACGACTGGCAGTGCGACCACGGCGCCCAGTATTTTACGGTGCGCGACAACCGTTTCCGCGACGAGGTGGCGCGCTGGGAGACCGCCGGTGTGGCGGCGCTGTGGGAGCCGAGGCTGGCCGTGCTGGAGGCAGATGGCAGCGTCGCGCGCAAAGCGCCCGACAGCACCGCGCGCTTCGTCGGCTTACCGCGCATGAGCGCACCGGCCGGCTGGCTGGCGGCCAATCTGCGGGTGCACAGCGGCTACACCATCGTCGACATGCAACACGACCGCGCCGGCTGGCGCCTGCACAGCAAGGAACACGGCGTGCACGACGACCGCTACGACGCCGTGGTGCTGGCGATCCCGGCGCCGCAGGCCACCGTGCTGCTGCAGCCCCTGCTGCCGCTCACCGCCCGGCAAACCGTCACCGACATGCTGCCTTGCTGGACCCTGATGTTGCGCTACCGCACGCCCGGAATCCGCTTTGCGCCCGGCTACGACGCCGCTTTCGTCAACCACGGGCCACTCGGCTGGATCGCCCGCGACGGTTCCAAGCCCGGCCGCCAGGGCAGCGAGACGTGGGTGTTGCAGGCCACTGCCGGCTGGAGCGCGCAGCACCTGGAAGACGACAGCGACAGCGTGATCGCCGCACTGCTGGCCGCGTTTGCGGCGCTGGGCGCGCCGCCGCCTGACGAGGTGACTGCGCACCGCTGGCGGTATGCCAGGGCCGGGGGCCAACAAGACAACGGGCAAGCAATCCAGCAAAACCACGTGGACGAAGACGGTGAATCCGCAGTGCTGCGCGAGGCCATCTGGCTGCCGGCGGTACGGGTGGGCGTGTGCGGCGACTGGCTGGCCGGCGGCCGCGTGGAAGACGCATGGCTCAGCGGCCGGACGCTGGCGGCGCAGGTGCTCGCCAGCATGGCCTGCGCCGCATCTTCTTGACGCACAGGATTACCCCTACAGCGTCGCGATCACCGCCAGCAGCGCATCGAGGTCGAGCGGCTTGACAAAATAATGGTCGAAGCCGGCCGCCTTGGAGATCTCGCGGTCTTCGCGGCGGCCATAGCCGGACACCGCCACCAGCGTGGCGTGCTTGCTGGCGCCCAGCATGCGCAGGCCGCGCGCCAGGTCGTTGCCGTTCAGGTCGGGCAGGCCGATGTCGAGCAGGCATAGTTGCGGTTCGAGCCGCTGCGCCGCCTCCAGCCCGCCGTGCGCGGTGTGCGCCACCACCACCTCGTGACCTGCCGCTTCGAGCAGCAGTTGCAGCGTTTGGGCGGCATCGACGTTGTCGTCCACCACCAGCACGCGCAGCAGCGAACCGGTGGCGCTGACGGGCTTGGTCGCCACTGGCACCACTTGCGCTTCGGTGGCTGGCAGCACGATGGAAAACGTGCTGCCTTGGCGTTCGCCGCCACTGTCCACCGTCACCGTGCCGCCGTGCAGCTCCACCAGCATTTTCACCAGCGCCAGTCCAAGTCCCAGGCCACCCTCGGACCGGTCGGAGCTGCGGTCGGCCTGGGCGAACAGTTCGAACACGCGACCGCGCAGTTCGTGGGACATGCCGATGCCGTTGTCGCGCACCTGCAGCCGTACATTGCCTTCGTCCTCCTGCACCCGTAGCACGATCTCGCCACCGCTGGGCGTGTACTTGGCGGCGTTGTTGAGCACATTGACCAGGACCTGCACCAGCCGCTTGTGGTCGCCCATCACCTGCAATGGCTGTTCCGGCATCACCAGTTCGAAGCGGTGCTGGCGTGCGCGCATCATGGGTTCGGCCTGTTCCACGGCGTCCGCCACGACGGCGGCCACGTTCAATGGCGCGCGCGTGATCGTCACCAGCCCGCGGGTGACGCGCGAAACGTCGAGCAGGTCGTCGATCAGGCGCGTCATGTGGTTCACCTGGCGCACGATGATGTCAGCGGTGCGGTCCACGGCGGCCGGCGAGGCGTTGCCGCTACGTAGTAGCTGGGCGCCGGCGCTGATCGGCGCCAGCGGGTTGCGCAGCTCGTGCGCCAGCATGGCCAAAAACTCGTCCTTGCGCTGGTCGGCCAGGCGCAGCTGCGCCTCGGCTTTCAGGTGCTGGCGCTCCTTGTCCTGCAAGGCGGCGGCCATGGCGTCGAGCGCGCGCGCCAGTTCGCTGATTTCTTCCTTGCCGTAGGCGATGCCGCTGCGCGCACCCAGCGATCCGGAGGCGATGCTGTTGGCGGTGGTGGCCAGCATTTTCACGCGGCGCAGCACCAGCACGTCGCCCACGAACCACGCGGCCAGCATGGCCAGCACCAGCGTCACGGCCAGCGCCAGCAGGTCCATCACCTGGTCGCGGCGGGCCACGGCGGTAATGTCCGCCACCGGGATGCCGATGGTGACGGTGTAGTCGGTCAGGCCGTTGTTGCCCACGCGGGCGAAGCGGTGCAGCCGCTCCACGCCATCGGGGCCGGTGAGCTGCACCGGTTTGCCCGGCTCGCCCGCCATGGCGGCGCGCAGCTCGGGCCAGACCGGCTTGCCGAACCACTGCTCCGGGTTCGGCTTGCGGGCGATGATCTTGCCTTCCGAGTCAGCCGTCATCAGCACCGAGCCCGGTGGCAGCTGGATGTCGGCGACAAAGCGATCGAGCTTGGTCAGGTCCATGGCGGCAAACACCACGCCGCGCACCTGCTCGTCGTCGTCGAGGATGGGGTAGGTGAGGTTGACCGTGTGCTTCTGGATCACGCGGCCGAAAATATAGCCGCCGGCGACGAAGCGCTTGAGGTGCACGGCGCGCCGGAAGTGCGAGCGGTCGCGCAGGTTGACCTGTCCCGACGACGGGATGGCGGTGCAGTTGACGTCGCCGTTCAACTGGATCACGCCAAAGTTGGCGTAGTCGCCGTTCTGGCGCTGGATGCTGTCGAGCAGGTTGTTGCAGCGGGCCTGGTCTTTCATCAGGTCGGGCACACTGGCCAGGTCGCGCAGGATCTGGCGCGCGCTTTCGATCGACTGCGCTTCGTTGGCGGCGGCCAGGTTGGTCAGGCGTTGCAGGTTTTCCTCGGCCACGCTGATGGCGTGGTCATGCTCGCGGATGCCGCTGATGATCGTCATCACGGCGATCGGGGCGATCGCCAGCGCCACCAGCAGCAGCAGGCGTCCGCGCAGGCTGTTGAGGCTGAAGAGCAGGAACGCCATCGTTCAACGGCCGCCGTGGCGCTGGTTGCCGAAAGCGATGATGGCCTGCACGCCGCGCCGCAAGGTGGCGACGTCGTCGGCGATGAAGCCGATGCGCAGGTAGCCGGGTACGCCCAGGGCGTCGCCGGGCATCACCGCCACCGCGTGTTCGGCCAGCAGCTGCTCGGACGCAGCCACCGTGTCCAGCCCGAGCGGCGCGACGTCGAGCCACAGGTACGGGCCCGAGGCCGGTGTGCGCACTGTCAGCCAGGGCAGGTTGGCGGTCAGGTCCAGCACCAGGTCGCGCCGGGCGCGGTAGTCGGCCAGCATGGCCTTCGACTCGGGCGTGTCGTCCGACTCGAAGGCGGCCGCCAGCGCCAGCTGGATCAGCATCGGCGCGGCGGCGGTGATCGGTCCCTGCACGGTTTCCATGGCCGCCACCAGTGGCGCCGGGGCTACTGCGAAACCGGCGCGCCAGCCCATCATGGCATAGCTTTGCGACGCCGAGAACAGCGTGACCACACCCAGCTCGCGCCAGTCGGGGCGCGCCGCCAGGCTTTGGTGGACGCCGTCGAACACCAGTTTTTCGTAGCTCTCGTCGACGATGGCGCGGGTGCCGGTCTTGCGCAGCCAGGCGGCGATGCACGCGAGTTCCGTGGCCGCCAGCAGGGCGCCGGTGGGGTTGTGCGGATTATTGAGGATCAGGATCCTGGCCGGTGGCAGGCTGTCGAGCAGCTCGGTGGTGATCTGGCTCGGCAGATCGACCAGGATCGGCTTGAGGCCCAGCAGTTCGCTGGTGGCCACGTACGCCGGCCAGTATGGCTTGAAAATGATCACCGCGTCACCGGGATCGGCCATCACGTACAGCGCCTGGTACAGCGCCTGCTTGGCGCCGTTGGTGACCAGGATGTCGGCTGGCGCGGCGTCGATGCCGTTCTCGCGCCCGACCCGGGCGGCCAGCCGGGCGCGCACGCCGGCGTCGCCACCGACTGCGGTGTAGGGCAGGGCGGGGCGCTGCAGCGCCTCGTGCATGGCAGCGAGGACGGCGGGCGGTGCGGGGAAATGCGAGATGGCGATGGAAAAATCGATGACGTGCTCACCGCGGTCCTTCATGGCGTCCACCCGGCCGTGCATGGCGGTGGTGGCGAGTGGTCGGGACTTCGCGATGCGACGGGAAATTTCCATAGTGATCAATGACTTATGCGGTTAGGTAATAAGTATATTACGTAAATAGCTGTGCGGCATCTACTGATGGCAGACTATCTTGTCGGATGGTATCCTAACCGGCTAAATTCGTAAGGAGTTGTATGCCGTACCCAACACACGCACCAAAAATCGCCCTGGCCGTCGCGCTGGGATTGACAAGCGCCGCCCTTCCGGGACTCGCCAACGCGCAGGACATCATCAAGATCGGCCACGCGGCCGGCACCTCCGGCACCGCCGCCCACCTGGGCAAGGACAATGAAAACGGCGCCCGCATGGCGGTCGAAGAACTCAACGCCAAGGGCGTGGTCATCGGCGGCAAGAAGTACAAGATCGTGCTGCAGGCCGAGGACGATGGATCCGATCCCAAGCAGGGCACGGCCGTGGCGCAAAAACTGGTCGATGCCAAGGTCAATGGCGTGATCGGCCACCAGGTATCGGGCACCACCATCCCGGCGTCGCGCATTTACTTCAATGCCGGCATTCCGCAGATCTCGCCGTCGGCCAGCAATCCGCAGTACACGCGCCAGCGCTTCGCGTCGGCGTTCCGCAATATCGCCAACGACGAGCAGCAGGGTGCGGCGCTGGCGCGCTACGCGCTGCAAAACGTCAAGGCCAGGCGCATCGCCGTGATCGACGATCGCACCGCCTACGGCAAGGGCCTGGCCGATGAATTTTCCAAAAATATCAAGCGCCTGGGACCGGCGGCTGGCGCCGCCATCGTCAGCACCCAGTACACCACCGACAAGGCCACCGACTTCAACGCCATCCTGACCACGGTCCGGGCCACCAAGCCGGACCTGGTGTTCTACGGCGGCATGGATGCGGTAGCCGCGCCGATGCTGCGCCAGATGAAGCAG
This sequence comes from Duganella phyllosphaerae, assembly GCF_001758785.1. Taxonomy (GTDB): domain Bacteria; phylum Pseudomonadota; class Gammaproteobacteria; order Burkholderiales; family Burkholderiaceae_D; genus Rugamonas; species Rugamonas phyllosphaerae. The sequence continues at coordinate 22,833 of NZ_LROM01000077.1, forward strand.
CTGGGCTTCCCGGTCAAGTTCATGGGCGGCGACGGCATGTGCTCGGATTCGGTGCCGCGCCTGGCCGGCGACGGCATGAACGACGACCAGGTTTTATGCGCAGAAGCGGGCGGCGTGGCGCCGGCGCAGGAAAAGGCGCTGACCGATTTCAAGGCCGCGTACAAGAAGCGTTTTGGCGTCGAGGTGCAGACCTATGCGCCGCAAACCTACGACGCCTTGATGACCATGGTCGATGCGATGCAGCAGGCCGGCTCGCCCGACCCGGTCAAGTATTTGCCTTACCTGGCGAAGATCCACCACAAGGGCGTGACCGGCGATATCTCGTTCGATGCGCGCGGCGACATCAAGGATGGGGCGCTGACCATCTTCACGTTCCAGAAGGGCAAGCGCGTAAAAGTCGCGGTGGTGAAGTAATCGTGGAGATATGAAAGACGCCCGGCGGCTGTGAAGCCCCGGGCGTTTTTTTGTATCGGTCAAGCGCCGGGCGGGCCAAAGCCGCCGGGACCGGGACCGCCAGGTCCGCCCGGACCACCGGGACGCGGACGGAAGCCGCCTTCACCTTCGCTACGGTTGCTGTTGACCCCACCGAAGCGGTACGACAGGCCCACGTAAAACACGCGGCCGTCGAAGCGGCGCGTGCTGGTTTCGCGCAGCGTGGTGCTGTTGACGATGGTTTCCATCTTGTTGCGGTCGAAGATGTCGGTGACGTTGGCCACCAGGTTCCACTGGCTGCTCAAAGCATGGCGCACGCTCATGTTGACGGTATTGTTGGGCGAGCGGTAGCCCTGGCCCGACAGCGTTTTGCCCTGCATTTGCAGCGCCAGTTGCACTTGCGTGGCGGTGGTCATCTGCCAGTTCAGGCGCGCGCGGCCGCTGAGCGAATTGGCGGTGCGGCTGGTGACGACGCCCGCTTCATCCTGCGAGCGCTGCTGGCTGCGCATCAGGTTGCCGCTGGTATTGAGCGTGAGCGTGGGCGTGAGCTTGCCGCTGACGGTAAATTCCAGGCCGCTCGAGTGGCTGCCTTCGCCGTTCTGGCGCGTGGTGAGCAGCACGTTGTCGGCGATGAAGTAGCGGTAGTCGACGATGGCGTCGGTGTCGCGGCGGTAGTAGCCGCGCAGGTTGGTCTCCAGGCCGCCGAACTTGGTCTCGTAACCGACCTCGAACGAATCGGTCTTGGTCGGTTTCAGGTCCGGGTTGCCGGATGAGACGTTGAATTCGTCGCGGTAGGTCACGTACGGATTGAGATCGTTGGCCTGCGGACGGCGCAGGCGGCGCGCGTAGGCAAAGCGCAGATTGGCGTCGTCCGAGACCTTATAGGTCGCGAACATGCTCGGAATGAAGTTGATGTAGCTGTTCTTTGCCTCGATGCCGCTGGTGACCTGGTGGATGTCCATGTCGGTGTGCTCGGTGCGCACGCCGCCCAGCAGGCCCCAGCGCTCGGACAGGCGCATCTGGTAGGTCCCGTAGAGGGCCAGCACGGTTTCCTCGATATCGAAGCGGTTGGTGCGCGACGGATTGATGATCGCGATATTCGTGACCGGGTCGATGTCGGTGTAGAGCGTGTCGAAATTGTTCGTGGTGCGCGCCACCTTGTAGCCGACATTGGTGGTGCCGCCCCACAGCGGCCGGCTGTAGTCGCCGGTGAAGTCGATCACGCGCGTGCTGGTGTCGCTGTGCTGGAATGCGCGCGGGTCGGTGCGGCCGAAATTGTCGGCGCCGGTGGCGTAGTCGCTGGCGTAGCTGGTGTCGCTATCGTTTTCGGATGCCGACACGCGAAGGTCGATCTTGAGGGTTTCGCCGGGCAGTTCGCCCTTGTGGTCGTAGCGCGCACCCCAGCCGAAATTTTTGGCGTCGCCGCTGCGCGCGGTGTTGCGAACGTAGTCGTTGGCGGGCTTGAAGCCGGTGGCGCCGTTCACATAGTGTTCGGTCGAGCGCTGGTCGTTGCCGCGCCCCATGAACGATGCGCTGCCGGTCAGCGTATCGGACTGGTTCATATTGTAGCTGACGGTGCCGTTGGCGCCGACCATGTCGTTGAGGCCCTTGCTTACCGCATCCTGGGTGCTGGGCACGTACTGGCCGGTGCGCGGATCGAGCCGCTCGCGGGTCACCTCGGACGTGGAATTGCGGCCGTCATGGCGTACATTGAGGCCGCCCTGGAAGCCCCAAAGTCCCTCGTTGTAGCTGCCGTTGACGGCGCTGTTGTAGCGCCCCTCGGTACCGGCGTTGGCGTTGACCGAGCCGAAACCGCCAGGTTTGCGGTTGCGGCGCATGACCAGGTTCAGGATCGGACCGCTGCCACCCTCGTTGCCGAACTGCGCGCCGGGGTTGTTGATCACTTCCACCGATTCGATATCGTCGGCTGGCATCGCTTGCAGCGCCGCGCCGCGGTTCTCGCCCTGCAGCATGGCCGACGGTTTGCCATCGATCATGATCTGCACATTGCTGCTGCCGCGCAGCGACACCGTGCCATCGGGATCGACCGCCACCGACGGCACGTTGTTCAAGGCGTCGGCAGCGGTGCCGTTGGTGCTCGAGACATCGGACTTGACGTCGTACACCTGGCGGTCGATGCGGTTGGTGGGGCGCTCTGCCGCCACCGTCACCGATGGCACCACCTGCGCCTCGTCGGCCTTGACGGCGCCGGGCTTGGCCGCCGGGGCGGCCGCTGGCGCGGCGGTGGTCTGGGCCAGCGCACACATGGGCGACGTCAGCAGGGAGCAGGTCAGGAGAATCTTTTGCATGGGGGAAGTAAATGATGAAAGTAAGCCAATGCGGCTATTTTACAGAAGCAATGCCTTAATACTTGCCATTTACAATACTTTACTTAGGTGAAGCTGGTGTGAAGTTTGTATCCTGGGAGCTAAAATACCGGAAAGGAGATTCAACCATGGCACAAGGATTTGCCCGCATCGGGCGCGACATGTATTCCACCGAGATCGAGGTGGGTGGACACAAGCTGATTGGCGACGAACCGCCACGCAACGGCGGCCAGGACGCGGGACCGGCGCCTTACGATTTTTTACTTGCGGGCCTGGGCTCGTGCACGGCGATCACGCTGCGCATGTACGCCGACCGCAAGCAGTGGCCGCTGGAGGCGGTGCAGGTGGACCTGCACCTCAAGCGCAGCGATGACGGTACCGTCATCACCCGCACCTTGCACCTGACCGGCGCGCTCGATGCGGAGCAGGTGGCGCGGCTGGCCGATATCGCCGAGCGCACGCCGGTGACGATGACGCTCAAAACCGGCGCCCGTATCGATACCACTGTTGCATGACAATCCAGTTGCAAATCGTGACTACCGGTTAAGCCGCGCGGTGTGCTGGCGCACAGTGCATTGTTAACCGGTTGGCTACTCTGGCCATAGATCCACACCACCAGAGAGTCCCCCATGAAAGCCCCGTCAGCCCCGCAGAGCAAACAAATCACCACCTTGCTGCGCAAGGTATTCGGCATCGAAGCTTTGCGCGATGGCCAGCGCAACGTCATCGACAGCGTGCTGGCCGGTCACGACACCCTGGCCGTCATGCCTACCGGCAGCGGCAAATCGCTGTGCTACCAGTTGCCGGCGCGGCTGCTGCAAGGGCTCACGGTGGTGGTCTCGCCCCTGATCTCGCTGATGAAGGACCAGGCTGAAAAGCTTGAGGAAGCCGGCATCGCCAGCGCTGCGCAAATCAACAGCAGCCTGTCGCGCGCCGACGAACTGGCGGCGCTCGAAGGCATCGAGAGCGCTGCCCACGACATCGTGTTCTGCACCCCGGAGCGCCTGATCACGCCGGACTTCCTGGCGTTGCTGAAGGACAGCGATATCGCACTGGTAGTGATCGACGAGGCCCATTGCATCTCGCAGTGGGGCCACGATTTTCGTCCCGCCTACCTGGAAATCGGCGCTGCCCTGGAAGCGCTTGGGCGTCCGCAGGTGCTGGCGCTCACCGCCACCGCCACTGATGACGTGATCAAGGATATCCGCACCCAGCTGGGCCGTCCGCGCATGGCCGTGGTCAACACCGGCATCTACCGTCCCAATCTGCACTACCGCGTCAAGCAGGTCACCAACCCGTCCGAAAAGACGGCGCAGGTGCTGGAGCTGGTGCGCAGCACCGAAGGCGTGGGCATCATCTACGCCGCCACCGTCAAGGCGGCCGAGGAAATGCATGCGCAACTCAAGGATGCCGGCGAAAGCGTGGCGATCTACCACGGCAAGCTGCGCGCCGGCGAGCGGGTGGAAAACCAGAACCTGTTCATGAGCGGCGAGCGCCGCGTGATGGTGGCCACCAACGCGTTCGGCATGGGCATCGACAAGCCGGACACGCGCTTCGTGATCCACTTGCAGGTGCCGGCCAACCTGGAAGCGTATTACCAGGAGTCGGGCCGGGCGGGGCGCGATGGACACGACGCCGAATGCACGCTGCTGTACTACCACGCCGACAAGCGCCTGCAGCAGTTCTTCCTGGTCAAGCACTATCCGCAAGCCGAGGAACTGCGCGCGGTGTATGAAGCTGCCCGCCAGGCGGTGGCCAGCAACGAGCGCGCCGCGTTTACCGAGGCCGACCTGAAGCCCAGGCTCGAACACATCTCGGCCAGCCAGCTGAAAATCTGCCTGAAGATGCTCAAGGACGGCAAGCTGCTCAAGCGCAGCCGCAAGCTCGATTATTCGCTGGCCAAAACCGAACCGAAGGCCGCGCAGTACGAAGAGATGGCGCGGGTGTACGCCGACAAGCACGAGCGCGACCGCGAGGGACTGGAGCAAATGGTCGGCTACGCCCAGAGCGGCTACTGCCGCTGGAAGCTGCTGCTCGATTATTTCGGCGACGCAGCGCCCGGCTTCGAGCAGTGCTGCAAGTGCGATAACTGCCTGTCGCCGCCGGCGATCCAGCTGTCGTCGTTCGACCAGCCCATCGAGCTGGCTACCGCGGCGGACATCGATACGGACATCGATACGGCCACTGAGCCGGGCGTGCCCCCGATCGCCACGACCGCATTGCCTGAACTGGCTCCTGCGCCGCTGGTGGCCGCCGCCAGTGCTATGGCATTACCTCGAACAGCAGGAACTGCGTAACCTGTTTGTCATTGAAGTTATCGTCCGAAACCAGTACCAGGCTGGCGTGGCCGTTGGCCAGGCGCGGGCCGAAGGCCATGCCTTCGAGGTTGTCCACCCGTCGCAGGCCGGCCTGGTTCAGGTCCAGCACCAGGCGCTTGGTCATCACCGTGTAGCTGGCGCTGGCCAGCGTGGCCAACTGCGCAATATCGGTGGCGCCGGCGGTCTCCACCTCGTAAAGGCGCACGTAATTGCGATAGCGGCCTTTATCGTTCTGCACGCCCGCACGTTCCAGCACCAGCATGCGGGTATCGGACAGCGCCATAATTTCCGAGATGCCGTTGTCGGCGTTTTTGCCCTTGCCCGGCGCTGCCGGAATCGGCTCCAGCGCGTAGGCGTACTGGCCCAGCACCGTGCCGTCGCGGGCGAAGCGGGTAATACGGCTGATCGCGCCGTGTGCTGGCGTGGGCGCCGGACCGTCCTGGTACAGCGGTCCTTCCAGCGCCACCCAGAGCGACGCGCCGTCGGGCGTAAAACTCATGCCCTCGAAAGCCTGGTTGTTGCGCGGGCCGCTGCTCTGGTCCACTGCCACGTCGAACAGCGGCGGCAGCGGCAACTCGTAGCGCAGGCTGCCGTTGGCGTCGGCCTGGCGCACGAAGGGATTGAGCTTGAGCGTGACATCGCCTTCGCTGCCGTACCAGATCGCGCCATCGCGCGGATCGACGCGCAGCGTTTCCAGGTCGGCCACGGCGCCGCCCCGGCGCGCGAACGTCTTCTTCGATGGATACGCGGAGCCATCGGCCTGCAACAACGTGGTCACACCAGTCAAGGCGACTCGCCGAAACGACTGCTGGTCGTAGTCGAGCCTGGCGCGGTAGTAGCGCGCCGGATTATGCTCGGAGCGGTCGTCGCAGATCAGTACCCATTCGCCGCGCGCGGCGTCGTAGTCGATGCCCGACAGGCCGCCCACCATCGTGCCTCTGTACCGCTGGCGCCACGGCAGCCGTTGTTCGCCGATCAGGCGCAGCGAGGTGATCGATTCCGGCGTGCGCGCCGATGCAGATACCGGTGCGGCGGCCAGCGTTTCGGCGCTGGCGTGGGAGCTCAGCAACAGCAAAAATGGCAAGCTGGCGGCGGCGAGGGCGGTGCGAACAGGGGAGGGCAGAACGGCCATGACATTGCTCAGGTCGGGAAAGCGTGCAGTATAGCGGCCCCGGTGGTGCCTGTCAGGCCTTCGCTGTTGACGCTTCCAGATCTTCCATCTCGTCTTCGCGGCTCCAGGCCGGGAACGGATCGACGTAGGTTATCCAGGCGGCGGCGCCGGCGGCCAGTTCGCGGTCGGTGAGCACGCAGCGGCGGAAGGCGGCTTCCAGGGCCGGCCGATCCAGGTCCGCGCCGATGAAGACCAGTTCGTTCTGGCGATCGCCGAACGGCTCCACCCAGGCCGCTTCGATGCCATCGCGGTCGGCGTCGCCCACCGGCGGCCAGTTGGCGCGGTCGCTGGCGGCCCACCACTGGCCCACCGGCTCTACCGACGCAATGCGGCCGGCACGCGAATAGGCCACTGCCCAGTCAGGACGGCTGGCAAACCAGATATAGCCCTTGGCGCGTATCAGGCCCGGCAGCGCCAGGTCGAGAAACTCGTTGAAGCGCTGCGGGTGCAGCGGACGGCGTTCGCGCAAAACGAAGCTGGCGATACCGTATTCCTCGGTTTCCGGCGTGTGGATGCCGGCCAGTTCGCGCGCCCACCCGGCCATCTGGCTGGCCCGGTCAAGGTCGAATTTGCCGGTGCCCAGGATCTCGTGCAGCGGCACCCGGCCTTGCTCGGCCAGCACCATCTTGGCGGTAGGGTTGAGCGCCTTGATCACCGCGCGTACCGCGCCCATCTGTTCGATGGTGACCAGGTCGGTCTTGCTGACCACGATCACGTCGGCAAACTCGATCTGCTCCGACAGCAGCGCGGCCAGGGTGCGGTCGTCGCCTTCGCCTGCGCTCTGGCCGCGCTGGGCCAGGAAGTCGGCGCAGTTGTAATCATTGAGCAGGTTGACGGCATCGACCACGGTGACCATGGTGTCGATGCGGGCCACATCGTTGAGCGAGGCGCCGTCTTCGTCGGCAAAGTCGAACGTGGCGGCCACCGGCATCGGCTCGCCCACGCCGGTCGATTCGATCAGCAGGTAGTCGAAGCGGTTTTCCGCCGCCAGCTTGCGCACCTCCAGCAGCAGGTCTTCGCGCAGCGTGCAGCAGATGCAGCCGTTGCTCATCTCCACCATCTTCTCTTCGGTGCGCGACAGCGCGGCGCCAGCATTTTCCGTGCCGTGGCGCAGCAGCGACGCGTCGATATTGACTTCGCTCATGTCGTTGACGATGACTGCCACGCGCAAGCCTTCGCGATTGGCCAGCACGTGGTTGAGCAGGGTAGTCTTGCCGGCGCCGAGAAAGCCGGAAAGAACGGTAACGGGCAGGCGCACATCGGCCAGTGGTCGGGGAAGGGTGGTCATAGCGGTCCTTAAATGCAATCGAGTTGCATCATAAGTCCGATTGATCGCTAATGCAAGCTTGTTGCATTAGCGCGGATCGTGCGCGGCTATTTTTTGGTGGCGCAGTGCGGGCAGGTGCCCTTGATCAGGAAATCCATTTCCTGGCTCTGGAAGCCGCTGGGCAGCTTGATCGTGCGCGGCAGCGGCACGTCGGTAAAGCAGGTGACTTCTTCGCAATGGGTGCACTGGAAGTGCGCATGTTCGTGCGAGTGATGACCGGCGCCGGCGCGAAAACGCCAGACCTGGTCGGCGCCCGCGATGCGGTGCACCAGTTCGTTCTCAGTCAGCCATTCGAGCACCCGGTACAGGGTGACCGAATCGAGCGCCTCGTCCGGCAGCAGGGCCTGGATATCGTGGTGGGTCAGCGACTTTTCCTGTCCCATCAAAAACTCGAGCACGGTCACGCGCTGGCGCGTGACGCGGGCGCCGGTCGCGCGTATCAGTGTTTCGGCCTGGTCTGAGGTGGATGTTTGCATCCGCGTATGTTACCACGGCTGCGCTGCAGCTATGGCAAGGTGGGCTGGAAGTGCGGTACCGAAAAATAGTCATCAAGACGTCTTTTAATAAGTTGATAATCGGTTTAGTATTAATTGTCCCCCGTAAATATTCTAATCCAAGGAGGTTTGAATGAAAAGTCACCGATTATCACGCTTGCCGCTGTTGATTATATTGGGCATGCTTCCAGTTATTACGCGGGCTATAACGCCTTTACCTGCAATGGGTGTTGATTTATCTCAAACATCGGTATCGGGAATATCGTCCGGTGGTTTTATGGCCGCGCAATTGGCGACCGCTTATTCCAGCAGGTTTATTGGCGTGGGCGTAATAGCGGCCGGACCTTATTATTGTGCCGGTACTTATCCGGCGCTGACGCCGCTGCAAAACGCCACGGCGACCTGTATGAGCCCGGTCAATGCTGCGGTCGGCCCGCTGCCTGCCGTATCGCTGAGCAATGCGCGCTATTTCGCCCACCGCGACTGGATCGACGACGTGGAATACCTGGCGCGCCAGCGCGTGTATGTATTCAGCGGCACCAACGACCAGACCGTCAAGCCGCTGGTCGCGGCCACGGTGCCCACGTATTACAGCCTGGCGCAGACGCCGCCTGCCAACATCGTCTATCGGCACGACGTCAACGCCGGCCATTCCATCATCGTCAACAATCCGCAGGCCGTGCCGTGCAGCACGACCCACAGTCCGTATATCAATAATTGCGGCTTCGAACAATCGCAGGAATTGCTGGCCCATATTTATCCCGGCAGCACGGCGCCGGCTACGAACAGGCAGGGCAAGATCGTCAGCTTCGACCAGGCCGAGTTCGTGAAAGGGCGGCGCAGCAGCATGGACCAGACCGCGTATGCCTATATTCCCGCCGATTGCGAGCAGGGCGGTTGCAAGGTCCACGTCGCGCTGCACGGTTGCCAGCAGGGCGCCGCCGTCATCGGCGACCGGTTTTACAACGGCACCGGCTACAACCAGTATGCCGACACCAACCGCACCATTGTGCTCTATCCGCAGGCGGTACCGTCGAATGGCATACCGTTCAATCCCAAGGGGTGTTGGGATTTCTGGGGTTACAGCGACGACAACCCGGCGCAGCGCACTTTTTATACCCGCAACGCGCCGCAAATGGCCGCCATCGTTGCCATGCTCGACCGCCTGGGGCAGCCGCTGGCTGCCGCCCGGCCCTGAATCCTCCCTTGACACGCTTGACCACTGCAAGTCCACCAACCGAAAGGGCATCACATGACTACCCAGGCATTGCAACCGTTGTTCAGCATCCCGGCCTCGCTGACGCCATCCACCACGTTCGCCCCTTTTGCGGCCCTGGCGCCGTTCGCGCAAGCGGCGCAGGCGGCCATCGCTGCCGGCCGCGAATGGAGTGCTCAGCAGTCCTCGACTGGCCTCAATGCGCTGCATGCGCAGCTGGACTTGGTGCAAGGCGGCGGCGCGGCGGCGTCGGTGCGACAATTGTTCGCACTGCAGGCGCAGTTTTTGGAGGGCCTGGCCGCCCAGCAAAAAGAGGTGTTGCAGCAGGTGAGCGCGCGCGCCGAGACCTATGCCAGCGACCTGCGCCAGACCGTTTCCACCGACGAGGTTGGCCTGGTAACGGTCGGCTTCTTCAAGGACCTGGGCCAGGTATTGCAGAACAGTGCGGAACAGGCCGGCACCTTGCTCAACTCCACCAGCGCCGCCGCCACCGTGCTGTCCGATCGGGCGCTGGCTGAAGCTGCCAAAGGCCAATAACCAGTCCCAAGGAGGGGTGAACATGCGAATGAGAAGTGTTATCATTGTCACTTTCATGATACTCCTTTCATTGCCATGCCCCTCCAGACTTTGCACCTTGCACCACCATTCCCGTTGACTTCCATGGCCGCAGCGCTGGCGCTGCTGGCCATGCCCTTGGCGCATGCACAAGAGCAGGCGCAAGAGCGCGCCCCGGCGCCGATGGAAACCATCCAGGTGACCGGCAGCTGGCTCGGCTCCGGGCTGCAAAACAGCGTCAGGAATTTCGCCGGCGCGCGCACGGTGGTGAACCAGGACGACATCGAGGATTCGGGCGCGCTCGACATCGGCGACGTGCTGCGCCGCGTGCCGGGCGTGCAGGCCACCGACAATTCCGGCACCGCCGGCAGCGCCATTTCGCTCAATATCGGCGTGCGCGGCCTGACCGGGCGCTATTCGCCGCGTTCCACCATCCTGCTCGACGGCATTCCGCTGGCAGTGGCCCCGTATGGTCAGCCGCAGCTATCGTTCGCCCCGGTCAGCCTGAACAACATCGAATCGATCGACGTGGTGCGCGGCGGCGGCGCCGTGCGCTACGGTCCGCAAAACGTGGGCGGCATCATCAATTTTCGCAGCCGGTCGATCCCGGACGGGGCGCTGAGCGGCGATGTCTCGGTGCGCTACAACGACTATAGCGAAACCGGGCATAACACCCAGTACAGCGCCTTCCTTGGCGGCACGCTGGAGAATGGCCTGGGCCTGGCGCTGATGTACTCGGGCATGGATGGCGGCGGCTGGCGCACCGCCAGCAACGACAAGCTCAACGACGTGGCGCTGAAATTCCGCTACCCGCTCAACGCCCACAGCGAGGTGTACGGCAAACTGACGTACTTCGACGTCAACTCGCGCACGCCGGGCGGGCTGACCGTGGCACAGTACGCCGCCGATCCGTTCCAGAACACCCGGCCCACGGATTTCTGGAGCGGCGAGCGCAAGGGCGGCGACGTCGGCTACCTGAACACCATCTCGGCCACCCAGGAATTCGAAGTGAAGGCTTATTACAACGAGAGCTTCCGCCAGAGCGCCCTGATCAACGCCGCCCGTACCCAGGTCACCTGGCAGCCGCGCAACTACCAGGTGCTGGGCATCGAGCCGCGCTACACCCAGCGCTTCACTGCTGCCGGTCTCACCCACGATGTCACCGCCGGCTACCGCTTCCTGCGCGAGCGCGGCGACGACAACAACTATGCCGTGACGGTTGCCACTGGCGTGCAAGGCGCCACCACCAGGTTCGACAATGCCACCGATGCCCACTCGGTGTACATCGACGACCGCATCGCCATTGGCGCCTGGCGCATCACGCCCGGCGTACGCTACGAGCGCATCCGCTCTGACCGGCGCGATGCGGGCAGCAGCGCAGCTTTCGCTTCGGACAACAACAAGGCGCTGCCGTCGTTGAACGTGGCCTACCTGGTCAACCCGGCGCTGACCGTGTTCGCCAACTACACCACGTCGTTCGGCGCGGTGCAGAACACCCAGCTCAATTCGCAAAGCGCCACCAATCCGCTCAATCCGGAAGTGGCCAAGACCGTCGAGCTTGGTGCGCGCTGGAAGAACCGCGCGGTGAGCGCGGAGCTGACCGCCTTCAAGCTCAAGTTCGACAACCAGATTTTGCAGGTGCCGGGCACACTGCCGGCCACGTTCCAGAACATTGGCGCGACCAACCACGAAGGGATCGAATCGGCATTCGACTACAGCTTCGACGAAGCCGGCGCGCTGGCGGGCCTGAACCTGTACGCCAACTACACTTACACCAAGGCGATCCAGGAGTCGGGCGCCACGGCCGGGCTGGACGTGCCGTTCTACTCGCGCGGCACCGACACCGTGGGCGCGCGCTACAAGCGCGACGCGTGGAGCTTCAACGTGTCGGGCACGCACCAGACCCGCCAGTACTCGGACGCCGCCAATACCGTGGCCGAAGCGGCCAACGGCAGCGCAGGAGCGATCCCCGGTTTCCGCCTGTGGAATGCACAAGTGGGCTGGAAAGTGAAGGGGAAACCTGGCTACGAGGTGATGGCAGGGGTGAACAACCTGGCGGACCGGCGTTATTACACCCGCAATGTCGATGGCAATGCCGGGCGCATGGTTGGTGCGCCACGTACCGCATACCTGCAATTGCGTGCCAGTTATTGAGCAGTTCATGCGCAGTTCGGTGCGCGACTGCACAGTGTCATGATGCCAACGTAGGACAAGGCCCACATTTCTTCTTGCTTGCAGCCTACATTGGCCTACACGCCGGTCCTATACCGGTAGATCGGTCTGCTAGATATAGTGTCATCAACGGTGAGCGATACCCAAGTTTGATACATCAGCCACCAAGACCACACACCAAGAGGCAGACACCATGAACGCATACCACACCACTTCCGCAACCGCCGCTGCCAACGCCATCGCAGGCAACAGCAGCGCCGGTTCGCAGATCAGCCTGATCGGCGCGCAGCAGAACGATCTGCTGCGCGCCCTGTCGCGCGACGATCTGCTGGCGCTGTTCAGCGAGCTGGAACTGGTTGCGTTGCCTGCCGGTAAGCACCTGTTCGACTTCGGCGACAAGGTCGAGTACACCTACTTCCCGACCAACGCCATCATCTCGCTGCAATACGTGATGGAAGACGGCGCCACCACCGAGATCGCCGTGGTAGGCCGCGAAGGTGTGGTAGGCGTGGCACTGTACCCGACCGAGCGTGCTTCTTACTCGGCCGTGGTGGAGGCTGCCGGTTACGGCTACCGCCTGCGCACCGACGTGCTGCGCGACGTGTTCTACGCCGGCGGCCCGTTGGCCCAGCAACTGATGCGTTACACCAGCGCCATGTTCGCCCAGCTGGCGCAAAGCGTGGCCGGCAGCCGTCACACCAGTATCGAGCAAAAGCTGTGCCGCTGGTTGCTCGAACGCCTGGACCGCTCGATGGGCAATGAATTGAAAGTGACCCAGGAAATGATCGCCAACATGCTGGGCGTGCGTCGCGAAAGCGTGACCGGCGCGGCTGGCAAGCTGGCCGACGAAGGCTTGATTTCCTACCGCCGTGGTTGCGTTACGGTACTTGATCGTGCGGGGATGGAAGCGCGCGCAGGCAGCTGCTACCAAGGCGGCCGCAACAAGGCGGCCGGCATGGAACAGCGTGCTGCTTGAAGAATAGCCGGGAAATTAATGCAGTACGCGGGACGGCGGATTCACCAGGAATCCGCTGAAGTCCACCCGAGGGGCAGAGCGGGTGGCCATGTTGTCCAGTTTGCGCTGGACCAGCTTGTGCCAGGCGGCGGCCCAACGCGCTGCCAGTTGCGATTCCTCTGCCGAGCGTGCATACAGCGTTCTCTCGACAGCGATTTTTTGACGGTTCAGGGCGCGGGTGGCATTCATCATCGTGGTCATGGTGGGCTCGGCTTGGCAGTTGTTGGTTGGAAAGCAAAGCCATTTTGCCTGTCGCGACCGGTTTTGAATGTGCGCCAGTTCACCCAATCACTGCGGTAACCTGTCTCCTCCGTGTAAAATACCCCTGCTGCAGCGCATCAATGATGCTCTGCAGCTATTTTTTTGCGCGCCGCTCGTCCCGAATACTCTTCTTCCGAAACCGATATGTGGTCCACCAATTTCACTAAAAATGCCCTGGCGGGCCTCACCACGTCGTTTGCACTGGTTCCTGAATGCATCGCGTTTGCGCTGGTTGCGCACTTGAATCCCCTGGTAGGGCTGTATGGCGCCTTCTTCATTTGCACCATCACCGCGATGTTTGGTGGCCGCCCGGGCATGATTTCGGGCGCTGCCGGCTCGATGGCAGTGGTGATCGTGGCGCTGGTGGCACAGCATGGCTTGCAGTATTTCCTGGCCACGGTAGTGCTCAGCGGCGTGATCATGCTGCTGTTCGGCCTGCTGCGGCTCGGCAAACTGGTCAGCATGGTGCCGCACCCGGTGATGCTTGGTTTCGTCAACGGCCTGGCGATCGTGATCGCCTGGTCGCAATTGCAGCATTTTCGGGTTGACGGCGGCTGGCTGGCGGGTGCGGCGATGTGGTGGATGGGCGGGCTGGTGGCGTTGACCATGGCCATCGTGTACCTGCTGCCGCGCCTGACCAGGGCGGTGCCGCCGGCGCTGGTGGCCATCGTGGGCGTGGGGTTGCTGTCGGAACTGCTGCATCTGCCGGTGCGCACGCTGGGCGACATGGCCACCATCGCCGGCGGTCTGCCGTCGTTCAGCATTCCGCAGTTGCCGTTCACCATGGAGACCTTGCGCATCGTGCTGCCGTATGCACTGCTGATGGCGGTGGTGGGGCTGCTCGAAACGCTGCTCACCTTTAACCTCACCGATGAAATCACCGAAACCCGCGGCCTGCCCAACCGCGAATGCGTGGCGCTGGGTGCGGCCAACGTCGCCTCCGGCCTGTTCGGCGGCATGGGCGGTTGCGCCATGATCGGCCAGACCATGATCAACCTCGGTTCCGGCGGCCGCACCCGGGTGTCGGGTGCGGTGGCCGGCATCATGATTTTGCTGTTCGTGCTGTTCCTGTCGCCGCTGATCGAGCGTATTCCACTGGCTGCCCTGGTGGGCGTGATGTTTGTCGTCGCCCAGCAGACCTTTGCCTGGAGTTCGCTGCAAGTGCTGGGCAAGGTGCCGCGCCACGACGCGCTGCTGATCGTGGTCGTTACCTGCATTACCGTGGCGACCGACCTGGCGGTGGCGGTGCTGTGCGGGATTGTGATCGCCGCACTCAGTTTCGCCTGGCGCCACGCGCGCGAGGTGCGGTGCGAAGCGATGGTGGACGCCGACGGCGTCAAGCACTACACGCCGCACGGCACACTGTTCTTTGCCTCGATCGCCCATTTCAACGACCTGTTCGTGCCGCAGGATGATCCGCAACAGGTGGTGCTCGACTGCCGCCACCTGCGCCTGGCCGATCATTCGGCAGTGGTGGCGGTGGCCGCCCTGAGCGAGCGGTATGCACGCGCCGGCAAGCGCCTGCAAGTGCAGCACCTGTCGCAGCGCTGCGAACAGTTGCTGGTGCGGGCCGGCGTATCGGTGACCGCATGAAGTGTTCGTGGTATTCTGCCCATCCTTGACAGAAGAGCACTCTCCAATGCAGATAGCAACCATCATCAGCCTGGCCGGCACCATCACCTGCGTCGGGCTGTTTTCCAAACAAAAGGAATGGGTACTGGCAGCCGCCTTTGCCTTCGGCGCAGCCTTTACCGCGCTGGGCGCCATGCGACCCTCGTTCATCCCCGGCTACCTGATCCCCTGGTGCGCCTACACCTTCTTCGCCCTCGCCGCGATCGAATTCGTCCGTAAAGTCATCCTCAAATAGCGTCTTTTAAATGATGGTCACAAAGGCATTGTTACTGTATGCTGCCAGCGCATTTTGCCGGATTTGTGAAATTTGTGTTCACCATCATTGAGAAAGAGTTCTATGAGATACCTGTTTTCGTCTTGCGCGCTGGGATTGACGCTGGCCCTGTCTGGTTGCGGTGGCGGTGGCGGCGATACTGCTGCGCCGGTGCAACCGGTGGTGCCTCCGGTCGCCGACACCATCGTGCTGCAGAAGATCGATAACGTGGTCGGCACCGGTGCGCCGGCTATTGCTGGCAAAACCGTCTCGGTGCAATACACCGGCTGGCTGTACGATGCCGCCGCGCCATCCAAAAAGGGCGTGCAGTTCGATTCCTCGGTCGGCAAGGCGGCGTTTTCTTTCGTGTTGGACAGCGGCTCTGTGATCAAGGGATTCGACCAAGGCGTGACCGGCATGCAAGTGGGCGGGAAGCGCACGGTGCTGATCCCGGCCAGCATGGGCTATGGCGCCCAAGGGAACAGCGCGATCCCGCCCAACTCCAACCTCGTCTTCGACATCGAACTGGTGGAAGTGCGCTAAGTGCGCTAAAAGCGCTGATGGCGTAAGCACTACGGCATCAGTAGAAATAGGGCGTCTTCTTCGCCCATTCGCTGTTGCCGTAGCGTTTGTGCAGCGTGGTGTATGCCTTTTTAGACAACGCCTTGGCGTCGTCGTCGAGGCAACCGCCGCGCGTGGAGCGCACCACGACGTGCAGCAGCCATGGCAGGTCGGCGTCTTTCGGTTTCGCCGCCACTCTTTGCAGCACGTGGTCGCCCAGGTAGCCGGTGGCGGTTTTCAGGGCGCCCAGTTGTGCCAGTTCGGCCTTGCGACGGGCGGCATCTACCCCCGCCACCTGCGGCATCGTCGGCGCCTGCTCCACCCACACCGATTGCCCCGACCAGCCATTTTCCTGGTATTCCTTCTCGCCGCTGGACGGCATCTTGCACCACATGTCGGCCCTGGTTTCCTCGACCGCGCGTGGCACGTACGGCACCGGCAGCGCCCAGGTATTGCGCATCGGGCTGAAACCATATTTGAGGGCGGTAAGCAGCAGCCAGTGGTGGCGCTCCGCGTTTGGCGTCAGTTCCCGGTAGCGCTTCATTACCGGCGCCAGTTCGGGCGCATTGGCCTCCACCAGTTGCGTCGCTTTCACCGCTGCCTGGTACTGGCCGGTCATGTCGAAGCGCATCAGCGCGATCAGGGCGATACGTCCGCGCTCCTCCGCCGGCAACTGGCGGTCCGCCGCCAATGTCAGCAGGTCGCTGGCCGCCAGTCCGGCATTGAGCCAGCGCTTGCCGTCGGCTGCCAGCCGTCCGCGTGCCACGGTGTAGGGATCTTGCACCGCTGCCGGTTCGCCGGTGTCGCTGTCCACCTTGTAGCCTCGGCTGCGCAGCAGGTAGCGGGCTGCGTCGGTGAGCGACGTGGCCACCGCAAAGCGCTCCTGCAGGAACAGGTTGCGCGCCGAGTCCGAGGCGGTGGACGACAGCAGTGCGCCGGTCAACTCTGCCTCGCCGAGTGCGCGGGCTTTCTCTGCTTGTCCGGCCAGGCGGTAATGACGCGCCAGCGCGTAGCGCACCGTCAGATACTCGGGCGCGGAGGGCGCCACTTGCAGGAGGGCCTGTTCCATCTCCGGCGCCAGTTTGCCGCTGATCATGGCAGAGGCGAACAGCCAGGCGCGCGCCTGGGCGGCATTGCCTGCTTTTGCGTAATGCCGCCACCGTTCGTGCGCATGCGTGCGCGATGGCGCACAAGTCTCTGCCACCTTGGTGGCGTACTCGCTGTTGTCGTCCGGGTAGTAGGGTGCGCACTGCTGCACCGTCATCACCCAGTCGACCAGGGACGATGCCGGGCGTTGAGCCGGCCGTGCCGGCGTCGCCGCTGGCGTCTCGGCCAGGCGGTCGGCCAGCGCCAGCCAGTCGCCCAGGCGGTCGTCGAGGTACGGGTCATTGCGCGGGTCGTCGAGCAGCCTGCTCACCTCGGCGTAGCGCTCGACCGGCGTAAACCTGGCCTGCAGGATGCGGCCGATGGCGCGGCTGTCGCCGTGGCGCGCGGCCAGCGCCGGATTGGCCACGATGCGGCCCACGCGTGCCTCGACGTCGGCCAATGCCTGTTGCTGGCGTGCCTGGCGCGCGGCCTGGTCCGCCGGACTTTCTTTTGCCTGCGCCTCGCGCGCGCGCCAGCGTTCGTCGGGCGTGCCCGGCACGTACAGCGCGGCGCGGCCCTGCGAACGCAGCGCCAGGTAGTCGCCCCAGGCCCGCATTGGATGGCCTTCGGTGGCGCCTATCTTGTCGAACAGCGCCGTGCTGCGCGCGTAGTCTTCGCTGTAGAACGCGGCCGACCCCAGCTGGTATTCCTGCACCTGGCGCCAGAACAGCGGCTCGGCCGCTGCCAGCGGCGCCGGTTGGACCGACTTCCTGGTTTGCTGGTAGGCATTCTTGCGGTCGAGGGGATCGTCGCCGCAGGCCTTGAAGACTTCGCGCTGGGTGGCCACCCACGCCGCCAATCGCGCCGGCGTGGCGTCCGCGCGCGCGGACAGGTCGCCCAGCGTGTGCGTGGCGAATTGATAGCTGGCCACCGGACAGTTCAGGTAGCTGTTGACGAGCGGATCGGCATCGGGCGCCGGTTCCATTTCCCGCTTGAGGGCGCCGCGCACGGCGGCGCGCCAGGCCTTGTAGATGTCGCCCCCTTTCTGCTGATCCTGCCAGCCGCCACTGCGGCGCTCTTCGACCAGGGCCAGGCCGCCGGCCGCATTGGGCGCCGCGCGCAGTCCCGGCGCGCCCAGCATGACGGCGCGCCACGCGGTAAACAGGTTGCTGCGCACATAGGAGGGAAGGACCACGCCCAGGTGGCCGGCCTGGTAGCGGCCCAGCGCGACGTCGGTGCGTGAACGATTGACGAATTCGTCGGTCGGATCGTCGCCGCCGCCACTGGCAACGGCGTGGCCGCCAGTGAGCATCAGGAGTGTGGCGAGGGTGAGCAGCGGGCGTTTCATGGCATGGTTCCTGGAACAGTCGGGGAAATAGGGGCGGTGGCCGAGGCGCTGCGTTTCCACGCGTAGCGGTCGAACCAGTAAGTCTTGCGGTAGCGGGCAATCACCTGCGGTGCGAACGGTTCCTGCGGCGCGAAACCGGCGCTGCCCTGCCGGCAACTGGCGTGCAGCAACTGCGGCGTGTGCTCGACGATGTGGCGCATCTGTGCATTGTCGCGGCCCATGCGGAAGAACATGGGCACCACTTCGTCGGCGGCCAGGCCGTCGAGCCAGGCGGGCGCGCGGCACCACCAGGCCAGCGCGGTCACACTCAGTCTGATTTGGGGCGGCAGTTCGGCGCGCACCCGCGCCACCAGCGCGCGGTAGAACGCGCGCTGTGACGGCTTGGCCTCCATATCGAGTTGCACCCAGCCCGAGGTGCTGGCCTGCGCCGCTTCCACCATGGCGCGCACGATCATGTCGGCGCGGGTGTCGATGGCAACCGGCGCATTGACGGTGCTGACCTCCACGTGCAGCACCGGCGTGACGCGGGTGGTCGAAGGCATGAGCGGCCAGTGCGCGCGCGGACGGGTGCGGGCCGACGGGCCGGTGAGCAGGATGTGGCGTTGCAGCACCGCCGCCTCGGCGGTGGACCATGACGGCAGCACGGCGCTGTCCCACAGCCAGGCCACGGCAGGCGCCGATGCCGGCGCGGGTGCCAGCGCCGTAGCGCTGGTGCCTGGGCAGGCCAGCATCAGAATTGGGATCAGTGCAGCAATTCGGGGGAACAACGACATCGGACGGTTACGCACAAACTCGGTGCGCCATTCTACCGATGTTTATCAAATAAACAAAATGGCTTATTTGTCCTCAGGCGCCGGCCGCAAACAAAAACGCCCGGCGCAAAGGCCGGGCGTTTTATCGTTCTGCGCTGACGCGACAGAATTACTTGCTTGGGTAGACGATGTCGTCGCGGCGGTTCTGGGCGCGCGATTCGTCATCGGAACCGGTGGCTTTTGGCTTTTCCTTGCCGTAGCTGATGGCTTCCATCTGGGTGTCTTTCGCGCCTTGAACTTTCAGGGCGGTGACCAGTGCCTGGGCGCGCTTCTGGCCCAGGGCCAGGTTGTACTCGGCGCTGCCGCGGTCATCGGTGTTACCTTCGACCTTGACCGACACGTTCGGGTTGGAAGCCAGGAATTTACCGTGGTCGGCAACCAGGCCGTCGAACTCTGGCTTGACGGTGTACTTGTCGAAATCGAAGTAGACGCTACGGTTCTTGTAGATCGAGCTGTTCGGATCCAGGTAGGCGGCCAGTGGCGCTTGTACCGGTGCTGCGACTGGCGCTGGTGCCGGGGTCGGTGCTGGAGCAGCTTTGACTGGCTCAGGTGCTGGCGCTGGTGCAGGTGCTGGAGTCGAGCAGGCGCTCAGCAGGGCTACGGTGCAGGCTGCCAGCAGGATGTTGGTATTTGCTTTCATCGATATACTCCCGATTCGAATTATGTTGTGGGGCACACTAAAGGGTGTGAGGCTGTCAAGCCAGCCGCGACCGATATTATATAAGGGTTTCTCTGGTTATAATTGGCGCGCTGCATTATTTTTTGATCCATGGCGCGAAGGGAGCCAAATCGGTCCCCCTTTCGACGTACCACGCGCGGCGCGCCCTGTCGAACTGCGCGCCCAGCGCTTTCACCGCATCCTTCTCCTGGTAACTGGCTGTCAGGTAGTGACGGCCGGGAGCCGCAGCGGCAGCGGCTTGCTGCTCATGGTTGCGCGTAATCGCGGCGTCGGCGGCCGTATTGCACTGCGGCAAGCGCAGGCGGGCCAGGAACGCACTGCGGGCGCCGTTGTCGGATGGCGACAACAAGGTCAGTTTCAATCGTGCGCGGGTGGCTGCCACGTAGAACAGGTTTTCCTCGTCGCGGCGCGGTTGCTGCGGATGCGGAAACTCGTCGGCCTGCAGATACGGCACGATCACGTGGTCGAATTCCTTGCCCTTGGCATCGGCCACGCGCTCGATGAGCACCGCCTTGGGCGCGCGCTTGCGGCGCACGAATGCTTCGCGCGCGTTCATCGCGGCCCAGAAGTCGGCCAATCCCAGCCCGGACGCCGATGCCCAGGCCAGCAAGCCGTCCACCGATTTGTTGACCACGCCGGCGTCGTAAGGCCGCACGAAGATGCGGCGCGCCGCCGCTACCAGTTGCACCCGCTCGCACAATTCGGTAAGGACCAGGGCGGCCGGTGTGGCCGGGTCCAGCGTGGACAGCCAGGCGATGGCGTCGATCACGGCGCGCTTGGTGGTCACGCTGGCGACGTCGCGCCAGCTGGTCTCGACGCCGTCGCGGTATTCGTCCTCGATCAAAAACAGTTCACCCAGCAGGTCGGGCGACTTGGCGATCTGGGTCTTGAAGTGGTCAATGCGGCGCGCGCTGAAGGCCATTTCGGAAAACGCCACCAGCGCATCGACCACCGCGCCGCGCACCTGCTCCGACTTGACGGCGCGAAAATCACGCAGGGCAATCGCCAGCATGCCGCGCAAGAACAGGATTTCGTCGCGCTGCAGATAGCCGGCCATGGCCGGGGTGCGGTAATCGATGTCGGCTTCGATCAGGGCGTTTTCGATGGCCACCGACTGGTGGCGGTCGCGGATCAGGATGGCGCAGCTGTCGAACGGATGACCATCTGCCTTCCAGCGTTGGACCGCTGCCACCACCTGGCGCGCGCAGTGGGCGGCGTCGTCGTAGTGGGGCTGGCTGATCTCGGTGCGCAGCGCCAGGCTCGATTCCACGGGCTTGTCCTTGAACGCGGCCATGGCGTAGGCCAGGTGCGGACCGTGGCGGTAGCTGTACGTGAGCGGCAGGCGCACCAGCTTGGGAAAACGCTGGTCGAACCGCTGGTTCAAAAAGGTGTCGCTGGCGCCCAGCCTGGCGTAAATCACCTGGTCCTTGTCGCCGGCGCCGACGAAATAGCATTGCGGGCGGTCGATCAGTGCTTCGAGGATGCGGAACGCCGCTTCGTTCAGGTCATGCAGTTCGTCGCACAGCACCAGCCGGTAGTCGGGGAACTGTTCGGCCAGGCGCGCGCCGCCGACCAGGTTACAGGCCAGGTCGTAGGTAGCGTCGAACGGGCCGCGCAGCAGGGCACCGGCGCCGCCATCGAGGCGCAGCGCTTCGTATTCGAGCGTGGTCAGATAGTCGGCCACCGGCACGCCCAGCTGCTCGGCAGCTTCCTCGACGTCCATGAATTCGACGTCGGCGTCGAGCGCCATGGTGGCCTTGAGCGTCAGTTGCGTTTCCAGGAACTGGCTGACGGCGATGCTGTGGGTATGCAGTTCCAGGCTGTCGACGCGGCCGGCGTAGCGCTCGCCCACGCGGTCCATGGCGGCCAGCGCCAGTTGCTTCAGCTGGCGCGGCTCGGTGCAGGTGCGCAGGCCGTCGCCGTCGATGGTGTCGAGCTGGCGCGCGCTGAAGTCTTCGAACGTCAGCACGTCAACGCGGTCGGCCAGCGTGGCGGGCACGCCCACGTCCAGCAGGCGCTGGCGCATGACGTCGCGCGCTTCGGGCGTAAAGGTCAGGGCCAGGATCTGTTCGGGCGGCAGCTTGCGCGCCAGCGCTTCGCCGATGCGCAGCGCCAGCGTGGTGGTCTTGGCCGCGCCAGCGTTGGCGTCTACCAGGGTGACCTTGTTTTGCGACAGCTGGATGGCGCGCTGCTCCGGTGTGGGGATCAGGCCGCGCGGCGTGAAGCGGGGTTGGTTTTGCGGTTGTGGCAACTGGGTAGCGTTCATCCGCTACATTATAGCGACCGGCGCGGCCAGGCCCGGGGTGGCGCCGGTGATTGTGCTGAAGACCGGCTCCAGGCGCGCGGTGGCGCCCTCGATGAACTGGGCGCTGAACACGCGGCGGTCCGGCGTGGCGGCGGGATGATTGTTGTCGATGACGGCGCACAGCAATTCGGCGGCGGCCTGCGCCATCCTCGGCATCGGCTGGCGCAGGGTGGTGAGGTTGTAGCTGAGCCAGTTGGATGGCTCGACCGCGTCGAAGCCGGCCACCGACAACTGGCGCGGCACGTCGATGCCCAGCTCGTGGCGCGCGCAATCGAGGCAACCGATGGCCATCACGTCGCTGCCGCAGATGATCGCATCGGGCACCGCGCCCATGGCGCTGATGATGGCGCGCAGGCCGGCCGCGCCGCTCGGGTAGTCGGACTGGCCCGGCACCACCACCGGCGGTGGCAGGCCCAGTTCGGCCAGCCGCTCGCAGGCGCCGCGCCGGCGCTCGTTGGCGACCGTGGAGTCCTCCAGGCCGGCAATGATGCCGAAGCGGCGGTGGCCGGCGGCGGCCAGGCGCGACACCAGCATGCGGCCGGCCTCGCGGTGGTCGCAGGTGACGGTGTGGACGGGGCGCTCGCGCACGGTGCGGTTGAACAGCACCAGCGGCATCTGGCGCCGCTCGAATTCGGCGATGTGCCCGGACGAGAGGTGGGCGGCGGCGATCACGCCGTCGACCTGGTACTGCCACACCTCGGACAATACGCGCTCGACGTCGGTTTCCCTGGGCAGCATGAACAGCAGCACGCGCTTGCCGCGCGCGCCCATTTGCTGGCTTAATTCACCGAGCAGTTCCGGGTAGTGCAGGTTGGCCTGGCTGGCGATCAGCACGGCCACGATATTCGAGCGCCGCGTGATCAGGCTGCGGGCGGCGGCGTTGGGAATATAGTCGAGCAGGCCGGCGGCCTTCATCACCCGGGCCAGCGTGGTCTCGGAGACGCTGGCGCCGGCCTGGAAGCAGCGCGACACCGCCGACTGCGACACGCCGGCCACCAGCGCCACGTCGTACGAGGTCACGCGGCGCGCCTCGCGGGCGATCACGGCTTTGTGGGCGAGGGCGGCAGCTTCCACGCACGGCTTTGGTTTGGTCATCGTCTCGTTGTTGAGGTGCGAGGCGCGCACCTGGCACGCCTGGCGACACCAGCGGTTGTATTGCCATGAGCATAATCAAGAAATTTCCCATAGGCAATATGAATTGCGATTTAAGGCGATTTCCATGTGGAAACTACCTACGTATTCCGACGCATACTGTCGCATCGATGCGATTTTTAGGGCCAGCGGCGGCTGGCTGCGCATTTTCTGGTAGCATATCGCCCCTTTATCAGTTGAAGGGGCGACATGGCCAACGCATGCGGCGTCGATTTCGGAACGTCAAATTCCACGGTGGGCTGGGTACGGCCCGGCCACCCTGTAATGCTGGGCCTGGAAGACGGCAAAACTACCTTGCCGTCGGTCGTGTTCTTCAACGCCGACGAGGAAGAAGTCAAGTTCGGGCGCGCAGCGCTGGCCGACTACCTGGCCGGTTACGAGGGCCGCCTGATGCGCTCGCTCAAGAGCCTGCTCGGCACCAGCCTGATCGACGGCCAGACCGAGGTCGGTGGCCGCGCGCTGCCGTTCCGCATGTTGCTGGCGCAGTTTATCGGCGAGCTCAAGCACCGCGCCGAGCGCGCCGCCGGCCGCCAGTTCCATTCCGCCGTGTTCGGCCGCCCGGTGCACTTCATCGACGACAGCGCCGCCAACGATCAATTGGCCGAAGACACGCTGGCCGAGATTGCCCGCTCGGTCGGCTTTACCGACATCGCCTTCCAGTTCGAGCCGATCGCCGCCGCTTTCGATTACGAGTCGCAGATTGACCGCGAGGAACTGGTGCTGATCGCCGACATCGGCGGCGGTACCTCCGACTTTTCGCTGGTGCGCCTGTCACCGGACCGCGCCAAAAAAGCCGAGCGGCGCGACGACATCCTGGCCAATGGCGGCGTCCACATCGGCGGCACCGATTTCGATAAATACCTGAGCCTGGCGGCGGTGATGCCGCTGCTGGGCTTTGGCAGCAAGCTGCGCAACGGCAGCGAAGTGCCATCGAGCTATTTTTTCAACCTGGCCACCTGGCATACCATCAACCAGGCCTACACCAAGAAGATGTGGACCCAACTGGCCGACCTGCTGCGCGATTCGGCCGAGCAGGAAAAGCTGGGCCGCCTGCAGCGGCTGATCGACGACCGCGCCGGCCACTGGCTGGCGATGAAGTCGGAAGAAGGCAAGATCGCGCTGTCCGGCGCCGAGCAGCACCTGCTGGAACTCGACCGCCTGAGCCCGCCGGTCACGCTGGAACTCGACCGCAGCCGTTTTGACGATTCCATCAGCCACCTGGTCGGTTCGGTGGAAACCACCGTGCTCGACCTGCTGCGCGACGCCGGCGTCACGCCCGACCAGGTCGATACCGTGTTCTTTACCGGTGGTTCGAGCGGTGTGCGCATGTTGCGCGAGCGGATTGCGGCGCTGGTGCCGGCCGCGCGCAAGGTCGAGGGCGACCTGTTCGGCAGCATCGGCGCCGGCCTGGCGCTCGACGCGGTGCGCAAGTTCGGCGGCGCCCATGCTTGATCAACCGATCGTCATGCTCGACTTCGAGACCACCGGCCTCTCGCCGGTGATGGGAGATCGCATTACCGAGGTAGCCGCGCTGCGCATCGTCGGCGGCGAGGTGGTCGAGCGTTACGTCTCGCTGGTCAACTGCAATGTGCGCATTCCGTCGTTCATCACCGGCCTGACCGGCATTACCCAGGCCATGGTGGACAGTGCGCCGCCGGTGCGCCAGGTGCTGCCGGAGCTGCTCGAGTTTATCGGCAGCGACGCGCTGTCGGCCCATAACGCCAGCTTCGACGAGAAATTCCTGCTGGCCGAGGCCGCGCGCCTGGACCTGCAGGCGCGCCACCAGTCGCTGGTGTGCTCGCTAAAACTGTCGCGCCGGGTGTTTCCGCAACTGCCCAGCTACAAGCTGGGGCAACTGTCGGGCCAGCTCGGGATACGCTTCAGGAGCGCAGCCCACCGGGCCGAGTCCGATGCCGAGGTGGCGGCGCAGGTGCTGATCCATATCGGCAAGCATATTGGCGCCACGTACGGCATCGCCGCAGTCGACCCGGCGCTGCTGGTGTCGGTCAACAAGCTGGCGGCGGCCAAGGTGCACCAGTTCCTGCTGAAACACCCGCGCTAGACGCGTCTTAGCGCCAACCGTCCCGGACGCGTTTGACTCCGCGCAAACGCCGGACTCGGGCGGGTTTTACACTTTAGTCAATTAAGTTGCCAAACTGACTAGAGGTGTACCATGAACAACCAGCGCTCGGCCAGGGATGGCTACGACAGTTACCTGTGGTATCGGTCCGCCGCCGAGCGTGGCAATCCCTACGCCCAGTTCAATCTCGGCCTGCTCTACAAGCATGGCCGCGGCGTGGCGCGCGACGACCGCCAGGCCGCGCACTGGATCCACAAGGCTGCCCAGCAAGGGCTGGCCTTCGCCCAGAACCATCTCGGGGTGCTGTACTACAACGGCCGTGGCGTGCCGCCCAGCGACCGCGCGGCGGTCAGGTGGTTTCGCAGCGCGGCCGGCCAGGGCGAGGCCGCGGCCCAGCAAAACCTGGCGCTGATGTACAAGCAGGGACGCGGCGTGCCGCGCAACGACGAAACTGCGCTGTCGTGGTGCTTCCTGGCGTCCGAACAGGGCGTGGCCAGCGCCCAGGCCTTCCTCGGTCTGGCCTATGCGCGCGGCGTCGGCGTGCGCCGCAACGACGCGCTGGCGCTGGCCTGGTTGCGCAAGGCGGCGCTGCAAAACCATGCCGGCGCCCAGCGCAATCTCGGCTTGATGTACAAGCGGGGCCAGGGCGTGGCGCGCTGCGACCACTTGGCGCTGGCCTGGCTGCGCCAGGCAGCCGCCCACAACGATGCGGTGGCGCAGCGCCTGGTGGGGGTGGCCTATGCCGAAGGCCAGGGCGTGGCGGCCGACCCGCAGCGCGCCTTTGCCTGGCTGCTGCGCGCCGCCGAACAGGAAGATGCCGACGCCCAGTTCAACCTCGGCATCCTGCTGGCCAATGGCCGCGTTGGCAAGGGGGGCGACCCCGCTGGCGGCGTCATGCGCGACGACGAACTGGCGTTTTCCTGGTACTGCCGCGCTGCGCAGTCGGGCCACGTGCTGGCCCAGTACAACCTGGCCGGGATGTACGCGCGCGGCCGTGGCGCGCCGCGCGACGATGTGCGCGCACTGGGCTGGTACCGGCGGGCGGCGGAGCAGGGCGCGGCCAGCGCCCAGTTCAACGTGGCGGTGATGTACGCCAACGGCCAGGGCACGGCGCGCGACGCCGCGCAGGCCGTGCTCTGGTACCGCCGCGCCGCCGTCCAGGGCGACGCCAGCGCCCAGAACAACCTGGGCGTGATGTACGCCAACGGCTGCGGCGTTCCCGCCGACGACCGCCGCGCTGCCCAATGGTACGCCCGCGCTGCCCGCCAGGGCCACGCGCTGGCGCAGATCAACCTGGGCGCCATGTATGGCGGGGGCCGAGGCGTGCAGCGCGATCCGGCGCGCGCTTTCATGTGAATGTGCCTGGCCGCCGAAAAAGGCGAAGCGGCGGCAATTGCCAATTGCGCCGTCCTGGCTCCGGCCATGAGCGCGCCGGCCATGGCGCGGGCCCAGGAACTGCTGCTGCGCTGGCGGTTGCGCGTTCAGAATGGCCGCGCGCTGCTATCGACCTGAAAGCATCTGTGACAGCGCGAACCAATTTGCGACACAATTGACGTCCGCCGTCGCAAATTCGCGCCCATCACAGTAACTATTGCCATGATGCATCGTCCAGGCGCTACAATGGGTGATCGACGAGTTCAATTCCGCCACCTCACACCCCGGGTAAGCCATGCGACGTTTTATGAGCCGCGCTGTGATCGCCAGCGCCCTGACAGGTTGTTGCATTGTCGCCGGCGCCACCGGCATAGCGGTGCAGGTGCAGGACGCTGCCGGCAAGCCCTTGCCCGACACCGTGGTGTACCTCGAGCCGGAAGGCGGCTTTAGTGGCGGCAAGGCACCCACGGGCGCCGAAATCGAGCAAAAAGGCCTGAAGTTCCTGCCCCTGGTCACCGTGATCCAGACCGGCGCCAGGATCAATTTCCCCAACAACGACAAGGTGCGCCACCACATCTATTCGTTCTCGCCCGCGCACAAATTCGACCAGAAGCTGTATTCGGGCCAGGCCGCCACGCCACAGGTATTCGACAAGGCCGGCACCGTGGTCCTGGGCTGCAATATCCACGACAAGATGCTGGCGTATATCAAAATCGTCGAGACGCCGTACTTCGGCAAGACCGATGGCGCCGGCGCGGTGCGCATCGAACTGCCGGCCGGCGGCAAGTACACGGTGCGCGCCTGGCACTACAACACCGTGGGTGGCGCCACGCCCGAGCAGGCGCTGCTGGTGAAGGCCGGCGACACGGTCGCCACCGCCATCTTCAAGCTGCCCATGAAGCCGCCGGCGCCTGCCGACGGCGCGGCGTCGCTGTAGAGATTACGGCATGCGTATCGTATTTCGCAGCCTTGAAAGCCGCATCGTCACCTTGTTCCTGGTGCTGATCGTGGCGGTCCAGGTGATCGGTTTGCTGGTCATCCAGCGCGGCATCGACAACAACGCGCGCCAGGCCATCGCCG
Source organism: Duganella phyllosphaerae (assembly GCF_001758785.1). Lineage (GTDB taxonomy): Bacteria > Pseudomonadota > Gammaproteobacteria > Burkholderiales > Burkholderiaceae_D > Rugamonas > Rugamonas phyllosphaerae. Next base: position 50,483 of record NZ_LROM01000077.1, read on the forward strand.
GCGAATTGCACAACGGGGCCAAGGTGTTCGGCCGTCTGCTCGAGCAAAATGCCCAGAACCTGCGCTTCGGCGCGCGGCTGCTGGCGCGCGACACGGCGTTTTTGGCTGCCATCGGCAACAACGAGGAGGGCGACCGCGCCACCATCGAATCGGCGCTGGCCAACAGCGGGCGCCGCATCAAGGCGACGATGACCATGCTGGTCAACAGCGAACGCCAGATTAGCGTGTCCACCAATGCCGCGCAGGCGCTGCTGCTGGCAAAAATCGTTGACGGCATGCTCGACCCGGCCGAGGCGGCCGACGGCGCCAACGGCATCGCCATCGTCGAGCGCCGGCCGTACCAGGTGGTCGTGATGCCGGTCAAGGCGCCGATCACCATCGGCTGGATCGTCATGACCTTTCCGATCGACCGCCAGTTGGCCACGGAAATGCGCGAAGTGACCTCCTTGCACGCCACCATCGCCACGCGCGACCAGGCGGGCCACTGGCTGCCGGCCGGCTCCACCTTCGTCGGCCCGTCGGCGCAAGCGGTGGTGGCGCAGTTGCAGGCGCTGCCCAAGCCTGCCAGCGGCGACGCCGCGACGTTTGACCTCGAGGTGGAAGAGAGCCGCTACAGCGCGCGCCTGCTGCGCATCGGCGAGGATAACGGCCAGGTCGCCGGCGTGGTGCTGGCCCGCTCGATCGACGAAGCCACCGCCGAATACCGCAAGCTCGAACGCTGGCTGATCCTGCTCACGCTCGGCGGCATCGTCATTTCCACCATCGTCATCGTGATCACCGCCAAGCGCATCGCCCAGCCGATCAGCGAACTGGCCGCCACCGCCCGTCGCCTGGAGCAGGGCGACTACAAGGGCGACATCGACACCAGCCGGTCCGACGAAATCGGCGCCCTGGCTGGCGCGTTCGACTCGATGCGCGAATCGATCGCCAAGCGCGAACAGGAAATCCGCAGGCTGGCGTACTGGGACACGCTGACCAACCTGCCCAACCGCGCGCAATTCCTGCTGCTGCTTAACGACGCGCTGCTCAACGCGGAAGGCCGCGAGGAGGCCGTGTTCGTGCTGATGATGGACCTCGACCGCTTCAAGCACGTCAACGACGTGATGGGCCACAGCTTCGGCGACGCGCTGCTGCGCCAGGTCGCGGGCCGCTTGCAGCTGTTGCTGGTCAACCGGCTGCAGTCGTCGGCCCAGGTGGCGCGCCTGGGGGGCGACGAATTTGCGGTGCTGCTGCCCGCATCCGACCTCGAAGCGGCGCAGCGCATGGCCGGCGAAATCCTGCAAACGCTGGAAGCGCCGCTGTCGCTCGACGACCAGACCGTGGACATCGGCGCGGGCCTCGGCATTGCCGGCTATCCCACCCATGGCGACGATGGCGAACAGCTGCTCAGCATGGCCGAGGTGGCGATGTACGCGGCCAAGACCCGCAACGACGGCGCCGTGGTGTACGACGCAGCCATGGACAAGTCCAGCGACAAGAGCCTGTCGCTGCTGACGGAACTGCGCAACGCCATCGAGCGCAACGAGTTCCGCCTGTTCGTGCAGCCCAAGATCATGCTCGATACCGGCCAGGTAGTGGGCATGGAGTCGCTGGTGCGCTGGGTGCACCCGGAGCGCGGCAACGTGTTCCCGGACGAGTTCATTCCGTTCGCCGAGCAGACCGGCTTTATCCGCCTGCTCACGCGGTGGGTGATGGAAAAATCGGCGGAGCTGTGCCAGCAGCTGGCGGCGCAGGGCCACCATTTGAAAGTGTCGGTCAACCTGTCCACCCGCGATCTGCTCGACCAGGATTTGCCGGTGAAGTTTGCCGACTTGCTGGCGCGCTACCGGCTGTCGCCCGGTTCGTTCTGCCTGGAGATCACCGAGAGCGCCATCATGGACGACCCGGTGCGGGCCCAGACCACGCTCGAGCGCCTGTCGAACATGGGCGTGGACCTGTCGATCGACGACTTCGGCACCGGCTACTCGTCGCTGGCTTACCTGAAGCGCCTGCCGGTCAACGAACTGAAGATCGACAAGTCGTTCGTGCTGAACATGGAAAACGACGAAGGCGACACCAAGATCGTGCGCTCGACCATCGACCTCGGTCACAACATGGGCTTGCGCGTGGTGGCCGAGGGCATCGAGAGCGAGGCCGTGTGGCGCCTGCTGGCCGAACTCGGCTGCGACCAGGGCCAGGGATACTTCATGAGCCGGCCAATTCCCGGTGACCAGCTGGTGGCGTGGCTGGAGAAGTGGCGCGCGCCGATTGCAGTGGCCGCGCAGCCGGCGGTAACCGCTGGTCACCCTACCGAATAAAAGTTTCTTTACGGGCATGCCTGGCGTGTCATATTTGTCATACTTCAGGCTATGATCTGGTTGCCGAACACATCCGTTCTGTTCATACACCAAGGATCGCAATGCCACGACGACTGACTCTCTTCGCTTCCCTGATCTTGACGCAAGCTGCCGCCATGGCGCAAACCTGCAACGGCAACTGGCCGGCCATCGACTATCCCGTCACCCGCACCGTGGACCAGCAGGACAACTACCACGGCGCCACCGTGGCAGATCCGTACCGCTGGCTCGAAGACGCCAACAGCGCCGACACCGCCTCCTGGGTGCAGCAACAGAACCAGCTCACGCAAGGCTACCTGGCGCAGATTCCGGGCCGCGACGCCATCAAGGCGCGGCTGACCAAGTTGTGGAACTACGAGCGTTTCAGCGTACCGTTCAAGGAAGGTGGCCGCTACTTCTACAGCCGTAACGACGGCCTGCAAAACCAGGCGGTGCTCTACACCATGAAGTCGCTGGCAGACATGCCGCGCCTGCTGCTCGACCCGAACACCCTGGCTGCCGACGGCACGGTGGCGCTGGCTGGCCTGGCGGTGAGCCCCAACGGCAAATACCTGGCCTACAGCACCGCCGCCTCGGGCTCGGACTGGAACGAGATCCGCGTGCGCGATATCGACACCGGCAAGGATGTCGCCGACCAGATCAAGTGGGTCAAGTTCTCCAACACGGCCTGGCTGCACGACGGTTCCGGCTTCTTCTACAGCCGCTACGACGAGCCGACCGAAGCGGGCAAGCTGGCTGCCGTCAACTACTTCCAGAAGCTGTATTTCCACAAGATCGGCACGCCGCAAAGCGCGGACACGCTGGTGTACGACCGCCCGGACAACAAGGACTGGGGCTTCTCGGCCCAGGTGACCGAGGATGGCCGGTTCCTGGTGATCACCGCCTCGCAGGGTACCGAGAACAAGAACCGCGTGTTCTACAAGGATTTGACGCAGAAGGACGGCAAGGTGGTGGGCCTGCTCGAAGACTTCGACGCCGCCTATAACTTCGTGGGCAACGACGGCAACGTGTTCTACTTCCACACCGAGCGCAACGCGCCGCGCGGGCGCATCGTCGCCATCGACGTGAGGAAACCGGCGGTGCTGAGCTGGAAGCAGGTCGTGCCGGAAAGCGGCAGCACGCTGGTTTCCGCTTCGCTGGTCAACAACCAGCTGCTGGTCGATTACCTGAGCGACGCCCACAGCCTGGTCAAGGTATTCGACCTGCGCGGCAAGCCGCTGCACGACGTCAAGCTGCCGGGACTGGGCACGGCGTCCGGTTTCTCGGGCAAGCGCGTCGATACCGAGACTTTTTACGCGTACACCAGCTTCACCACGCCGTCGACCATCTATCGCCACGACCTCAAGACCAACAAGAGCAGCGTGTATCGGCAGCCCAAGGTGGACTTCGACCCGGCAGCGTATGAAACGCGCCAGGAATTCTTTACCAGCCGCGATGGCACGCGGGTGCCGATGTTCATCGTCGCCAAGAAGGGCATCAAGTACGACGGCAGCAACCCGACCTATCTGTACGGCTACGGCGGCTTCAACGTCTCGCTCACGCCGACCTTCTCGGTGGCCAACCTGGCCTGGCTGGAAATGGGCGGCGTGTACGTGATGGCCAACCTGCGCGGCGGCGGCGAGTACGGCGAATCGTGGCACGAGGCGGGCACCAAGCTAAAAAAGCAGAACGTGTTCGACGACTTCATCGGTGCGGCCGAGTGGCTGGTGTCGCACAAGGTGACGTCGCCTGCCAAGCTGGCAATCGGCGGCGGCAGCAACGGCGGCCTGCTGGTGGGCGCGGCGATGACCCAGCGCCCGGACCTGTTCGCGGCGGCGATTCCGCAGGTGGGCGTGCTGGACATGCTGCGCTTCCATAAATTCACCATCGGCTGGGCGTGGACGTCGGACTACGGCTCGTCCGACAATGCCGACGAATTCAAGGCGCTGGTCAAGTACTCGCCGCTGCACAACCTCAAAAAAGGCGCGTGCTACCCGGCGACCATGATCACGACCGCCGACCACGACGACCGCGTGGTGCCGGCGCACAGCTTCAAGTTCGCCGCAGCCGCCCAGGCGGCGCAGGCAGGCCAGAAAGGCGCCGCGCCGATCCTGATCCGCATCGACAGCAAGGCCGGTCACGGCGCTGGCAAACCGACGACGAAACAGATCGAAGAAGTGGCCGACCGCTGGGGCTTCCTCACGCGCGCCCTGCACATGGATGCGAAATAAGGTTCGATAGCGAACATAAGAAATGGCGTGATGGAATTACTATTGGTTATAGACTTAACCACTCCATCACGCCATGATTACATCGCAGACGACCAATAGCACAGCGACCGCGCGGCCCAAGCGCCAGCCGACTACGCGTATCTCGACCGGCATCAATGGCCTCGACGACATCCTGTGCGGCGGCTTGACCGCCCAGCGCGTGTACCTGGTGGAGGGCTCGCCGGGTACCGGCAAGACCACCCTGGGCCTGCAGTTTCTGCTCGAAGGCGTCAGGCTCGGCGAGACCGGCTTGTACATCACCTTGTCGGAAACCGCCGATGAACTGGAGGCGGTGGCCGAGAGCCACGGTTGGGACATGCAAGGCATCGACGTGTTCGAGCTGGCCAATGACACCTCACTCGATCCCGAGGCGCAGCAGTCGGTGTTTCACCCGTCTGAAGTGGAACTGGGCGAAACCACGCGCAGCGTGATGGAGCGCGTCAATACGCTCAAGCCCTTGCGGGTGGTGTTCGACAGCCTGTCCGAGATGCGCCTGCTGGCGCAAAACCCGTTGCGCTACCGGCGCCAGATCCTCGCCCTCAAACAGTTTTTTTCGCAGCGCGACTGCACCGTGCTGCTGCTCGACGATAAATCGAATACGCCCGACCAGCAGCTGCACAGCATCGCCCATGGCGTCATCAGCCTCGAGCAGATCGCCCAGGAATTCGGCAAGGAACGCCGCCGCGTGAATGTGATCAAGATGCGCGGCACCAAGTTCCGGGGCGGTTACCACGACTACATCCTCGAGACCGGCGGCCTGAAGATCTTCCCGCGCCTGGTGGCGGCCGAGCATCACCGGCCCTATAGTGCCCATGTCAGCTCCACCGGTTCCGAGGGCTTCGATGCGCTGCTGGGCGGCGGCCTGGCCTCCGGCACCAACACCCTGATCGTGGGGCCATCCGGCATCGGCAAGACCACCATGTCGGTGCGCTGCCTGCTGTCGGCGCTCGAGCGCGGCGAGAAGGCCTCGTTCTACCTGTTCGACGAAGGCCTGGGCACGTTCTTCGCGCGCTCGGCCGCGCTGGGGATGGAACTGCGCGGCTACGCCGACAGCGGCCAACTCAAGATGCACCACATCGATCCGGCCGAGCTGGCGCCGGGCGAATTCGCCCAGATGCTGCGCGACGCGGTGGAGGGCGCCAACGTCAAGTTCATCGTCATCGACAGCCTGAACGCCTACCTGCAGGCGATGCCGGGCGAGCATTTCCTCACCTTGCAGATGCACGAGCTGCTGTCGTACCTGAACCAGCAGGGTGTGACCACGGTGCTGGTGCTGGGCCAGCATGGCGTGATCGGCGAAGTGCGTACCGACGTCGATCTGAGCTACATGAGCGACACCACGGTGCTGGTGCGCTTCTTCGAATCGAACGGCCGGCTGCGCCGCGCGCTCACCGTGATCAAGAGCCGCACCGCCGACCATGCACTGACCATCCACGAGCTGGTGCTGGGCAGCGGTGGCATGGCCATCGGCCCGGCGCTCGAAGGTTTCGAGGGCGTGCTCACCGGCCTGCCCACCTATCGCGGCGCCACGCCGATGATGGCGACCGATGCCGATACCCATGTCAATACCGATGTCCGCCGCTGACCACACCATCGAGGAGCGCATCCTGATCCTGGCGCCGCATGGCCGCGACGCCGAGGTGATCCACCAGGTATTGCTGCGCGACGGCTTCAGCGGCGGCGCGGTGGCCAACGTGGAGGCGCTGGTGACCGGCCTGCAGCAGGGGGCCGGCGCCTGCGTGATCGCCGAGGAGGCGCTGCGCGACTCCAGTGTGAAGCAATTGCTGGCATGGCTGGGCACCCAGGAACCGTGGTCCGATTTCCCGTTCGTGGTGCTCGTTGCCAGGGGCGGTGGCCATACCCAGGCGGCGCGCAGCACCTTCGACCAGCTGGGCAACATCATCCTGCTCGAGCGCCCGCTCAATGCCGAAACCCTGCGCAGCGCCGCCGCCTCGGGCCTGCGCGCGCGGCGGCGCCAGTACGAGGCGCGCCGCATCCTGGCCGAGCGCACGCTGGCCTCGGACAGCCTGCGCGACAGCCGTGCCGAACTGCTGCAACTGAACGAAACGCTGGAATCGCGCATCGAGGAACGTACGCGCGCGCTGGCCCAGGCCAACGACCGCCTGATGAACGAAGTGATCGAGCGCGAGCGGGTGCAGCTGGCCATGGTGCAGCTGCAGAAGATGGAAGCGGTAGGGCGCCTGACCGGCGGCATCGCCCACGACTTCAACAACCTGCTCAACGTGATCCAGGGCAGCATGGACCTGATCCTGCTGCTCTCGCAAGACGCCAACGCCCGCAACAAGGCCGAGGTGGCGCGCCGCGCTTGTGAGCGTGGCGCCAAGCTCACCAGCCAGCTGCTGGCATTTTCGCGCAACCAGCGCCTGAACCTGCGCGCCACGCCGGTGCGCGCCATGTTCGACGGCGTGCGCGAGCTGATGGCCACCTCGCTGGGCAGCGGGGTCAAGTTGGAGTTCGACGTGGCTGACGACGTCGGCCTGGTCATGGCCGACACCAACCAGATGGAGATGGCCCTGCTCAACCTGGCCATCAACGCGCGCGACGTGATGCCCGACGGCGGCAAGTTGACGGTGAGCGCCAGCACAGCCAGTCCGCCGGAGGGGTTGCTGCCGCCCGGGCGGTATTGCCGCATCGCTGTGACCGACAACGGTCCCGGCATCGACCCTGCCATCGTCGGCAAGGTGTTCGAACCATTCTTCACGACCAAGAGCGTGGGCAAGGGCACCGGCCTGGGATTGAGCCAGGTGTATGGCATGGCCCAGCAGTCGGGCGGCACCGCACGCATCGTGAATGCGGAGGGCGGCGGCACCACTATCGAGATCTGGCTGCAACTGGCGCAGCAGGCCGAGGCGGAAGCGAGTGCACCGGTGGCGATCGCACCCAAGCCTGCCGGCGATGGTGTACGCATCCTGGTCGTGGAAGACGACAAGTCGGTGCGCCAGTCAATGGTGGAACTGCTCGAGACGCTGGGTTACCAGGTCAGCCAGGCCGACGACGGCGAAGCGGGCCTGCGCGAACTGCGCCGCGCCAAGCCGCACCTGATGATCACCGACTACCTGATGCCGGGCATGACCGGCGCCCAACTGGTAGCCGCCGCCAACGTCGAGTTCCCCGGACTGCCGATGATCATCGCCACCGGTTACGCCGACATGGAAGCGATCGACGCCGTTATCGGCGACAACACCGTGCTGCGCAAACCGTTCCACCTGGGACAGCTGGCGGCAACGGTGGACCACGCGCTGCGGCGGTGAGTGTCGTCGGGGCAGCGAGATTGTTTTGCAGGCCCCGGTCTAGCGGTGGATCACCACCATCAACGCCTTCGCCTCGGTCTTGCCCACGTTGCGGATCACGTGCTGCAAATCGGCTGCATAGCGCGCGGTGGCGCCCAGTTTGACTTTCTTCTTGTCGGCGCCCACCACCACTTCCACCGCGCCATGCAGCAGCGTCAAGTGTTCCTGGGCGCCCGGGTCGTGGCCTTGCGAGGCCAGTTCGCCGCCCGGGGCCAGCGTCAGTTCGTACCATTCGTACTTGCCGGCCAGTTCCATCGGACCCAGGATGCGCAGCACGTAGCCGGCGTGGGTGCCGGGCAGGGTGGGGGTCTCGTGCGCTTCCAGAACGCGGATGGTGGCGGTTTCCTTTTCTGCTGTCGCCAGCAGGTCGCCGATCGGCACGCCGAGCGCGTTGGCCAGGCGCCAGGTGATGGCAATCGTCGGGTTGGCCTTTTCGCGCTCGATCTGCGAGAGCATCGACTTGGAGACGCCGGCAATGCGCGACAGGTCCTCGAGCGTGAGGCCGCGCGCCAGGCGCAGGCGTTGCAGGGCGGCGCCGACTTCGGGCGGGGCGTTCGTCGAAACGGGTGTTTGCATTGTTTTATTCGGCGGATGGGCTAAATTGCAGGTAAATCTGTCGGACCCTGCGGATATTTCCGCATGGTCCCGGCTTGCGCGGTTCAATTGTTCTCTGTAATATCCACTATATTGAATTCTAGTTCGACATACCGAATTTCTGCTCAGGCAGTGAAAACGTGTCGCGATCGTACCACATCCGAACTACACCCTACATTACCGACAAGGGATCACCATGACCATAGCCGCCAAAAACACCTTCTTCACCGGCCTGCAGCACACCCTCGACCAGTTGCGCAGCGATGGCCTGTTCAAGCCGGAGCGGGTGCTCGCTTCGCGCCAGGGCGCCGAAGTGGTGGGCGATGACGGCCGCACCCTGATCAATATGTGCGCCAACAATTACCTGGGCCTGTCGGGCGAAGAATGGGTGGCACAGGCCTCGATCGACGCTACTGAAAAATACGGCTACGGCCTGTCGTCGGTGCGCTTCATCTGCGGCACCCAGACCGTGCACAAGCAGCTGGAACAGGCGATCTCGACATTCCTCGGTACCGAAGACACGATCTTGTACGCGGCAGCCTTCGACGCCAACGGCGGCGTATTCGAGCCGCTGTTCGACGAGAACGACGCCATCATTTCCGACGCCCTGAATCACGCCTCGATCATCGACGGCATCCGCCTGTGCAAGGCTGCGCGCTTCCGCTACGCCCACAACGACATGGCCGACCTTGAAAAGCAGTTGCAGGCAGCCGCCGGCAAGCGCCATAAAGTCATCGTCACCGACGGTGTGTTCTCGATGGACGGCACCATCGCCCAGCTGGACAAGATCTGCGACCTGGCCGACCAGTACGGCGCGCTGGTGATGATCGACGAGTGCCACGCCTCCGGCTTCATGGGCGCCACCGGCCGCGGCACGCACGAGCACCACAACGTGATGGGCCGTATCGACATCATCACCGGCACCCTCGGCAAGGCCCTGGGCGGCGCCATGGGCGGCTTTACGTCCGCGCGCAAGGAAGTGATCGACATGCTGCGCCAGAAATCGCGTCCTTACCTGTTCTCCAACACGCTGGCGCCATCGATTGCCGGCGCCTCGCTGGCCGTGCTCGAGCGCCTGTCGCAATCGACCGAACTGCGCGACCGCCTGCACCTCAATACCGCCTACTTCCGCAAGGAGATCGAGCGCATCGGCTTTACCATCAAGCCGGGCACGCACCCGGTGGTGCCGGTGATGCTGTTCGACGCGCCGGTGGCGCAAAAGTTCGCGGCGCGCATGTACGAGCTGGGCGTGCTGCTGTCGGGCTTCTTCTACCCGGTCGTGCCGATGGGCCAGGCGCGCGTGCGCGTGCAGCTGTCGGCTGCCCATACCCGCGAGCAGCTCGACACCGTGCTCAAGGCCTTCGAGCAGGCCGGCAATGAACTGGGCCTGCTGGCCAGGTAACCACTGGCCGCTCAACCGCCAGACCGCCAAACAATACCATGCACATCGTCAGGAACCACATGAACACCACTACCCCAAGCGCCGAACGTATTCTCGTCATCGGCGCCAATGGCCAGATCGGCAGCGAACTGGTGGAGGCGCTGGCGGCCAGCCACGGCGCCGACAACGTCTTCGCCGCCGATATCAGCCCCACCAACCTGTACAACGCAGCGCGCTACCTGACGCTCAATGTGCTCGACAAGGAAGCGCTGGCGGCGCTGGTGACCAACGAAGGCATCACCCAGGTGTACCAGCTGGCAGCCATGCTCTCGGCCACAGGCGAAGCGGCGCCGCTCAAAGCCTGGACCCTGAACATGGACGGCCTGCTCAATATCCTGGAAGTGGCGCGTGAGCGCGGCGCCATCGGCAAGCCGTTGAAAGTGTTCTGGCCGTCGTCGATCGCCGCCTTCGGTCCCAATACGCCAGCAGTGAACACGCCGCAAACCACGGTGATGGACCCGACCACCATCTACGGCATCAGCAAGCTGGCCGGCGAGCGCCTGTGCGAGTACTACTTCCTCAAGTACGGCGTGGACGTGCGCAGCATCCGCTACCCCGGCATCATCAGCTTCAAATCGCCTCCGGGCGGCGGCACCACCGATTACGCGATTGCGATCTTCCACTCGGCGCTGCGCGGCGAGCGTTACGAATGCTTCCTCGGCCCGCACACCACGCTGCCGATGATCTACATGCCCGACGCCATCCGCGCCACCATCGAACTGATGGAAGCCCCAAGCGAGCAGGTGAAAGTGCGCTCGTCGTACAACGTGGCCGGCGTGTCGTTCAACCCCGAGCAACTGGCGGCCGCCATCACCCGCGCGGTCCCGGACTTCAAGATCGGCTATGCCCCGGACAGCCGCCAGGCGATTGCCGACTCGTGGCCGCAAAGCCTCGACGACGCGGTGGCCACCGCCGACTGGGGCTGGCAGGCGCGCATCGGCATCGACGCCATGGTGGCCGACATGCTGGCCAACGTCGACGTCAAGCTCGGTCGCGCGGCGTAATTGACCATCATATAAAACGACAACGAGAGACACTGATGGATATGAGCGTATTCGATCTGTTCAAGATCGGCATAGGACCGTCGAGTTCCCACACCGTGGGACCGATGGTGGCGGCGCGCCGTTTTTTGCTGGACTGCGCGCCGCTCGACGATGCGGCCGGCGTCACCGCCGAGCTGTATGGCTCGCTGGCGCTGACCGGCGTGGGCCACGCCACCGACAAGGCCGTGATCCTGGGCCTGATGGGCGAAACCCCGCAGGACGTGGTGCCCACCGAGGTGGACGCGCAATTGGCTGCCGCCGAAGCGGCAGGCCAGCTGGCGCTGCTGGGCGGACACACGGTGCCGTTCAAGCGCGGCGTCAACCTGATTTTTCACATGGCCGAATCGCTGGCCGAACACCCGAACGGCATGCGCTTCACGCTCACCCGTACCGACGGCTCGACGACCAGCAAGGTGTATTACTCGGTCGGGGGCGGCTTTATCCGCGAAGAGGGCGAGGCGCAGCAGGCCGCACCCGATACCACGCGCCCGGCGCTGCCATACCCGTTCGATACCATGGACCAGCTGCTGTCGCACGGCCAGTCCAGCGGCTTGAGCATCCCGCAGATGTTGCGTGCCAACGAGTGCGCGCGGCTCGGTAACGAGGAGCTCAACGCCGGCATCGACCGCATCTGGCACGTGATGCGCGACTGTATCAATCACGGCCTGGAAACGCCCGGCATCCTGCCCGGCGGCCTGCAGGTCAAGCGCCGCGCGGCGCGCCTGTGGCAGCAGGCGCAGTCGAACGTGGCGCCGGCCAACCACCTGCCGCACGACGCGCTGCACCAGGTCAGCCTGTACGCGATGGCGGTCAACGAGGAAAATGCCGCCGGCGGACGCGTGGTCACGGCGCCGACCAACGGCGCGGCCGGCATCATCCCGGCAGTTCTGCGCTACTACGCGGAAGACTGCAAGCCGAGCGACCCGGTCACCGGCATCCGCGATTTCATGCTGACCGCCGCAGCGATCGGCATGCTCTGCAAGCGCAATGCGTCGATCTCGGGCGCCGAGGTAGGGTGCCAGGGCGAGGTGGGCGTGGCGTGCGCGATGGCCGCTGCCGGCCTGGTGGCGGCCCTGGGCGGCACCAATCTGCAGATCGAGAACGCCGCCGAAATCGGCATCGAGCACCACCTGGGCATGACGTGCGATCCGATCGGCGGCCTGGTGCAGATTCCGTGCATCGAGCGTAACGGCATGGGCGCGGTCAAGGCGATTACGGCGGCGTCGCTGGCGTTGAAGGGCGACGGCACCCACTTTGTCAGTCTCGACGAGGTGATCGAGACCATGCGCCAGACCGGTGCCGATATGCAGGCCAAGTACAAGGAAACGTCATTGGGCGGGTTGGCGATCCACGTCATTACTGTCAACCATGCTGCTTGTTGACCGAATTTGATGAGGGTCTATGGATCCCCGCCTGCGCGGCGGTCCGCCGATGCGGGATGACGGATTTGAGTTCGCGAAATAAAAGTCGTCATCCTCGCGCACGCGGGGATCCATGGAACGCATGATCAGCCAGCAAACCCCGGAACTCCTCCGCATCCACCGGCTTGCTGAAGTAAAACCCCTGCATCTCGTCACAATCCTGCTGCCGTAAAAACGCCAGCTGTTCCGCCGTTTCCACTCCTTCCGCAATGGTTTTGAGCCCCAAACTGCGCGCCATGTTGATGATGGCGCTCACGATCGCCTTGTCCTCGGCATCGGTGCTGATGTCGCGCACGAACGACTTGTCGATCTTCAGCTTATAGACCTTGAACTTTTTCAGGTGGCTCAGCGACGAGTAACCGGTACCGAAATCGTCGATCGACATGCGGATACCGCGCTCGTGCAGGTGGTTCATCATGGTGATGGCGCCTTGCGGGTCGTGCAGCGCCACGCCTTCGGTCAGTTCCAGTTCCAGGTACTCGGGCGGCAGGCCTTCTTCCAGCAGGATTTGCGATACCAGTTCCGGCAGCTCGGTGTCGCGGAACTGGGTGGCTGACAGGTTCACCGCCATCACCAGCGGCGGCAGGCCGGCGTCCAGCCACGCGCGCGCCTGGCGCACGGCCTGGCGCAGCACCCAGGCGCCGATCGGCAATATCAGGCCGCTGTCTTCGGCGGCGGGGATGAATTCGACCGGCGAGATGTCGCCCAGCTCCGGCGTGGTCCAGCGCAGCAAGGCTTCCGCGCCGACGATGCGCTGATCTGGCAAGGCCACCTGCGGCTGGTACACCACGCGCAGCTGGCCGCGCTCGATCGCATAGCGCAGCAGGTTGACCAGTTGCAGGTGGCGCGCCGCGCGCTGGTGCATGGCGGCGGTGAAGAAGCGATAATCGTGGCGGCCGGCGCGCTTGACCTGGTACATGGCGGCGTCGGCCCGTTGCAGCAGGTTTTCCATGTCGTCACCATCATCTGGGCACAGCGCGATGCCGACCGACGCCGTCACCTTCAGGTCGTGCATCCCAACCCGGAACGGCTGGGCGATCAGTTCCATGATCTTGCGCGCCGCCTCGGTTGCCTCCTGGGCGCCGGCGCCTTGCAGCACGAAGATGAATTCGTCGCCACCCAGGCGCGCCACCATGTCGCCCTCGCGCAGGCCCTGGCGCAGGCGCTTGGCCAGTTCGCACAGCAGGCCGTCGCCCACGCTGTGGCCCAGCGAATCGTTGATGTCCTTGAAGTGGTCGAGGTCGAGCATCATCAGCGCCAGCGGCGCACCCTGGGCGCGTGCCTGGTCCAGCGCGCGCAGCGTGTGCTCCTGCAATTGCGCCCGGTTGGGCAGGCCGGTGAGGGTGTCGAAGTGGGCCAGGTACTGGATCCGTTCGTCGGTCTGTTCGCGCTGGCGTTCGCGGTCGAAATTCTTCAGCGCGAATTCGATATCGCTGGCCATTTCGCTGAACAGCGCCTGCACTTCCGGGTCGAAGGCATCCGCTGCGGTGGAATAGGCGGAGATAAATCCCGTGATGGCGCCGTGGCGATGCAAGGGAATCGACATCGCCGCGCGCCAGCCGCAGCGCTCCGAATGCTGGCGCCACAGCGGCGAGAGCGGCACCTGGCCGAAGTCCTGGCACCAGAACGGCGCGTCGTCGCGGTACGCGGCGGCGGCGGGACCGCGCCCCTCCGGCAGCGCCGGATCGACCGAAATCGGTTGCTGGTTCAGATAGTCGATATGGTCGCCGGCGCCGGCCACCGGGGTGACCCGCAGCGAGTCCGGATCGAGCAGGCCGACCCACGCCAGCGACATGCCGCCGTGCGAGACCACGGCATCGCACACGCTGGCGAACAGTTCCTGCTCGTCGCGGCTGCGCACGATGGCCTGGTTGCACTGGCTCAGCGCCGCATACAGCTTGCCCAGGCGTTGGGCGCGGGCCAGCGCGTCGGTACGCTCCTGGGCCACGCTGGCCAGCCGGTGGCGCGATTCGGCCAGCCAGGCCAGCACGCTGTCGCGCGCATTGTCGGGCACTGGCACCGGCGGCGGCTCGGTCATGTCGCCCCGGCCCAGGCGCAGTATCTCCTGCTGCAGCTGGTCCACCGAGCAGCCCAGGGTGGCGTCGAGGCGACGCTTGGCGCGCCACAGCAGCGTCACCAGCACCAGCGCAAACAGGATGAAGCCCAGCCTTGCACCATTCGCTTGCAGCGCCGTGTTTTCCACCGCATGCAGGGTACGCCGTTCGACGCTCTCGGTGACCTGGGCAATCGGCAGCATGATGGCGGCCTTGGCGCGGTGGTAGCTGGCGTCGTACAGCATGGCGCGGGCGGCGGCCAGCGCGTCGGGATCGTCGCCGCCGAAGTCGCGCATGGCCAGGGCCTTGTTCTCGATGCCGGTCAGGCGATCCGATTCGTCCTTGGCCTGGGTGAGCAGGCGCAGCTCGCCGGGCGTAAAGCCGGCCTGGCGCAGCAGGTCGATCAGCGGCACGGCGGCGCCAGGCTGGCGCGGGCGCTTGGCGGGGTCCACCACCAGGTCCCAGTACACATTGTCGTAGCCTTGCGGGCGCGGCACGCGGCCGTCGCGGATGTCGAGCACTTCCTGGTACTGTCGGCGGTATTGCGGGTCGCCGGTGACCACGTAACTGCGCGCCATGCGGGTGAGGTCGTCGGAAGACTGGCGCAGCTCCTCGATCAGTGTGCGCGAGGCGTAGCGCTGCTGGTTGGCGTGGTCGATGCGCTTCTCCGTCCAGACATACAGCAGGAAGGCGACGGTCACGATGAACAGGGCGCCGAAACACGCCCACAGGATGCTGACGAACTGCTTGGGTGCAGGCTGGCGGGAAACTGGCAACTTCATAATGGATGGCGGCAAACGCCCTGTAAGCCTGGAAAACTGACGGATGCGATATATTGCCTGAAAGATAGCGAAGTCAGCGCACGGATGCCGAAACGCTCAGGCCTTTGCGCGCGATAGCCGTAAAACAACGCGACCTTCACCGCAATCGCCGTGGCGCACTATAATATCCGCTCATTTTGCAGCGTTCCGCCATTTTGTTGCCAGTACAACCGGACTTACTCATCTATGCAATACGTCTCTACCCGCGCAGCGCCGTCGCCAGCCACCTCGTCAAACTCCCAACAATTTTCGGACATCCTGCTCGGCGGGCTTGCCACCGACGGCGGCCTGTTCCTGCCGGCCGAGTACCCGCAGGTGACCGGCGCCGAACTCGATGCCTGGCGCAAGCTGTCGTACGCCGAACTGGCGTTTGAAATCCTGCGCAAGTTTGCCACCGACATACCCGAAGCCGACCTGCGCGCGATTACCGCCAAGACCTACACGCCAGAGGTGTACCGCAACGCCCGTCCCGACGAAGATTCGTCGCGCATCACGCCGCTGCGGGTGCTGGAAGAGGGCAACGGCACCAGGCTGCTGTTGCAGGCGTTGTCGAACGGCCCCACGCTGGCGTTCAAGGACATGGCCATGCAATTGCTGGGCAACCTGTTCGAGTACGCGCTGGCCAAGCAGAAAGCGGAACTGAATATTTTTGGCGCCACCTCGGGCGACACCGGCAGCGCGGCCGAATACGCCATGCGCGGCAAGCAGGGCATCCGCGTGTTCATGCTGTCGCCGCACGAAAAAATGAGTGCGTTCCAGGCCGCGCAGATGTTCAGCCTGCAAGACCCCAATATCTACAACATCGCCATCGAAGGTGTGTTCGACGACGCCCAGGACATGGTCAAGGCGGTGTCCAACGACCTGGCATTCAAGACGCGTCACAAGATTGGCACTGTCAATTCGATCAACTGGGCGCGCGTGGTGGCGCAGGTGGTGTACTACTTCCGCGGCTACCTCGAAGCGACTACCTCCAATGACCAAAAGGTGTCGTTCACGGTCCCGTCGGGCAACTTCGGCAATATCTGCGCCGGCCACATCGCCCGCATGATGGGCCTGCCGATCGACAAGCTGGTGGCCGCCACCAACGAAAACGACGTGCTCGACGAATTCTTCCGCACCGGCGTCTACCGCGTGCGCAAGTCGTCGGAGACCTACCACACCAGCAGCCCGTCGATGGACATCTCCAAGGCGTCCAACTTCGAGCGCTTCGTGTACGAACTGGTGGGCCGCGATGGCGACCGCACCCGCGCGCTGTTCCACAAGGTGGAAACTCACGGCGGCTTCGATTTGTCCGGCAAACCGGGCAGCGATGGCGACGAGTTCAAGCTGGTGGCCAGGTATGGCTTCAAGTCGGGCAAGTCCACCCATGAAGACCGCCTCGACACCATCCGCGACGTCGCCGACGACTACGGCATCGTGATCGACACCCATACCGCCGACGGCATCAAGGTCGCGCGCGAACACCTGGAACGCGGCGTGCCGATGATCGTGCTGGAAACCGCGCTGGCCGCCAAGTTCAACGAAACCATTCTCGACGCGCTGGGCGAAGACGCCGAGCGCCCGGACGGCTTCGAGAACATCGAGGACCTGCCGCAAAAGTTCGTGGTCATGAAGGCCGACGTGGAGGCGATGAAAGCCTACATCGCCGCCAACACCGGCCTGTGAGCGGCGCCGTGCCCACTTCCAAGCCGATGCTGACCATGGGCGAGGCGCTGGCGCAGATGCTGGCCGCCGCCCGCCCGGTGGCCGACATCGAAGTCGTGCCCACGCTCGAGGCCAACGGCCGCGTGCTGGCCGAAGCGCAGGTGTCCGGCATGAATGTGCCGGGCCAGGACAATACCCAAATGGACGGCTACGCCGTGCGCGCGGCCGATTGCGTCAGCGGCCACGCCGCGCTCAAGGTGTCGCAGCGCATTCCTGCCGGCCACGTGGGCCAGCCTTTGCAACCGGGTACCGCCGCGCGCATCTTCACCGGCGCCTTGATTCCACCTGGCGCCGATGCAGTCGTGATGCAGGAGCAGTGCGAAGTCTCCGGCCCCGACACCGTCACCATCCGCCACACGCCCAAGACCGGCGAATGGATACGCCGCGCCGGTGAAGACATCACCAGCGGCAGCACCATTCTGCCGGCTGGCGCGCGCCTGCGCAGCCAGGAGCTGGGCCTGGCCGCCTCGGTCGGGCTGGCACAACTGCCAGTGCGGCGCAAGCTGCGCGTGGCCGTGTTCTTCACCGGCGACGAGCTGGCCATGCCGGGCGAGCCGCTCGCTCCCGGCGCCATCTACAATTCCAACCGCTTTACCTTGCGCGCGCTGCTGGAAAACCTCGGCTGCGAGATCACCGATTTCGGCATCGTGCCCGATACGCTGGACGCCACCCGCGCCGTGCTGCGCACCAGCGCCGTCGGCCACGACCTGATCATCACCTCGGGCGGTGTCTCGGTGGGCGAAGAAGACCATATCAAGCCGGCCGTGGAAGCGGAAGGGCGCCTGACCATGTGGCAGATCGCCATCAAGCCCGGCAAGCCGCTGGCGTTCGGCGAGGTGGGGCAGGCCGCGTTCGTCGGCTTGCCCGGCAACCCGGTGTCGAGCTTCATCACGTTCCTGATGTTCGTGCGGCCGTTCATCCTGCGCCTGCAAGGCGTGCAGGGGCCGGTGGCGCCGCGCGCGTTTACCATGCGCGCCGATTTCAACCTGCCCAGGGCCGACCGCCGCAACGAGTTCCTGCGCGCGCGCATCAATGCCGGCGGCGGACTCGAACCGTTCCGCAACCAGAGTTCGGGCGTGCTCACGTCCACGGTCTGGGGCGACGGCGTGATCGACAATCCCCCCAACCGTACCATCGCCGAAGGCGATATGGTCCGGTTCATCCCGTTCAGCGAGTTGATGCACTGATGGCAGTTACCGTTAAATTTTTTGCCAGCGTGCGCGAAGCCGTGGGCGTGTCCACCGAGTCGCTGGCCTTGCCGCCTGGCGTGGCCACCGTGGGCGACCTGCGCACACACCTGGCCGCGCGCGGCGGCAACTGGCGCGCTGCGCTGGAGAGTCCGGCGCTGCGCATGGCCTGCAACCAGGT
This sequence comes from Duganella phyllosphaerae, assembly GCF_001758785.1. GTDB lineage: Bacteria > Pseudomonadota > Gammaproteobacteria > Burkholderiales > Burkholderiaceae_D > Rugamonas > Rugamonas phyllosphaerae. The sequence goes on from NZ_LROM01000077.1 coordinate 68,825, forward strand.
GATGTGCGATGCGGCCACACCGGTGGCCGATGGCGTGGAAGTGGCGTTTTTTCCGCCGGTGACCGGCGGCTAGGTTTTCCTGGATGCGGTCCCGGTATCATCGCAGCGCGCACACGGCAGGGCCTGCCGGTAACGGCGCCAGTGGCTGTAGGTGAACAGGCCGGCGGCAGCCAGCGCCCACAGCCCGGCGCTCATGTAGTCTGCCGGCGCGGTGGAACCCTTGAACCACTCCACAGCGGCCAGGATCGCAAACAGCGGCAGCGCCGCCAGCAGGTAGCGTTTCAGCCAGAACAATGCGCCCATACCGTCTCCTTCTTATTTTGTTGATCGAAACCCATGCAGCCTAGTGTGCCACCTTTTCGCGTCGCCGTCATCGGCGGCGGCCCGGCGGGCCTGATGGCCGCCGAAACCCTGGCGCGCGGCGGCGCCCAGGTGGATGTGTACGACGCCATGGCCTCGGTCGGCCGCAAGTTCCTGCTGGCCGGGCGCGGCGGCATGAATATCACCCACGCCGAGCCGTATGCCGATTTCGTCACGCGCTATGGCGCCGGTGCGCCGCCATTGCGGCCGCTGCTCGACGCCTTCGGCCCCGAGGCCGTCCGGGCCTGGATACATGGCCTGGGCGTGGAAACCTTCGTCGGCTCGTCCGGCCGCGTGTTCCCCACCGATATGAAGGCGGCGCCGCTGCTGCGCGCGTGGTTACATCGGCTGCGCGAGCACGGCGTGCGGTTCCACATGCGCCATCGCTGGACCGGCTGGAACGGCGCCGCGCTCGTGCTGAACACGCCCGACGGCGAGGTGCAGGTAACAGCGGACGCCGTGGTGCTGGCGCTGGGCGGCGGCAGCTGGGCGCGGCTTGGTTCGGACGGCGCCTGGATCCCGCTGCTGCAGGCGCGCGGGGTGGACGTGGCGCCGCTGGTCCCCGCCAACTGCGGCTTCGACGTCGACTGGAGCGCGCATTTCAGTGAGCGTTACGCGGGCGAGCCGCTGACCACCGTGGCGATCACCTCGGTGGCCGCGGACGGGCGCGAGTTCCGCAAGCAGGGCCAGTTCGTGATCACTGGCGGCGGCGTGGAGGGCAGCCTGATTTATGCGCTGTCGGCGGCGCTGCGCGACCAGATTGCGGCAAATGGCCACACCACCATCCACCTCGACCTGCTGCCCGACCTCTCGGCTGCCCGCGTGCTTGATGAAGTGACGCGCCCGCGCGGCGCCCGCTCGCTGACCAGCCACCTGCAAAGCCGGCTCGGTCTCAAGGGCGTCAAAGCGGGGCTGCTGCGCGAGTGCCTGGACAAGGAATCGTATGCCGAAGCCGAGCTGCTGGCCGGCGCCATCAAGCGCTTGCCGGTGCGGCTGGTGCGGCCACGGCCGCTCGACGAGGCGATCAGCAGCGCCGGCGGCGTGAAGTGGCAGGCGTTGGACGGCGCCATGCTCACCGCAGTACCGGGCGTGTTCGTGGCGGGCGAGATGGTCGACTGGGAGGCGCCGACCGGCGGCTACCTGCTGACGGCGTGCTTTGCCAGTGGCCTGGCTGCTGGGCGCGACGTGCTGGCCTGGCTCGCCGGCCCGCACAACCGGGGCGCGTGACTACTCCCAGCGTACTGAACCCGAGCCCTTGCGGTTGATCTCGCGCTGGTCCGGGTTGCCATACACGGCCAGGTTGCCGCTGCCCTGCAATTCGATCTCGGCAGCGCGGCGCGCAAACACGTGGCCCGAACCGGATCCCTTGAGCATCACTTCCACCCGGTCCGCCGCCAGGTGGCGGGCGTCGAGGGTGCCGGAACCGGCCAGTTGCATCTCCATGACCTGGCAGCTGCCGGCGGCCGTAATCCGGCCCGAGCCCATCAACTCCAGTTCCACGTGCTGGCCGCTGCCGGCATTGAGCGCCAGGTTGCCGCTGCCGTGCACCGCCGCGCTGAGCTTGCGATAACGGCCGTTGAACGCCACGTCGCCCGAGCCCATCAGTTGCAGGTCCATGCGTTCGCCATTAAAACCGCTGACCTTGACGTTGCCGCTGCTGCGCACCACCAGTTCCTGCAATTGCGGCAGTACCAGCTCCACCTGCAGGCGGTGGCGCGGATTGAGCAACATGCCGGTGGTGCGGATTTGCAGGTCGCGGCCATCCTGCTCGGTGGCGATATTGGCCAGCGAGCGCTGTTCGCCACGCACCTTGAGCGAGGCGACCGGTCCTTGCGTGAGGACCAGGTCGATCGGTCCGGTGATATCGACCACCGACGCCATGGCGTCAATGCGGCGTACCTCGCTCGAGAGCGAACGGCCAGCGCTGCTGGCCGGGTTGGCGGCGCCGTACGACTTGAGGAAGCTGTAGCTGATGCCGATCAGCACGAAGGCGAACAGCAGCAGGCTGAAACCGATTTTCATCAGGGAGCGCATGGTGGGCCTCTCAATGTCCGCGCAACAGCGACATATTCATGGCCGCGTACCGGCGCATGCCGACCAGGGTGTAGCGGGTGAGCACGATGCACACCAGGCACAGGCCAATACCGCCCAGCACCAGTCCGAGGCCGATCAGGGTCTGGGTGGTGCGGGCGCCGCTGTCGAAGTCGGTGGTGATGGTCATGTCGCCGGTGGCCACGGCTTCGGCGCGGTCCCAGATGCGGGCGTTGCGGCTGCCGGCGTCCGGGGCGAGGTTGCCGACATTGCCAACATTGCCGACATTACCACCAGTGCTGGTTTCGGGCTCGCGAAACACCTGCACGCCGCGGCTGGTGATCGCCACCTTCCAGCCCATGGCCTGTTCTTCCTCTTCGCGGGTATCGAAGTGTGAATTGGTCAGCGCCATCACCTGGCGGATCGGGCCTTGCAGCGCCAGTTCGTTTTGCCCGGACAGGCCGCTGGCGGTCACCGCCACGCCGCCGATGTAGCAGCTGAATGCCGACAGGTACGCAGCCAGCAGCAGCGACGCATACACCATGGCCGGAATTACCATGAACAGGTTAAAAAAGGACAAACCGACCAGCGAGCCCACAGTCCGGAGGATGTGGCGCGGCGGCGGTGGTGACTGGCGGGCTGTCTCGGGTTTCATGATGTTCAATCGTTGTTGCTGTCGATGTTGGCACTGTACGCAAGCACGCAGAGCCGCGCCACCGGCATGTGACAGTCTGCGTAAATTGCGGTACAGGCGACACGCCCGTGCGCCAGTCCGTCAAGCGGGCTCAGGGTTCCACACCATTGAGCAGGCGCGCGGCAGCCACGCCGCTGCGCACGGCCGATTCGATGGTGGCCGGGTAAGCGCCGGCGGTGTAGTCGCCCGCCAGCGCCAGGCCCGGCAAACCGGTGTCGTTGGCCGGGCGCACCAGGCCGGGCGTGCTGGCGTGGGTGGCGCGTTTTTCAGTGATCACCTTGAACCATTGCGGCCGGCCCAGCTCGGGGCGCTGGAACGCGACCGCCAGTTGCACCGCCACGGCTTCAGCCAGTAAATCCTGCTGCTCGGCGGCGGCGCTGGCCGAAGCGCTGATGACCACCGCCAGCAAGCCGGCCTGGCTGGCGTCGAGCTGGCCGCGGTCGAATACGAACTGGCCCCATTCGTGGTTGTCCGGATCGTCGAGCAGGGCGTAGAACGGCGAATCGAGCCCGATATCGCTGGCAAACTGCAGGTAGACGGTGGTGATGGTTTCCGGTTCGAGCGCGGTGAGACTGGCGCAAACCGCCCCTGTGTCGCAATCGGCGATGCCGTGCAGTAACGTCGCCGCCTGGTTGGGGCCGGTGGCGACGACCACGCCGTTGAAATAAGTGCTCCAGGTGCCGCCAACGGCGGCGCCGCTGATGTCGGCCTGCCACAGCCGCCCTTCGATCGAGCGCAGCGCCTGCACCTTGGCGCCGGTGCGGACTGCGCCGCCATGGCCTTCGATATATTTCGCCGCCGCCTCGGGCATCAGGGCCGACAGGTCCACGCGCGGCACCAGCATGTCGGAGGCAGCGCGGCGCGCTCCCAGGCTGTCGCGCAGCACGGCCAGGAACACTTGTGCGGAAGCGCGTTCCGGCGGCGTGTTGAGCGCCGCCAGGCACAGCGGACGCCACAGCAGCCGCGTCAGGCGCGCGGTCTGGTCGTAGCGTTCCAGCAGCTCGGTCACCGTGCAGTCCTGGTGTAATTGCCAGTCCATCCAGCGCGCGGTGGACGAAAAGCGCAGCAAGCTCAGCTTGTCGGCACGGTCCAGGCCCTGGCTGCGGAACAGCGCCACTGCAAGGTGCAGTGGCGCCGGCAAACGCGGGGCGATGAAGTCCATGCCGCCGGGGCCACCGGCCACGCGCGGATAACGCATCTGTAAAGGCAGGTTCAGCAACGCCTGGGCCGGATCGACACCGACCAGTTGCATCACACGCAGGGTTTCGCTGTAGGCGCCCAGCAGGATGTGCTGGCCGTTGTCGAGCTGCTTGCGGTCGGTTTCGATGCGGCGCGCGCGGCCACCGAGCACGCGCGCGGCCTCGAACAACGTGACCTTGAAGCCGGCGCGCGCCAGTTCCACGGCCGCCGTGCAGCCGGCCCAGCCACCGCCGATGACGGCCACCGACCGGCCCACATCGTTGCCGCCCTTGGGTGCCAGGCGTTTGTCGGCGCCGTTGTCGGCCCGCTGGTCAGGCGCCTTGTCAGCGATGTTGGACGCTACGTGCTCAGCCACGGACATAGGTCTTCCACGCCAGCCACAGCTTGCGGATCGGCGTGAGCGAGATGCGCTGGGTGAGCACGTGGTAGCCGTCGGCCTGCACTTCGTCGAGCACGGTGCGGTAGATGGCCGCCATCATCAGGCCCGGGCGCTGGGCGCGGCGGTCCTGCTTTGGCAGCAGGGCAAACGCGTCGTCGTAGGCTTGCTGCGCGCGCGCCACCTGGAACGCCATCAACTGCTCGAACTTTTCCGAGTGGCGGGCATTGAGCAGGTCGGCTGCGGTGACGCCGAACTGTTGTAATTCGTTCACTGGCAGGTAGATGCGGCCCTTGCGCGCATCTTCGCCCACGTCGCGGATGATGTTGGTGAGCTGGAAGGCATGACCCAGCTTTTCGGCATACTGCAAGGTTTGCGGCGTGGTCACGCCAAAAATACTGGCCGACAGGATGCCCACCACGCTGGCCACGTGCCAGCAGTAGCGGGTGAGGGCGGCGTAGTCGAGGTAGCGGGTCTGGTTGAGGTCCATCTCCATGCCGTCGATGATGGCTTGCACGTGTTCCTGCTTGAGGTCGTACACCGCGAGATGCGGTTGCAGCGCTTGCGTGACCGGGTGCGACTGGCGGCCTTCATACATGCCAGCGATTTCCTTGCGCCACCATTCCAGCTTGATGCGGGCGACCGACTCGTCGGTGCAGTCGTCCACGGTATCGTCCACCTCGCGGCAAAACGCGTACAGGGCGGTAATGGCGCGACGACGCTCCGGCGTGAGAAACAGGAAGCTGTAATAAAAACTGGAGCCGCTTTGCGCGGTCTTTTGCTGGCAGTAGTCGTCGGGGGACATGAATAAAAAAGCAAGGTTGGCCTATCGAAGCCGCTATTTTATAGTGTCGCGCCCTGTAACGGGGCCGATTTCATCCTCTGCTTCATGCGGACGGCCGACCAGAACACGTTGATCCAATCGCGCCGGTCCAGCTTGGGCCGGTGGCGGAACACGTCGTATTGCACGCGCTCGATCTCGTCGAGAATTTTCAGGCCGCCTTGCACCACCATGCGCAACTCGAAACCGATGCGCCCCTTCATGCGCAGCGCCAGCGGCGCGCCGCTCAGCATCAGCGCGCGGGCGCGGGTCACTTCGAATTTCATCATGGCGCGCCAGCGTGGCCGCGAGTCCGGGGCATCGAGCGCGCCGGGCAGGATCGCATAGCGGTTCAGGTCTTCCAGCGGCAGGTAGATGCGCTCCTTGTGCAGGTCGATCGCCACGTCCTGCAGGAAATTGATCAGTTGCAGGGCACTGCAGATGGCGTCCGAATCGCGCAGGTTGTCTGCGGTGGCCTGGCCGTACAGGTGCAACATCAGGTGGCCGACCGGGTTGGCCGAGCGCGCGCAATAGTCGAGCAGGTCGGCGTAGGTGGCGTAGCGGTGCACGGTCACGTCCTGCTTGAAGGCGGACAGCAGCGCGTACATCGGCTTGAGCGGCAAGTCGTACTGGCGCACCACCACGGCCAGGCGCTCGAACAGCGGACTGTGGCCGGTGGCGCCCTGTGCGATGCGGTCGAGCGCGGCTTCGTAGGCGCTCAGGTCGGCCAGGCGCTGTTCCGGCGTGGCGTCGCCTTCGTCGGCAATGTCGTCGGCGCTGCGGGCGAAGGCGTAGATCGCTTCAACAGCGGGGCGTAGCTTTTTCGGTAACAGAATCGACGCGACGGGGAAGTTTTCGTAGTGTTCTACAGGCATGTAGTTGTGGCCTAAAGCAGTTTATTGCAGATTTTTGAGTTGATGACTCAAAAGTCATTTGCAAAGCAGTTTCCGCAGCTTATAATTAATTAACGGAAAGTCATTTATTTCTAACCCGTAATGGTAGTGCCAATTTGCCGTTGAGAGCAAGGAAAAGGAAAGTATCGTGGTCTCCTCCAGATTCCCCCGTTTGACCCCTGTTTGTTTGAGCCCTATTCCTTTGAGATCTATTTATATAGTAGTTGCGTGTGCGGCGCTGTCCGCGTGTTCCAAGCCGGTTGAAAAGACCGAGGATATCCGCCCGGTGCGGGTGATGGTGCTGGCCGGCAGCGATGTCGATGTCAATGCCGAGTTTGCTGGCGAGGTGCGGGCGCGGGTCGAATCGCGCCTCGGATTCCGCGTGGGTGGCAAGATCGTCAGCCGCAAAGTCGATGTCGGTACGCTGGTCAGGCGCGGCCAGGTGCTGATGGCGCTCGATCCGCAGGATCTCAAATTGTCGCAGGCGCAGGCCATGGCCTCGCTGCGCTCGGCGGAAACCAGCCGTGACCTGGCCAAGGCCGACGCCCAGCGCTACCGCGAACTGCGCGCCAGGAATTTTGTCAGCCAGGCCGTGCTCGATGAAAAGGAATCGACGTTGAAAGCGGCGCAAGCCTCGGTCGACGCCCAGCAGGCGCTCTACAGCGGCCAGTCCAACCAGGCCGCCTACGCCACCTTGACGTCCGACGTCGACGGCGTCGTCACGCAAGTCGATGCCGAAGTGGGGCAGGTGGTCTCACCGGGCACACCGGTGGTGCAGGTGGCCAAGGCCGGCGAGAAGGAAATCGTTATCGGTTTGCCTGAGGACAAGGTCGATACCTTGCGCAAGGTCACCGACGTGCAGGTGCGGCTGTGGTCCGACCCCAGCCGCGCGGTCGCTGGCAAGATCCGTGAAATTTCGCCGGTGGCCGACCCGGCCACCCGCACCTACACCGCCAAGGTGACCGTACCCGATACCCTGGACGCCAAGCTTGGCATGACCGCCGTCGTGCAATTCGCCTCGCGCACGGCCACGCCGCAGATCAAGGTGCCTTTGACTGCCTTGTTCCACGAAAAATCGGCCACCTCGGTGTGGGTGGTGGAAAACGGCGCCGTCAAGCTGGTGCCGGTCACCGTGGCGGGCGCTGCCGGCAACGACCTGGTGTTGTCCAGTGGCGTCAAGCCGGGCCAGTCGGTGGTGACCGCCGGCGTCAACCTGCTCAAGCCGGGCCAGAAGGTGACCATCCTTGGTAACGATGTGCCGGTTGCGCCGGCCGCTCCTGCCGCGCCGGCAGCCGCTGCCAAGCCTGCAATCGGGGCCGCCAAATGAAAGGTGGCTTCAACCTCTCGCGCTGGGCGCTCGAACACATCCCGCTGACGCGCTACCTGATGGCGGTGCTGCTGATCGGCGGCGCGCTCGCCTACAGCAACCTGGGCCAGGACGAGGACCCGCCGTTTACGTTCCGCGCAATGGTGGTGCGCGCCATGTGGCCGGGCGCGACCGCCCTGCAGATGGCCGAGCAAGTCACCGACAAGCTGGAAAAGAAACTCCAGGAAACGCCTGGCATCGATGAAATCAGCAGCTACTCCAAGCCGGGCGAGACGCTGATCATCCTCAAGCTGCGCGAATCGACGTCGCCCAAGGACGTGCCCACGTCGTGGTACCAGGTGCGCAAGAAGATCGGCGACATTGCAGGGACCCTGCCGCCGGGCGTGGTGGGACCGTTCTTCAACGACGAGTTCGGCGATACCTATGGCTCGATCTTCGCGCTCTCGGGTGACGGTTTCAACTATGCCGAAGTCAAGGAATATGCCGACTTCGTGCGCCAGCGCCTGCTCAAAGTGCCTTCCGTGGCCAAGGTGGAGCTGTTCGGCGTGCAGGATGAAAAACTGGTCATCGAGTTCTCGCACAAGAAATTCGCCCAGCTCGGCATTCCGATCGAGACCATTGCCAACCAGATCGCCACGCAAAACAGCGTGGAATCGACCGGCGTGCTGGTCACGCCCACCGACAACCTGCAAGTACGGGTGACCGGCGCGCTGAAAACCCCGAAAGACCTCGAGCAGCTCGAGCTGCGCGCCAACGGCACCACGTTCCGCCTCGGCGACTTTGCCACCATCAAGCGAACCTACCAGGACCCGCCGAGCGACAAGATGCGCTTCAACGGCAAGGAAGTGATCGGCCTGGGTGTGTCGATGGAAAAGGGCGGCAACATCATCGTGCTGGGCCAGAACATGGAAAAGACCGTGGCCGAGATCAAGGCCAAGCTGCCGGTCGGCATCACGCTCGAGCGCGTGTCGGACCAGCCGCAAGCGGTCAAGGCATCGGTGGGCGAGTTCGTCCATACACTGATCGAGGCGGTGCTGATCGTGCTGGCGGTGAGTTTTGTCGCGCTCGGCTTGCACACCAAGCCGTTCCGCCTCGACGTGCGGCCGGGCCTGGTGGTGGCGCTGTCAATCCCGCTGGTGCTGGCCGTGACGTTCCTGTTCATGCGCATGCTCGATATCGACCTGCACAAGATTTCGCTGGGCGCGCTGATCATTGCACTGGGCTTGCTGGTGGACGACGCCATCATCGCGGTGGAAATGATGGTGCGCAAGATGGAGGAGGGCATGTCGCGCTTCGATGCGGCCACCTTCGCCTACACGTCCACCGCGATCCCGATGCTGACCGGCACCCTGATCACGGTCGCAGGCTTTCTGCCGATCGGGCTGGCCAAGTCGGCAGCCGGCGAATACACGTTCTCGCTGTTCTCCGTCAATGCCCTGGCGCTGGTCATTTCGTGGGTGGTGGCGGTAACGTTTACGCCGTATCTCGGTTTCCTGCTGCTCAAGGTAAAGCCGCACGCGGACGGACATAGTGATCACGACATTTTCGACACCCCCGGTTTCCGCCGCTTCCGCGCCGTGGTCAACTGGTGCGTGGAATTCCGCAAGACCACCATCGTCGCCACCTTGCTGGTGTTTGCGCTGGGCATTTACGGCTTCAGTTTCATCGAAAAGCAGTTCTTCCCCGACTCCAGCCGGCCCGAACTGATGGTTGAGCTGTGGACGCCGGAAGGCACCAGCTTTACCGCCAACGAGGCGCAGGTGAAAAAGTTCGAAGCCTTCGTGAGCAAATTGCCGGGCGTGGTCAGTGTGACCAGCTACGTCGGCACCGGCAGCCCGCGCTTTTACTTGCCGCTCGACCAGATCTTCCCGCAGTCGAACGTCTCGCAAATCGTCGTGCTGCCGAAGGACCTGGCCGCGCGGGCGTCCTTGCGCGAGCAGATCACCAAGGTGTTCGAAAAGGACTTCCCGGAAGTGCGCGGCAGGGTGAAACTGTTGCCTAACGGCCCGCCGGTACCGTACCCGGTGCAGTTCCGCGTGACCGGCACCGAAGTGGCCAAGGTGCGCGCGATTGCCGACCAGGTCAAGGACATCATGCGCGCCAATCCGAACGCGATCGGTGTCAACGACAACTGGAACGAATCGGTCAAGGTGCTGCGCCTGGACCTGGACCAGGACAAGATGCGCGCGCTGGGCGTGACGTCGCAAACGGTGATGCGCGCCGCCAACACCATCCTGTCCGGCACGACGGTAGGGCAGTTCCGCGAAGATATCCGCCTGATCGATATCCAGATTCGCCAGCCGATCAATGAGCGCAACACGATTTCCGTGCTCAACGACACCAACATCCCGACCGCCAGCGGCAAGTACGTGCCGATCAGCCAGCTGGCGCGGGCGCATTTCGTGTGGGAACCGGGCGTAGTGTGGCGGGAAGGGCGCGAATGGGCGATCACCGTGCAGGCCGACGTCGGCGATCATATCCAAGGCGCTACCGTGTCCGGCCAGATCGACCCGGAACTGGCGAAGCTGCGCGCCGCGCTGCCGGCCGGTTACGCGATCACCGTCAAGGGCGCCGCCGCCGACAGCGGCACGGCCGAAGCGTCGATCGCGGCCAACCTGCCGCTGGCGATCTTCATCATCTTCACGCTGTTGATGTTGCAGTTGCACAGTTTCTCGCGGGCGCTGCTGGTGTTCCTGACCGGGCCGCTGGGCGTGGCGGGGGCGGCGATGGCCTTGCTGCTGCTGGGCCGGCCGCTTGGCTTTGTGGCCAATCTCGGCATCATTGCGCTGTTCGGCATGATCATCCGCAACTCGGTGATCCTGGTGGACCAGATCGAGCAGGATATCGCCGCCGGCCATGATCCGTGGACCGCGATCGTCGAATCGGCGGTGCGCCGCTGCCGGCCGATCATCCTCACCGCTGCTGCGGCGGCGCTGGCGATGATACCGTTGTCACGGTCGGTATTCTGGGGACCGATGGCAGTGGCCATCATGGGCGGGTTGATTCTGGCCACGGCATTGACCCTGCTGTTCCTGCCGGCGCTGTACGCGGCGTGGTTCCGGGTCAAGAAACCGGTTGCCCCGAAAGCGATAAGCCCCCCCTAAGCTTAGGGTCGGACCCCGAACGGGGTCCGACCCTGGTCGGTTTTGCGGGTTAAAAGAGTGAAGATAAGCGAAAAATGCCGCATTAATCCGCTTGGTTTAAAAAACACCACATTTCACTAAAAAACCCGTTAGAATATCGCGTTGAAGTTGAAAGCCCCCGAGTCTACCGGGGTAAGGGCGACCGTTTTCACTTACGGGTCGCCCTTTGCTTTTGTGCAAACATGCCGCGAGGATGGCGAAATTGGTAGACGCACCAGGTTTAGGTCCTGACGCCAGCAATGGTGTGGGGGTTCGAGTCCCCCTCCTCGCACCAACTGTATTATATTTTTTTGGACGATTTTTACATGGCAACTGCAGTCGAAACCTTGGGCAAACTCGAACGTCGTATCACGATCTCCTTCCCGCTGACCGAAGTCCGCGCCGAAGTAGAGAAGCGCCTGAAAGTGCAAGCCAAAACGGCTAAAGCGCCAGGCTTCCGTCCGGGCAAAGTACCTATGAAAATGGTCGCAGCACAATTCGGTTATCAGATCGAAACCGAAGTGCTCAATGATAAAGTTGGCCGCGCTTTCAACGATGCCGCAAACGAAGCGCAACTGCGCGTTGCCGGCTACCCGAACATCCAGCCGAAGGAAGAGTCGCCAGCGGGCGTGCTGACCTTCGATGCAACCTTCGAAGTCTATCCAGAAGTGCAGGTCGGCGACCTGACCACCGTGGAAATCGAAACCGTCAAGGCTGAGGTCACCGACGCCGAGATCGACAAGACCATCGACATCCTGCGCAAGCAGCGCGTGCACTTCCACACCAAGGGCGAAGCTGGCGAACACGGCGACGGCGGCGAGCCAGTTGCTGCCAACGGCGACCGTGCCACTGTTGACTTCGTCGGCTCGATCGACGGCGTCGAGTTCGACGGCGGCAAAGCTGAAGACTACCCGTTCGTGCTGGGCGAAGGCCGCATGCTGCCAGAATTCGAAGCAGCCACCCTGGGCCTGAAAGTTGGCGAAGCCAAGACCTTCCCACTGGCTTTCCCAGAGGACTACCATGGTAAAGACGTGGCCGGCAAAACCGCCTCGTTCACCATCACCCTGAAAAAACTGGAATGGGCGCACCTGCCGGAAGTTGACGCAGAATTCGCCAAGTCTCTGGGCGTAGCTGACGGCGACATCGCCAAAATGCGCGAAGACATCAAGGTCAACCTGGAACGCGAAGTTGCCGGCCGTGTCAAAGCCCGCAACAAGGAAGCCGTGATGGATGCGCTGGTGAAAACCGCTACCCTCGACGTGCCACAGTCGCTGATCGCCCAGGACACCGAGCGCCTGGCTGAAATCACCCGCCAGGACATGGCGCAGCGCGGCATGAACGTCAAGGACGTGCCATTCCCACCAGAACTGTTCGCAGACAAAGCCGAGCGTCGCGTACGCCTGGGCCTGATCCTGTCGCAACTGGTTGGCGAAAACAACCTGCAAGCCCAGCCTGAGCAAGTCAAAGCGCAGATCGAAGACTTCGCCCAAAGCTACGAAGACCCGCGCGAAGTGCTGAAGTACTACTACAGCGATCGTCGTCGTCTGGCGGAAGTCGAAGCCCTTGTATTGGAAGAAAACGTCGTCAACTACGTGCTGGGCCTGTCGAAAACGTCGTCCAAGGGTATTGCCTTTGACGAACTGATGGGAAGCAACGCACAAGCGTAATCCAGCTAGGCTAGAATAGAGTGACACCCGGCGGCGCTTGCTTCGTCGTCCCTGCGCAGGCGGGGACCCAATTTTGTGGCGATACAACGAAATTGGATTCCCGCCTACGCGGGAATGACGGAGCAGCGCCGCCGTTCCTCCCTCTGGACTTAGCTGCTTCACAAGGAAAAAGAATGACTGGTTATAATGGTAACCCCGGCCGTAATCCTGCACTGGATACCCAATCCCTGGGCTTGATCCCGATGGTGGTCGAACAGAGCGGCCGTGGCGAGCGCTCGTACGACATCTACTCGCGCCTGCTCAAAGAGCGCGTGATCTTCCTGGTTGGCCCCGTCAACGACCAGATGGCCAACCTGATCGTGGCACAGCTGCTGTTCCTGGAAAGCGAAAATCCGGACAAGGACATCTCGCTGTACATCAATTCCCCTGGCGGTTCCGTTTCGGCCGGCCTGGCGATTTTCGACACCATGCAATTCATCAAGCCAGAAGTGTCGACCTTGTGCACCGGCATCGCCGCGTCCATGGGCGCGTTCCTGCTGGCCGCCGGCGCCAAGGGCAAGCGTTTCTCGCTGCCTAACTCGCGCGTGATGATTCACCAGCCGTCCGGTGGTTCGCAAGGCATGGCTTCGGATATCGAAATCCAGGCCAAGGAAATCCTGTACCTGCGCCATCGCCTGAACTCGATCATGGCTGACCGTACCGGTCAATCGATCGAGCAGGTGGCCAAAGACACCGATCGCGACCGTTTCATGTCGGCCGAAGAAGCGGTAGAGTACGGCATCATCGACCAGGTGCTGACCAACCGTGCCTGATCTGCGGGCTTGAAGTATGGGCTTTAAGCACGGGTGACCCACCCGTGCGATTGCTGACGAATTGCCATGAAACGCCCGGGCGATCAAACGTTCGGGCGTTTCGTTTTTATTTCGGGTAGCATGTGGCTTAGCGGACATTTCTGCATTCACGCTTGCATCCTGTAACTAGAGAAAACTGCCCCATGTCAGACAAAAAATCCTCCAGCGGCGAAAAATTACTGTACTGCTCGTTTTGCGGCAAGAGCCAGCACGAGGTAAAGAAATTGATCGCCGGCCCGTCGGTGTTCATCTGCGACGAGTGCATCGACCTGTGCAACGACATCATCCGCGACGAAACGTCGGCCGTGGAATCGGTGACCGGCGCCAAGTCGGACCTGCCGACGCCGAACGAAATCAAGGACTTGCTCGACCAGTACGTGATCGGCCAGCAGACCGCCAAGCGCATCCTGTCGGTGGCGGTGTACAACCACTACAAGCGCCTCAAGCACCTGGGCAAAAAAGACGATATCGAACTGGCCAAGAGCAACATCTTGCTGGTCGGTCCGACCGGTTCCGGTAAAACCCTGCTGGCGCAAACCCTGGCGCGCATGCTCAACGTGCCGTTCGTGATTGCCGATGCGACCACCCTGACCGAAGCCGGTTACGTCGGTGAAGACGTCGAGAACATCATCCAGAAGCTGCTGCAAAGCTGCAACTACGATGTCGAGAAAGCCCAGCGCGGCATCGTCTATATCGACGAGATCGACAAGATTTCGCGCAAGTCGGACAATCCTTCGATCACCCGCGACGTGTCGGGCGAGGGCGTGCAGCAGGCGCTGTTGAAACTGATCGAGGGCACCATGGCCTCGGTACCGCCACAAGGCGGGCGCAAGCATCCTAACCAGGACTTCGTGCAGATCGACACCACCAACATCATGTTCATTTGCGGCGGCGCGTTCGACGGCCTGGCCAAAGTGATCTCGAACCGCTCGGAAAAATCGGGCATCGGCTTCTCGGCCAGCGTCAAGAGCAAGAAAGAGCGCAGCAACAGCGAAGTGATGCTCGACGCGGAACCGGAAGACCTGATCAAGTTCGGCCTGATCCCGGAACTCGTTGGCCGTCTGCCGGTGGTCGCCACCCTGGCCGAGCTGACCGAAGAAGCGCTGATCCAGATCCTGGTGGAGCCGAAGAACGCGCTGGTCAAGCAGTACGCCAAGCTGCTCGACATGGAAGGCGCCGAGCTGGAAATTCGTCCGGCCGCCTTGCACGCGATCGCCAAGAAAGCCCTGGCGCGCAAGACCGGCGCCCGTGGCTTGCGTTCGATCCTGGAACACGCGCTGCTCGACACCATGTACGAGCTGCCGAATGAAACCAATGTCGTAAAAGTGGTTATTGATGAAAATACCATTACCAGCGGCGCCAAACCTTTATTAATTTACCAGGAGCAGGCAAAAGCCTCTGGTGAGAATTAATTAAGAGGTGCACACTTATCCCGGATCGATGTAAAAATCTTTTCTCATCCTCCGGGTCAGGCGGTACAATTTAAATCAAGAACAGAGCAGGCTTCCATCGAAAAGCCACGCGTGACAGCAGCTGTTGCGCGTGGCTTTTTTAATTGGATTTTCAGCGTGACTGCAATGCAAGTACCGCTGTGGGCAATATTCTTTCATCCATAGTATTATTTCTTGTAGTTCGGTCTTGTGATTGGGCGGACCATCGCCACATCATCTTTACGCTTTCACATAAGGTACGCCATGACAACTTCCAAATTAACAGAGCAAACTCAACTGCCGTTATTGCCGTTGCGGGACGTCGTCGTTTTTCCGCATATGGTGATACCGCTGTTCGTAGGACGCCCGAAATCGATCAAGGCGCTGGAAGCCGCAATGGAGCAGGGCAAGAGCATCATGCTTGCCGCGCAAAAAGCGGCCGCCAAGGATGAACCTTCCGCTTCCGATATCTATGAAATCGGCTGCGTGGCCAATATTCTGCAAATGCTCAAGCTGCCTGACGGCACCGTCAAGGTACTGGTCGAAGGCGCCCAGCGCGCACGCATCAACAAGATCACCGATACGCCAACGCACTTCGTGGCCGACCTGACGCCGCTCGACTCCGAGCTGGGCGACGATTCGGAAATCGAAGCGATGCGCCGCGCCATCGTTCAGCAGTTCGACCAGTACGTCAAACTGAACAAGAAAATTCCACCGGAGATCCTGGCCTCGCTGTCGGGCATCGACGACGCCGGCCGCCTGGCCGACACCGTTGCCGCGCACCTGCCGCTAAAGCTCGAGCAGAAGCAAGTGATACTGGAAATCTTCAGCGTCGCCAAGCGCCTCGAGCACCTGCTGGGCCAGCTCGAAGGCGAACTGGACATTCTGCAGGTTGAAAAGCGCATCCGTGGCCGCGTCAAGCGCCAAATGGAAAAATCGCAGCGCGAGTACTACCTGAACGAGCAAGTCAAAGCCATCCAGAAGGAACTGGGCGAGGGCGAAGATGGCGCCGACCTCGACGAACTCGAGAAAAAAGTCGCGCTGGCCAAGATGCCGAAAGAAGCGTTGGACAAGGCCACTGCAGAACTGAAAAAGCTCAAGCTGATGTCGCCGATGTCGGCCGAAGCGACTGTCGTGCGCAATTACATCGACACGCTGGTGAGCTTGCCATGGAAGAAAAAGTCCAAGGTCAACAACGACCTGTCGAACGCCGAAAAAGTACTCGAGGGCGAACACTATGGCCTGGACAAGGTCAAGGAACGCATCCTGGAATACCTCGCGGTGCAACAGCGCGTGGACAAACTGAAAGCACCGATCCTGTGCTTCGTTGGTCCTCCGGGCGTGGGTAAAACCTCGCTGGGCCAGTCCATCGCCCGCGCCACGAACCGCAAGTTCGTGCGCATGGCCCTGGGTGGCGTGCGCGACGAGGCCGAGATCCGTGGTCACCGTCGTACCTACATCGGCTCGATGCCGGGCAAGGTGCTGCAATCGCTGTCGAAAGTCGGCGTGCGCAACCCGTTGTTCCTGCTCGACGAGATCGACAAGATGGGCGCCGATTTCCGTGGCGATCCGTCGTCGGCCCTGCTCGAGGTGCTGGACCCTGAACAGAACCACACGTTCTCGGACCACTACATCGAAGTGGACTTCGACCTGTCGGACGTGATGTTCGTGGCAACGTCGAACTCGTACAACATTCCGCCGGCGCTGCTCGACCGCATGGAAGTGATCCGCCTGTCGGGTTACACCGAGGACGAAAAGACCAATATCGCCATGCGTTACCTGCTGCCCAAGCAGATCAAGAACAACGGCCTGAAGGAAGAAGAGATTTCGGTCTCCGAAGCGACGCTGCGCGACATCATCCGCTACTACAGCCGTGAAGCCGGGGTGCGTTCGCTGGAACGCGAAATCTCGAAGATCTGCCGCAAGGTCGTCAAGATGCTGCTGCTGAAAAGGTCCGACAAAAAAGTGCTGGTCACGCCGAAAAACCTGGACAAGTTCCTGGGCGTGCGCCGCTACGATTTTGGCGTGGCCGAGAAAGAAAACCAGATCGGCCAGGTGGTTGGACTGGCATGGACCGAAGTGGGCGGCGACTTGCTGACCATCGAAGCCGTGTCGATGCCTGGTAAAGGCGGCGTGATTCGTACCGGTACTTTGGGCGACGTGATGAAGGAGTCGATCGAAGCGGCCCGCACCGTGGTGCGTAGCCGTGCCAATCGCCTCGGGATCAAGAACGAAGTGTTCGAGAAGAGCGACATCCACATCCACGTGCCGGAAGGCGCAACGCCGAAAGACGGTCCTTCGGCCGGCGCGGCGATGACGGTGGCGATGGTGTCGGTGTTTACGGGCATTCCGGTGCGTGCCGACGTGGCCATGACGGGCGAGATCACCCTGCGCGGCGAAGTGTTGCCGATCGGTGGCCTGAAAGAAAAACTGCTGGCGGCCCAGCGCGGTGGCATCAAGACCGTGCTGATCCCCGAGCAGAACGTCAAGGACTTGGCCGACATTCCGGACAACGTCAAGAACAAGCTGGAAATCGTTCCGGTACGCTGGATCGACAAGGTGCTCGAAGTGGCCTTGGAACGCCAGCCTGAACCGTTGACGGAAACCGCGCCGGTGGAAGCGGTGGCAGCCGCTGCCGCCAAACCGGACGGCCAAACGGAAGTGGTAAAGCACTAACACTTATTCGTTTTTAGTATCACGTTTTACCAAAACAGGCGCTTTTATGGCGCCTGTTTTTTATTTTCACCTACTTTTCTACAGTGCCAACCTTGACAGGGGTACACGCTGGCTTGTTTAATACGGCCTGAGATTTTTCTCGGCCGCGAATGACTGGTTGAATTGACCAATAAATCGACGGGCTAAATGTTATAACTTATGTGACGGGGAACTGCTTTGAATAAGACTGAATTGATCGACCATATCGCCACTTCCGCTGATATCTCGAAAGCTGCTGCTGCGCGCGCGCTGGATGCCGTAATCGACGGCGTGACCACCACCCTGCAAAAGAACGACAGCGTGACCCTGGTCGGCTTCGGTACCTTCTCCGTGAGCGAACGCGCTGCCCGTACCGGCCGCAACCCGCGCACCAAGGAAGAGATCACCATCGAAGCAGCAAAAGTTCCTAAATTTAAAGCTGGCAAAGCTTTGAAAGATGCTGTAAACTAACGGACTTCGGTGGGCAGCTAAGGTTAAATTAACTGTTTGCCATAGCAAATCTGGGGCGGTTAGCTCAGTTGGTAGAGCGGAGCCCTTACAAGGCTTAGGTCGGGAGTTCGAGCCTCTCACCGCCCACCAGGGTTTGCAAAATGTAGTGCCTTGTAGTACAATGTTGCACCTAGTAAGTTTGCTGGAGCGGTAGTTCAGTTGGTTAGAATACCGGCCTGTCACGCCGGGGGTCGCGGGTTCGAGTCCCGTCCGCTCCGCCAAGAACAAGATACCCCGCAGCTAGTAATAGCTGCGGGGTTTTTCTTTTGTGCTCAATTAATCGGCGAGTTGAATACCGAGTTTATAACGTTATCGCTTAATCCGTCATCGTCGCGCACGCGGGGATCCATGGGCCGCTTGATTAGCACGCTCAGCATGGATTGCCGCTTTTGCGGGAATGACGGTTTTGAGGCAAGCGGCCCAATCCAGCCCATAGCAAGCTGCCATGATTACCCTTGCTATAGAGGTGTGTGCGCTGTAAAATCCCGTGGAGTTGGCGGACGCGAGTTCGCCATTTTTGTATGTGCAAGTCCCTATCAATCGGAATTGGCTGACCATGTTTGAATTTATTCGTAATCATCAACGTTTGATGCAGATTCTCCTGGCGATCATCATCGTCCCGTCGTTTGCCTTAGTCGGTCTCGAAAGCTACAAAGGTTTTGGCGACGATGCGACCACCATCGCCAAGGTCGGCGGTCAACCGCTGACCCAGCAAGAATTTGACAATGCCCTGCGTAACCAGCTCGACAGCTATCGCCAGCGCATGGGTGCGCAGTTCGACCAGAAAATGTTCGACACGCCCGAGTTCAAGCAAAACATCCTCGACCAACTGATCGCCGAGCGCGCCATTGGCGCCGAAGTCATCCGTTCCAACCTGACCATCAGCGACCCGCAATTGCAGCGCGCGATCATGGACCTGTTCGGCGGCGCCGCCAACTTCGACATGGAGCGCTACAAGGCCATCCTGGCGTCGCAAGGTCTCACGCCAGCCATGAACGATGCGCGCATGCGCCGCGACATGGCGCTGCAGCAGCTGGGCGGCGCCGTGCAGAATACCGGTTTTGCGCCGCGCACGGTCGCCACCACGCTGTCGAACATCGGTTCGCAAGAGCGTGAAGTGCAGGAACTGATGCTGCCGATCACCGATTTCGTGCCGCAGGTCAAAGTGACCGATGCCATGGTCAAGGCCTTCTACGACAAGAACAGCAAGTTCTTCGAAATTCCCGAGCAGGCCAAGATCGAATACGTGGTGCTCAACAACGAAGCCGTGCTGAGCCAGGTAAAAGTCACCGATGCCGACATCGCCAAGTATTACGAAGCCAACCCGGCCGCGTTCACCACGCCGGAAACCCGCCGTGCCGCCCACATCCTGGTCGCACTGAAAAAAGGCGCCAGCGCTGCCGACGTCGCAGCCGCCAAGGCCAAGGCCGTAGCGATTGCCGCCGAAGTGCGCAAAGCGCCAGCCGATTTCGCCAAGATCGCCAAAGCCAAGTCCGAAGATCCATCGTCGGAAGAGGGCGGCGACCTGGGCCTGGTGACCAAGGGCAGCCTGCCGGCGCCAGCGCTCGAAGCGGTGGTCATGAAGCTCAAGCAGGGCGAGATCAGCGATCCGGTGCAGTCGGACTACGGTTTCCATGTGCTGACCGTGACGGAACTGAAACCTGCGGTGGTCAAGCCGCTGGACTCGGTCAAGACCGAAGTGGCCGAAGCACTGAAAACCGCGCAAGCGTCGAAAAAATACTCGGAAATGGCCGAAGCGTTCACCAACACCGTGTATGAGCAGTCAGACAGCCTGAAGCCGGCCGCCGACAAGCTGGGTCTGAAGATCGAGACTGCCAGCAACATCTCGCGCACGCCGTCGCCGCAAGCCGGTCCTGCGCCGTACAACAACGCCAAGTTCCTCACCGCGTTGTTCTCGAATGACTCGATCACCAAGAAGACCAACACCGAAGCGATCGAAGTGGCGCCAAGCACCCTGGTAGCCGGCCGTATCGTCGAGTTCAAGCCTGCGACCAAGCGTCCGCTGGCCGAAGTGGACGCGGCGATCCGCCAGCGCGTGACCATGGAAGAAGCATCGAAGCTGGCGATGAAAGCCGGCGCCGAGAAACTCGCTGCTGCCAGAAAAGCTGGCGACGCCACCGGTTTCGGCCCTGCCAAGCTGGTCTCGCGCAGCAAGCCGGAAGGCCTGAATGGCGTAGCCTTGCAAGACGTGATGAAAGCCGACACCAGCAAGCTGCCAGCCTACGTGGGCGTGGAGTTGCCAGGCATGGGTTATGGCGTGTATCGCATTGGCAAGGTGCAACAGCCTGCCGAGCAGGACGCCGAGCGTCGCAAGCAGGAAGCCGAGCAGATCGGTACCATCCTGGCCCAGCAAGAGATGTACGAATACATCGAACTGCTCAAGCAGCGCGCCAAGGTCAAGATCCTGAAACCGATCACCACCACGACGGTGACCGAAGTTAAAGAGTAATACGTTAGAAACGAAAAAGCCGCGTTCGATACGCGGCTTTTTTTTGCACGTATTAAACCCGCAGAGCCATCCGGGGTCGGACCCGGTACCGGGTCCGACCCCACGTGGTAGCGGTGATTTATCGCAGCGTGGGGGAGGGGATGAGCTAGCGCACCGAAGCCATCAGCCAGCGCGCGCCAGCGAGGAAATCGTCCGCGCCGATGTCGCCAAGCTCGAGCGGCATTGCCTGCCCATACCGCACGAAATTGCGGTCGATCGAGCGCAGGTAAGCGGGGTCATAGTGTTCGGCCAACAGTTCATCGACCAGCTGCGGCATCGCGCCGCTCTCGCTCATCGCTTGCCAGCGGCGAATCTTTTCCTTGCCGTGCAGCGCTGCCAGGTGCTCGAGTTGGGCGTTCAGGGTGGCCGGGCTGACCAGGAAATGCGCGTAGTCTTCCATCAGCAGCCGCACGCGGTCGGCGCGGCTTAATGTGAGCGCGATGCAGTCGGCGCTGCGCATGGTGTCCATCAGGGCGGCCGGCACGCGCAGGTTGCCGACCTTTTTGCTTTCCGATTCCACGAACACCGGCAGCGCCGGGTCGCAGTGGCGCAGGCAGTCCCAGATACGTGTCTCGAACGCTTTCTGGCTCGGCTGCGGCTGGCTGGGCAGGTTGCCCAGCACCGAGCCGCGATGCGCGGCCAGCTGTTCCAGGTCCAGTACCTGCGCACCTTGTGCGGCCAGGACCTCCAGCAAGCGGCTCTTGCCGCTGCCGGTAGTGCCGCAGATCACCTTGAAGCGCAGCGGCGGCGCTATCTCGAGGTCGGCGTTCACTTCGGCACGGAAGGCCTTGTAGCCGCCGTCCAGCTGCACCACCGGCCAGCCTACCTTGGACAGGATGTGGGCCATCGAGCCGCTGCGGTTGCCGCCGCGCCAGCAATAGACCAGCGGCCGCCATTCGCGCGGCTGGTCCAGCCACAGTTGTTCGATATGGCTGGCAATGTTCTTTGCCACCAGCACCGCGCCCAGCTTCTTGGCTTCGAACGAGCCGATCTGCTTGTACATGGTGCCGATGCGGATGCGCTGCTCATCGTCGAGCACCGGCGCATTGATGGCGCCGGGCAGGTGGTCCTGCGCGTATTCGCCCGGACTGCGGGCGTCGATGATGGCGTCGAAGCTGGCGAGCTGGGGCAGGACATCGGCGATGCCGAGTACTTCTGGATATTTCATTTTGCCTTGATCGATTTTTCCAGCACGGGCCAGATATTGTTGAGGATGGTGGGGTGCGCCGCCGCCAGCGGATGCAGGCGGTCGGGCTGGAACAATTCGGTTTTCTCGGCCACGCCTTCGAGCATGAATGGCACCAGCGGCGCCTTCAGCTCGCGGCTCAGGATGCCGTACATGGCATAGAATTTTTCCGAATAATCGCGGCCATAGTTGGGCGGGATGCGGATGCCGACCAGCATCACCTTGGCGCCGGCCTGGCCGGCTGCCTCGGCCATGGCCTTGAGGTTCGCCTGCGCCGCCGCCACCGGCAAACCGCGCAGGCCGTCGTTGGCGCCCAGCTCGATCACGACCAGCCCCGGCTTGTGTTTGGTCAGCAGCGCGGGCAGGCGTGAGCGGCCGCCGCTGGTGGTCTCGCCGCTGACGCTGGCGTTGACGATCTCGGCATCGAGCTTCTGCGCCTTGACTTTCTTTTCTGCCAACGCCACCCAGCCGGTACCCCGGGCCAGGCCGTATTCCGCAGAGAGGCTGTCGCCCAGCACGAGGACTGTTTTTGGTGCAGAATAAGCGCTCGCCGATGCAGCTGCCATCAGCAGGGCGGCTGCTGCGTGTACACTGAGCTTCTTTGCAAACTTCATTACCATATTGCGCATGCCTGATTTCCCTAAAGCGTCTTCCAATTTCGTGCCGGATGGTCCCGGATTCAATGCAGCCCAAGCCGCCACCAGCGTGACGGCCAACCAGGCCGCCATCGTCGTCAGCGGCCTCGCCAAGCGGGTGGCCGATGCCAGTGGCGAACTGACGATCCTGCATGAGGTGGATTTTACCGTGCAACGGGCGGAGACGCTTGCCATCGTGGGCGCCTCCGGTTCCGGCAAGTCCACTTTGCTGGGACTGCTGGCCGGACTCGATACCCCCAGCGCCGGCAAGGTCATCCTCGACGGCGTCGATATCTACGCGCTCGATGAAGACGGCCGCGCCGCGCTGCGCAAGGAAAAGCTCGGTTTCGTGTTCCAGTCGTTCCAGTTGCTGGCGCACCTGACTGCCGTGGAAAACGTCATGTTGCCGCTCGAACTGGCCGGCGTGGCCGGTGCGCGCGAAAAAGCCGCAGCCATGCTCGATCGCGTGGGCCTGTCATCGAGGCTCAAGCATTACCCCAAGTACCTGTCCGGTGGCGAACAGCAGCGCGTGGCGCTGGCCCGCGCTTTCGTCAGCGAGCCGCCGCTGCTGTTTGCCGACGAACCGACCGGCAGCCTTGATGCCGCCACCGGCGAAGCGGTGATCCAGCTGATGTTCGAACTGAACCGCCAGCACGGTTCCACCCTGGTG
Organism: Duganella phyllosphaerae; assembly: GCF_001758785.1. Lineage (GTDB taxonomy): Bacteria > Pseudomonadota > Gammaproteobacteria > Burkholderiales > Burkholderiaceae_D > Rugamonas > Rugamonas phyllosphaerae. The sequence continues at coordinate 91,800 of NZ_LROM01000077.1, forward strand.
CTGGTCACCCACGATCAGTCGATGGCCGCGCGTTGCGGCCGCACGATCACGATTGCCGCCGGGCGGCTGGTCTGAGCAGGGGAGTCCATATGTCGATCGCATCCGTTAAAAAATCCGCGCGCAGTTTCGGCGTTTGCTCCTGGCTGGCAGTGACCATGGCGGGCGCGTATGCGCAGGCGCCGGCCCTGCGTTCCCCGGCCGCGCCGGCCGCAGCGCCCACCATGTCCGCCGAGCAGTGGCGGCAGGCTGCCGTTGCCGATGTCGAAGCGGCCTACCTGGTCACGCTGGACGATCACCCGGGCACGGTCGATCCCGCCAACCCCGACTTTGCCGGCAACCTTGAAAAAGCGCGCGAAGGCGCCCAGTTGCTGGCTTCGAAAGTGCGCGACGGCGCCGGTTATGCGGCAGCGTTGCAGCACTTTAACGCCCTGCTTGGCGATGGCCGTGCCGGCGTGGTGCTCAAGGACATGCCGCCAGCGCCGCCGCGCTGGCCCGGCTTTATTACTGCGTGGCGTGGCGACAATATGTTCGTGGCCGCCACCACCCCCGGCGGCCCGGCCGTGGGCGCGCGCATTGCCGACTGCGATGGCAAACCGATTGCGCAACTGGTGGAGACCAATGTGTTCGGCTTCGGCCAGCGCAGCGGCGGCACCGGCCCATGGTGGTCGTTTGCCCCCGACGTATTCATCGACCAGGGCAATCCATTCATCACCTTGCCGGTGCAGTGCATCTTCATCGACGAGGGGCGCGAGTCGCGCCTCACGCTCAGCTGGCGCCCGATGGACGAGGCGGCTCAGCGCCTGCGCGACGACAGTTTCAACGGCGTCACCCAACCGCCCGGCGTGAGCACGCCGCGCTACGGCCTGCACTGGTTCGCGCTGCCCACGTTCCAGCCCAACGACACCGAGCGCGCAGCCTACGTCGCCATGCTGGCCGAGGTGCAGGCCAATCGCCAGCGTTACCTCGACGCCAACGCCGTGGTGATCGACCTGCGCGGCAACCAGGGTGGCGACGCGGTCTGGGCCATGAACCTGGCGCGCGCGCTGTGGGGCGAGTCGCGCGTCAACCGCCGCCTCAAGGTGGCGCAGGCGCGGCAGGCGGTGATGTGGCGTGCGTCGTTCGGCAATATCGCCTACACCTCGTTCGAGTCGGCGCAGTTGACAGACAAGGAGCGCAGCGCGCTTGGTTACGATCCGGCCGCAATTGCGCAAGGCATGCTGGCGGCGCAGTCGCGCGATGAAAAATTCTATCCCGATCCGGCGCGCCGGGCCCCGGTGAGTGACAGCGACCGCGCCGAAAACCTGCCCGGCGATCCGGCGCCGTTTACCAAGCCGGTGTACGTGGTGGTGCCGGGCCAGTGCACCGGCGCCTGCCTCGAAGCGCTCGACGTGTTCTCGCTGTTTTCCAATACCAGGTTGATCGGGGCGCCCAGCGCGGCCGATTCGTCGTACACCGGCATCCGTCTCGAGCCGCTCAAGTCGGGCCTGGCGTCGGTGATCGTGCCGTCCAAGGTGGTGGTCAACCGGCCGCGCAGCGCCGCCACGTTCTACACGCCGGCCATCGTGGTCAATGACCTCGAATGGTCGCAGCGCGCCTTCCTGAAAGCCATCGAAGCCGACCTGGTGCGCCGTTGAACGATGCGCGCCACCCGTGGCGCGTTTTTTTGATCTTTTTGCGCCTGGGGCTGACGTCGTTCGGCGGCCCCATCGCCCACCTTGGCTATTTTCGCGATGAATTCGTCACCCGGCGGCGCTGGCTGACCGAAGCTGGCTATGCCGACCTGGTGGCGCTGTGCCAGTTCCTGCCCGGTCCCGCCAGCAGCCAGGTGGGCATGGCGCTGGGCTTGTCGCGCGCCGGCTACGCTGGCGCGTTGGCGGCCTGGGCCGGCTTTACGCTGCCCTCGGCCATCCTCCTGATCGTGTTTGCGCTGGGCCTGGCCAGCCATGGCGACCTGTTTCCGGCAGGCGCGGTGCATGGCCTGAAAGTGGTGGCGGTGGCCGTGGTGGCGCAAGCGGTGTGGGGCATGGGGCGCAAGCTGTGCACCGACCTGCCGCGCGTGCTGCTGATGGTCGCTGCTGCCGGTGGCGTGCTGCTGGGGCCTTCGGCGTGGGCGCAGGTGGGCGTGATCGCTGCGGCGGGCGTGATCGGGCTGCTGCTGTTGCGGCCAGGCGCGGTCGCTGCTGTCGACATTCTCCCGGTCACGATCAGCCGCCGCGCCGGCGCCTGCTGGCTGGCGCTGTTCTTTGCGCTGTTAATCGGCTTGCCGGTGGCGGTGCACTGGCTGCCGGGCCAGCCGTTGGCGATGGTCGATGCCTTCTACCGCAGCGGTGCGCTGGTGTTCGGCGGCGGCCACGTGGTATTGCCGCTGTTGCAAGCGGAGGTGGTGCCGAGCGGCTGGGTGGGCAACCAGGCTTTCCTGGCCGGCTACGGCGCAGCGCAGGCGGTGCCGGGACCGCTGTTCACGTTTGCCGCGTTTCTGGGCGCGTCGATGACGGTGGCGCCGTCCGGTTGGCTGGGCGGCGCGATCTGCCTGCTGGCGATTTTTTTGCCCTCGTTCCTGCTGCTGGCCGGCGCCTTGCCGTTCTGGCAGTCGCTGAGGAAAAACCGCCGCGCCCAGGCTGCGCTGGCTGGCATGAACGCGGCCGTTGTCGGGGTGCTTCTGGCCGCGCTGTACCACCCGGTGTGGACCAGCGCCATACTCGGCTGGCGCGACCTGGCACTGGCCTTGGCCGCACTGGCCGCTTTAACCTGGTGGAAGCTGCAGCCGTGGGTGGTGGTGCTTGCTTGCGCCCTGGTCGGCTGGCTGGGTCTCGCACCGGGTTAAACGAGTGCCGCCAAATTAAGCGTTTTAACCGCAACCGATGAGTCGTCATTCCCGCGCAGGCGGGAATCCATAGAGCGCGTGATCATATGCTCGGCATGTATTATCGCCTGCGCGCCGATGCAGAATGACTGTTCCTAATTGACGGCATTGGGGGCAGACCTCAGCGGTGCGGCATCCGTTCAGGCAGAGGGCCTCAGGGCGTCTGTTATCGGACCAGGTTCAGTCGCGCCAGCCGGTTGATGCCAGCGCGGATCGCCGGTATCAGCTCGCCGGCAGTCATGCCGATCGGTCCGACGCCACTGGCCGCCAATTCGTCCGCTGCCGCGCCGTGCAGCCACACAGCCGCCAGCGCTGCCGGCCACGGCGGACAGCCCTGCGCCAGCAGGGCGGCGCACAGGCCCGACAACACGTCGCCGGTGCCGGCCGTTGCCAGCGCCGGGTTGCCGGTGGGGTTGATCACGCAGTCGCCACCGGGCGCGGCGATGACGGTGCCCGAACCTTTCAATACCACCACTGCCTGCAAGCGCGCGGCCAGGGTGCGCGCTGCCGCCACCCGGTCGGCCTGCACGGCGGCGACGCTTAAACCCAGCAACCGCGCCGCTTCCAGTGGATGGGGCGTCAGCACGGCGGTTGCGCTAGCGTCCAGCAACCGCGCCGCTTGCAGCGCGTGCTGCGTCGGCTCGGCGGTTGCGCCACGGCTGGCCAGCGCGCGTTGCAAGGCCGGGGTGTGCGCCAGCAGGTTGAGGGCGTCGGCATCGACCAGCAGGGGGCCCTGGCTGGCGATGGCGCGCGCCAGCAAATCGGCGGCCGTGGCCGAGTCGCCGAGGCCGGGGCCGATGGCCAGCGTGGCTTGCCCGAAGTCGTAGCCTTCGGCCAGGCGGCACATCAGTTCGGGCTGGCCGCTGTCGGCTGGCAGCGGATCTTCGGGAAACAGCACGTACACGCGGCCGGCGCCGGCATGCAGCGCGGCGCGCGCAGACAGGATCGGCGCGCCGCGCATGCCGGTGGCGCCGCCAATCACGGCGACGTTGCCGTAAGTGCCCTTGTGGCCGCTGTGGCGTCGTGCGTGTAAATGGCGGGCGAATAATTCCAGGCGGTTCAACTGCAGCTCAGCGGTCGGCAACAGCGCCGGGTCGATGTCCAGGTGCGCCACCTCGACGATGCCGGCATGGTCGCGGCCCTCGTTGGTATGCAGGCCCGGCTTGTCGCCGATGAACGTGATGGTGTGGCTGGCGCGCAGCGCGATGCCGTCCGGGCCGACGATGGCGCCGGTGTCCGCATCGAGGCCGCTGGGCACGTCCAGCGCCAGGACCGGGCAGGGCAGCTGGTTGACGGCCTCCACCAGCGCGCGCAGTGCACCGCCGATGGGCCGCGCCAGGCCGATGCCGAACAGGCCATCGATCACCAGTTGCCAGTCGCCCGTCTGCACGGCAGGCGCCGACAGCTCTTCAAAGCGCGCGCTGCTGTCGGCGGCCCGCCGCCATGCTGCTGCCCGTTCCGGCGACTGCGCATTACCGGGCCGGCTGTGCAGCACTGTCACCGAAATCCCGGCGTCGGCCAGGTGCGCCGCCGCTTCCAGCGCGTCGCCGCCATTGTTGCCGGGGCCCGCCAGCACCAGCACCCGCACCTGTAACCGCTGCAGCGCCGGCGCCCGGTCAGGAAAGGTATCCGCCGGGCCTGGATGAGGCGCTGCGGATGACAGCAGGCGTTGCGCAGCAGCGGCCGCAGCCCGCCCCGCGCGCCGCATCAACTCACCCTCTGGCAGCTCTGCTGCGGCTGCGTGTTCGATGGCGCGGATGTCGGCGCTGCGGTAAAGTGGCTTCATGCCGCCATCTTAACATTGGCGCTCGTGCCAGCCGTGTTGCCAGCCGTGTTGAGTGGCGGACGCCACACGCACTACAATAGCCGCTTCACCGAAAGCTACGAGGCATGCATGGACTGGCAATTCTGGATCGACCGGGGCGGCACTTTCACCGACATCGTGGCGCTGGCGTCCGATGGCCAACTGCGCACCCTGAAGTTGCTTTCCGAAAATCCTGAACATTATGCCGATGCCGCGATCGCCGGCATCCGCCAGTTGATGGGCGTGGCGGCGCATGAAGCCATCCCGGTCGAACGCATTGGCGCCGTCAAGATGGGCACCACGGTCGCCACCAACGCGCTGCTCGAGCGCAAGGGCGAGCCGACCGCGCTGGCCATCACGCGCGGCTTCGGCGACGCGCTGCGTATTGCCTACCAGAACCGCCCGCGCCTGTTCGACCGCCACATCGTCCTGCCCGAACTGCTGTACACCGACGTCATCGAAATCGACGAACGCATGGGCGCCCACGGCGACACCGTGGTGCCGCTCGACCTGGCCGGCGCCCGCGCGGCGTTGCAGTCGGCGTACGACAAGGGCCTGCGTTCGCTGGCCATCGTTTTCATGCACGGCTACCGTTACCACGCGCACGAGAATCGCGTGGCCGACGCCGCGCGCGACATCGGCTACACCCAGGTCTCGGTCTCGCACCAGGCCAGCCCGTTGATGAAGCTGGTCGCGCGCGGCGACACCACCGTGGTCGATGCCTACCTGTCGCCGATCCTGCGCCGCTACGTGGACCTGGTGGCGTACGAGCTGCCTGGTGTGAATTTGCAGTTCATGCAGTCGTCCGGGGGCCTGACCGATGCGCGCGCCTTCCAGGGCAAGGACAGCATCCTCAGTGGCCCGGCCGGCGGCATCGTCGGCATGGTGCGCGCCAGCCAGCTGGCCGGTTTCGACAAGGTGATCGGCTTCGACATGGGCGGCACGTCCACCGACGTCTCGCATTTTTCCGGCGAGTTCGAGCGCGTGTTCGACACCCAGGTGGCCGGCGTGCGCATGCGCGCACCGATGATGAGCATCCACACGGTCGCTGCCGGCGGCGGCTCGGTGCTGCACTTCGACGGCAGCCGCTACCGCGTGGGCCCCGACAGCGCCGGCGCCAACCCGGGGCCGGCCAGCTACCGCCGTGGCGGTCCGCTCGCGGTGACCGACTGCAATGTCATGCTCGGCAAGATTCAGCCCGAGCACTTCCCGCATTTGTTCGGCGCCGACGGCCGCCAGCCGCTCGACGCCCAGGCAGTGCGGGTGCGCTTCGTCGAATTGGCCGCGCGCATTGCGGCCGCCACCGGTAATCCCACCACGCCGGAGCAGGTGGCTGAAGGCTTTCTTGCCATCGCAGTGGGCAATATGGCCAACGCCATCAAGCAGATCTCGGTGCAGCGCGGCCACGATGTGACCGACTACGCGCTCACCAGCTTTGGCGGCGCCGGCGGCCAGCACGCCTGCCTGGTGGCCGACGCGCTGGGCATGAAAACCGTGTTCGTGCACACACTGGCGGGCGTGATGTCGGCGTACGGCATGGGCCTGGCCGACCAGTCCAGCATGCGCGAGGCCGCAGTGGAAGCCCGGCTTGACGAACACGCGCTGCCCGACCTGGAAGCGCGGCTGCATGCGCTGGGCCGCCAGTCCGGCGCCGACCTGCTGCACCAGGGCGTCGAGGAACACCGGATTACCCTGGTCGAGCGCGTGCACCTGCGCTACGAAGGCACCGATACGGCGCTGATCGCCCTGTTCGATCCATCCGGCGGCGTTGCCGCCATGCGGGCGCAGTTCGAAGCGGCCTACCGCAAGCGCTACTCGTTCCTGATGCAGGGCAGGGCGCTGATCGTGGAAGCGGTGTCGGTGGAAGCGGTGGGCGCATCCGATGCGCCGGCCGAGGCCGAACCACAGGCCGCCACGCCGGCGACAGCACCGGCACCGGCGACCGTGGTGCCGATGTACGCTGGCGGCCAGTGGCTGCAAACCGGCTTGTACCAGCGCGTGGACATCGAGCCGGGCGCTGTCATCGACGGCCCGGCGATCATCGCCGAAGCCAACGCCACCACCATCGTCGAAGCGGGCTGGCGCGCCGAAGCCACGGCGCGCGGCCACCTGGTGCTGCGCCGGGTGGCTGCACTGCCGCAGCGCGTGGCCATCGGCACCAGCGCCGACCCGGTGATGCTCGAAATCTTCAATAACCTGTTCATGTCGATCGCCGAGCAGATGGGGCTGCGGCTGCAAAACACCGCGTATTCGGTCAACATCAAGGAGCGCCTCGATTTCAGCTGCGCGATTTTCGATGCCGACGGCAACCTGATCGCCAACGCCCCGCACATGCCGGTGCATCTCGGCTCCATGGGCGAGAGCATCAAGACCGTGATGCGCGAAAACGCCGGCCAGATGCAGCCCGGCGACGTGTTCATGCTCAACGATCCGTACAACGGCGGCACCCACCTGCCCGATGTGACGGTGATTTCGCCTGTCTTCGATGAGGCCGGGGCCGAGATCCTGTTCTACGTCGGATCGCGCGGCCACCACGCGGACATCGGCGGCACCACGCCCGGCTCGATGCCACCGGACTCGCGCGTGATCGAGGAAGAGGGCGTGTTGATCAGTAATTTCAAGCTGGTGGATGGGGCAAGTGAGGGCGCCGACGGCGGCAAGCTGCGCGAAGCGGAAACCCGGGCCCTGCTGGCCGGCGCTCGCTACCCGGCGCGCAACCCGGACCAGAACCTGGCCGACCTGCGCGCGCAAGTGGCTGCCAACCAGAAGGGCGTGGAAGAGCTGCGCAAGATGGTCGCGCACTTCGGCCTCGACGTGGTGCGCGCCTACATGGGCCACGTGCAGGACAATGCCGAGGAAGCGGTGCGGCGCGTGATCAGCGCGCTGCATGACGGGGCTTACAGGCTCGAGCTCGACAACGGCGCGCAGATCGCGGTCACCGTCACCGTCGATCACGACAGCCGCAGTGCCGAGATCGACTTCACCGGCACCTCGCCGCAACTGGACAACAACTTCAACGCGCCGTCAGCCGTGTGCATGGCAGCGGTGCTGTACGTGTTCCGCACCCTGGTCAATGACGAGATTCCGCTCAACGCCGGCTGCCTGAAGCCGCTGAGGGTGATCATACCGCCCGGTTCCATGCTCAACCCGCACTACCCGGCCTCGGTGGTGTCTGGCAACGTGGAAACGTCCACCTGCATCACCAACGCCCTGTACGGCGCGCTGGGCGTGATGGCGGCCGCGCAGGGCACCATGAACAATTTCACCTTCGGTAACGCCAAGTACCAGTACTACGAAACCATCAGCGGCGGCTCCGGCGCCGGTCCCGGTTTCAACGGCGTGAGCGTGGTGCAGACCAATATGACCAATTCGCGCCTGACCGATCCCGAGATCCTCGAATTTCGCTTCCCGGTGCGGCTCGAGAGCTATCGCATCCGCGCCGGCAGCGGCGGCGCCGGCGAATGGCGCGGCGGCGACGGCGGCGTGCGCACGGTGCGCTTCCTCGAACCGATGACAGCGGCGATCCTGTCCAACAACCGGATTGTGCCGCCGTTCGGCATGGCCGGCGGCCATCCCGGTGCGCTGGGACGCAACACCGTGCTGCGCGCCGACGGTTCGGTGGAGCAGCTGGGCCACATCGGCAAGACCGCCATGCAGGCTGGCGACGCTTTCGTGATCGAGACGCCGGGCGGCGGCGGTTACGGCACGGTGCTGCCATGAGCGCGGTCCGGCCGACAGCGCATCGCCCCGCTCAATTGACCAGTTCCATGGCCGCCCGGGTGTACGAGCACGACTGGGCTGCCACAGGCCTGGGCCACATCGCCGACTGGCCGCCCTCGCTGCGCGTGAGTGTGAACCTGATACTGGCCTCGGACTTCCCGTCCTGCCTGTTCTGGGGGCCGGACATGTTGATGATTTACAACGACGGTTACATGACGTTGATGGGCCAGAAGCCCGATGGCCTGGGCCGTCCGCTGGCCGAGGTCTGGAGCGAAGTGTGGGACGACATCGAGCCGATCCTCGACCGCGCCTGGCAGGGTAAATCCACCTTCATCGAGGATTTCCCGCTGATGGTCGACCGCGACGGCCAGATCAGGGAAGCCTTCTTCACCTTTTGCTACAGCCCGGTACTGGACGAGCAGGGCGTCACCGTCGGCGTGCTCGACACGGTGGTGGAAACCACGGCCAAGGTACACGCCTTGCGCGATACGGCGCGCTATTCGGCCGCGCTCAAGGACGAGTTGCAGGTACTGACCCAGGACCGCGACCGGATCTGGCAGCTGTCCAGCGATGCGATGGCGCTGCTCGACAGCGACAACGGCGTGGCCGCCGTCAATCCTGCCTTTAGCCGCACCCTCGGCTGGCAAGAGGATGAACTGTCCGGCACCCCGGTGGCCGCGCTGATCCATCCGCTCGAACGCGATGTCGTGATCGGGCGCCTGGACGCCATTCGCCATGGCCAGGGCTCACCGAGGATCGAGGTGCGCCTGCGCCACAAGCGCGGCGAGTACATCTACATGGAGTGGACCAATGCGCTCAATGGCAACTTCCTGCTTGGCATCGGCCGCGATAGCACGGCCGAGCGGGCCGCTGCCGAGGCGTTGAAGCGAACCGAAGCAGCGCTGCACCAGGCCCGCAAGATGGAAGCGATGGGCAAGCTCACCGGCGGCGTCGCGCACGACTTCAACAACCTGCTGCAAGTCATCTCTGGCAACCTGCACTTGCTGTCGCACGTGGTGGCGGGCGACAGTCGTGGCCAGCGCTACGTCGACAGCGCACTGGGCGGGGTGCGGCGCGGGGCCCGGCTGGCCAGCTACCTGCTGGCCTTTGGCCGGCGCCAGGCGCTGGCGCCGCGCGTAATCAAGGTGGGCGCGCTGATCGCGGCCATGGACGACATGCTGGCCCGGTCGCTGGGCGAAACCATCGAGGTGGTGACCGTGATCCCGCCCGGCACCTGGAGCGCGCTGGTCGATACCGCGCAGGTGGAAAACGCCGTGCTCAACCTGTGCATCAATGGCCGCGACGCCATGAACGGCAACGGCAGGCTGACCATCGAAGTGGCCAACGCCAGCCTCGACGAGCACTATGCGCAGCGCCACGCCGACGTCCAGCCCGGCCAGTACGTGCTGATCGCGGTCACCGACACCGGCTGCGGCATGCCGCCCGAGGTGCTGGGGCAGGCGTTCGATCCGTTCTTTTCCACCAAGCCCGAAGGGCAGGGTACGGGACTGGGACTGTCGATGGTATTCGGCTTCGTCAAGCAGTCTGGCGGCCATGTCAACATCTACAGCGAAGTGGGCAGCGGCACCACGGTCAAGCTCTACCTGCCGCGCTGCCTGGAAGAAGAGGATGCCTGTGTGGCGGAGCCCGAAGCCGGCGCCGTGGTAGGCGGCAACGAAACCGTGCTGGTGGTCGAAGACGACGAGGGCGTGCGCGAGACTGCCGTCGAATTGCTCAGGCAACTCGGCTACTCCGTGCTCAAGGCCGCCGACGCGACTGCCGCACTGAGCATCCTCGACAGCGGCATCGGCATCGACCTGCTGTTTACCGACGTGGTGATGCCTGGTCCGCTGCGCAGCACCGACCTGGTGCGGCTGGCGCGGCAGAAGACGCCCGGACTGGCCGTGCTCTACACCTCGGGTTACGCGGAAAACGCCATCGTCCACGGTGGCCGGCTCGAGCCCGGCGTGCAACTGCTGGGCAAACCGTATTCCCGCGAGGCGCTGGCGCGCAAGGTACGACAGGTGCTGACTGGGCCGGTCAAACCCGGCTAGGCCGGGGTTGCCTAGGCCGATGTCGCGATACCGTACTTGCGCTGGGTGTGGTGGTATTGCGCCAACAGCGCGTCCAGCGCCGGGTGGTGGGCGTCGATCTTGCGCATGCGCTCGAGCAGGTACGCGGCCTGTTCGGCCAGTGGCGCTTCCCAGCCCATGTCGTCGAGCTGCCTGAGGATGGCCGACGCGGCCGCCGGCAGCAGCGCCATATTGGCTGGCGCCTTGCGCAGGCCGGCGTTGAGGGTGTCCACCGCCGCGCGCAGGTCGCCCTCGGTGCTTTTCTGCGCCGCGTGCGCCAGCAGTTCGCCCACCTGCATCTTGATCTGTTCGCCCATCCCCTGGGCCAGGTCGTGGCGGCCCGCTTTTTCGAAGACCTCAACTGCATCGTCCATCGACACGCCGCTGTCGTCGTCATTCATCAGGTCCAGCATCACCGACGAAGCCTGCTGGTCGAGCTTGACGTTCAGGCAGCTCTGGATCAGGTCGAGTTTGAGCTCGCTCGACAGGCCGCGCGTGTTGGCCATGCCGTTGACGGCAGTGGTCAGTTCGGCTGCGGCGGCGGTCATATTGCCGGCCATTTGCTGCACCATGCCGGCGGCAATCGCCCGGCAGGTGTCGGTGTTGGCATTGTTGCGCAGCGAGCGCTCCATGTCGCGGATCACGCCGCCGGCCTGGTAGGCGTCGCCTTTTTTAACCAGCGTCTTGACCAGCTTGACGTGGTCCTCGGGGTCGCGGAACTCGGAATACTTGGCCTTGGTCACCACCTGCTTGAACGCCCGTTCGGCCACCCCGACGTCGCCAGTGGCGAACGCCACTTCGCCCAGGTGGCGCAGGCGGCGCACCATGTGCGGCGAAATGTCCACCGCGTCTTCGAGCACCTTCTTGGCCGACTGCTGCTGGCCCAGCGCCTGCAGGGTGCGCGCCAACAAGTCGTAGGCGGCCATGAAGGTGGTGTGCTGTTGCAGCAGGTCGGTCAGGGTTTGCTGCGCTTCGACCAGCTTGCCCAGGCCGAACTGGCAGCGCGCCAGGCCCAGCTTGGCCCAGGCGGTAGGGCGGGTGAGCAAAATCGCCTGGTACACGAACTCGGCTTCGACCAGGTCGTCGATCGACACCAGCAGCTCGGCGCGCAGGCGCGCGTAGTCGGTGGCGTAGCGCGGGTTGGCTTGCTCCCCCTCCTTGCAGCCGGTGATCGCCTTGCGGATATTGCCGGCTGCTACATGCTGGTACACCGGCCAGAACACGTCGCGCCGCTCCACCGCGCGGCGGATCCGCTGCAGCAGGGCATCCACGGTGAATGGCTTGAGCACGTAATCGGTAGGCGCGAGCTCCACCGCGCCGATCACGCGGCTGTACACGCCCTCGGACGTGATCATCATGAAGATGCACCACGGCGGGATCAGGCGATGGTGGCGCAAATCTTCCAGCAGCTGCTGGCCGTCCTGGCCATTGTTTTCGCTGCCGTTACCCAGGTCGTACTCGCACAGCACGATGTCGAACTGGCGGCGGCTCAGCTGGCGGATGGCCGTGCCGGAACCCACCGCGTACTCGATACGGGTGATCTCGCACTGGTTCAGCATATTGTGCAGGCTGCCGCGCATGCCCGGGTTCGGGTCCACGATCAGTACCGACAACTCGCTATAGTCCGCCATGTTTCTTATCCATTCCAGGTTGTTCCCAGCATAACCGAAGGTCGGTGAAATGATGCGTTTTTGCATGGCACAAGTCACATTTTGGCGCGCCTCGGCCCCTAAACGTTGCTTGTGGAATACTTTGTCGCTGTCGGCAGCCGCATCCTGGTGCTGTATGGGGAGGGGCGGAACGGGTATAATGCGCGCAAAAGGAATTCTGCAAGCCCATGCCTGTGTTTCAATTTCGCTGTCTACCTTTAATCCGCAGCCACGCTGCATCAACTACTCTTCCATCATGTTGATACTCCCGGGCTCCAACGCCCTGTCCGCCTTCCGCAGCCAACGCCTGTTAAACCAACTGCAAGCCGCGCTTCCGCAGGTTGCCGCAGTCCAGGCCCGCTATGTCCACTTCATCGATGCCGCCCAGCCGCTGTCGGCCGACGACACCAGCCGTCTCGGCGCGCTGCTGACCTACGGCGAACCGGCCCAGGCCGACAACGCTGACGGTGCGGTCGAGGAATTCTTCGTGATCCCGCGTTTCGGCACGATTTCGCCGTGGGCCTCCAAGGCCACCGACATCGTCCACAATTGCGGCATGGCGCACGTCAAGCGCGTCGAGCGCGGCATCGCGTTCCGCATCAACCTCAAGGGCGGCATCCTGGGCAGCAGCATCGGCGCGCCGAAGAAACTGTCGGACCAGGATGTGCAGACCGTGGCCGCCTTGCTGCACGACCGCATGACGGAATCGGTGCTGCGCCACCCGGACGAAGCTGCCGGCCTGTTCCGCACGCTGGACGCGAAGCCACTGGAGACCGTGGACGTGATCGGCGCCGGCGCCAGTGCGCTGGAAAAGGCGAATACCGACCTGGGCCTGGCGATGTCGCACGACGAGATCGAGTACCTGGACGCGGCATTCACCCGCGCCGGCCGCAACCCGACCGACGTCGAACTGATGATGTTCGCGCAAGCCAATAGCGAACACTGCCGCCACAAGATCTTCAACGCCGACTGGACCATCGACGGCGTGGCGCAGCCCAAGTCCTTGTTCGGCATGATCAAGAACACCCACGAACTGCAGCCGAAGGGCACGGTGGTGGCCTACAGCGACAACTCGTCGATCATGGAAGGCGCGACCGTGATGCGCTTCTTCCCGCAAGGCGCCGGCCAGGAATACGCCCCGGTCACCGAGCTGACCCATACCCTGATGAAGGTGGAAACCCACAACCACCCGACCGCCATCTCGCCATTCCCGGGCGCCTCCACCGGCGCCGGCGGCGAGATCCGCGACGAAGGCGCTACCGGTCGCGGCGCCAAGCCCAAGGCTGGCCTGGCCGGCTTCACGGTCTCCAACCTGCTGCTGCCGGACGCCGTGCAGCCGTGGGAAGTCGATGCCGACGGCAAAGCCTACGGCAAGCCGGACCGCATCGCTTCGGCGCTGCAAATCATGATCGACGGCCCGCTCGGCGGCGCCGCGTTCAGCAACGAATTCGGCCGCCCGGTGCTCGGCGGCTACTTCCGCACCTACGAGCAAAATGTCAGCGCCCAGTTCGGTGAAGCTGCCGTGTTCGGCTACCACAAGCCGATCATGATCGCCGGCGGCATCGGCAACATCTCGTCGCAGCACACGCACAAGAACGACATCCCGGTCGGCAGCCTGCTGGTGCAGCTGGGCGGCCCCGGCATGCGCATCGGCATGGGCGGCTCGGCTGCCTCGTCGATGGCGACCGGCACCAACTCTGCCGACCTCGACTTCGACTCGGTCCAGCGCGGCAACCCGGAAATGGAACGCCGCGCCCAGGAAGTGATCAACGGCTGCTGGCAGCTCGGTAAAGACAATCCGATCATCTCGATCCACGACGTGGGCGCCGGCGGCTTGTCAAACGCTTTCCCGGAAATTACCAACGACGCCAAGCGCGGCGCGATCTTCGACCTGCGCAAGATTCCGCTCGAAGAGAGCGGCATGGCGCCGAAGGAAATCTGGTCCAATGAATCGCAGGAACGTTACGTGCTGGCGATTGCACCGGCAAGCCTGCCGCTGTTCCAGGCGCTGTGCGAGCGCGAGCGCTGCCTGTTTGCCGTGGTCGGTACCGCCACCGAAGAGCGCCAGCTCAAGCTGATCGATCCGGAACTGGGCAACAACCCGGTCGACATGCCGATGGACGTACTGCTGGGCAAACCGCCGAAGATGCAGCGCGATGTGGAACACGTCGTGCGCACATTGCCGCCACTGGACCTGACCGGCATCGACCTGGCCGAAGCGGCCAGGCGCGTGCTGCTGCTGCCGACCGTGGGCGACAAGTCGTTCCTGATCACCATCGGCGACCGTACCGTGGGCGGCATGTCGGTGCGCGACCAGATGGTTGGTCCCTGGCAGGTGCCGGTCGGCGACTGCGCCGTGACCACCATGAGTTTCGAGGGCTACCTCGGTGAAGCGATGTCCATGGGCGAGCGCACCCCGCTGGCCGTGATCGACGCTGCCGCCTCGGGCCGCATGGCGGTCGCCGAAGCGATCACCAATATCGCTGCCGCGCCAATTGCCGATATCTCCGACATCAAGCTGTCGGCCAACTGGATGGCCGCCTGCGGCCAGCCTGGCCAGGACGCCGCGCTGTACGACACCGTGAAAGCGGTCGGCATGGAGCTGTGCCCGGCACTGGGCATCAGCATTCCGGTCGGCAAGGATTCGCTGTCGATGCGCACAACCTGGAAGGATGAGGATCAGGCGAAAGCCGTGCTGTCGCCGGTATCGCTGATCGTCTCGGCATTCGCGCCAGTGTATGACGTACGCAAGTCGCTGACGCCGCAAATCAGGACCGATGCCGGCGACACGGCCATCATCCTGATCGACCTCGGCCGTGGCAAGAACCGCCTGGGCGCCTCGGCGCTGTCCCTGGTGATGAACCAGCTGGGCAACGAGACCCCGGACGTGGACAGCGCCGAAGACCTGAAAGGCTTCTTCGCTGCCATCCAGCAACTGAACCGCGACGGCAAGCTGCTGGCCTACCACGACCGGTCCGACGGCGGGCTGTACGGCACGCTGACCGAGATGGCGTTTGCCGGTCGTGCCGGCCTGTCGATCAACCTCGACATCCTGACCCTGGAACAGGGCCATGGCGCCGACCAGGGCGACGCCAAGAACTGGACCGGCCAGATCGCCGAGCGCCGCAACGAGCAAACCCTGCGCGCGCTGTTCTCGGAAGAACTGGGCGCCGTGATCCAGGTCCGTGCCGAAGAAAAGTCGCTGGTCATGGACGTGCTGCGCAGCTTCAACCTGGGCGCGTGCAGCCACATCATCGGCAAGCCGAACGACCGTGGCGTGATCGAATTCACCCGCGATGCCAAGCTGATCTACAGCCAGCCGCGCAGCGCGCTGCACCGCCTGTGGAGCGAAACCAGCTGGCGCATCGCACGCCTGCGCGACAACCCGGCCTGCGCCGATGCCGAATATGACCGCTTGCTGGACGAACAGGATCCGGGCATGCAGCCGAACATCACGTTCGACCTGGGCGACAATATCGCCGCGCCATTCCTGGCCACTGGCGTGCGGCCACGGGTGGCCATCCTGCGCGAGCAGGGCGTCAACTCGCATATCGAAACCGCTTACGTGATGCATCAGGCCGGCTTTACCGCGGTCGATGTCCACATGAGCGACCTGATTGCCGGCCGAGTGAAACTCGACGACTTCCAGGGTGTTATCGCGGTCGGCGGTTTCTCGTATGGCGACGTATTGGGTGCGGGCGAAGGCTGGGCCAAGACTATTCTGTTCAATACCGCGCTGTCGGAACAGTTCGCCCGCTTCTTTGCGCGAGGCGACAGTTTCGGCCTCGGTGTTTGTAATGGTTGCCAGATGATGAGTAATCTGAAATCGATTATTCCCGGCGCCCACGCGTGGCCGAAATTCACCACCAATAAATCGGAGAAATTCGAAGCGCGCTTTGCGATGGTGGAAGTAATGGATAGCCCGTCGATATTCTTCAATGGCATGGCCGGTACCCAGACCCCGATCGCGATTGCGCACGGCGAAGGTTATGCCGACTTTACCCAGACCGGGAATATCACCGAAGCGATCGCGGCAATGCGCTTTGTCGACAATCGCGGTGAGGCTACCGAAGCGTATCCGTATAATCCGAACGGTTCGCCGCAGGGCATTACGTCGGTGACCACGCCTGACGGCCGCTTCACGGTCATGATGCCGCACGCCGAGCGCGTGTTCCGCACAGTGCAGCAGTCGTGGCATCCGGAAGGTTGGGGCGAGGAGTCGCCGTGGATGCGCATGTTCCGTAACGCGCGCAAGTTTGTCGGTTAAACAGTATTAGTCGTTCCTGAAAGCCGGGCCCTGCGCAAGCAGTGGCCCGGCTTTTTGTCATCGGTTATTAACACTGCACTCTAATCCGTCATTCCCGCGAACGCGGGGATCCATAGAACGCGTGAAGAATGGGCCGCGCGGTGTGCTTGCTCAGCATGGATCCCCGCGTTCACGAGGATGACGGGCTCGGAGGATTGCGCCAGAGTTTGGCATCTTCAAGCTGACATCTGGCTGTGCTGCCGCAGCATGAAGCCGGTAAACGACAACGCCCGGCACAAGGCCGGGCGCTTTTACATCAAGGCAGCCTCACGCTGCCCGGTTCAACTTACTGAACCTTGGCTTTCTTTTGCAGCTCGTCGCGGTACGCGGCGATTTTGCCTTGCTGCATCTGTTGGGCGATCTGGCCCTTGACCTGGTCGAACGGTGGGAACTGGGCATCGCGTGGCGCTTCGTCCAGCTTGATCACGTGGTAGCCGAACTCGGTCTTGACCGGGGTTTCGGTGATCGCACCTGGTTTCAGGGCGACCATCGCATCGGCGAATGGCTTGACCAGCTTGCCTGGCGACATCCAGCCCAAATCGCCACCATTGTTGGCGGAACCGTCTTTCGATACCTTGGCCAGTTCTTCGAACTTACCGCCGGCTTTCAGCTTGGCGATAATGTCCTTGGCTTCCTGTTCGGTGGTCACCAGGATATGGCGCGAGTGATATTCCTTGCCGCCGTTGGCTGCCTTGTATTTGTCGTACTCGGCCTTGATATCGGCATCCTTGACCGGATTCTTTTTCACATAATCGGCCAGCATGGCGTTGATGATAATGCTCTGGCTGGCGTTATCGATGGCGGCTTTGACGTCAGCCTTGTTGCCATAACCTTGTTTATTCGCCTCCTGCAGCATCACTTCGCGGCCGATCAGTTCTTTCTTGACCATTTCGCGCAATTGCGGGCTGTCAGGTTGCTGGCCTTGAGCTACGACCTGTTTGACCATTTGGTCTGCCTTGGCGGCCGGAATGGCTTTGCCATTGACGGTCGCGAGGTTTTGCGCAAAAGCGGGCACTGCAGCAACAGCGAGCATGGCTAACAACAGACGGGCTGGTTTCAACATCATTATCTAAATCCTTTAAAAGCTTGAAATTGCACTTGGACGCGCATATTACCAACTTGAAATGAGAAACGGCGCCCCGTAGGGCGCCGCCTTGCAGAACATTACTGCACTTTTGCTTTTTTAACCAGTTCTTCCTGGTAAGCTTGAACTTTCTTCTGCATCAGGCCTTCTTGTACCTGGCCTTTGACTTCTTCCAGCGGCGGCAGTTTCACGGCGCGGGTGTCGTCGACCTTGATCACGTGCCAGCCGTTAGGGGTTTGCACCGGCTTCTCGGTCACGCCACCTTTTTGCAGGTTGACGAAAGCTGCCGAGAATACTGGTGGGAACGACGATGGGGTAGCCCAGTCCAGGTCGCCGCCGTTGGCAGCCGAACCGGTGTCTTTCGACTGCTTGGCCAGATCTTCGAACTTGGCGCCGCCTTTGAGCTTGGCGATGACGTCGTTGGCTTCGGCCTCGGTCGCCAGCAGGATGTGACGCACGTGATACTCTTTTTCGGCCGAAGCGGCAGCCACGGCTTTGTCGTACTCGGCCTTGACGTCGGCATCCGAGACCGGGTTTTTCTTGACGTAGTCGCCTACCAGCGCATTGGTGATGATGGCCTGGCGGGCGTTTTCGATCTGATCTTTGACGGCAGGGTTTTTGCCGTAGCCTTGTTTTTCGGCTTCTTGCATCATGACTTCACGACCGATCAGGTCCTTCTTGATCAGCTCGCGCAACTGTGGCGAATCCGGCTGCTGGCCTTGGGCGACGACTTGCTTGACGACAGCGTCAACACGCGAGCTCGGGATGGCTTTGCCATTAACAACGGCAACATTTTGTGCAAAAGCAGGTACGGCGGCAACGGCGAGCAGTGCAATCAGCAAACGGGCTGGCTTGAAAGTCATTATTAATTCCTGTAGGGGGAAGATTTAGCGAAAACCGGAGGAGGGAGTAAGAGTTGCTATCTGTCTTTTATTCAGCTTTTGTGTTCGAATATTTTCTGAGACCTATAGCCTGGTTCCACCCCACCGGCACAACATCATACTTCGGACGGAGCCAATGCAGTAATGGCCAATGCATGAATTTCTTTATGCATCATATCGTTCACGGAATCATACACGAGTCGATGTCTTGTGACGAGTCTCTGCCCTTCAAATTGTAACGAAACGATTCTGACGCTGTAATGTCCACCGCCGGAGGCGGCGCCAGCATGGCCGGCGTGCAAATGGGAGTCGTCGTCGAGTGTCAATTGAAGCGGGGACAAGGCCGCTTCCAGCTTGCTGCGGATGCGCTCGATACGGGTTTCGGTCATGCTTGCTCCTTCATGTGGCGCGAGAGGTAAACGGTCTGGCCGATGATGAACACGAACATCAACGCGGTGGTGCCGAACATTTTAAAATTGACCCAGGCATCGGTGTTACCTTTGAACAGCACAAAAGCCACGTACCAGTTGAGTACGCCCATCACGGTAAAAAAGGCGATCCAGGCCAGGTTGATACGGGTCCAGCCCGCATCGGGCAGTTCGACGAATTCGCTCATCGACTTGCGCATCAGGTTTTTCTTGAAGACCAGGTCGCTGACCAGCAGGCCGACGGCGAATGACCAATAGACGATGCTCAGCTTCCATTTGACGAAGGCTTCATCGTGCAGGTAGATGGTGAGGCCGCCAAAGAACACGAACATGGCCAGGGAAAACCACATCACTCCTTCGACCTTACGCCCGCGCACTTTCAGGTAAGCGATCTGCAGCACCGTGGCCAGGATGCCGACCACCGTGGCCAGCACGATGGGGGCCTGGTCCGGCGTCACACTGCCACCTGAAATGATGCTGCCCAGGTAGGTGTTGGTAAACACCTGCGCTGCTTCGGCATGCATGCCGGCCAGCTTGTAGGCGGCAAAGAAGAGGATGACCGGGAATAAGTCGAACAGGAATTTCATGGTGCCTCAATATCTTTTAATCTTGTGGATCGAACCGCAGCGACGCCGAGTTGATGCAATAACGCAGGCCGGTCGGCGGCGGTCCGTCCGGGAACACGTGTCCCAGGTGGGCGTCGCACACGGCGCACAGAATTTCGGTGCGCAGCATACCATGGGTGCGGTCGGTTTTCTCGATCACGTTGGCAGGATCGATGGCCTCGAAGTAGCTGGGCCAGCCGCAACCGGAATCGAACTTGGTGTCGGAAGTAAACAGCGGCGTGTTGCAGCACACGCAAGTATACGTCCCGTGTTCGTGGTGATCCCAGAATTTGCCGGTAAAGGCGCGCTCGGTAGCGGCGTGGCGGGTGACTTCATATTCCATTGGATCGAGCATGGCGCGCCATTCGGCGTCGGACTTGGTGACTTTATTGGTCATGGCTTAGATCTTTCTTAAGAAGAACAACTCACTTCGAGATGGCTGGCCCAGTCGGGCGGCAAGGCGGCGTATTGGTCGTGCTCGGGCTGTTCGTCGTACGGGTGCTGCAAGATGGCCAGCAATTTTTCGACTTCCGAATAGTCGTGCTGCTGCGCCTTGTCGATGGCCACCTGGGCCAGGTAATTGCGTAGCACGTATTTGGGGTTGATTCGGTTCATCGCAAGCTGGCGGTCGCCATCGACGCTGTGCTCGGCCTGCAATCGCTGGCGATATTGCCGGGCCCACGCATCGAAGGCGGCGCGGTCGATGAACAGGTCGCGCAGCGGTTCGTCACCGCTGGCGTCCTGCGACTTGAGGCCACCGAGGCGGCGGAAGAACTGGGTAAAGTCCACGCCTGGCAGCATGGCGAACATGCCGTCGAACAGGGCGCGGTCGGCGTCGGCGTGGGCGTCGAGTTGCGTCAGGCCCAGCTTGGCGTGCAGCAGTTCGTCGAGCTTGGCCGCAAAGGCTGGCTGGTACACGTCGAGCGCCGCCTGTGCGTCTTCCGGCTCGCCGATCAGCGGCAGCAGGGCCTGGGCCAGCGCGTAGCAATTCCAATGGCCAACCTGCGGCTGGTTCGAATACGCATAGCGGCCTTGCTGGTCGGTATGGTTGCAGATGTGATCTGCGTCGAATGCTTCCATGAAGCCGAACGGACCGTAATCGATGGTCAGGCCCAGGATCGACATATTGTCGGTGTTCATCACGCCGTGCATGAAGCCCACCGCTTGCCACTGTGCAATCATGTGCGCGGTGCGGCGCGTCACTTGCTCGAGCAGGCCCTGGTAGGGATTGTCGCTGGCGCGTAGTTCTGGGTAAAAATGGTCGATCACGTAGTCGGCCAGGATTTTCAATTGGTCGTTCTGCTTGCGGTAGTACCAGTGCTCAAACGAGCCGAAGCGCACAAAGCTGGGCGCCAAGCGCACCACGACAGCGGCGGTTTCTACCGTCTCGCGCATCACGCCCTGGTTGGAACCGGCAATCGACAGCGCGCGCGACGTGGGGATGCCGAGGCCATGCATGGCTTCCGAGCACAGGAATTCACGGATCGACGAGCGCAGCACGGCGCGACCGTCGCCCATGCGCGAGTAGGGCGTCTGGCCGGCGCCTTTCCATTGCAGCTCCAGCGGACCCTGCGGGGTGGCGGCGGCGCCGAACAGGATGGCGCGGCCGTCGCCGAGCTGGCCGGCCCACACGCCGAACTGGTGGCCTGAATACACGGCCGCCAGTGGTTGCGCCTGTTCCGGCACGGCATTGCCGACCAGGACGTCGAGACTGTCCGCCACCTGCTGCGGCGTGAGGCCGATCAGTTGCGCGGCCGCCGGGCTCACCGCTACCAGGTAGGGCGAGGGCAGGGGCGTGGGCATCAGCCTGGTATAGAACGCGGGCGGCAAGGACGCAAAAGAATTGTCCAGCGGCAGCGAGGTCAGATTGGTAGCGATGATGGTTCCTGTGAAGAGCACCTGGCCCATGGGCCGGAAAGCGCGATTTTACCGCAGCGTGGGCAAGCGCGTAGCGTGCATGCATGGACGAAGCGCGATCGGCGCGCACTGAGCGCACTGTCGGCCCGCGTGGCGCGAAAAATACAAATAGTCGTCTTACTCGCAGCGCAGAAAATCGCCGGCAAACCCGCGCCAGCCCTTGCGAACAGCAATATTGCGCAAACCTCAACTAGCTAATAGTAAGTTACTTCATTCATAAATTGATTGACGGTAATAAGTATTTACCCGTAAATTATTGCTTTGCAGCATTTCTTCGACTTCGCGCCCAGCGCTCCAGGACCCCCATGTTCACTAGTCTCACTATCCGTACCCGGCTTATTGTCACCATGACAGTTCTCGGCCTGTTGATTATTTCCATCGGTGTCGTTAGCCTGTTTGGCCTGAACAAGGTCAACTTTGCCCTGAAGGACGTCTATTCGAACCAGATGGCGTCCGTACTCATACTCGGCAATTCCAAGAACTTCCTCAATCGCGCGCGCTTCGTCATCGATCGCGGCGTATTTCATCCGGAGGCATCGGACCTCGAAAAAACCCTGAGCCGCGCGGAAGGGTTCATTGTCGATGGCGACAAGGCCTGGAAGGAATACCTGGCGCTGCCGCTGGTGGGCGAAGAGCAAGCGCTGGCCGCCGACCTCGATAAAAAGCGCACCGTGTATATCGGCTTCCTGCGCGAGCTGATGGCGGCGATCCGTACCCAAAATGCCGAGAAGATCGACGACCTGGCCATGAACAAGATGAGCAAGGAGTTCGGCATTTTCGACGCCGCCTCCAACAAGCTGGAAAAATACCAGCTCGACGGCGCTCAAAAACACTATGACGAGAGCCAGTCATTCTTCGGCAAGTTCGAAATCGGCTTCGTGATCGCCTTGCTGGCGGCCATGGCCTTGATCGCTTATTCCACGCTGCGCCTGCTGTCGGCCATCCTGAAACCGCTGCGCGCCGCACTCGGCCACTTCGACCAGATTGCCGGCGGCAACCTGGCCAACGACATACAGGTTGATCGCGACGACGAGATGGGCAACCTGATGCAGGGCCTGATCCGCATGCAGGAGCAAATGTCCACCACCGTGCGCGGCATCCGTAGCGGCAGCAATTCGATTGCCACTGCCAGCGCCGAAATTTCGCATGGCAACCTTGACCTGTCGCGCCGCACCGAGAACCAGGCTGCCGCACTGGAAGAGACCGCGTCTTCGCTGGAAGAGCTGACCACCACCGTGCGCCACAACGCCGACAATGCGCGCCAGGCCAACCACCTGGCGGTAACCGCCCAGGACGTGGCCAGCAAGGGCGGCCAGCTGGTCTCGCAAGTGGTCGATACCATGAGCACGATTAACGGTTCCTCGCGCAAGATCGCCGACATTATCGGCGTGATCGATGGCATTGCGTTCCAGACCAATATCCTGGCGCTGAACGCGGCAGTGGAAGCGGCGCGCGCCGGTGAACAGGGACGGGGCTTTGCGGTGGTGGCCACCGAAGTGCGCAACCTGGCCCAGCGGTCGGCGGCTGCAGCCAAGGAAATCAAGGAACTGATCACGGCGTCGGTGGAGCAGGTCGATGCTGGCTCGCAGCTGGTGGACAAGGCCGGCGCAACGATGGACGAGATCGTCAGCAGCGTGGAGCGCGTGACCGGCATCATCAGCGAGATCATGGTTGCCGGCGAAGAGCAGAGCGAGGGCATCAACCAGATCAACCAGGCGATTGCGCAGATGGACGAAGTGACCCAGCAGAACGCGGCGCTGGTGGAAGAAGCTGCGGCTGCGGCAGGGTCGCTGCAGGAGCAGGCGGCAACGCTGGAAGCGCTGGTCAGCACGTTCCAGGTCGAGGCGCAGTCGGCGCCGCGCCTGGGTCGGGCGCCGAAGCGACCGGCGCTGGCGCTCGGTTACTGATTCAATCTACATCGGCCAGCAACAACGATACATATAACAGGAAGCGGTCTTCCAGCCGCGCCAGCTCGAGCCCGGTGATCTCGCCGATGCGGCGCAGCCGGTAGTCGAGCGTGTTGCGGTGGATGTGCAATGCTTCCGCCGTGGCGGCCAAATGGCTGTCGTGGCGGAACCATGTTTCCAGGGTGCGCTGCAACAGTTCCTTGCTTTTGTCCTGCGCTCGCAGCTTTTGCATCGGCTGGCGCAGCTGCTCGGCCTGCCAGCCGGCATCGAGTCCCGACAGCAGCACCGGCAGCGCCTGGTCGTAATAGTTGTAGCGCTTGCGGCCGCCGTCGCGCTGGCGGCCGATGCGCGCCGCCGTGCGCGCGCTCTGGTACGAGATCGCCACATTGCCGATGCCGGCCAGGGCGATGCCCACCGTCAGCGCATAGTCTTGCGCGCCCTCGTCGTCCAGCAAGGCCGCCAGCGCCGCCAGCTTGCGCTGCGCCCACGCCGGCACATCGGTGGCGTCAATACTGTCATGAAAATCGACGATCACCAGCTCGTGCGAACTGGTTGCGGCGGTCAACGCCGATGGCTGCCTGCCCAGCAAGCGCAACTGCAGGCGCTGGATTTCACTGAGTGCCTCGACCGTGCCGGCCGCCCGGTCGGCCAGCTCCAGCAATAGCACCACGTGCGGACGGCGAAAGTCCACGCCCAGCCGCCGCGCCCACGATTCAAGCCCGGAGCGGGCGCCCGGATCGCTGGCGACCAGTTGCAGCACAAAGGTTTCGCGGTACCGCGAGTCGCGTTGCAGGGCGTCGGTCAGTTGCGCCTGTTCCAGGATCATCTCGGCCGTCAAACGCACCAGCTCGCCAAACTGGCGCACCTCGTCGGGTGCGCCGGACAGGCCGATGGCGCCGCATAATTGGCCGTTGACGGTCAGCGGCAGGTTGATGCCAGGCTGGGCGCCGTGCATATTGCGCGCGCTGGTCGCGTCTATTTCCACCGGCAACTGCTTGGCCAGGGCCAGCATGGCGCCCGTGTGCAGCTCGCCGATGCGGGCGGCATTGCCGCTGGCGACGATGCTGCCGTGAGCATCCATCACGTTGACGTTATACGGGATGATTTTCATCGTGCGGGTGACGATGTCCTGCGCCAACGCGCTGTTCAAGATGGTCATGGCAAACTATTCATGGTGGATGACTCTGGCCGCCATTGTGCCAAGGAACGAGGGATTGCGCTCGAAAGTCGTTTTTCTAAGGAAATATTTGGGCAGTTGCCCAGTATTTTGCACCATCAACTGCGAATTCTCGTGCATTCGGCCGATGATTTTTGCCAGGTGATTCCAGATAATCAGCGGGTCAGCCGTCATGACACTACAACATCAAGGAGACCTGCAATGGGCAATTCCAACACCACCGCCGCCGCGACCACCACTGCGGCGGGCGCCGTACTCGAGGGCGCCTACAAAAAAGCCACCTGGCACCTGATACCCTTCATTTTTGTTTGCTACTTCTTTAACTACCTGGACCGCGTCAACGTCGGCTTCGCCAAGCTGGAGATGATGGATGCGCTCAATCTGAGCAACACCGTCTACGGCCTCGGCGCCGGCATCTTCTTCATCGGCTATGTCCTCAGCGGCGTGCCAAGCAACCTGATCCTGCACAAACTGGGCGCGCGGCGCTGGATCGCCGCCATGATGATCATGTGGGGCGCCTTGTCGGCGGCCATGCTGTTCGTTACCACGCCGACGTCTTTCTACGTGCTGCGCTTCTTCACGGGCGTGGCCGAGGCCGGCTTCTTCCCGGGCATGGTGCTGTACTTTACCCACTGGTTCCCGTCGCAAAAGCGCGGCCAGGTGATGGCGCTGTTCATGTCGGCGATCCCGATCTCGGGCCTGATCGGCGGTCCGCTGTCGGGCTGGATGCTGGCGCACTTCTCGGCCGGCCAGGGCGGCATGGCCGGCTGGCAGTGGCTGTTCCTGTTGCAGGGTTTGCCAACCGTGCTGCTCGGTGTGGCCGTGTATTTCTACCTCAATGACGGCATCGCCCAGGCCAAGTGGCTGAGCACGGAAGAAAAGGGCGCCATGCAGCGCGCCCTCGACGACGACGAAAAGCAGCGGCAAGCCACCAGCACCGTCGGCCAGTCGATCGGCGACGTGCTGAAAAACGGCAGCGTGTGGATGCTCGGCGTAATCTACTTCAGCATCCAGATGGGCGTGTACGCGATTAACTTCTGGCTGCCGTCGATCATCAAGTCGCTCGGCTACGATACGCAAACGGTCGGCTGGCTCAGCGCCATCCCGTACCTGTTTGCCGCCGTGTTCATGGTCTGGGCTGGCCGCTCTGCCGACAAGCACCGCGAACGCCGCTGGCACGTCAGCGCGCCGATGCTGATGGGCTTGCTCGGCCTGATGATGGCCGCCAATTTCTCGACCAACCCGCTGGTCGTGATGGTCGGCTTGTCGATGGCCACCATGGGCGCATTGGCTGCCTTGTCGATGTTCTGGTCGCTGCCGGCCGCCTTCCTCGGCAGTGCCGCAGCGGCCGCCGGCCTGGCGCTGATCAACTCGCTGGGCCAGATTGCCGGTTTCGTCAGTCCGTTCCTGGTTGGCTGGATCAAGGACGCCACCCAGAGTACCGACGCCGCGCTGTACGTGTTGTCGGCAGTGATGCTGCTCGGGGCGTTGCTGGTGCTGCGTGTGCCGGCCAAACTGGTGAATCGGTGATCGTATGAGCAAGCAACTGAAATTCGTCATCGCCCCCGATTCGTTCAAGGAAAGCTTGAGCGCGATGGCGATCGCCAACGAAATCGAAGCGGGCTTCCGGGAAATTTTTCCCGACGCCCTGTATGTCAAGGTACCGGTGGCCGACGGCGGCGAGGGCACGGTGCAAGCCATGATCGACGCCAGCGGCGGCCGCCGGGTGGACCTGTCGGTGCGCGGTCCGCTCGGAGAGCCGGTCGAGGCTTTTTACGGCATCATGGGCGACGGCCAGACCGCCGTGATCGAAATGGCTGCCGCCAGCGGCCTGGAACTGGTGCCCCCCAACCGCCGCGATCCGCTGCACACCACCAGTTACGGCACCGGTGAGCTGATCCGCAACGCGCTCGACGCGGGCGCGCGCCGATTCGTGCTCGGCATCGGCGGCAGCGCCACCAACGATGGCGGCGCCGGCATGGTGCAGGCGCTCGGCGGTCGCCTGCTCGACGCGGCGGGACGTGACCTGCCGCCCGGCGGCGGCGCGCTCGACGCGCTCGCTCGTATCGACCTCTCAAGCCTCGACGCCCGCATCGAGGATTGCGTCTTCGACGTGGCGTGCGACGTCAGCAATCCGCTGGTGGGACCGCAGGGCGCGTCCCACATCTTTGGCCCGCAAAAGGGCGCCACGCCGGCCATGGTGGCGCTGCTCGACACCAACTTGCGCCACTATGCGGCGGTGATTGCACGCGACCTGGGCCTGGAACTGTCCGCCGTGGCCGATTTGCCCGGTGCGGGGGCCGGCGGCGGCATCGGCGCGGCCATGCTGGTATTCCTGAAGGGCAGCCTGCGCCCGGGCAGCGAGATCGTCACCGACGCCGTCGGCCTCGATGCAGCGGTGCGCGATGCCGACCTGGTGCTGACCGGTGAAGGTCGCATCGACAGTCAGACCATCCACGGCAAAACCCCGATCGGCGTGGCGCGGGTGGCCAAGCGCCACGGCAAGCCGGTGATCGGCATTGCCGGCAGCCTGGAACCTGGCGCGGGCGTAATCCACGGCCACGGCATCGACGCCGTGTTCAGCGTGGTCAACTGCCCGTGCACCCTGGAACGGGCGCTGGCGGACGCCGCCTACAATGTGCGCACGTCGGCCCGTAACATCGCTGCAGTGTTGCGCTTGGGAACACAGCTAGGCTAGGGCGGCGCGCCAGTCTGTGCTAAAGTCATTTCCTGCGGCAACAAAATGCTCGCAGGAAGGATTTTGATGCCGCCGCAACAGGGTGAACAGAAATACGTGGCCAGGTTGCCGACCATCCGCTCGCAGATCTACAGCCTGGTCTGGGCGTGCGCCTTGCCGGCCATCCTCGGCTTCGCGCTGCTGACCAACAACTTCATTGTGCGCGAGCGCAAGACCATTCAGCAAGATACGCTGATCACCGCCCGGGCCCTGATCCAGGCGGTCGATCGCGACCTCAACACCGGCATCACGGTGGCCCTGGCGCTGGCCAACTCGCCCAGCATCGACAACCGCGACTTTGCCGCCTTCTACCGCCAGGCCACCGAGGTGCTGCGGCCCGAATTTCCCGGCTATAACTTCGTGCTGCACGACCGCGATTCGGTGCAATTGCTCAACACCGCCCGTCCTTACGGCGAGCTATATCCCGATCCGCTCAGCGCGGCGCGCATTGCCCAGGTCTTCAAGACCGGCAAGCCCTTGATTTCCAACCTTTTCTACGCCGGCGCCTTGAAGCGACCGCTGGCGGCCATCCACGCGCCGGTGATCCGCGACGGCAAGGTGGTGTACGTGATCTCGGTGGCCTTCGTGCCCGAACGCCTGGGGCAGGTGCTGCGCGAGCAGCTGCTGCCGGCCAACCGCGTGACCGGCATCTTCGACGCCAACGGCGTGCTGGTCGCGCGTACCCATGATCCCGAAAAATACGTGGGCCAGCACGTGTCGCCCACGTTGCTGTCGCAGTTCCGGCTGCGCCAGGAGGATGCGATCGAGGCGACCACCCTGGAGGGCATTCCCGTCTACTCGATGTACAGCCGTTCGCAGCAGAGCGGCTGGGCGGTGGTGATCGGCGTGCCGCGCAGCGCCGTGTATGCCGAGGTATTCGATTCGATCACCTGGATCATGGCCTTCCTGGCGCTGGTCACTGCCGCCGGCTTCGGCGTGGCCTGGCACTTTGCGCGCAATATCGAGGGATCGGTGCGCTCGCTGACCACGGCTGCGATGGCGCTGGGCGGCAAGTCGCCGCAGCAACCGGCGGCGCCGGCCGCCTTCCACGAAGCGGCGCAAGCGCTCGACACGCTGCACGGCGTGGAGTCGGAACTGCTGCGCTATCGGCACCACCTGGAAAACCTGATCGAACACCGTACCCGCCAGCTGGAATCGGCGATGCGCGAAGCGCAGGCGGCCAACGCGGCCAAGGACGTCTTCGTGGCCAATATGAGCCACGAACTGCGCACACCGATGAACGCGGTGCTGGGCGTGGCGCACCTGCTGGGCCGCACCGGCGTGTCGCCGGAACAGGCGCGCTACCTGGAGATGATACGCACCTCGGGCCAGTCGTTGCTCGGCATCCTCAACGACATCCTCGACCTGTCCAAGATGCAGGCCGGGAAGGTGGAACTGCACCAGGCGCCGTTCCGTCTCGACGACGTGCTGCACGCAGTAGCCTCCATCATGAGCGTGAGCGCCGGCGACAAGCAGATCGAACTGGCCATCGGCGTCGAGGTTGATGTGCCGCGCGCGCTGGTCGGTGATGCGCTGCGCCTGCACCAGGTGCTGGTCAACCTGGCCGGCAACGCCATCAAGTTCACCGAACGCGGCGAAGTGTCGCTGCGGGTATCCCGGCTGCCGGCGCCCGGTGGCGCCACCGTGCTGTGCTTCGCGGTGAAGGACACCGGCATCGGCCTGAACGAGGAGCAGGTGGCGCGGCTGTTCTCGCCGTTTACCCAGGCCGACCTGTCCACCACGCGCCGCTTCGGCGGCACCGGGCTGGGACTGACCATCTCGCGGGGGCTGATCGAATTGATGCAGGGGCAGATCACGGTGCACAGCATGCAGGGTGAAGGCAGCGAATTCCGCTTTACCGTGCCGCTGGGCGCCACGCAGGTGGTGCCGGAGCGCGAACATGGCCAGCCGCTGCACCTGCTGCTGGCCGACGACAACGCCACCAGCCGCGACTGCATCGCCGCCGCCATCGCCGCCGCCGGCTGGACCTGCGACGTTGCCGAGTCCTCCCGGGCAGCGGTGGCGCTGCTGCGCGGTGGCACAAATTACGACGCGGTGCTGGTGGACTGGCAGATGTCCGAACTGTGCGTCTTGCAACCCGAGATCGACGCGCCGCTGGTCTGCATGCTCAATGCCTACGGCCGCGACCTGGTGGCCGAAGACATGGCCAACGGCCGCATTGCCGCCTGCCTGACCAAGCCGGTGACGGTGCCGGGCTTGCTGGAAGTAGTGCAGGCCGCGCGCGCCCACGTCCCGGCGCCGGTCAGGCAGGACGACAGCGCCCAGCCGCCGTTGGCCGGCGTGCGCATCGTGCTGGTGGAAGACAATCCGATCAACCAGGTGGTGGCGCGCGGCCTGCTTGAGCAGGCCGGGGCGCGGGTGACGCTGGCCGAAAACGGCGAGCAAGCGGTGGCCCAACTGCGCCGTCTCGATTGCGACCTGGTGCTGATGGACGTGCAGATGCCGGTGATGGACGGCTTTACCGCCACCCGTATCATCCGCGAACAGCTGCGCCTGACCCTGCCGGTGATCGCCATGACCGCCGGCGTGATGGCCAGCGAGCGCGAACAGTGTATTGCGGCCGGGATGGACGACTTTATCGGCAAGCCGATCGATGTCGAGCAGATGTTCGCGATTTTGGCGCGCCATTTGAGCCGCGCCTGAGCGCTGCAGCGATAGCAAAATGCACAGCTGCGATACGGTTTTTTCATAGCGGATTTTTTGCCGTAGCATATCGGAAATAGTTCGTTTTATATCGATAGCCAGACGAATATAGTTCTGGTTATGACTTATCTATCTAAAGCCCTCACGACCAAGCGTATTCTTGGCCCTTCCAGGCGCCGCCTGGCCCTGTTAGCCATTCCTGCCGCGATCCAGCTGCTGCTCGCCCCGTCCGCGTATGCCGATGACTCTTCCGCCGCCGATGCTGGCGTGGTGGCGCGCGTGACCGTCGCGGGCGGCCGCGTAGCGCGCGCCGATGAGACGACCGATGATCCGCAGCGCGCACCCACTTCGTCGTATCGCGTCACCGGCGACCGGCTCGATGAACAGAAACTGACCTCGCTGGAAGACTTGCAGCAGCTGGTGCCCGGCCTGGTGATCCAGAGCACCGATCCGTCGGACACCCAGATCAGCATCCGTGGCGTGGGCGACGGCGGCGGCCAGGCCAGCGGCGACGCCAATATCGGCATGCCGAGCAGCGTGGCGATCTACGTCGATAATGTGTACCTGGCGCGTGCCGGCATGCTGGGCAACGGCCTGGGCGACATCGCCTACGCCGAAGTGCTGAGCGGCGCCCAGGGCACTGCGTTCGGCGCCAACGCCACCGGCGGCGTACTGAATATCCATACCCGCGCGCCGTCTTCCACGCCCGAGGCTTCGACGTCGTTCTCGGTGGGTCAGAACGGCTACCGGCGTTTTCGCGCCATGGTCTCCGGTGCCTTGTCCGACCACTGGGCCGGGCGGCTGAACACCGTCTACAGCAATAACGACGGCCCGGTCACCAACCTGCGCAACGGCCACAAGCTCGGCGGCGGTTCGAGTTCCGGCCTGCGCGCGCAGGCGCTGTATACCCGCGGGGCTGCGTTCAGCCTGCGCCTGTCGGCCGACTACAGCATCAGCAGCAGCGCGCCCACGCCGGTACTGCTGGCCACCAATGTGTTCAGCGGTACCGACGGTTACGTCACCCGTTCGCGCCAGATCGGCAACAACATCGTATTCGGCCCCAACGTCGATCTCGACGACGAGAACAGCATCCACGTCAAGCAGGGTGGCCTGTCGGCGGTGGCGCAGTGGCAGTTCGACAGCGGCTACAAGCTGCGCTCGGTGTCGTCGGTGCGCTCGTTCCGGTCCGAGCCGAACATGGCCGACGGCTTCAGTGTCAACATCTATAACAACACCGGCACGGCGGTACGCGATCGCACCTGGTCGCAGGAGTTGCGTCTCGATTCGCCACTGGGCGAGCACTTCGATTACGCGCTGGGCTTGACCTATCTGGGCCAGAACATGGAGTCGGTGGCGCATACGCGCTATGGTCCCGGTCCGCTGCCGGGCATTTACCTGGGCTCCGCCACCTACAACAATCTCGACGTCATCCGCCTCGGTACGTTGCGGGACCGCATGGCGTCGCCCCACGCGCAGGGCACCTGGCACATCGCGCCGGACTGGGACCTGACCGGCGGCGTGCGGGTCAACTACCAGGAGAGGGGCGGTCAGTTCGTGCGGTTCAACCGGGTGGCTTTCAATTCCGGCTACCTGAAGGAATATCACACGCTGCCGTCCGGCACGCTGGTGCTCAGGCATACGTTGAACCACGACTGGAGCAGCTACCTGGCCGCGTCGTACGGCGAAAAATCGGGCGGCCTGAATATTTCGGCCGGCGCGGCGCGCCAGGCGGGGCTTGACTCGCTCTACGTCAAGCCGGAGAAAACCCGCACCGTGGAACTGGGCGTGAAGGGCGCTTTGTGGCGCGACCGGATCTCGCTCAAGGCCGACATCTTCCAGACCGAGATCAGCGATTTTCAAACCCAGGGCTACAACCCGGAAGACCAGCAAACCTACCTGATGAACGCCGGCAGCTTCCGTTCACGCGGGTTCGAGGCCACCGTGCACACGGCGTTTACCCGCAACTTCACGGTCGACCTGGCTGGCGTCTACAACGACGCGCGCTATCTCGATTACCGCAACGCGCGCTGCGCGCCCGAGGTGACGTTGTCGCCACGGCCACCGGCATCGTGCGACCTGACCGGCGCGCGCGTGTTCAACGCGCCCAAGGTGACCTGGAATGCCAGCGCGCGCTATGGATGGCGCACCGATGGCGGTTTCGACAACTTCGTCAGCGCCCGCTACGCCTACCGCGGCGCCATGTTCGGCACCGTCGATAACTCGGCGCTCACCCGGGTGAGTAGTTACGGCCTGGCCTCGTTTTCGGCTGGCACCGGTGGTAAGCTGGCGCGCGGTGACTGGAGCGCATCGCTCTGGATCAACAACGCCTTCGACAAGCAATACTACCGGCGCGTGGGCGCCGGCGATTACGGCACGGTCTGGGGCTGGCTGGGCGAAGCGCGCACGGTTGGCGCAACGCTGACTTACAAATACTAGGTAACGGAAGACAGGCATGAGTGCATCATTCGAACGTCGTCAATTCATCAAACTGGCATCGTTGCTGACCGGGGGCGCCGCAGCGCTCACCCAGGCCTCCGGCGTCGTTGCTGCTACCGGCACTGCCCCGGCACCGGCTACCGCGGGCCGCGCCGGGCCGCCGCAATTGGGCGAGACGCCGATGCAATGGCTCGAAGGCCGGCCTGCCAGTTTTGCCGGCGCCACCTGGGGCGTGCCGTGGCCGCAGGGCCGCGTTCCGCGCGACGCCGGTTTCGAATTGCGCGGCGCCGGCAGTGGCGCGGCTACTCAGCCGGTGCAATCGTGGCCGCTCGCGTACTGGCCCGATGGCTCGCTCAAATGGTCGGCCCATGCGCTGCCGCCCGATGCAAAAGGTGGATTGCCGCAGGCCGGCTACAGCCTGCATCCGCTGGTCGGCGAAGCCGCCAGCGCAGCAAAGCAGGGGGCACCGCTGGCCAAAGATAATGGCAGTGCGATCGAGATCGACACCGGCGTGCTGCAATGTTCGCTGCCGCGTTCCGGTGCGGTGCTGGTGACGGCCATGAAACGTGGCGGCAAGCAGCTGCTGCGCGACGGCCGCCTGGTGCTGCTGGTCGATGGCGCGCTCGATGACGAAACCCGGGGTGCCAGTCGCCGCGCTTACGATGGCGCCATCGACAAGGTGACGCTGGAGCAGAACGGCGCCCAGCGCGTGGTGCTGCGCATCGACGGCAGTCATCGTCACGCCGACGGCGCCACCTTGCTGCCGTTCGTGGTGCGCATGTACTTCTACAAGAATTCCGACGCGGTGCGGCTGGTGCACACGCTGGTGTACGACGCCGATCCCGCCAAGTCCTATATCCGTGGCGTGGGCCTGCGCTTCGGCGTGCCGCTGGCGGCCGAACTGTACGACCGCCATATCCGCTTCGTGGGCGATAACGGTGGCGTGTTCGCCGAAGCCGTCAAGGGCCTGACCGGCCTGCGCCGTGATTCCGGCGCCGCCGTCTACGACGCGCAACTGAACGGCCGCGCGGTGCCGCTGGCGCAGCTGGGCGCGCAGGTAAAGAAGGGGCTGCAATACATACCGGCGTTCGGCAGCTACTCGCTGCTGCAATCGCATTCGGACGGTTTTTCGATCAGCAAGCGCACCAGCGCCGGCCATGGCTGGATTCACGCCGCCAGCGGCGCGCGCGCCTCCGGCACCGCCTACGTGGGCGCACCCGATGGCGGCGTGGCTTTCGGCGTGCGCAATTTCTGGCAGAGCTATCCGGGCCAGATCGACATCCACGGCGCCGAGACCGCGCAGGCGACGGTCACCATGTGGCTGTGGGCGCCCAACGCCCCGGCCATGGACCTGCGCTTCTATCACGACGGCATGGGCGAGGACACCCACGAGAAGCAGCGCGACGCGCTTGACATCACCTACGAGGATTACGAGCAGGGCTTCGGCACGCCGCTGGGCGTGGCCCGCACCAGCGAGCTGCAATGGCAGCTCCTCGCTGCCACGCCGCTGGCCGACGACCTGGTGGCGATCAGCCGCCGTATCCAGTCGCCGCCGCAACTGGTGACCAGCTCCGAGCGCATCTACCAGGCCGGTGTGTTCAGCGATTACTGGAGTCCGGCGGCTGCCCAACCGAACG
This sequence comes from Duganella phyllosphaerae, assembly GCF_001758785.1. Taxonomy (GTDB): domain Bacteria; phylum Pseudomonadota; class Gammaproteobacteria; order Burkholderiales; family Burkholderiaceae_D; genus Rugamonas; species Rugamonas phyllosphaerae. Next base: position 125,687 of record NZ_LROM01000077.1, read on the forward strand.
CCGCCCAGGCAAAACTGGAAAAGCAGCTGGCCTGGGGCTTCGACTTCTACCGCAACCAGGTCGAAGACCGCAAGTGGTACGGTTTCTGGGACTTCGGCGACGTCATGCACACCTACGACAACCAGCGCCACGTGTGGCGCTACGATGTCGGCGGCTTTGCCTGGGACAACTCGGAGCTGAGCACCGACATCTGGCTGTGGCACTACTTCCTGCACACGGGCCGCGCCGACGTCTTCCGCATGGCCGAAGCGATGACGCGCCACACCGGCGAAGTCGATGTCCACCATATCGGCCCGTTCGCGCCGCTCGGTTCGCGCCACAACGTGCAGCACTGGGGCGACAGCGCCAAGCAGCTGCGCATTTCCACCGTGATCAACCGCCGCTTCATGTATTACCTGACCGCGGACGAACGCATCGGTGATCTGATGACGGCGCAAACCGACGCCGTCAACCGCCTGCAAACCGTGATCCCGGGCCGCAAGATCGGCCAGGTGGCGCCGACCATCGATCCGGAGAACCATGCCAGCGTGTCGTTCGGCACCGACTGGGGTGCAATTGCCGGCGCCTGGTTTACCGCGTGGGAGCGCAGCGGCCAGCCCGAGATCCGCGACAAGCTGCTGCGGTCCATGGCCAGCATCGCCGCCCAGCCGGAAGGCTTCCTCGCCGGCGGCGGCACCATGAACCTGCGCACCGGCGCCTTCATCGTCGAAAAAGAACGCAAGATCAATGTCTCGCACCTGAGCGCAGTGTTCGGCCTGCCGGAAATCTGCAGCGAATTGATACGCACCGTGCCGCAACCGGCATTCCGCGACGCCTGGCTGCGCTACTGCCGGCTGTACAACGCCACCGAGGCGCAGCAAAAGGCGGAGCTGGGCCAGAGCCTGGGCAAGCTCAATCTTGGCCAGGGCCACGCGCGCCTGCTTGGCTACGCCGCGGTGCAGTGGCAAGACCCTGCTGTGCTCAAGCGCGCCTGGGCGCAGTTCTACGAAGGCAAGGCGGGGCTGGTGGACAAGGACCTGGTGTCGCGCCGCGTGAAACCGCCGCTGGTGCTGCGCGAGGTCGAAGAAGCACCGGCCATTTCCACCAATGCGATGTCGCAGTGGGCGCTGGGCGCGATGGGCATGATGGCGCTCGACGCCATCGGCCAGGTCGTGGTGGCGGACGACTTCCGGCGTTTCGATCCGCGCGCCTGGGCGGTGGAAGCGGAAGCCGGCAATCCGGAGCAGGCAGCATTCGCGTCATCCGGTGCGCTGATCCTCGACGCCGAGCGCGGCCTGACGGTATGGCTGCGCCAGCAGCTGATCGGCCACTACGAGATCAGTTTTACCCGCACCGTGCTGGCCGAGGGCAAACCGCACGAGCGCCTGTCGGACCTGAACTTCTTCTGGGAAGCGCAACTGGGCGTCAATCCATTTACGCATTCTGGCAAGCTGGAAGACTACGACAAGGTGCCGATGTTCTACGCCGGCATCGGCGGCAACACCAACACCACCTCGCGCTTCCGTGCGTACGATGGCAGCGGCGAGCGCAAGCTGCTGCAGGAGTACCTGGGCGCCGACTGCCTGCTCAAGGCCAACCAGCCGTACCGCATCCGCATCGTGGTCGATGGCAAGGGCACGCGCCTGTACGTGGACGACCGCGAGTGGTTCAGCGCTCCCGGTCCGCAAGCCGGTGGCGGCTACTTCGGCCTGCGCACGACGCAGTCGCGCCAGAAGGTGGAGAACTTCCAGGTGCGCCGCATCGCCTGAACCACGGTTATCTGACAAAATAGCCGGTTACGCGCCAGATCCCGTCCGCGTCCGGCATCGGCGTCATTGACGACCACGCCGGCCTGGTTGGTGGAGTCGCTGGTGTAGCGGATGACCACGTATGGCCCTTGGGCGCGCCGGGCGAGGTCTGGAAATACGCATCTTGATGATTGAAGCTGATTGCCGATGATTGCAAAAGAATGCCAATGATACAATCGAGCAACCCTTTCAATCCGTCTGCTATCTCATGATCGTTTCATCCGCAACCGATTTCCGCGCTGTCGCGCAGCGCAAGCTGCCGCCGTTCCTGTTTCACTACCTCGACGGCGGCGCCGGTGCCGAGCAGACCTTGCGCGCCAATGTCGACGACCTGCAACGGATCAATCTGCGCCAGCGCATCCTGCAAGGCTCGGAAGACCTCGACCTGAGCACCGAATGGTTCGGCAAGACCTACGGCATGCCGATGGCGCTGGCGCCGGTCGGCCTGACCGGCATGTATGCGCGCCGGGGCGAGGTGCAGGCGGCGCGCGCGGCCAGTGCGCGTAACATTCCGTTCATCCAGTCCACCGTGTCGGTGTGCCCGCTGGCGGAAGTGGCCCAATCGATCGACCAGCCGCTGTGGTTCCAGCTGTACGTGCTCAAGGACCGCGCCTTCATGCGCGACGTCTTGCAGCGCGCCAAGGCGCTGGGCGCGTCCACGCTGGTGTTTACCGTCGATATGCCGGTGCCGGGTGCGCGTTATCGCGACGCCCACAGCGGCATGAGCGGTCCCAACGCGGCGCTGCGGCGCATGTTGCAGGCGGTCACTCATCCGGGCTGGGCCTGGGACGTGGGCTTGCACGGCCGCCCGCATGACCTGGGCAACATCTCGGCCTATCGCGGCCAGGTGACCGGCCTGGCCGACTACATCGGCTGGCTGGGTAACAACTTCGATCCGTCGATCGGCTGGAGCGACCTGCAGTGGATCCGCGACGAGTGGGAAGGGCCGATGGTGATCAAGGGCATCCTCGAGGCGGACGATGCACGCGCCGCCCTGTCGTTCGGGGCCGATGGCATCGTGGTGTCGAACCACGGCGGCCGCCAGCTCGACGGCGCGCTGTCCACCGCGCGCGCGCTGCCCGCCATTGCCGCGGCGGTCAAGGGCAAGATGACCATTTTCGCCGACGGCGGCGCCCGCACCGGCACCGACATCTTCCGTTTGCTGGCGCTGGGCGCGGACGGCGTGCTGCTGGGCCGGGCCTTCGTGTACGCGCTGGCGGCGCAAGGCCAGGCCGGCGTGGCCAAGTTGCTGGCGATCCTGGAAAAAGATATCCGGACCACCATGGTGCTCACAGGGGTAAAATCGGTGCGCGAGATTGGCCCGCACTTATTGGCTTGAGAGTTGCCTCAATCCTCTGGAACCAGGAGCATGGATGAAGTTACGGTTGTTGACGGCGGTGATGTTCTTTACGCTGGCCGCCCCGGCCATCGCGCAAGAGTTGGATGCCACGCCGGCGCCTGATTTGCCGCTGTGGGAAGTCGGCCTGTTCGGCGGCGCCGCCAGCACACCGGCCTATCCGGGGGCGGACGACCGTTCGCAGCGGGCACTGGTACTTCCCATGGTGATATATCGCGGCAAGGTGCTGCGGGCCGACCGCTCCGGCATCGGCGCGCGGCTGCTCAATACCGACCGGGTGGAACTCGACATTGGTTTTGCGGTGTCGCTGCCGGCCAAATCGGACGACGTGGGCGCGCGCGCCGGCATGCCCGACCTCAACTCATTGCTGGAATTCGGCCCGCGCCTGAAGGTGCGCCTGGCCGATACGGAAATCTCGCGCCTGCGGCTGGAGCTGCCGCTACGCGTGCCACTGGAACTGGGCAATGGCTTCAAGCGCCAGGGCCTGGTGTTCGAACCGCGCCTGGTGGCGGAAACGGGCGACCGCAGCGGCGTGTGGCAGGCCGATGCCAACCTCGGCATGGTCTTCGGCAACGCCCGCTTGAACCGGTACTTTTACGACGTGGCGCCGCAGTATGCCACGGCTGACCGTCCCGCGTACCAGGCCGGCGCCGGCCTGATGATGACAAGACTGGGCCTGAGCCTGTCGCGTCGCGTAGCGCCCGACTGGCGCGTGTTCGGTTTCACCCGTTACGACAATCTCAGTCACTCGGCCAACCGCGACAGCCCGTTGTTCCGCAAGAACAGCGGCTGGTCGGCCGGGGCAGGTTTTACCTGGACCATCCACCGTTCGGCAGCGCGGGCCTGGGAATAAACTGCGGGCCCGGTGCTGCCGATCAGTGGTCGGTGTGCAGGTACGACGGCGTTTTCGGCAACCGCGTACTGAACAGGAAGGCGATCACCATCAGCACGGTCACGTAGACGAAGAACCAGTTTTCGTGGCCCAGGTTCTTGAACGTGAGGCCGACGAATTCGGCCGAGCCGCCGAAGATGGCGTTGGCGATCGCGTACGAGAAGCCCACGCCCAGCGCGCGCACCTCGGGCGGGAACATCTCCGCTTTCACCAGGCCGCTGATCGAGGTGTACAGGCTGACGATGGCCAGCGCCAGCGTAATGAGCATGAACGCCATGAACGGGCTATCGTTACCGCGCAACAGGTGCAGGATCGGATAGGTTGCCAGCGCGCCCAAGGCACCGAACAGCATCATCGAGTTGCGGCGGCCGATGCGGTCGGCCAGCATGCCGAACAGCGGCTGCATGCACATGTAGGCGAACAGGGCGCCGGTCATGATGATGCTGGCGGTCTTGGCCGGCATGCCGGCGCTGTTGACCAGGTACTTCTGCATGTAGGTGGTGAAGGTGTAGAAGATCAGCGAACCGCCGGCTGTGTAGCCGATCACGGTGATGAAGGCGGCGCGGTGATGCTTGAAGATGTTGGCCAGGGTGCCGGCTTCCTTGTTGTCCTGGTCGGCCGCCTTGCCGGTTTCGTGCAGGGTGCGGCGCAGCAGCAGCGACACCACGGCGGCAATCGCGCCGATCACGAACGGAATGCGCCAGCCCCAGGCTTTCAGTTCGGCTTCGGTCAGGAATACCTCGAGCACCACTACCGTCAGCACGGCCAGCAACTGGCCGCCGATCAGGGTCACATACTGGAACGACGAGAAGAAACCGCGCTGGCCGCGCAGCGCCACCTCACTCATGTAGGTAGCGGTGGTGCCGTACTCGCCGCCCACCGACAGGCCCTGGAACATGCGCACGATCAGCAGCAGGATCGGTGCGGCCACGCCGATGGAGGCGTAGGTGGGCAGCACGGCAATGGCCAGCGAGCCGCCGCACATCATCATCACAGAGATCATCATCGATTTTTTACGGCCGACGCGGTCGGCGATACGGCCGAACAGCCAGCCACCGATCGGACGCATCAGGAAACCGACCGCGAACACGGCGGCTGACTTCAGGAACTCGGTGGTAGGGTTACCGCTTGGGAAAAACTGGCTGGCGAAGTAGATCGAGGCGAACGAATAAACGTAAAAGTCGAACCATTCGACCAGGTTGCCGGAAGAGGCGCTGATGATGGCAAACACGCGTTTGCGCTTTTCTTCAGCGGTGTAGTGGGGTTGTGTTGCGGTTGTGGCGGTCATGTGGCTCCCGTTGCGGTATCAGATATCACATTCATGAAGATGCTTCATTCATGAATAATGTTTCTGATTGTAAAGCATCTTCGACAACTATGGTGCCACGCTTGCGGGGTCTTCGGAACTTGTGGTTGGTTCCAGTCAGCGTTCGTGCTGCTCTGGCTGTTCTTTTTGCGTCAGGGGCAGCAGCTCCAGCATGTCGAACAGGGTGGCCGGTTGTGCACCTGGCTGGCGCTGCGCGAGGTCAGCCAGTGAACCCGGGGTAGGTCCGGCGTCGCCGGGCGCGTGGTTGAAGTAATTGAAGTCGAGTTTGATCTTGGCCTGCAGGTCGCTTGCGTAGTTTTCCGGGTACGTGGCCTGTTCCAGTGCGGGCAGCTGGTTGAAATGATCGAGCACCGAGGTGAAGAACCTGGTCATCTTGCCGGTCTGGTTGTATTCGTTCATCGCGGCGGCCACTACCTGGCTGCGCCAGGCCTGTTCTTCCTTGTTCGCTTGGTGTTCGGCCGCGCGGCGCTCGTTGACGGTAAACGTTCCGCTTTCGTCGTGTGAAATGGTCGACAGCTGTTCGCGCGACAGCCCGGCGAACGGGTTCGGCGCCTTGCCGGCGATGAAGGCGGTGGCCGCCGCCGCCGACTTGATCGAGGCGTCGTCGGCAGGCGTTGGCACCTCGCTGGCGGCGGCTGCCTTGTTGGCTGGATCGAGGGTGTAAAACACCTTCCTGACGTCAGCCTCCAGTTGCCGCTGCAAGGTCGCGTGATCCATGCCCTGCAATCTGGCGGCGGTGTGCTCGCCAGCGGCCGATAGCCTGCCCGCCAGCGTGGAAACGGTCACTTTTTCGGTGGGCGCGGCCACTTTTGCCGCCGGCGCTGCCGACGGCTTTGACTGCACCGTTGCCGTGGTGGCGTCAGCGGCAGGGCGCGCCGAAATACCGGACAGGTTGACCATTGCTTACTCCATGAAGTGCTGGATCGTATGGCAATAACGGCAGGTTTTCCCGTTTCATGAGCGCTGCACGGCGCGCCGGTTAGCCAACGCACGTTGTGCCGTGTGAACTGTGTGTATTGTTAAATCGTCTTAACTCGTCATCCTTTTCATCTCAACCAGGAACCCGCCATGAATCTCGACAAGTCCACCAGCAAGCCTGTCAACGCGTCCACCGCCAACCCCGACCTGGCGATCGACAACGAGCCGAATTTCGCCGACAACCTGCCGCAGCGCATCAAGGACCTGCTCGAACAAACCAGCTCGAAGCTGGCGCACAACGAATTGCGCGAGTGGGGCAAGCTGCTGCTGACCCAGGCGCCAGCGATCCAGGCCGGCATCGCGCGCCGGGTGGACAAGCGTACTGTCAAGAAAACTGCCATTGCCGCGGTGGCGCTGGGCGTGGGCTACTACCTGCTGAAGCGCCGCTAAGTCCTTTCAGCACAGCTGCCGTTGGGTCGGCGACCAAGGCTGACCGCTAGCAGCTGCTTGCCTTGCGATAAAACAAACCCGGATATTTCCTGCGATCTACAATTTCGCAATGGCAATATCCAAACGACTCCGTCCTAGGCGCCAGCATGGCGTGACCGCGATCATGTTCATCATGAGCATGCTGGGCGTCGTGGTGTTCAGCGGCATGGCGCTGGACCTGGTACTGGTCCACCATCGCCGCCAGGAACTCGATTTGGCCGCGCGCATGGTAGCGCTGGCGGCCGCCCGCCAGCTCAATGGCAGCGCGGCCGGCATCGACAATGCGCTGGTCCGCAGCGCCGAGGTGCTGGCCACGCTGAAATATCGTTATGGCAGGGGTACGCTGGCGTGGCGCGACGACGTGCTGTCGTTCGGCGCCACCCCCGACGGCGGCTGGGTCGATACCGCCGCCGCCAAGGCGGCGCCGGCCGGCCGAATGTTCGTGCGCGCCGATACCGCCGGGCTCGATGCCAGCGCCGGCTCGGTTACCCTGTACATCGTCAGCCTGTTGTTCCCGTCGCTGCGGTCGGTGACGGTGGCGACCACCGCCGTGGCCGGCCGCACCGGCATCGACGTCATGCCGCTGGCGGTATGCGCCATGTCGGAAGTGGCGGGTGCGGCGCGCACCAACCCCGGACCGCCGGCTACCGTCGAACTGGTGGAGTATGGTTTCCGGCGCGGCGTCGGCTACGATCTGATGCAGCTCAATCCGCACGGTGTGGATCCGGCCAATTTCGTCATCCATCCGTTTCGCCGGACCGGTGCGGCCGTCACACCGTTACCGTCGGTAGATTCCCTGGGGCCGCACGTGTGTACCGGCCAGCTGGCCATCACCACGGTGTTCGGCGGGCCGCTCACGGTGGCGGGACCGTTTCCGTTGTCATCGACCTTCCGCCAGCTCAATTCGCGTTTCAACCAGTACGAAAACAACTTGTGCACGTCCGCGACGGCTATCATGGACAGCAACCCCAAGTCCTACGCCCGTAGCGGCGGTGTGCCGTGGATGGCCGCCACGCCTGACCAGCAGGGCGCCCTGGCAACCACCATTGGCGGCAAATTGCATACCATTGCCGACCTGGCGGCGCCGCCGGCCGGCACCCAGGCCAAGATGTATGGCCCATTGTGGGCCTATGCCAGGGCGGTGCGGTTCAGCGCCTGGTCGGCCGGCGCCAACGAACCGACGGCCGGTTACCCGACCTTCGGCCCGGCCGACTGGGCCAGCCTGTACGGGCCGGTCGCGCCGGTCGCCAAGAGCTATCCCTCCACCACGCCATACCAGAGCACCGGCGGCGCCAACTACGAGCAGCCGCCGCTGGACCAGCTGGGCCTGGCCCATCGTCGCGTGCTCAACTTGCCGCTGCTGGCCTGCCCGGTGGCCGCTGGCGGCCCCGCGCCCGCGACCGTGCTGGCCATCGGCAAATTCATGATGACGGTACCGGCCACGGCCACCACGCTGTATGCCGAATTCGGCGGACTGGCGCCCGAGCATACGCTGGGCGGCCCGGTGGAGCTGTTCCGGTGAGCGCCAGGCGCAGGGCGGGCGGCCTGGTCACTGCGGAGTTTTCGCTGGTCCTGGTGCTGTTCCTGACCATGACTTTCGGCGTGCTGGAAGTGGGGCGCGCCATGTACATGTTCAACGTGCTGCACATGGTGACGCAGCGTGCTGCGCTGGCGGCCGCCAATGCCGACTTTTCCGATCCGGAGGCCATGGCGGCGGTGCGGCGGTATGCCGTGATGCGCAGCACACCCGGCGCCCTGATCATGGGCGCCCCGGTCACCGATGACCATGTGCGTATCGACTACCTGTCGCTGGCGGGAGCGGCCGGCAAGGCCATGGTGCCCATCGCGGCCGGCGGCATGCCGGCGTGCCCGGTGAACAACCGTATCGCCTGCATGCACGATCCGAACGGCGCCGCCTGCATCCGGCTGGTGCGGGTACGGATCTGCGATCCCGCCGATACCGGCACCTGCCGCCACACCGCCTACCGCACCATGTTCCCGCTGGTGCGGCTTCCCCTCCAGTTGCCGCTGGCATCGACGATTGCCGGCGCCGAGACGCTGGGTGCAATGCCGGGCGACGGACCTTGCCAGTGATGGCCGCGCGGTCGTCCTAGCACCAGGTCCTGCTAGAGCGGCAGCCTGGCGATCACCTTGATCTCGAACTGGAAGCCGTATAACCACGTCACGCCCACCCCGGTCAGCGTCGGGTAGGGCGCCTCGCCCCAGTACTGCGGCACCACCTGCCACACCTTCTCGAAATTCTCTTCCGGGTTTACCAGGAACACGGTGACGTCCACCACGTCATCGAAAGTGCAGCCGGCAGCCGCCAGCACCGCGTTCAGATTTTCGAACGCCAGGTGCACTTGCGCGAGCAGGTCAGGCTCGGGCGAACCGTCCTGGCGGCTGCCCACCTGGCCCGAGACGAACAGCAAGCCATTGGCCCGCACCGCCGGCGAATACCGGTTACGCTCATACAAAGCCCGGCGTCCTGCCGGGAATACCACGTCACGCTGGTTCATGTCGACCTCCTTGAATAAGGCGCCATTGTGCGGTTCCCCGCTTGTTTGATAAACGGCGATAATGCTGCATCACTGTTTGTCATAGCCAAATAATAAGGAGTGCCCATGGACAGGTTCGAGGCCATGCAAGCCTATGCGCGCGTGGTGGAAGCAGGCAGTTTTACGCGCGCGGCCGCCACCCTGGGCATCAGCCGCACCAGCGTGACGCAGCTGGTGCAACAGCTGGAGGCGCACCTGAAGGTCAAGCTGCTCCACCGCACCACGCGCCAGGTGAACGTTACCGCCGACGGCGCCGTGTACTACGAACGCGTGATCCGCCTGCTGGCCGATCTCGATGACACCGAGGCCAGCCTGTCGAGCGCCTCGGCCCAGCCGCGCGGCAAGCTCAAGGTCGATGTTCCGAGTCCGCTGGCGCGCATGATCCTGATGCCGGCGCTGCCCGATTTCCACGCCCGCTATCCCGACCTGCAGATCGACATGGGCGTGAGCGACCGCGCCATCGACATCATTGGCGAGAACGTCGATTGCGTGGTGCGCGGCGGCGTGCTTACCGACCAGTCCCTGAAGGCGCGCCACGTGGGCGACCTGCACCTGGGCTTGTACGCGGCGCCGTCGTACCTGGCGCGCGCCGGTACGCCCGCCCATCCGCGCGACCTGGAAGGCACCCACCACCGCATCGTCGGCTTCCTGTGGGGCCGTGCCGGCAAGACCTACCCGGTGGCGATGGCGCGCGGCGCCGAGCATCTCGACATCGGCGGCCGGTACGTGGTGGCGGTCGATGACGGCAACGCCTATCTGGCAGCCGGGCTGGCCGGCATGGGCGTGCTATGGCTGCCGCACTACATGGCGCGGCCGCACCTGGCCGGAGGTGAGCTGGTGGCGCTGTTCGGCGAATGGCAACTGGCGCCGATGCCGCTGCACGTGGCTTACGCCCCCAACCGCTACGTCAGCACCCGGCTGCGCGTGTTCATCGACTGGGTGGCGGAGTTGATGGCGGTACACGCGCCGGTCATGCGGCCGCCGATTTAGTCAGACTGCCTTCAAAGCTACTTTGCCACCTGCGCGGCCAGCCAGCGCTCGATGGTGGCGCGGTGTTCGGGCGTGGTCAGGTGCACCTGCTGCGGATCGAGCACGATCTCGCGCGGCGCGGTGATCACGTTGAAGGCGGCCAGGGTGGACGTGGGCGGCGTCACCATGTCGTTGAATCCGGCGTAGTACAGCCCTGGCGCGCGCAGGCGGCGGGCAAAGTTGACGGTGTCGTAGTAGGAGCTGGTGACCAGCTTCGCGTCCGACAGCAGGTCCTGCCCTTGGCCGAGGACATCCGGGCGAAACAGTCCGGGCCAGCCGCCGGCGCGCCCGTCCAGGTAGCCGGTAACATCGCTGTACGCCGGATACGAGGCGACGGTGGCGGTCACGCGTGGATCGAGTGCGCTGGCCATGATGGCCAGCTGGCCACCCTGGCTGCCGCCTTGCGCCACCAGGTTTTTGCCATCCCACTTGGGATGCCGGGCCAGGTAGTCGAGCGCGCGCAGGGCGCCCAGGTACACGCGCCGATAGTAATAGGTATGGGCGTTGTCGAGGTTATAGCGATTGTAGCTCTCCAGCGCGCCGATGTTGAGCTGCTCGTACAATTCGTCGGGCAGGTTGACCGGAATGCCGTGGATGCCGATTTGCAGTGTGATATAGCCCTTGGCCGCCATCTCCGGCGTGCCCTTGTAGCCGCGCACCCCGGCGCCCGGCACTTGCAGAACGGCCGGATAGGGCCCGGCGCCGCGCGGCACAGACAGCACGCCGTAGATGCGCGTGGGCCGTCCGCCGGGCGGCTGCGCCACGTTCTGGAAACTCAGGTACGACACTTCCACCTGTGCGGTCGACAGCGCCGGCGCGGGCGTGAGCATAAACTGCGGCTCGACCGCAGCCAGCGCGCGCTTCTGCGCCTGCCAGAACTGGTCGAAGTCGGCCGGCTCCTGTTGCACCGGCACGATTTTTTCCGGGCTGAAAGCAGCGGTGGCGCGGCCCTCCTGGACCTTGCCCTGCACGGTGGCCTTGACCAGCAGCCGCACGAAGCCCGGCCGCGTGGGCGCCGGCGCCGACAGGCGCAAACCCTGTTCAGGTACCAGCGCCGTGCGCTCGGTACCTTCGATCATGTCCGGCCCCAGGCGATAAGTGATGGCAACGCCTTCGGCCGGGTAGGGCTTCAGGTTGAACTTGACACTGAAGGTGGCGGCATCGCCGACCTGGTAAGTCCAGGTCGGCCGGTCGAGTCCCACTAGCAGCACCACGTCGGCAGCGACCACGGGAACGATGGTGGTGCTGGCCGTAACGCTGGCCCAGGCCGGCGCAGCAACCAACAGGTGGGCACATGCCAGCAGCGTGGCGGCAAGGGGCTTGGAGAAGGTGAGAGGGTTCATGCCGAAATAGTAGCGGCTGATGTCCCCCTGATTGCAGGAACGCTACGAACAATCACCATTTTGAGCACAGCTGTCACGCATATCCGGACTGGCGCGGTACGGCACTAATGAGATATTATTCTCATTAATAAACGCAACCATGTTGCGATTGTAGGTATCATCCCCATCCGATCAGGAGAATTGCGTGACCATCGACAGTCTTCATCCGCCCGTGCAGGGCCGCACAGCCGGCAAAGCAGGCAATCAACCGGTGCTCGACGCCGTCGGCGTGGTCGCCGGTTACGGCGGCAAGACCATTTTGCAGCGGCTCGATTTGCAGGTGCGCGCGGGCGAGATTTATGCGCTGCTGGGCGCCAATGGCGCCGGCAAGACCACCACCGTCAGCCTGTTCCTCGGCTTTGTCGCACCGGTCGCCGGCACGGTCAAGGTCAGCGGTTTCGACCCCGTCACGGAACCGGCGCAGGCGCGCCGCCACCTGGCCTATATCCCGGAAAACGTCGCGCTCTACGAGCACCTGACGGCGCGCGAAAACGTCGGCTACCTGCTGCACCTGGCCGGCCAGCAGGAGGACCCCGCCGCCATCGATCAGGCGCTCGCTGCCGCCGGCCTCGATGCGGCCGCGTTCGACCGTCGCGTGGCCGGTTTCTCCAAGGGCATGCGGCAGAAGGTGGCGATCGGGCTGGCGCTGGCGCGCAAAGTGCCGGCGCTGCTGCTCGACGAACCGACTTCCGGCCTCGATCCGCAAGCTACTTCCGAATTCAACCGCCTGCTGGGCGTGCTGCGCGCCCAGGGCGTGGCGATCCTGATGGTGACCCACGACCTGCTCAGCGCCGCTGACGTGGCCGACCGCATCGGTTTCCTGGAAGCGGGGCGCCTGCGCGAGGAAGTGGCCGCCGCCGGCGACGACCGCTTCGACGTGCGCGCACTGCATCGCCGTTATGCTGCCCAGTCGGCAACCTCGGCACCCTCGGCAGAGGCAGCGTGACCATGGCGACCTCCCTGATCACCCGCATCGCCCGCGAGGAATGGCGCGTGCTGGTACGCGACCGCGCTGCCGTCGTCGGCCTGTTGCTGTTGACGGTGCTGATGTGCGTTGCGGCGCTCACCGCGTACGAGCAGCAGCGCGGCGCGAACGCCGAGCGGGCGCGCTACCAGGCGCAATCGAACCACGAGTTCCAGGCCCAGCCCGACCGCCACCCGCACCGCATGGTCCACTACGGCCATTTCCTGTTCCGGCCTGTCAATCCGCTGGCCGCGTTCGACCCCGGTATCGACGGCTATACCGGCAGCACGCTGTTCGTCGAAGGGCACCAGCAAAACAGCGCCAACTTCGGTGACGTGCGCCAGACTTCGCTGCTGCTGCGCTTCGGCCAGTTGACGCCCGCCTTCGTGTTGCAGGTGCTGGCGCCGTTGCTGCTGGTGTTCTTCGGCCACGCGGCGGTGGCGCGCGAGCGCGAATCGGGCACCTTGCGGGTGCTGCTGGCGCAGGGTGTGGCCAGCCGCCAGCTGGTGCTGGGCAAGCTGCTGGCGTTATGCGGCTTCACGGCCCTGATGCTGCTGCCGGCGCTGGCCGGCCTGGCCTGGATGGCGGCCAGCGGCCATGCGCCCTGGTTGCCGGTGCTGTTGCTGGCGGCCGGCTATACCGGCTGGCTGCTGTTGTGGTCGGTTGGCGTGGTGCTGGTGTCCACCGTGCTCGCACGCGGCCGCGACGCCTTGCTGGTGCTGCTGGCCGCGTGGGCGGTGGCAGTGATCCTGTTGCCGCGCTGGGTACCCGATGCGGCCAACAATGCCGTGGCGCTGCCCACGCGCTATGAGAACGTGATCAACGTGCAGCGCGACTACCTGGCGCTGGGCGACTCGCATAATCCTGCCGATCCGAAATTTGCCGCCTTCCGCGACAGCCTGCTCAAACAATACAACGTCACCCGCGTGGAAGATTTGCCGGTCAACCTGAAGGGACTGGTGAGCATGGAAGGCGAGCGCCGCTCGACCGAACTGTTCAACCGCTATGCCGCGTCCACCATGGACCGCCAGGAAGAACAGAGCCGCCTGATCGATCACGCCGGCTGGCTCAGTCCCGCGCTGGCGCTGCGGCGCCTGTCGATGACGGCGTCCGGCACCGACCTGGCCAGCTTTCGCAGCTTCCTCGAGCAGGGCGAAGCCTATCGCTACGCGCTGATCCAGGGGCTCAACAAGCTGCACGCGGAAGAAGTGCACTATGCCGACGACGGCAAGGCCGGCAAGGAAAACCGTATTTCGAATGCCCACTGGCAGGGCTTCCCGCCGTTCCCTTACCGCCAGGCGCAGGTCGATGAAATCCTGGTGCGCGCCGCACCTGCGGGCGCCGCGCTGGTGCTGTGGATACTGGCATTGACCGGGCTGACCTGGTGGCTTGCCGGTCGCCTGGGGAGGGCCGTGCGTTGAACCTGCTCACCAATTGGCTGTCTTTTGAATGGCGCCTGATCGTCCGCTCACGCCTGTCGGTCGTGGCCTTGCTGCTGTTGCTGCTGTTGTCGGCCCTGTCGGTGTGGTCCGGTGTGCAGGAAGTGGCGCGCCAGCGCGCCACCATCGCCCGGCTGGCGACTTTGCAGGCGCAGGACAGCGCCGTGGCCACCACCCGCAACGCCACCGGCGGCGATGCCGGCAGCGCCGCCTACTACACCTTCCACCATACCTGGGATGCGCCCACCGACGCCGCCTTCCTGGCGCTGGGCCTGCGCGACGTCGCGCCCTATGCGCTGCGCATCCGCGCGCTGGGTCTGCAGGCGCAGCTCTACGAGGGTGAAAGCTTCAACCCCGAGGTGGCGCTGCCGGGCCGTTTCGATTTCGCCTTTGTGCTGATCTATCTGTCGCCGCTGTTCGTGATCGCGCTGCTGCACGACCTGGTCTCGAGCGAGCGGCAGTCGGGCCGGCTGCGGATGCTGGCCGCCATGCCCGATGGCGCCCGCCTGTGGCGCCGGCGGGTGGCGCTGCGCTTTGCGCTGTTGCTGGCCTGCCTGGTCTTGCCGGTACTGGCAGGGGCGCTGTGGACAGGACTGGGCGTGGCGGCAATCGCCATCGTGCTGGCGGTGGCGGCCAGTTACCTGGCGTGCTGGATCGGCGTGTCGCTGCTGATCGGCGCGCGCGGGCGGCGCTCCGTCACCAACGCCACCGCGCTGATGGGCGTGTGGGCGGTACTGACGCTGGTGCTGCCCACGCTGGCCAACGTCGTGCTTACCCGCGCAATCCCCGTGCACCAGGGCGTGGACCTGATGCTGGCGCAGCGCCAGACCGTGCACGGCGCCTGGGAAGTGCCGCGTGCCGAGACCATGCGCAAGTTCTACCTGAACCACCCTCAATGGCGCGACAGCGCACCGCTGCCGGTGGGCTTTCACTGGAAATGGTATTTTGCGTTCCACCAGCTCGGTGACGAAAGCGTGGCCGGCCAGGTGGCGCAGTACCGCGCCGGGCTGATGGCGCGCCAGCAGTGGACCGAGCGCCTGGGGTGGGTACTGCCCGGCGTGGGCGTGCAGGCGGTGCTGCACCGGCTGGCAGCCACCGACTTGCCCGCGCAGTTGGCGTACCAGCAGCGCATCACCGGCTTCCATGAAGCGCTGCGCAATTTCTATTACGGCTACCTGTTCACCGAGAAGCCGTTCGGACCCGCGCAGGCGGCGCAGCAGCCGGTGTTCGAGCCGGCGGCGGACGCTGCGCCGGCGCCGTGGCGGGCGGCGGGGGCGGTATGCCTGGTCGCGTGGCTGGTGTTTGCGGCCGGAATATGGCGGCTGGCGCGCATAAAAGCCGGCGCCGAACGCTGATCGGAAGCACTTATCGGTCACTTTGTTTTATACTGCCACCCCGCGTTGGGTTGAATAGGGATGGCAGATGAGTGACAGCGGCTTGCGTGAATTGCTGAACCGGCATTTCGCGGTCGAACAGGTGGATGCGGACGTGCTGCGGCAAATGGCAGGCATGGTGCGCGACTGGCTCGCGCCCGAGGGCAAGTCGCCGTATCCCGTCACGCCCATCGACGACCTGCTGCCGCTGTTTGCCGACCTGGCGCCGCCCGCAAGCGGCATGGCCCCGGCCCAGGTGCTGGAAGAGTTGCAACGCAAGCTGCTGCCGCATACCGCGCGCCTGAACCACCCGAAATACATCGGTCACATGACCCAGGCGCTGCCCTGGATGACGGTGCTGGTGGAAGCGCTCGCCGCCGCCCTGAACCAGAACCAGGTCAAGATCGAAACCGCCTATGCCTCCACGCTGGTGGAAAAGGAGATCCTCGGCTGGATGCACCGCGTGGTCTACCGTGCTCCCGATGCGGTGTACGTGGACGCCATGCGCGCCAAACACCAGGCGCTGGGCAATATCGTCAACGGCGGCACCATGGGCAACCTGACTGCGCTGGCGGTGGCGCTGGAACACGCACTGCCGGGCGTGCGCAAGCACGGCGTTTACGCGGCGATGCAGCAGTCTGGCCAGCGCGGCCTGGCGGTGATCGCCTCGGCGCGCGCCCACTATTCGCTGAAGAAGGCGCTGGGCACGCTGGGACTGGGCGAGGACGCGCTGCACCGCGTCCCGGTCGATGCCGACAACCGCATCGACCTGGTGGCGCTGGAAGAGACCATTGCCGCGCTCAAGCGCGACCGTATCCGCATCGTCGCCATCCTCGGCATCGCCGGCACCACCGAGACCGGCGCCATCGATCCGCTGGCAGCCCTGGCGGCCATCGCGCGGCGCGAACAAACCTGGTTCCACGTCGATGCCGCCTGGGGCGGGGCGCTGCTGATGGCCGAGCGCTTCCGGCCGCTGTACGCGGGCATCGAGGCAGCCGATTCGGTGGTGATCGACGGCCACAAGCTGTTCTGGGTGCCGATGGCGCAGGGCATGGTGCTGTTCCGCGACCAGGCCAGCCTCGACCTGCTCAGGCACAACGCCAATTACATCATCCGCAGCAATTCGGGCGACCTCGGCCAGACCTCGCTGGAAGGCTCGCGCCGGTTCGACGCCTTGAAACTGTGGGTGTCGTTCAAGCTGCTGGGCGAGGGCGGCTACGCCACGCTGCTGGGCCACGCGGCCGGCCTGGCCGCCGCCATGCGCGAGCTGATCGCTGCCCAGCCCGATTTCGAACTGACCAGCAATTCGGATAACTTCATCCTGACCTACCGCTACCTGCCGCCGGCGCTGGGCCAGCGGCTGGCGCAACTGCTGGCCGCCGGCAGTATCGACGAGGCCATCATTCTCAACCGCCAGGTCAACGAGCTCAATGCGCGCTTGCAGGAGCGGCAAAAAGCCAACGGCCACAGTTTTGTCTCGCGTACCGTGCTCGAGCGCGCACCGTTTGCCGAGGGCATCACGGTGCTGCGCGTGGTGCTCAGCAATGTGTACACCACGCCGGCGCACCTGGGCGAAATCATTGCCGAGCAGCGCCAACTGGGCGCATTGCTCGCCGCCTGCTGATCAGCGAGCAGGGGCGGGGGCGGGGGCGCGGTCACTGTCGACCACTGCCGGAATTTCCCTGGTCGGCCGGGCGAACTGGCCCTGCATGGCATCCACCCCCGCCTGCGGCCGCGCCAGCGCGCGCAGGTCGTCGCGCTGGCTGCGGATGCGCTCGGTACTGACGTCCATGCGGCGGTCGCGCTGCTCAACCAGCGCCGGCCTGGCTTCGCCGTCACGGTTGAACGACCACGCCAGCATCGGCTCGCCGAACGGCAGCGGGTCGTTGTGTTCGCTGTGGTGGCCGGTGTTCCAGATATGCCAAGTCTTGCCATAGCTATTCATTTTCGTGCGCATCAGCGATTTTTCCGCTGCTGCCGGCAAACCCGGCGCAATCAACTGGCCGCTGAGGATTTCGCCGTTGTGCGGGTGCCAGTACTTGCGTTCGCCCTCTGGCAGGGTGGCGAACAGCTTTTCAGAGATGATGTATTCGACGCCGTGCAGGTTGGCGTTGCGGCCGTTGCCGTCAAATAGTACGCACTGGGCGAAATCTTCGTTTTGCTGGTGGCAGTAATGATGGGCTTCGATCTGGTTCTCGGGCATGTCGCGCATCGGGTGGAAGCCCACCAGGTAGATGTCGAAGCCCGGTATCGGGCCGCTGCCTTGCAGCAGCTTGGCGCCGGCCTCCAGAACGCGGGTTTTGGGCGTTTTGTCGGCGCCGGGCGGGGTGGCGGTTTGGGCAGAAGCGGCCATCGCGGCGACAGCCAGGGCGCAGCCGGCCAGGGTGGGAATGAACGGGTACATGGCGAATCTCCTTGCGGAAAAAGGAAGGAGTGATCAAGTCTAGCCACCCTGTGCACCGCATGTCGCGCGTTTTATGTGGAGAAATAATCTTCGATAAAAACTGCCGCATGGAAATAAAAGTAGCATTAAATTCATGGTCTGATTTACAATCGTTTGCGCTACCCAACACGCGAATCCACGCCCAGATGAATGTAGATCCACAGATTTTTATCCTCTTTTCGCTCGGCATCGATGTCCTTCTGTGCCTGGTGCTGGTGTTTCTATGGTGGCGCCACAACGACGAAAAACATGCGCTGGCCTGGGCGTTGGGACAGTTTGCGCTCACCATGGGCATCGTGAGCTGGAAACTCGATCCCGGCTATCTCCCCAGGACCGCCATGGCCGCGCTCACGCTGGCGGTCAGCATGGCCGGTTTCTGGGCCGGCACCGAAGCCTTCCTTGGCAAACTGGATCCGGCGCGGCTGCGGCGCGCGGTGGCTGTTACGATCGGACTCGGCTTTGCCTGCTACGGCGTCTTCGTCAGCGCCGGCGCCGTCATTGGCGTGGTCACTGCCTTCGGCTATGCCGTGATTTTCCTCTGGGTGGGCTGGCGCCTGCTGAGCCAGCGCACCGGCTACCGCTTCCTGGCCTGGGTATTCTTGCTGCGTGGCTTGTTCAACCTCGCCAACAGCATGCACCTGGTGCCGGACGTGGTCGAGTTGTGGCTCATGTGGTCGTTCCTGGTCAAGGCGGCCTCGATGTTGGGCCTGATCCACGCGGTGCAGGACAAGCTGCAAACGCGCTACACCCATGCCATCGATAGCCTGGGCAAGGGCTTCCTGGTCACCGACCGCGAGGGCGTGATCCGCACGGCCAACCAGCGGTGCGTGCAATTACTGGGCGCCCCCGGCTTGCGGCAACTGATCGGCAGCAAAATCGGCGACTGGCTGGACGGGACCACCCGCCATACGGTGGCGGGCCACTTCCAGCGTTTCGCCGATGCCGTGACCTATCCCTACGTGGAAACCACGGTATTCCGCGCCGGTACCGGGGCCGAGCTGCCGGTGGAGCTGATCGCCTCGCCGCACTACGAGCGCGGCCAGCTGTTTTGCATGATGCTGGTGATGGACATTACCGATCGCAAGAAGAAGGACGACCAGTTATACCGCGCCGCCCATTACGACAACGTCACCGGCCTGCTCAACCGCCACGGCCTCGGCATTGAGCTCGACCGCGCACTGCTGGCGCGCGCTGCCGGCCAGCAGTGCGCGGTGCTGTTCATCGACATCGACAAATTCAAGCGCATCAACGACTCGTTCGGCCACGCGACCGGCGACCAGCTGCTGCGCCAGGCAGCCGCGCGGTTGCGCGAGTGCGTGGGCGAAGCGGATTTGCTGGGCCGCTTCGGCGGCGACGAATTCGTGGTGGTGCTGCCCGGTCTGGTCGCCGGCACGGCGCCGGAGTGCGCTGCCGTCTGCGGCGAGCGGGTGCTGCGCGCGCTGGGCGCCAGCTTCGACCTGGCGCCGCATGCGATCACGGTATCGGCCAGTATCGGCGTCGCTTGTCAGGGCAGCGACGGCGCCGAGGCCGACACCCTGGTGCGCAACGCCGACATCGCCATGCACGAGGTCAAGAAATCGGGCCGGGGCCAGCTGCGCTTCTACGACCCCGCCATGAGCGCCTATGCGCGCGAGGCGCTGGTGATCGACGGCGCCTTGCGCGGGGCGATTGCCGCCGGCGAGCTGTGGCTGGTCTACCAGCCCATCATCGACGCCCGCACCGGCCGCCTGGACAAGGTGGAAGCGCTGCTGCGCTGGCACAGCGCCACCCTGGGCCATGTCGGCCCCGACCGCTTCATCCCGGTGGCCGAAGACAGCGGCCTGATCATCGACCTCGGCGCCTGGGTGCTGGCCGAAGCGTGCCGCCAGTTGGGCGCCTGGCGCGCCGATTTGCCGCAGCTGGCGATGAGCATCAATGTCTCGGCCCGGCAGTTGCTCGATCCCGCCTTCATTAGCCTGGTGGAGCAGGCGCTGGCCGACCATGGCCTGGCGCCGCAGCGGCTGGAACTGGAGTTGACCGAACGGGTGCTGATCGGTAACGGCGAGCAGGTTCGTGCGGCGCTCGCGCGGCTGCACGACCTGGGCGTGAGCATTTCGCTCGACGACTTTGGCACCGGTTATTCGTCGCTCAGCTACCTGACCCAGTTCGACATCAACACCCTCAAGATCGACCGCGGCTTCGTCACCGGCATGGTGGACAGCCCGCGCAGTCACGCACTGGTGGCCACCATCGTGGCCATGGGCCATAGCCTGGGCATGCGCCTGGTGGCCGAAGGCGTTGAAACCGCCGACCAGGCCAGGGCGCTCGACGTCATCGGCTGTCATTATCTGCAGGGCTACCATATTTCGCGGCCGGTGGCGGCTGATGAGTTGCTGCGGTTTGCGGCGTCGCGTTCCGGTGGTGAGCGCTAACGACAACGCATTGTTGATTCACTGCGCACGGCTGTCTCGTAGCGGAGCTGACACTACAACGTGACCAGTTCGCCGGTGCCGCCCATCACATCATGTACCAGCAGCGCTTCCGCCGTCGCAGGGGCGCAGATCACCAGTGCGCCGTCGGCAGACCATACGCCCGACTGTCCGGCGCCGTTAAAATTATCGGCCGGGCCCACGCAATTGGCCATGATGACTGTCATCGCGTGCCGCCTGGCGATTGCCGGATAATGGTTATACGCGGCTGCGACGCCGCGCGCGGACTTGGCCACGCTGGCGAAATAGATGTGCGCTCCGGCGTCTGCCGCTTGCTGCGCATGGTCCGGTTGCAAGGACTCGTAACAAATGGCCGGCGCCAGCAGGTGGCCACCGACGGAAAACAGCCGCTGTTGCGCGCCAGGTGAAAAGAAGGGCAGTTCATCGGCATGCAACTGCTGCTTGGCATAGGCGCTGCGCGCCACGCCGGGCTGGAACACGATCATGCCGATCTCGATGCCGTGCTCCCCGCGTAGCGGTGCGCCGACGGCAATCAGCATCGCGAAGCGGTCGCTCAGGCGCTGAAACGTATCGAGGCGTTGGTCGTCCGGCGCCATGGCCAGCTGCGCCGCCAGGCCCGGTTCATAGCCGGTCAACGACAGTTCCGGGAAAAATATGCCGTTGGCGCCGTGGGTGGCCGCGCGTTCGACCAGTTGTTCATGCTTGGCGATATTCTTGACGATATCACCAGCGGTTGACGCGATTTGGGCGGCGACGAGTTTCATTGATTTTCGTGTCAGTTGTCAGGGAGTTGGGCTGGCAGGCTCGGCCAGTTTCCAGCGCCGGCCCGGATAATCGATCGTCAGCACCCGGTCGCCCAGCGGTTTCAGGCCCAGCACGCCGATCAGCCGCACCGGCGCCCGGAAGCCCTGGTCCACGCAATACGAGGCCTGCATGGCGGCCACCGGCTGCTTGCCCACCGTGAAGTCGCCGGCAGCCCTGGTCTCGTAGCAATCGATATCGCGTCCCCAGCTGCGGATCGAATACTTGCGCACCTTGGCGCCCGCCTGCAGCGGCGTGTTGTTGGTGAGGGTGGCCCACTCGGCGGCGCTGGTAGCGTTGAGGCCGAAGCGAGCCGAGCCTGTGTCGAGCAGCGCGTAGCCGGCCGGCTGGTCCGCTTGTGCCACCTCCACCAGCGTATGGCCGCCGGTGCCGGCCCAGCGCGCATAGAACAGCGGCTGGGCGTTCGGGTCGTTTGCCAGCAGCGACTGAGGTGCGTAGGCCACGAGTGCGCCGCCCAGGTCGAGCGTGAGCGTGCCTTGCTCGAAGAACGCGTTGCCCAGGGTGGCGATGACGCCGATCTTGCATGCATCGCTGGTCAGTTGCGCCAGCACGGCAGGCGCGGCGCTGGCGTACGACCGCAGCCCCGCAAACTCCACCAGCACCTTGCGCGGCTGGGCGGCCGCCGGTGTGGCGACCGCAACGGCGGGCGCTTGCCCATGCCAGATGACCGCCTCGTTGGCGCCCGTGTCGAGCTGTGCGTTGCACGCGATGCCGTCAACAGTGATCGGCAGCACGATCGCCAGCCGCTCCACCGGCCCGCCGTCCACGCTGCCTGTATGCCAGTGAAACGGTTGCCAGTCGGCGGCGTGGGCGGGCCAGAGCAGGCAGGCGAACAACAGCGGGAGAGCGTGGCGCATGGAAAGTGGGGAAGAAGAAAAAGCGATGTTAGCAGTTTCTTATCTTAACCCGCAAATTTGTAATGGTTATGAACTTTAATAGCAGTATTATCCTTGATCCAGGCATTATTAATGCTACTCTTCTACCTATATGGACCCAATCTGCAATCTGGAACTCTACCTCAACGGCGCCTGGCGCGGTGCCGCTGCAGTCGAGCTGAACGGCGACCCCGCGAAGGGGCTCGACGCACATACAGTGCTCGCTTACACGTCTGCCCATGCCATCGACCACCTTGGACGGCGCGACGCGGCGGCACTGTCCGCTGCGTTGCCGGTCAGCCTCATGGTCGAAAGTTTGCCCCACTGGCCGGCCTTCCTGGTGGACTTGCTACCGCAAGGCTATGGCAGGCGCGAGGTGCTCAAGCAATTGCAGCGGCAGGAATATGCCGAGCGCGAGGCCGACTGGGCACTGCTGCTGGCCGGCGCCGGCAACCCGGTGGGCAATCTGCGAGTGCGCGAGGCTTATGAATGGGCGCTGCAGCGCACCGGCGCTACCGCACGCGGCTTCACGATGGACGAGGTGGCGCGCCGTGCTGGCGACTTCAACGAATACCTGGCGCAGCATGGCCTGTTCCTGGCCGGGTCGTCAGGCGTGCAGGGCGAGTGGCCCAAGATCTTGCTCACGCGCGCCCGCGACGGCCTGTTCTATCTCGACCATACCTTGCCGGACCACGAGGCCGACGAACATTTCATCGTCAAGTTCGGACGCGGCGACGATGCGCGCCTGGCCGATATCCTGCGTCTCGAAGCGCCGTATATGCAACTGGCCGCGATGCTGGGCCTGAACGTGCACAAGCCGTTGATGTTGGTGGACCGGGCGCTGTTCATCCCGCGTTTCGACCGCGCGGTGGTCGATGGCGCGGTGCTGCGCCATGGCCAGGAGAGCGTGGCGGCCTTTTGCGGGTTGACCGGCTTTGGCGTAGCGCCCAGCCACAACGAGGTGTGCCGACGGCTGGGCGTATGGGCGAGCGACCCGGTGGCAGACGTCATCGAATACATCCGCCGTGACATCGCCAATATCGCGTTGGGCAACAAGGATAACCACGGCCGAAATACGGCCATCCAGCGTCGCCAGGACGGTACCGTGGCGCTGGCGCCGTTGTTCGATTTTGCGGCGATGTGGTTACACCCAGATGGTATCGCCCGCAAGATGCGCTGGGATCGCGACGATGACGGTGCGCCGCAATGGGCCAGCGCCATCGCCCAGGCGGCGCAGGCGGCCGGTATCGACGAGAGGCGGGTTGTGGCAGGGGTGCGCGCCATGGCGGAGCCGCTGGCGCAGGTGTACCAGGCCGCGCTGGACCTTGGCATCGACGAGCGGGATTTTCTCAAACCGATAGAAAAATCGCTGCTGAACGTGCGTGCGCAGTTGGAGGCGTTGTAATGGACAAACGCTACCACCCCCACAGTCCCTCCGAACAACTGGCGCAGCGCAGAAAGCTGGCAGACGAACTGGCGCAGCAGCCGGCCATGCCGATCCCGGACGTGATCCGCAAGACCCGTACCGCGCTCCGCCTCACCATCGCCGAGTATGCAGGCTTGTGCGGCGTTTCGAGCCGCACCCTGGCCGATATCGAGCGCGGACATACCAGTCCCACCCTGGCTACCGTGGAAAAGCTGTTGCGCCCGGTGGGCCTGGTGGTGGGCGCGGTGGCCGCGCCACGACGCTAATCGCCGCCCTAACTCACGCCTGAACCGCCATCCTGGCCGGGCCCGCCGTCTATGCGGCGGCTGCCCAGCGTGGTCGCGTATTCGTGGGTAAACAGGGCACCGAAGAAGAAAATTTGCGCTGAATAATATATCCAGGTGATCAGTGCGACGATGGAGCCAGCCGCGCCATACGAGCTGCTGAAGTTGCCATGCCCGAGGTACAGGCCAATCAGCACCTTGCCAACCAGGAACAGCAACGCCGTCAGGATGGCGCCCACGATCACGTCGCCCCAGGCAATGCGGGTGGCGGGCAGGTACTTGTACACGAACGCGAACACCACGGTGATGATGATCATCGACAGCGCCGAGAATGCGTATTGCAGCACTTTGCCGGGATCGGTGGGATCGGCCCAGCTGCTCTGGAACGCCGCCAGGCCGGCATTGATCGAGAGCGACATCATCAGCATCAGCGCCAGCACCATCAGCAAGCCGAACGACAAAAAGCGTTCGCGGATGAAGATCCACACGCCCGAGCCTTGCGACGGCGGGATTTGCCACAGTTCGTCCAGGCTTTCTTTTAGCTCGGCAAATGCGCTGGTGGCCGTGATCAACACGATCACGCCGGAGATGATGCTGGCCGCCAGGCTGCCATCTGCCTGGCGCGCGCCGGCAATGATCACCTTGAGCGCTTCGCTGCCCTGGCTGCCGGTCAGGCCGCCCAGTTCCGTCAGCAGCGCAGTGCGCACCACGTCTTCATCGAAGAACAGGCTGGCCAGGGCGACCACCAGCATCAGCATCGGCGCCAGCGAAAACAGCACGTACAGCGTCAGCGCAGCGCCCTTGCTGGCGGCGCGCCTGGCCAGCCAGGCCATGGCGGCAGCCTTGGCCATTTGCCCGACGGCATACACGTAAGCGGAAGGGCCGCCGTGCTTGACGCGCAAGGCGATTTGGCGGCGATTGCGGGCGACGGGATCGTCCTGGGCGATGGTGGTAGAAGTCATGGAGTTAGCAATTGTTGGTCACACTCTGATGGTCGCCGCCACCCATTTCGCGGTCGGTGCGCACGCGCACGGAAGCGGGGAGGGTGGTGCCCCACACTGGCTCGCATAGTCCAAGCCTCCAACCCATTCAGGAAACCCCGATGACCAAAGAAACCCATGCCGCACCCTATCCCCATCCTGCCGGCGGCTGGGGCTCCGTCAAGGAAGTAGGCACGATCTTGCTGGACCAGGGCGTGCTGCTCAAGGGCGGCAACCTCATGCTGCACCAGAACAAGACCGATGGCTACGCCTGCGTGGGCTGCGCCTGGGCCAAGCCGGCCAACCCGCACCCGTTCGAATTCTGCGAAAGCGGCGCCAAGGCCACGGCCTGGGAAATCACCAGCAAGACGATCGGCGCCGATTTTTTCAGGAAGCACACGCTGACCGAGTTGCGCACCTGGTCCGACCACCAGCTGGAAGCCGTGGGCCGCCTGACCGTGCCGCTGCGCTGGGACCCGGACAGCGACCGTTACGTGGAAGTGGCGTGGGAAGCCGCGTTCAACGAGATCGGCCAGGAGCTGAAAAACCTGCATGCGCTTGACCCCAAGAACACGGTGTTTTATGCATCCGGGCGCGCCTCGCTGGAAACCTCGTATATGTACCAGCTGGCCGCGCGCCTGTACGGCAACAACAACCTGCCGGACAGTTCCAATATGTGCCACGAAAGCACCTCGGTGGCGCTGCCCAAAACCATCGGCGTGCCGATCGGCACCGTCAACCTCGACGACTTCGAGCAGACCGACTGCATCCTGTTCTTCGGCCAGAACGTCGGCACCAACAGCCCGCGCATGTTGCACCAGGTGCAGTCTGCACGCAAACGCGGCGTGCCGGTAATCACCTTCAATCCCTTGCGCGAGACCGGCTTGCTGTCGTTCGCCAACCCGCAATCGCCGACCGAGATGTTGACCACGGCCGAAACGCAGATCAGCACCCAGTACCTGCAAGTGAAAGCCGGTGGCGACAGCGCCGCCATCATGGGCCTGTGCAAGGCGCTGATCGCGCGCGACGACGCGGCCCAAGCTGCCGGCAGCGCGCGCGTGCTCGATGCCGGCTTCATCGCTGAGCACACGGCCGGCCTCGACGATTTTGCCGCCCAGGCGCGAGCCACCAGCTGGTCCGCCATCGAAGGCCAGTCCGGCCTCACGCGCGCGGCGCTCGAAGAAGCGGCCGCCACCTATGCAAATGCGAGGCGCGTGATCGCCGTGTACGGCATGGGCCTCACCCAGCATCGGCACGGCGTGCAGAATGTCGAAATGGTGTCCAACCTGCTGCTCTTGCGCGGCAATATCGGCAAGCCGGGCGCCGGCATCTGCCCGGTGCGCGGTCACTCCAATGTGCAGGGCCAGCGCACCGTGGGCATCACCGAAAAGCCGAAACTGGCGCCGCTCGACCAGCTGGAAAAACAATACGGCTTTGCGCCGCCGCGCGACGAGGGCTTGAACACTGTGACCGCCTGTCGCGGCATGATGGACGGTTCGGTCAAAGCCTTCATCGGCCTGGGCGGCAACTTCCTGCGTGCCGCACCCGATACCGTGCGCCTGGAGGCAGCCTGGTCGCAACTGCGTCTCAACGTGCAGATTGCCACCAAGCTCAATCGCAGCCACGTGGTGCCGGGCGCTGTCAATTACCTGCTGCCATGCCTGGGCCGCATCGAGATCGACCGCCAGGCCGGCGGCGAGCAGTCGGTGGCGGTGGAAGACAGCACCGGCTATATGCACGGCTCGCGCGGTCGCGCCGAGCCGGCTGCTGACACCCTGTGGTCGGAACCGGCCATCGTGGCGGCGCTGGCGCAAGCCATGTTGCCGTCCGAGCGCGCAGCGCTGGTGCCGTGGGCCGACTGGGTGGCCGATTACAGCCGTATCCGCGACGCCATCGCCGTCACCTTCCCCGACATCTTCAACGACTTCAATGCCCGCATGTGGACGCCGGGCGGCTTTCGCCGTCCGGTGCCGGCTGCACACCGCGAATGGAAAACCCCGAACGGCCGCGCCAACTTCATCGCGCCTGCCACGCTCGAGGAAAACCCGGACCAGCAGCCGCTGGCACGCGACATACTGCGCCTGTTTACCATCCGCAGCGACAGCCAGTTCAACACCACCATCTATGACCTCGATGACAGGTTCCGCGGCGTGTATGGCGGCAGGAAGGTCTTGCTGGTGAACCCCGACGATATCGTCCGGCTTGGCCTGGCGGAAGGCGCGCTGGTCGATGTGCACGGCGTTACGGACGATGGCCTGGTGCGCACGGTCGCTGGGCTGAAGCTGGTGGGCTACGAAGTGCCACCCGGCTGCATCGCCGGCTACTATCCCGAGTGCAATCCGCTGCTGCCGCTCGAACACCATGCGCTGGAAAGCATGGTGCCCGCCGCCAAGGCGATCGCGGTACGGTTGGCGCCTGCTGCAGGGTAGATCGAGCAAAAATCACGCAATGTCACGCGCCTGACATACTGCTGCGATAACATCCGGAAACTTTTATTCCCCTGGATGTTATCTTGCGTTCGTACGCCTCCCGATATTGGCCCTGGGCCTGGTTGCTGCTGGCCTTGCTGGCGGCGGCCGTCTGCTGGAATCACGCCGTGGTAAGCGCCGAGCGCACCCGGCGCGATGTCGAGCAGACCGCGCGGCGCGAGCTCGCTGCTCACGTCGATGCGTTCGAGCACTACCTTACCCGCAGCGTCGCCCAGATGGACCAGGTCACCATGCAGCTCAAGCATGGCTGGGAGCAGAGCGGCGGCACCTTGCAGCTCGATGCGCTGTACCGCGACGGCATGTTCACCGATCCGGCATTTCCCGAGATCGCCATTTATGCCCCCAACGGCCGCGTGCTGAGCCGCGCCGGCCGCCATCATGGCGCCGGCGCGGGCTTGCCGGCCTCGTTCGGCTTTCACCAGGCTAATAATTCGTCGGCGCTGCGCATCCTGGCGCCGGGCGGCGCGGTGCAGGCCAGCCAGCAATTCGTGCAGTTCACCCGCCGTCTCGACCGCCGCGACGACGGTTTTGCCGGGGTGTTGGCGCTTACCCTCGATGCCGATTACCTGACGTCGTTCTACAACCAGCGCCTGCTGGGCGGCCACGGCGTGGTGGCCGTGTTCAGTGACCTTGGCAACGCCAGCAGCGTGCGCCTCGAAGCCCACGGCGACGCGCTGACCCTGGCGCCCGGCGCCTCGCTGTTTGCCACGGCGCCGGCGCTGACCGGCGGCTTCGACACCAGGCTGATGGCAGGCGCGGCCTTTTCCGACCACGCCCCGCGGCTGGTCAGCTGGCGCCATTCCAGTGCCTACCCGGTCGTGGCACTGGCCGCCATGACCTCGGCGCAAGCGCTGGCGCCGGCCGCCACCGACTGGAGCCGCCGCCGCGACCGCGCGTTCTGGCTCACGCTGCTCACCGTGCTGCTCGGTGGGTTGGCCACGCATTACAGCCTGGGCATCGAGCGCCGGCGCGTACGCAGCAGGGCTGCGCACCAGGCCTATCGCATGGCAACCGAACACGGCAGTGACGGCTTTTACCTGGCCGCCGCCGTGCGCGACGCTGCCGGCGCGGTCATCGATTTCGACATCATCGACTGCAATGCGCGCGGCGCCTATTTCTATGGACTCGGGCGCGACCAGCTGATCGGCCGCCGCGTCTCCACCCTCGACCAGGACGTGTTCGGCACGGCGCTGCTGCCGGTGTACCTGCAGGCGCTGCAAGACGGCAACTACGACGACGAGCGGCAGATGTCGCCCGACGGCCAGCTTAATATCGGCTGGGGCCGGCGCCGCATCGTGCGCGTGGGCGAGTGCCTGGCCATCACCTTGCAGGACGTCAGCGAACGCAAGCTGCACGAGCGCGACATGGAACACCTGGCGCTGCACGACCCGCTCACCGAGCTGCCCAACCGCCAATGGCTGGTGCGCGAACTGCCGCGCCGGCTGA
>NZ_LROM01000078.1 GCF_001758785.1 Duganella phyllosphaerae
CCCGGTCATCAGTTACAGCCACTGCGGCGGCGGTGGTGCCGTCATAGGTCTTGCCTGCTGCCGTGAAGCCGAGCGCCAGCGCGCGCTGCGCGATGGTGGCGCTGGTGGCGCCGATGGTCGAAGACAGCACGTAGTTGGCAGCGTCGGTCCCGGACAGGCTGGCGTTCTGTACCGTCACGGTCTTGTTGACGCCCGCATTCTTGTCGGCAAAGGCGCCGGTAGCCGTTGCGGTCAGCAAGTCACCGGCAACCCGGTCATCAGTTACAGCCACTGCGGCGGCGGTGGTGCCGTCATAGGTCTTGCCCGCTGCCGTGAAGCCCAGCGCCAGCGCGCGCTGCGCGATGGTGGCGCTGGTGGCGCCGGTGGTCGAGGACAGCACGTAGTTGGCGGCGTCGGTGCCGGACAGGCTGGCGTTCTGCACCGTCACGGACTTGTTGACGCCTGCATTCTTGTCGGCAAACGAAGCAACAGCAGTTGCCATCAGCACGTCGTTGGCGATGCGGTCATCGGTCATCGTCACCGTCGCCGCAGCGCTGCCGTCGTAGGTTTTACTGACGCCAGTAAAACCGAGATTGAGCGTGCGCGCCGTGATGGCCGCGCTGGTCTTGCCTGCGGCAGCAGTCAGTACGTAGTTGGCCGCATCGTTGCCGCTCAGATTGCTGCCCGTCACGCTGTAGTTCACGTCTTTGGCCACACCCACGTTCTTGTCGGTGAAACTGGCCAAGACGCCCGACAACTGCACCTGGTCGGCGCCGATCACACCGGTCAGGCTGCCGCCGAAACTGGCGCTGGTGCTGCCGTCGTAGGTTTTATTGGCTGCGCTGACGCTGCCCAGGGCCAGCGTGGCGCGGCTGATGTCGGCGGTGCCGCTGGCGGTGTCTGCCAGGCTGTAGTTGCCCAGACCGTTGCCGGTCAAGGCCAGGCCACTGATATTGACCGCCTTGCCGGTGCCAGCGTTCTTGTCGACAAATTGCGCGGTGCCGGTCACACCCACGGTGTCGCCGCTGATGGTATTGCCCAGGCTTAAAGTTGAACCGGCAAAGCCGAGCTGGCCGTCATACACCTTGCTGCCGCTTAAAATAACGCTGAGGGCACGCGGCGTGATGGTCATGGTGGAGGCGCCCGCATAGCTGATATCGTACTGTGTCGACCACAGGCCGCCCAGTGCATAGCTACCGACATTGACGGCGTTGCCATAGCTGGCGGTACCGCTGGGGGCAGTATCTCCATTGAGCAAGCCCGCATAGCCGAGGGCGCCGACGCTGGCCACCGTGCCATCATAGACCTTGCTGGCGGCGCCGCTGGCGCTGACCTGCAAGGGCGTCAGGAATGCCTTCAACAGTGGCGTGGTGTGACCTTCGTAAATGCGCCAGACCGCGTTATCGCCGAAATTGAAGCCGCCGAAGCTGCCTTGCATCTGCATCGCCTGCGTCGTCAGGCCGGTGGCACCGCCCTGATCACGATCGGTGCCCGCAGTTTGATAGCCGAAGAAAGCGGACCCCACGCGAGCGCCCGGCTCGGCGCTGCCGACCACGGCGCCCACGGTACCGGAAGCAAAGCCGTCGCCAGAGACAGTGCCGGAAAAATACAGGTTGCTGGCACTGCTGCCCGCCTGGCTCAGGCCAATCACGCCGCCAAGGTTGCTTGAGTAAACGTCCACGGGGGAATTGGCCAGGCCAACCGAGCCGGTGGCATACGCGTCGGTGATGGTGCCTGCGTTGCGCCCGACCAGTCCGCCGACATCGGCTACGCCGCCCACCGCGCCGGTGGCATACGCTTGCGAGATGTCACCTTCATTATTGCCGGCCAAGCCGCCCACCTGGGTGCCACGGGCATCGACGACGCCGGTAGCACGCGCCGCGGTGATCTTGCCGCCGCTGTTGTTGCTGCCGACCAGGCCGCCCACGGACGAACCGCCCGTAAAGTCCTTGGTCAGCGCCGTGACGTTGCCAGTGGCTGTCGCCGTGCTGATGGTACCGCTATTGACGCCCACCAGGCCGCCAACCGTGTCGATGCCGGTAACGGCCATGCTGCTGCTCACATTGCTGAGCATGCCACCATCGTTGTTACCCACTACCGCGCCGACGTTGTTACCGCCGCTCACGCTGCCGCCCACCAGCGCCAGGTTGCGGATGGTACCGCCCTGCATTTGTGAAAACAGGCCGCTGCCAAAATATGGCGGGTTGGCGCCACCGTTGATGGTCAAGCCGCTGATGCTGTGATTACCGCCATCGAAGATGCCGCCATAGGTAAACTCGTCGCCCCTGAACAGGGGCGCGAAACCGCTGCGGGTTTGGTCCAGGTTCCAGTTGGCCGTGCCGCTGGCGTCGATATTGGCCACCAGGGTGTAATTTTTGGTGTAGCTCTGCGTATCGATGCCTTGCAGGCCATACACGTCGGCGATCTGGTACGGCGTCGCCAGGTCGCCATTGCCACCCTTGACGCGCAAGAAGCTGCCGCGGTCTATCCTGAAGCTGTTGGCCGAAAACGCCGGCAGGCTGGCATTGTTCTGCACCCAATTACCGCCTTCGAGCACGAAGGCGCCGCCCACCCTGACGATGCCACTGGCATTGATGGCAGAGTTCTGTGCGCCATTGAACGCCGCTATCGTCAGGTTCTTGGGAACGGCCAGGGCGCCATTGAGGTTGATCTCGCCACCGGTGCGCAGTTCCAGCACATCCAGGTTACTCGAGGTACCGAGGTCCAGCGCGCCCTGCAGGTTCAGCGCGCCGGCGTATTCCTGGCGCCCGATCGTGAGCGTCGGCGCACTGACGGTTTTCAGTTCGGTGTCGCTCAAGCCCAGGCTCTCGGCGCTATCCGCGCCCGCGCTGCCGATGTCGATGCTGCCGCCGTTGCTGAGGCGCTGCAGGTTGACGGTGCCGGTCCCGGTTCCGGCGCTGATCGATTGCGCCGCGCCGCCCAGGCTCATATTGTCAGCCACCAGGCTGACGGTGGCGCCGGCCGCCAAGCCGCCGCCATTGGCGACCGTGATACCGACGCCGGCCGTTACCTGCAGCGCGCTGTCGGCCTGGAGCATGGTCAGCTTGTTGGCGGAGGTAAAGGAGCCGCCGGTTTCCAGGTTCAGGTTCTTGATGCCGTCCGTCTGCTGCTGGTGGGCCAGGTTGAGCGGTGCGCTGATGGTGATATTGCCGGAACCGGCGTCGCCGATATTGACGGTATGGACGGCAACATTGTTGAGTTCATCGGCCGTCAGGCCCAGCACGCCTAACGGCTTGCTGCCGAGATCGATCTCGAGGCCAGGGACCAGCGGCTTGATGGTCAGCGTGGCCAAACCGGCGGCGCCGCCGAAATTGAGGCCGCCGCTAAAGTTGATAATATCGCCTTGCAAGAGCACGGCTTGCCCCGCGCTGCCGCTGCCGGTCAACTGGTCGCCGCTGCCGCTCAACAGGATGGAGCCGCCAGCCAGGTTGCTCTTCAAGCTCAGGTTGCCGTTGCCGACAACGACCGCGCCCATGCCGATGATGTTTGCGCCCGCTAGTGTGACATCGCCGCCGGCTGTGTCGATCGCTCCGGTCAGGTTGATGTTGCCGCTGGCGCCATACGCAAAGCCGCCGGTCGCGTCGTTGGCCGACAGGATTACCGCGCCGCCCTGGGTGGTAATGGGCGCGTTGACATTGATCGCCTCGCCGGCAGTGGCGGTGATGCCGATGTCGGCATTGACCATGTCGATGGCGGCGTTGAAATTGATACGGTGCGTGGCCTGCAATGTCACATTGCTGCTGGCATTGGAAATCGTCGTCGCACCGATGATGGCGGTGCCGAACAATGGCGCCTCGTCAAACTGGTCAACGCTGCCCAACTCGCCGCTGGCGCCCTGCACCACGGTAATATCGAAGGGATCGAGCAGCCAGTTGCCGCCCTTGCCCCGGCGCGAGCTTGTATCGACGCGGATGCCGTCAACCGCCAGGTAATGGCCCGAGGTTTCCACCAGGCCGCCGTTACCCGACGCCGCGCCGCCGCGCGCCGAAATATTGCCGAACACGCGCGCCGTTTCGTTGCCCCATACGATCACCTTGCCGCCGTCACCGCTTTCCATGGCGTCGGCAACGATGGTGGCGTCCTTGCCAACTGCCACCTGGCGCGCATTGACGATTGCCGGATTTTTACCCTGGTAGTCGCCGCCCAGCAGCACCGTGCCGCCCCCAAGCGCGCCGCTGGCGTCCACCCTGGCGTTGCCTAGCATGCCCACCTGGTCGCCGAGCACGGTAATCTCGCCGCCCTTGCCTGCCGCACTGGTGGCGCTGGTGACGCTGCCGCTTTCCAGCAGCGTCTTGCCGCTGGCCTTGAGCACGATCTTGCCGTTTTCACCCACCACTGCGCTGTTGGCGTTGAGCACGCCGCGCTGGTTCAGCAGTGCGCCGGCCATGCCGATGCGTCCGCCCTGCGCCACCACCTGGCCGATGTTGATGGCCTGGTCGGCGGGCGCCGACAGCACCACCCGCAGGTCGGGATTGGCGGCGTCGGCCAATTGCACCGTTTGGCCGGCTGCGAGCATCACGTCGCCGTTGGGCGCGGTGATGATGCCGCTGTTTTCCACGTTCGGTGCGATCAACAGAATCTGCCCGCCGCTGCCGGCGTTGATGGCGCCCTGGTTGATGACAGCGCCGACCGTGTCGCCGGCCTTGAAGTTCATTTTGCCGGCCAGGAAGTCCTGGTTCGACAGCGCCAGGCTGGACGCCACCAGCCCCGCCACATCGACCCGCGCATCGCGGCCGAACAGCACGCCGTTCGGATTGATCAGCAACACCTTACCGTTCGACTGCAGCGAGCCGAGGATCTTGCTGGGGTCCTGGCCAGTGATGCGGTTCAACACGCTGCTGCCGGCGTTTTGCTGGACAAACCGGGTGATCTCGCCCGCGTTGACGGAAAAACTTTGCCAGTTGATGATGGTATTGGGCGTATTGGTGATCGTAAACAGGTTGCCCTGCTGGTTGAACGTGGCCTGGCCGTTGACCACTTGCGGCGCGACCGGGTTGGCATGGGCGGCGTTGAAACAGCCGGCGACCATCAGCGCCAGCGCAGTGCGGCGCAGCGGTGGTTCGACAGTGCGATTGGCGGGCGCGGCGCGCGATGGTGTGTGTTGGGTCATGATGTTTATCCTGGTAATCAACCTAGTAGCTGAGCGCAACTCTGAAATGCAGGCGGTTGGCGTCGCGGCGCCCGGTTTCGCCGGGGTTGACGACGTGGGCATAATCGAGCTGCACATTGGCGTAGCGGCTCAGCATCATGCGCAGGCCAAGGCCGGCCGAGCCGATCGCCATGCTGGCGACTTCGCCGGGCAACGCGTGGTTGCGGCGCACCCAGCCGGTATCGTAAAAGGCCAGCGCGCGGCACTGGTAGCCGCCGTTGCCGCACCAGTGGGGCGTGTACAGTTCCAGGTTCAGGTTGGCGCCGCTGTCATTGCTCACCTCGCGTTCGAGAAAACCGCGCACCGAAGCACCGCCGCCCACGCCGAACTGCTCGCCCGGCACCAGGGCGTCGGGCGTGTACTGGCCGTTGAACAGCGCGCGCCACTGCCAGTCGCTCCCCTCGCCCAGGGCCTGGCTGACGCTGCCACTGAGGCGCAAGGCGGTGTAGCCGGCCTTGGCGCCCACGCGCGCCAGGGTGAAGTCTTGCTGGCTACCATTCTTGCCGCCAGGGATATTGCGCGCCAGCGTGACGCCCACGCTGGCCTCGCCGCTTTCCAGGCGCCAGGTGCCGATGTAGGCGATGCTGATCGGACGCACCGTCACATCCGTGCCCAGTTCGGTGCCGAAGAACTGCAGGCTGTTGCGGTAGGCCTTGAAGTCGAGGCCGTAGACCAGCTTGGGCTCGTAGTTGTCGCGCTTGCCGAAGTTCTGGTTGTAGCGCGCCCCCGCGGTGGTGCCGCGTCCGCTCACGGCCAGGTCGACGATGCCGGCCGACACCGTGCCGGAATCGACGTTCGAGTAACTGGCAAAAAAGTCCAGCGAGTCGCCCAGCGCGTACAGCGGCACGTGGTAGCCGGCACCGTACACGCCGATCTGGCTGCCATGCTCGAGCGACGTGGTGTACTGCACGCTGGCGACGTGGTCGCGGCCCCACAGGTTGGCATGCTGGAGCACCACGCCGGCGTGGGTCTTGCCGGAGCTGTCGCTGCCGGTATTGTCGAGGTTGAGGGTGGCTTTCCAGGGGTTGTCGTCCACCACCGTGACGTCGGCGTTGACCACACCCTCGGCCTCGCCGCCAGCCAGCTTGACTTCCAGCTTGCGGGCCGGATTCTCGTTGGCCAGCACCAGGCTCTGGCTCAGGGCCGGCATGTTCGGCGTCTGCCCTTCGACCAGGCCCGGCAGCGCGCGGCGCACATTGGCGTTGTCCACGTAGTGGTTGCCGGCAATGGCCACCTTGCCGATCTGCGTCTGCACCACGGTCAGGCGCACCGCGCCCCGGTCGAGCTCCTGCTCCGGCAGGGCGACCATCACCAGCGTGTAACCGCGCTCGCGGTAGGCGTTTTCGAGCGCCTCGACCGCCTGCTGGATGGCGCCAAAATCACGCTGCCGGCCGGCAAACGGCGCCACCAGTGCTTGCACCAATGGCTCACCGAGCAGGGTGTCGCCGCTGACCTCGTAACGGGCGATATCGAAGCGGGGCGACTCCGGCGCTGCGGCGACGGTGTCGGCTTCCTGGGAAAGTGCATTTGCGGAGGACGCGCACAGCAACAGCGCGGAACCTGCAAGCAGGCGCACCAGACGATCGTTCATGTGTGAGAGTTCTTGTGGTGACATGTCCAGCGAGTTGCAGCCGGACATCAATTGATTGAAGACAAATTTTAGACCGATTATCGTTTCTAGTCAGAAATTTCTACATTGCCGAAGTTATTTTGTCTCAAAGTTCGTCACGCCATCCCAGTCCGCGCCGGGCGGCGTGTCGCGATACCGGCGCAGGCGCGCGGTGTACAGCCGCCGCAACCCGTCATCGGGCAATTCCAGCAAGATTGTCTCGGCGCCATCCCAGTCTTGCGCACGCATCAGTTGCAGCACGCGGGCCCAGCTGGCCAGCAGCGCCAGTTCGGCGGGATCGGCGTCGGCCAGCACGCCGCGCGGCTCGAAAATGGCCACCGGTTCGGTCTTGCCCTTGACCCGCACGCGGTCCAGTTCGCGGTACGCGAACTGCGGCGCCTGCGCCCGCGTAAATTCACTGACCGCAATGCCCACGCCATATACCTTGGTAATGCCTTCCAGCCGCGCGCCCAGGTTGACGGCGTCGCCCATCACGGTATAGGCGCGGCGGATCCGCGAACCCATGTCGCCCACGTGCATCAAGCCGCTGTTCAGACCGATGCCGATCTGCAACGGCGGCCAGCCGCGCGCCTGGAATTGCTGGTTCAGGCGCGCCGCGCTTTGCTGCATCAGCAAGGCGCTGGACACGGCCCGCACCGCGTGGTCGGCAAACGCCACCGGCGCGCCCCAGAATGCCATCACGGCGTCGCCGATGTACTTGTCCAGCGTGCCGCCATGGCTGTCGCGGATATCCTCGGACATGGCGGTCAGGTACAGGTTGATGTATTCGCGCAGCTCCTGCGGCGTCATCTGCTCCGAAATGGCGGTAAAGCCGCGCACGTCGGCAAACAGCACGGTCAGTTCGCGGCTTTCGCCGTCCATGTTGTAATGGCCGGGATTGTCGGCCATCTGCGCCACCAGTTCCGGCGCCACGTACTCGCCAAAGCGCGAGACCAGCGCCCTGCCCCTGCGCACTTCGAAAAAATAGCCCCAGGCCAGGTTGGCGACGAATAGCGCGGCGATCAAGAGCAGCACCACGGCGCTGTCGAGCACCGCGTCGGCGCTGTGATACAACCACCAGTTCAGGCCCAGCGCGCCGGCCAGCGCGCCCACGGCCAGCAGCACCGCCAGGGCCGGTGGCGCCAGCGCCAGGGCGCCGCCCAGCAGCAGGCCCACCAGCACCACCTGGCCGAATTCGATCGCCAGGGCGTAATCGGGACGCGACTTGAAGTGGCCGTCGAGGATGGACTTGATCAGGTTGGCGTGCACTTCCACCCCGGGAAACTCGGCGTTGACGGGCGTGGCGCGGATATCGTTGAGGCCGGCTGCAGTGGTACCCACCAGCACGATGGCGCCGCGCAGCACATCGGCCGGCGCCGCCCCCATCAACACGTCGGCCGCCGACACGTAGCGGAAGGCGCCGCCGTCGGGGCCGCCCTTGCCGCGAAACTCGATGGTGGTGGTCAAGGCTTCGCCGACCGGGATCGACCGTTGTCCGCGCGGCGTGAACATGGCGATGCGGTCCAGGCCACCATGCTCGCGCTCGGCCTCGGACATGTCGCCGGCCGCCGCGCTGAACACCGGCGCAATCGCGCGCGCCTTCAGGTACACGCTGGCGGTGGCCAGCGACAGCGACGGATAATAGCCGTCGCCGATACGCTGCAGCAGGGTCGACGAACGCAGCACGCCGTCGCTGTCGGTCAGCGCCGTGAAGATGCCGGCGCCCTGCGCCGCCTGTTGCAAGCGGGCCAGGTTGGCCTCGTAGCCGGACGCGGTAAATGCCGTCACGGTACGTCCACCCAGGTCAGCCACCGTGAACGCCGGCTTGGGCAACACGCCCTTCTTTTGCCGGTCCGACACGCTGTAGCCGAGCACCACCGGCTGGCCGCGCATGGCTTCGGCGAACAGGGCGTCGTAATCCATTTGCGGTTTCAGGCGTTCGAGCTGACTGCGCAGGCCCGGCACACCGGCCAGTTCGCCCTTGGCCAAACTCTCGAGCACGCCGTAGCCGGAAGTGTGGTCAGGCTCCGGAAACGAGATGTCGAAGCCGACCGCCGCCACGCCGTAGTGGCCGGTCAATTGCGTGACCAGGCGCGCCTGGACATCGCGGCCCCAGGGAAAGCGGCCGATCTGGTTCAGGCTTTTTTCATCGATATCGACGATCACGATGCGCCGGTCGAGCTGCGGCGCCTCCACGCGCATGCGCATGTCGCCCAGCATGGCGTCGAGCCGGCCGATGGTGTCAGCGCCGAACAGGCCGATGCTGGCGCACGCTGCCAGCAGCGTGAGCAGCACGCCCAGCAGCATCCGCGACCAGCTGGAACGCCAGCGCCAGCGCATCAGGGCGCGTAGCCGGGAATGCGCGACTCGTCGACGGCGTCGATCTGGCGCGGATCCACGTGCTGCTGCGCAAACTGCAGGTAGACCTTGCTGCGGATGAAGATATCGAACAGCTGCGGGTCGATGTGGCCGTTCAGGGCGAACTTGCCGAGGATGTCAATCGACTCCGACAGCATCTTGCCCTTTTTATACGGGCGGTCGCACGCGGTCAGCGCCTCGAAGATGTCGGCGATCGCCATCAGGCGCGCCTGCACCGACATCTGGTCGCCGGTCAGGCCGCGCGGATAGCCCTTGCCGTCCATGCGCTCGTGGTGGCCGCCCGCGTATTCGGGCACGTTGCGCAGGTGGCGCGGCCACGGCAGCGCTTCGAGCATGCGCACCGTGACCGAGATGTGGTTGTTGATGATCTTGCGCTCGTCGGCGGTCAGCGTGCCGTACTGGATCGACAGGTTGAGCACTTCGTCGGCGTCGAGGAACTGGCGCTGGGCGCCGTCCATGTCGGTCCACGTGCGCGTACCGATATCACGCACGCGCTGCTGGTCGGCCGGGGCCATGCCCTCGCCGCCCACGTTGGCCGCGCGCAGGAAAGCGCGTTCGGCGCGCAGGGTTTGCTGCTGCGCCGCCAGCGCCTGGTCGATATCGGCCAGCGCCGCCGGCGTGGCAGTGTTGCTGGTGGCCAGCGCCAGCTTCTGCTCCAGCGCAGCGATTGTGGCGTCGCGCTCGAGCACTTCATAGCGCGTATCGACCAGCGCAATGCGATCGAAAATGGTTTCCAGCTTGGTGGCCTTGTCCACCACGTGGACCGGCGTGGTGATCTTGCCACAGTCGTGCAGCAGCCCGGCCATCCACAGTTCCTTGCGATCGGCGTCGGTCATGCGGAAGTCGGCCAGCGGGCCGGTTTTGGTGGCGTGCACCGCCTCGGCCAGGCGCATGGTCAGCTCCGGCACGAACTGGCAGTGGCGGCCCGTGTACGGCGACTTTTCATCGATGCCGATGTTGATCAGGTTGACCAGCGACTCGAGCAATTCCTCGAGCTGGGCGATCAGGCGCTGGTGGGTGAGCGCCACCGACGCTTGCGCCGCCAGCGCCTCGATGAAGCGCTGGTCGGTCTGGTTGAAGGCGATGATGGTGGCGCCCTCATTGGCGTCGATCTCGGCATCGGTCTGCGGCGCGCGCGCGTTCACCAGTTGCAGCACGCCGGTCAGCTCGCCTTCGTGGTCGCGCATCGGCACCGTCAGGATCGACTTCGAATGGTATTGACGCTGGCGGTCGAAATTGAGCATGCCGGAAAAATTGAATCCTTCGGCCTGCGGCTGGTACACATCGGCCACGTTGACCGACTCGCCCGAGTGCGCAGCATACGCGGCCACGGCGGACAGGTTGGGCGCGCCGGCGGCATCGAACAGCGGGATCGCCGGTGCGCGGATGGGCTCGCCACCAGGGCCGCCCTGGTGGATGCCCAGCGTATCGTTGATCAGGATGTGAAAGTCGAGCGCACGGCGGTCGTCGCTGGGACGGTACAGCGTGCCGCCGTCGGCATTGGTCATGCGCTTGGCCAGCTGAAGTATGTATTCGAGCAGGGTGTCGGTATCGTGCGATTTGCCAAGCGTAACGCTCAGCTCGGTCAACAGGTTGAGGCGCTGGGCGATTTGAGAAGGGGATAATTCTTGCATAGTGAAAGTCTATCCTCAGTGCAAGTTTGTGTACACGACAAATTTCCTGGATACACAATTTGAACACAAGTTGTTGCGTTTCAACCCTGCCTTGCGGAAATAAAGATATGATCGGCGGAAAACAGACTTAAAAACAGCACAACACCAGGGAAGCGCATGAAATTCACATTCTGGGGGGTACGTGGTTCCATCCCCTCACCGGGCCCGCGCACGGCGCGCTACGGCGGCAACACCACTTGCATCGAAGTTCGCACCGACAAAGACACCCTGCTCATCATCGACGCCGGCACCGGACTGTTTCCGCTGGCGCAGTCACTGCTGGACAACAAACGCGGTAACATCCACGCCAACATCTTCATCACCCACAGCCACTGGGACCACATCCACGGCCTGCCGTTCTTCACGCCGCTGTTCGTGCGCGGCAGCCGCGTGCGCCTGCACGGCGTCACCGATCCCGACACCGGCCACGGCATCGAACACGTGATGAATGTGCAGCTGCAAAACAGCTATTTTCCGGTCAGCGAAACCCAGATGAGCGCCACCATCGAATACCAGTCGCTCGTCGCTGGCGAGCCGATCATGGTGGGCGACGCCCAGGTCTCGAACGTGGTCATGAACCACCCGGTGATCAACCTCGGTTACCGCATCGACTGCAACGGCAAGTCGGTATTTTTTACCGGCGACCACGAACCGTTCTACAACCCGCATCGGGCAGACCATCCGGAATATGCTGCAGCCGAACGGCAGGTGCGCGCGCGGTCGCAAGCCATCGACGACCTGCTCGCCGGCGTCGACGCGCTGATCGTCGATTGTTCTTACACGCGGGAAGAGTACCCTGCCAAGCAGGGCTGGGGGCACGGGACGTTCGATGAGGCGGTGGAATTGGCGCTACGGGTTGGCGCCAAGGCGCTGTACTGCACCCACCACGAGCCGACGCGCAGCGACGATGAACTGGAAACGGTGTTTGCGCAGGTAATGGCGCGCCACGCTGGGCGCCTGGGCGATTTGACGGTGCAGCTGGCTTACGAGGGCTTGCAGGTAGTGCTGGACTAAACCCGCCCCCGGAGTTCGGGGTGGGACCCCAGCCGTGGCAGTGCGGGGTTTAATCTCAGGCAGCGACAGCAAACCCCGCACGCTGCGAACGCGGCAGCGACCGGCGGTCGGCCAGTGCGCGCAGGCGCGCCACGGCAGCTTGCAGGTTGAACGACTTGCCGGCACGCAGCGCCGACACCATCTGGGTGGCGATGCGCAGCGCCGGCGCGGCAGCCGCACGGGCGGTGGCGCCATAAGGCAGCACCAGGCGGTAGCGGCCACGGGTGCGCGGCACCACGCCGACGAATCCGACCGACACTTCATTGAGGGCCAGGCGGCGCAACTCCATCGCGACCTGCTGCACCACGCGCACGATTTGCGGCACGCCTTCTGCACGCAAACCGACCATGGCAGCCTGGTTGCGTACGCCCGGCAGCAGCGCCAGCAAGCGCTGGTCGAGCGACGCCATGGCGACCGGGCTGGCCGGCGTGTCGTCTACTTCGAGAATGCTGAGAAGGCATGGCTGAGTGGAGTAGCGGTTATCGCTGTCCATGTAACGCTGATCGATGATTTTCATATTCTGCTTTGCTTTGCTGTTTGAATCCAGGCCGTATTGTGCCCGGCCAGGCAAGCATCGGTAAGCAGCGAACGGCGTATTATTACGTAGGACCCATCCCACACTTAAGCCCAGCATAATGATGCGCTAGTAGCTGCGAC
The DNA here is from genome assembly GCF_001758785.1 of Duganella phyllosphaerae. Taxonomy (GTDB): domain Bacteria; phylum Pseudomonadota; class Gammaproteobacteria; order Burkholderiales; family Burkholderiaceae_D; genus Rugamonas; species Rugamonas phyllosphaerae. The sequence goes on from NZ_LROM01000078.1 coordinate 12,521, forward strand.
AAGCGCTGCGAAGGGCGATGGCGCGGTGCAGCAATTGTACCCGACCCGGGCGACAGGCCGTGCACGGCTTGGGGTATGCTGGGCCATTCCCCATACCGAGAGCCTACGATGAATACCGCAACGTTTTCAGAAACCTTCATCCCGGGTAAAGACCTTGCCCTCGAAACCACCATCGCCTCCTTGCAAGCCAGGCTGGCCGCACGCGGTTTCGCGCTCGAAGAATCGGCCTTGCTGCACCCGGTCGATGGCGTGTGGTCGCTGCGCCTGCAGGACCGTGATTGCCCACTCCTGTACGCCAATGGCAAGGGCGCCACCGAGCTGGCCGCGCGCGCCAGCGCCTGGGGCGAATTCGCCGAGCGCCTGGGCACGCATTATTTCTGGGCGCACTACCACCTGGGCGCAGCCCGCGCCAAGGCGCCGGTGGTGCACCATCCGCGCGAAAAATGGTTCGCTGCGGGCGCCGACGGCAACTGGCCGGTGGACCTGCTCAACCCCGAACTGCACGCGCTGTACAACCCGCAAGGCGAGATCCCGGCCAGTGCGCTGATCGACCTCAACTCGGGCAACGACGCGCGCGGGATCTGCGCCCTGCCCTACACGCGCCTGCGCGACAACGCTACAACTTATATCCCGGTCAACATCATCGGCAACCTGTACGTCAGCAACGGCATGGCGTCCGGTAATACCCTCGACGAAGCGCGCGCCCAGGCGCTGGCCGAAATTTTCGAGCGCGCCATCCAGTCCCGCATCATCGCCGAAGGCCTGTGCCTGCCCGACGTGCCCGACGACGTGATTGCGCGCCAACCTCGCCTGCGCGCCGGTATCGGTGCCTTGCGCGCGGCCGGCTTCGGTGTGCTGGTCAAGGACGCTTCGCTCGGTGGCAAATACCCGGTCATGAACATCACCCTGGTCAACCCCGCCGACCAGGGCGTACTGTCGTCCTACGGCGCCCATCCGCGCATGGAGATCGCGCTGGAGCGCGCGCTGACCGAGCTGCTGCAGGGGCGTCCGCTCGAGGCGCTGGCCGGCCTGCCCGCGCCCGGCTTCGACATGACCGAAATTAACGCGGTGGCCAACCTGGAAATCCATTTCGTCGATTCGAGCGGGGTAATCAGCTGGGACTTTTTCAGCGACACCTCCGACTATCCGTTCGTCGACTGGAACTTCAGCACCACCACCGCCGCCGACTACCAGTGGCTGGTCGATGCGCTGCACGCCGAAGGCAAGGATATTTACGTGGCCGACTTCGACGAGCAAGGCGTGTACAGCTGCCGCATCGTGGTGCCGGGCTTCTCGGAAATCTATCCGCTCGACGACCTCGAATGGGAGAACAACAGCGCCGGCAATGCGCTGCGCCCGCTGCTGGCGCGCCTGCACGACCTGTCGGTGCAGGAATGCACGTCGCTGCTGGCCGAACTGCAAACGTCCAACCTCAACGACGAGCGGCCGGTCTGGGAAATCCTGGGACTGGCAGTGCCAGCGGGCACGCCATGGAAGCAGCTGCGCATTGGCGAGCTGAAGACGCTGCTTGCGCTGGTGGTGGGCGACGAGGAAGCGGTGCTGGAAGGCTGCGACTGGATCCGCCACTACCGCGACCTGCCAGCGCCGCGCCTGCTGGTGTACCGCTGCATCGAAACCATCCTCAAGCTCGACGAACCGGAGAATTATCGCCAGTCGCTGACCTTGTTCTACGGCGAACAAACGCTGGCGCTGGCCGAAGCGCTGCTCGACGGCTCCGAACGCTTCTTCGGCCTCGACCCGCTCGGCCCGAACTTCGAAGGCAGCCCGCTGCACCAGAGCTTGCTGGCGGCGTATGACAAGTTGTTTGTAGTGTGAATGTGGTGTGTTCTGTTGAACTTATCGCTGCCGGCCGTGTCAAATCATGGTCGGCAGCGTGATAGTCGGCATAAACAGGGAGGCACAAATGCATAGCACCAAGGCATTCAAAGCAGGCAACTCTCAAGCGGTAAAAATCCCTGCTGAGCTTGCTTTTAAAAATACCGAACTCGACTTGGAAATCGAAAAGATCGGCGAAGCACTGCGCATTCGGCCAGCCCCAAAAAAATCGCTGGCCAACGTGTTGCGCAAGTTCGCCCGCTTTTCTCCCGATTTTCTTGCCGAAGGGCGCGGTTCGCAAGAGCAGGAAGATCGTGAGAAACTTTGATGTCCCGGTACATGCTGGACACCAATATCTGCATCTACCTGATGAAGAACCAACCGCCGGCGGTGGCGCGCCGGTTTGCACAGTGTAGTGTCGGCGACGTGATGATTTCCGCCATCACATTCGCCGAACTGGAATTTGGGGTCCTGGTCAGCAGCGACCGCGTGCGCCAGCGCAGACATCTGAACAATCTGATCAAGTCAATTCCGGTGGGCCGTTTGATGCACGCGCCGCAGCCGCTTATGGCCCCATACGCCATGCGACCCAAGAACGCAAAAGGGATCAGCTCGACAAACTGATCGGCGCACACGCGCTGTCGTTGCAAATCATCTTGGTGACCAACAACGTTCGTGATTTCGCTGCCTACCCAGGGATTCAAATCGAAAATTGGCTCGAAGAGCCGTTGCCTTAAAAAATTCTACTGCTACAACGCCACATCCACCAGCAACCCCGGCTGCAACGCCCGGATCCGCAACTCGGTGAAATACCCACCGGCCTCGTTGTAGCGCAGGTAGTGCCGTCCGCAATCGCGGCAGCGGGCTACCTGGCTGATGTTACAGGGGTAGTAGCGCGGCGCGATCGGGGCGTCCGGGCTGTCGTAGCGGGTGCCGTTGGGGTGATATTCGGCAAAAGTGGGCTCGTCGTACGGGTCGTCCACCAGCGTGCCCACTTCGTCGAAGTGGTCGAGCTCCAAAGTCATCGGCAGCGCCTGCCAGGCTGCCAGCGGCACCTGGTTGCAGGTGCAGGCGCCGCTGATATCCTGGGATGCCAGCGCCAGGTCCATCAACTGCTTGTATTCAATTTTTAACATGATGAAAAAGGGAGCCGCAGCTCCCTTTGTAATCTTACAGAATGTGACGTCCGGCCCACCAGGCAATCGCCGCAACGAACGCCGACGCCGGAATGGTGAAGATCCAGGCCCAAACGATGTTACCGGCCACGCCCCAGCGCACCGCAGACATCTTCTGCGAGGCGCCCACGCCGACGATGGCGCCGGTGATGGTGTGGGTGGTCGAGACCGGCACACCGAGTGCGGTCGCCACGAACAGCGTGATGGCGCCGCCGGTTTCGGCGCAGAAGCCGCCCACCGGTTTGAGCTTGGTGATTTTCTGGCCCATGGTCTTGACGATGCGCCAGCCGCCGAACAGCGTGCCGAACGAGATCGCGGTATAGCACGAAATGATCACCCACAGCGGCGGCTCGGCGTCGCCAGCCTGCGAATAACCGGCGGCGATCAAGAGCATCCAGATGATCCCGATGGTTTTTTGCGCATCATTGCCGCCGTGGCCCAGGCTGTACGAAGCAGCCGACACCAGTTGCAGGCGACGGAACCATTTATCGACCCGGCGCGGCGTGGACCGCACGAAAATCCACGACACCAGCAACATCATGATCGAGCCGAAGATAAAGCCCATCAGGGGCGCCAGCACGATGAACACGACGATCTTGATCAGGCCGGCGGAAATCAGGGCGCCGGTGCCGCTCTTGGCTACCGCTGCGCCCACCAGGCCACCGATCAGTGCGTGCGACGACGACGATGGAATGCCGTAGTACCAGGTCACCACGTTCCAGACGATGGCGCCGACCAGCGCGCCGAAGATCACGTACTGGTCCACCACGTTGGGGTCGATGGTGCCCTTGCCCACCGTGGCCGCCACCGTGAGCTGGTGGAACACGAAGATGGCAATGAAGTTGAAGAAGGCGGCCATGGCCACTGCCGTTTGCGGTTTCAGCACGCCGGTGGACACCACCGTGGCGATCGCGTTGGCGGCGTCGTGGAAGCCGTTCATGAAGTCAAACACCAGTGCCAGGGCGATCAAAATACCCAGCACCCAGATGCTGATTTGGATGGAATTCATCTGTTGTTCTTTTTCTGTTGAGCTTACGCGTTTTCGACGATGATGCCTTCGATGATGTTGGCCACATCTTCGCAACGGTCGGTCACGGTTTCCAGGATCTCGTAGATGGCCTTCATCTTGATCAGGTTGCGCACGTCGGGTTCGTCGCGGAACAGCTTGGACATGGCGGCGCGCATCACGTGGTCGGCGTCCGATTCCAGGCGGTCGATTTCTTCGCAGATGGCGACGATTTCGCGCGAGTTGTCCATGTTGTGCAGCAGGGCCACCGCAGCCTGGACCTTCTCGGTGCAGGCCAGGACCAGTTCGGCCAGGCGCTGCGCTTCCGGAGTAACCGAGTGCAGGTCGTACAGCGAGACGGTCTGGGCCGCGTCTTCCAGCAGGTCGAGGATGTCGTCCTGGCGGGTGATCAGCTTGTGGATGTCGTCGCGGTCGATCGGCGTGATGAAGGTCTTGTGCAGCAGGTCCACGGTTTGATAGGTGATCTTGTCGGCCTGTTTTTCGATGCTCTCGATCGCGTGCACGCGATTTTCCAGGTCGTCGAAGTTGGACATCAGGCCCAGCATTTCTTTTGCACCTTTGACGCACAGGTCGGCGTGTTGGTTAAACAGGTCAAAAAATTTGCCCTCGGTGGGCATCAAGCGTCCAAACATGTCTTTCTCCGATCAATGATTCGTCATTACTACAGATTGCCGGCCCGGGATACGGGCGCGGCGTAAAGAAGCGTCGTTCTGGTTGTATGGGGCTTAATCGCCTTGGTACAGGGCCAGGTTACCGACGTAATTGCCAAACTTGGTATATTGGCCGATCCAGGTAAGCCGTACCGAGCCGATCGGGCCGTTACGCTGCTTACCGATAATGATTTCGGCCGTTCCCTTGTCCGGCGAGTCGGGGTTGTACACCTCGTCGCGGTACAGGAAAATGATCACGTCCGCATCCTGCTCGATTGCGCCCGATTCGCGCAGGTCGGACATGATGGGACGCTTGTTGGGGCGTTGTTCCAGCGAGCGGTTCAGCTGCGACAGCGCAATCACCGGGCAGCCGAGTTCCTTGGCCAGGCCCTTGAGCGAGCGCGAAATCTCGGAAATTTCAGCGGTACGGTTGTCGCCCTGCTTGGAACCCTGCATCAGTTGCAGGTAGTCGACGATGATCAGGCCGAGCTTGCCGCACTGGCGCGCCAGGCGGCGTGCGCGCGCGCGCATCTCGATCGGATTCAAGGCCGGGGTTTCGTCGATGAACAACTGGGCGTCGTTCATCTTCTGGATCGCGTGGGTCAGGCGTGGCCAGTCTTCGTCGTTCAGGCGGCCGGTACGCAGGCGGTGCTGGTCGAGCTGGCCGACCGAGCCCAGCATACGCATGGCCAGCTGGGCGCCGCCCATCTCCATCGAGAAGATCGCCACCGGCAGGCCGGCTTCGATCGCCACGTTCTCGCCGATATTGACCGAGAACGCGGTTTTACCCATCGACGGACGGCCGGCCACGATGACCAGGTCGCCGCCCTGCAGCCCCGACGTCATGCGGTCGAGGTCGATAAACCCGGTCGGCACGCCGGTAATCTCGGATTGATTGTCGCGCGAATACAATTCGTCGATGCGCTCGACCACTTGGGTCAGCAGCGGCTGCACCGCCAGCCAGCCGGCGGCGCCACGGGCGCCCTGCTCGGCAATGGCAAAAATCTTCGACTCGGCCTCGTCGAGCATCTGCTTGACTTCCTTGCCTTGCGGGCTGAAAGCCTGGCCCGAAATTTCGTCGGCCACGGTGATCAGCTGGCGCAGGATCGAACGATCGCGCACGATCTCGGCATAGCGGCGGATATTGGCTGCCGATGGCGTGTTTTGCGCCATCGCGTTCAGGTACATCAGGCCGCCGACGTCGTCGGCCTTGCCCAGTTGGGTGAGGGTTTCGAACACGGTGATCACGTCGGCCGGCTTGGACGCGTTGATCATCTTGACGATCTGTTCGAAGATGATGCGATGATCGTAACGGTAGAAATCGTCCGGGTTCATCATGTCGGCGATACGGTCGAACGCGGCGTTATCGCGCAGCAGGCCGCCAATGACGGACTGTTCTGCTTCGATGGAATGCGGCGGGACGCGGAGCGAATCGACTTGCGGATCGGAGGGGGCGTTCATGGCGCGAATTATACCTGCTTAGTTCAGCTGCTTAGGCACTGCGATAAAAAAAACGGGGCGAAAAAAAGCCGGGCGAACCCGGCTTTTTTCTTGGTATTGCGTACTTGATGGGGGATACCCCCAATCAAGTATTAGGCAGCTTCGCCTACAACAGCAACGGTCACTTCAGCGATCACGTCGGTGTGCAGAGCAACGCTCACCGGGAACTCGCCGGTGGTCTTCAGAGGACCGGTAGGCAGGCGCACAGCCGATTTCTCGACAGCGAAACCAACCTTGGTCAGCGCTTCAGCGATGTCGAAGTTGGTGACCGAACCGAACAGACGGCCGTCAACACCAGCTTTTTGCGAAACGGTCACGGTCATGCCGTTCAGTTTCTCGCCTTGAGCTTGCGCAGCAGCCAGTTTGGCGGCAGCAGCTTTTTCCAGTTCAGCGCGCTTGACTTCGAATTCCGCAACGGCAGCAGCGGTAGCGCGGCGAGCCATTTTTTGCGGGATCAGGAAGTTACGTGCGTAACCGTCTTTGACTTTAACGACTTCACCCAGGTTGCCCAGGTTAACGACTTTTTCCAACAGAATGATTTGCATAGTTCTTCTCCAGATGCTTGTCTAAACTACGCAATTAAGCGTGGTGCAGATCGGTGTATGGCAGCAGGGCCAGATAACGGGCACGCTTGATGGCGGTGTCCACTTGACGCTGGTAGTGCGCCTTGGTGCCGGTCAGACGTGCTGGCATGATCTTGCCATTTTCCTGGACGAAGTCTTTCAGGGTGTCTACGTCTTTGTAGTCCACTTGCTCAACGCCAGCGGCGGTGAAGCGGCAGAACTTCTTGCGCTTGAACAGTGGATTTTGTTGCTTGCGCTTTTCTTTAAGCTTGAGCTTGTTTTTGTCGAACTTTTTACCGAATGCCATGTGAGGCTCCTGTATTTAAATTGAGCTGTCCGTGACAGCACTAAAATCAATGATGTGAAACACCAGGCTTTTGCTATTGCGCGTCTTCTTGTTCAGGAAACCAGTGAACTGGTACACACCGCCCAGCGGCGCCGCGTTGAACTTGCCTGAAATCTCGCCTGCGGCAACCGCAGAAATTTCAAACTCGCTCAACCGGGCAATCCCCGCCTCCATTTGCTGCGACCGGTGCTGGAGTACAGCATTAACGATCGGCATGCCTGCCGGGGTGTAACGCAGGGCGTCACGTTCGGCAATGAGTGCGGTGAACTGGAGCTGGTTCAGCTCGGTTCCTTGAAACAATTAGGCTGCGGCAGGAGCAGGAGCAGCTGCTGGGGCTTCGGCGCGATGCGACTTGGCTGCATCTTCACGTTGAACCGTCTTCATCATTGGCGAAGGAGCGGTTTCAGCTTTCTTCTGCTTGACGGTCAGGTGACGCAGCACGGCATCATTGAATTTGAATGCGGTTTCCAGCTCGACCAGGGTCTCGTTGTCGCATTCGATGTTCAGGCAGATGTAATGTGCTTTGGCCAGTTTCTGGATCGAGTAAGCCATCTGACGACGGCCCCAATCTTCAACACGGTGCACGGAACCACCGCGGGTCGTTACAGTGGTTTTGTAACGTTCGATCATCGCGGGCACTTGCTCGCTCTGGTCCGGGTGGACGATAAATACGATTTCGTAGTGACGCATGAAAACTCCCTTAAGGACTTGTGAATAGTGCCCACCCTGGCGTCAAGACAGGTGTGGGAAGAGGTAAGCCCGCGACTATAGCAGCTTTTTTGGCGGAAATCCAGCCCCGCGATGGCATGCTACTATCATTCAAATAGGTAAATATTTCAATGAGGCCACCCTTGCTGATCCTCCGTTCACTGCTGCTGGCACTGACCTTTTCACTGGTTGCGCCGGCCCAGGCCGCCGACCAGGCGTACCACACCCGTCAATTTCTGCTGGCCTTGCGCCAGGACACCCAGACCCTGGCCCGACTCGATCCGGTCAGCGATCCTTCCTTCGACTTCGTACCCGGCACGCGCGCGGCCGAGCGCCGTTTCGATGGCTACGCCCATATCGGCGACCTCAACCTGCGCCTGCGCGTGAGCGCCGACGCGCCATGGCAGGATTACTCGTCGTCGGCCGCCCGCCGCCCGATCCGCGCCCTGCCCGCCGGCGGCGCCACGCTGGCCGCTGCCGACATCACCGCCACCATGGGCGCCGGCCTGCCGCTGCGCATCGAGCGGCGCTGGCGCGACCAGGGCGGCGTGCTGGCGCTGCGTTTTACCCTGGTCAACCCGACTGCTGCGGCGATCGAGATCGGCGGCCTCGGCATGCCGATGGTGTTCGACAATATCATCACTGACCGCACGCTGGAACAAGCCCACGCCAGCGCCAGTTTCGTCGATCCGTACATCGGCCGCGATGCCGGCTACCTGCAGGTAACGCGCCTGAACGGCAAGGGCCCGGCGCTGCTGGTCATGCCTGAGGGCCACACGCCGCTCGAAGCATGGCGTCCGCTCACCGACCGCACGCCCCGCGCGCAAACGGCCGAGGGTTTCTACGACTGGACCGTCGCCAGCCGCGCCTACGCCGAACGGGAATGGAAAAACGCCGGCGAACAGTGGAATACGCCCACCAGCATCACGCTGGCGCCGGGCGAACGGCGCGACATCGGCGTGCGCTTCACCCTGGCGCCGTCGATCCGCGCGATCGAGGCCAGCCTGATCGCGCAGAAGCGGCCAGTGGCGGTCGGCATTCCCGGTTACGTCGTGCCCACCGACCTCGATGCCACGCTGTTTCTCAACAGCCCGCAGCGCGTGACCGGCATCGTTAGCGCGCCGGCCGCAGCGCTGGTGGTGACGCCGGCAGCAGCGGGCACTGCAAAAACCAAGGGCTGGCGCCGCTACACGGTGCAGGGCCGCGCGTGGGGCCCGGCGCGCCTCAGCATCAGCTACGCCGACGGCAGCGTGCAAACCGTCAGCTATTTCGTCACCAAGCCGCTCGACCAGGTGGTGGCCGACCTCGGGCGCTTTACCACCACGCGCCAGTGGTTCGATGACAAGAACGATCCGTTCGGCCGCGCCCCGGCCATTCTCACCTACGACCGCGCGGTCAACCGCGTGGTCACCGACGATCCGCGCGTGTGGATCTCGGGCATGAGCGACGAAGGCGGCGCCGGCAGCTGGGTGGCGGCCATGGCCAAACAGCTCGACAATCCCGACGCCGCCGAGGTCGCCAAGCTCGAGCGCCTGGTCAATGAAACCGTGGTCGGCAAGCTGCAAGTGGCCGACGGCCCGCAAGCGGGCGCCGTGCGCAAGAGCCTGTTCTACTACGACCCCGCTGCTTTCCCCGGCTACTACGCTGCCGCGACCAACTGGAAAACCTGGACCTCGTGGTCGAAAAAGGACGCGGGCGACCTGGGCCGCGCCTACAACTATCCGCACGTGGCCATCGGCCACTGGGTGCTGTACCGCCTGGCGCGCAATCACGTGGGCCTGGTCACGGCGCACGACTGGCGCTGGTATCTGCAGCACGCCTACCAGACCACGGTGGCGATGATGCGCGACGCCCCCGAATACACGCGGTTCGGCCTGATGGAAGGCGACGTCTTCCTCGACATCCTGACCGACCTGCAACACGAGGGCATGACGGTCGAAGCGGCCGACATGCGGCGCATGATGCAGCAACGCGCCGACCACTGGCGTACCCTCGCCTTCCCGTTCGGCAGCGAAATGGCGTGGGACTCCACCGGCCAGGCCGAGGTGTACGCCTGGATGCGCCACTTCGGCTACCAGCGGCAAGCCGACATTACGCGCGAAGTGATACTCGGCTACGATCCGACCATGCCCAGCTGGGCCTACAACGGCAATGCCCGCCGCTACTGGGACTTCCTGTACGGCGGCAAGACCGCGCGCATCGAGCGCCAGGTGCACCACTACGGCTCGACCTTGAACGCGGTGCCGCTGTTCGACGCCTACCGCGCCAATCCGGCCGACTTGCACTTGCTGCGCGTGGCCTACGGCGGCCTGCTGGGCGGCATCACCAATATCGACCGCGACGGCTTCGGCTCGGCCGCCTTCCACGCCTGGCCCGACATGATGCGCTGGGATGCCTACAGCGGCGACTACGGCATGGGCTTCTACGGCCACGCCATTGCCAGCGCCAGTTACGTGCTCAAGGATCCGACCTTCGGCTGGCTGGCGTTTGGCGCCAACCTCGACGAGCAGGCCGACGGCCTGATTCGCATCGTGCCGCGCGACAGCGCCCGCACCCGCCTGTTCGTGGCGCCCGCGCGCGCCTGGATCACGCTCGAAGCCGGCAAGATCGACAGCGCCACCTACGATCCGCGCAGCGGCGTCATCACGCTGGAGCTGGCGGCGGCAACCGTGCAGACGCCCACCGCGCGGCTGCGGGTGCAAAGCCCCCATCATCTGAAGGCCGGTGAATTGTTCATTGAGCGCGGCAGTTACGTGGTGCCATTGGCCAAAACTGCCCTGCGCGTCGTCCTGAAACCGCTGTGAGACGGGCCTGTAACAACTTTTTTCACATTATTTCGCCTGATGCAAGAAATTCTCTTGCATTGGCGCGCATACTGTACAAAAATACAGACTGTCTATATACACAGCCTACTGACCCCATGATCAAGCTCACCGCACGCCAGGAACAAATTCTCAATCTGATCAAGGACGCCATCGAAAACACCGGCTTCCCGCCCACGCGCGCCGAGATCGCCAACGAGCTGGGCTTCAAGTCGGCCAACGCCGCCGAAGAGCACTTGCAGGCGCTGGCGCGCAAGGGCGCGATCGAAATCGCGGCCGGCACGTCGCGCGGCATCCGCCTGCTCGGTGTGCATGCGGAACCGGCCGCCGCCAGGATTCCACCTTCGTTGATGATGTCGCTGCCGCTGATCGGCCGCGTGGCTGCCGGTTCGCCCATCCTGGCGCAGGAAAACCTGGAGGCGAGCTACAGCGTTGATCCGGCCATGTTCTCGGCCAAGCCCGACTACCTGCTCAAGGTGCGCGGCGAATCGATGCGCGACGCCGGCATCATGGACGGCGACCTGCTGGCGGTGAAAAAGATCGACAGCGCCAAGAATGGCCAGATCGTGGTGGCGCGCATCGGCAACGAAGTGACGGTCAAGCGCTACCGCAAGACCGGCTCGCTGGTGGAACTGCTGCCGGAAAACCCGGAGTTCAAGATCATCAAGGTCGATCCGGAGGCGGACGAGTTTGCGCTTGAAGGCCTGGCAGTAGGCTTGATGCGCACCTGGCACTAAACAACAAGGACCGCCGCGGCGGTCCTTGTTGTTTTCAGCATCCTTCCAGGGCGCAGCTGAAGTCTTCCAGCAGGTCGTCCTCATCCTCGATGCCGACCGACACCCGTATCAGCGACTCGGCAATCCCCATCGACGCGCGCCGCTCGGCGCCCATCTCGTAGAAGATCGTGTGCGCCACCGGGATGATCAGGGTGCGCGTGTCGCCGAGGTTCGACGCTGGAATCGCCAGTTTCAGGCGATTGAGGAAATCGAAGCAGTCGATGCCGTCCTTCAGTTCAAAACTCAGCAGCGAACCATGCTTGCGGAACAGCTCGGAGCTGATGCCATGCTGCGGGTGCGAGGCCAGCCCCGGGTAGTACACCGCCGCCACGCGCTCGTCCGATTCCAGCAGCCTGGCCAGCGCCAGCGCGTTGCTGCTGGTGCGCTCCATGCGCAGCGCCAGGGTTTCGGCGCCCACGGCGATATGGTGCGCGGCCTCTGGCGCCAATGACGCACCGAAGTCGCGCAGCGCCTTGGCGCGGATTTGCGCCAGGCCCCATTGCAACGGCTGCGCCTTTTTATAGTTCTCGTAGATGTTCGGGAACCGGGTCCAGTCATAGGCGCCGGTATCGGTGATGCTGCCGCCCAAAGCGTTGCCGTGGCCGCCGATCGACTTGGTCAGTGCATTGACCACCAGGCCGGCGCCAACCGACTTTGGCCGGAACAAATACGGCGTGGTCATGGTGTTATCGACCACGTACAGGATGCCGCGGGCCTGGCACAGTTCGCCAATACGCTCGAGGTCGGCCACCTGCGTGCGCGGGTTGGCGATGGTTTCCACGAACACCACGCGGGTGTTGTCGGTGATGGCCGCCGCCACGTTGGCGACGTCGGTGGCATCGACGAGCGACACGCCCACGCCCTGCGCCATGGTGGTTTGCCACAGGCTGTTGGTATTACCGAACAAGAACGACGACGACACCACGTGGTCGCCGGTACGCAGCAGCGCCTGGAACACGGCGCCGATCGCGCCCATGCCGGTGGCGAAGCAGATCGTGCCCACGCCCTGCTCCATCTGGTTGACCTTGTCTTCCAGCGCGGCGATGGTCGGGTTGCCCTGGCGACCGTAGCGAAAGCCCGGCTCCTTGCCCTGGAATACCGATGCCAGCTGGCGCGCATCGGCGTAGCCGAAAGCCACCGAGGTGTGGATCGGCTTGTGCAGCGATCCGTGCTCAATGCCCTTCTGGCGGTCGTTGTGCAGGATGGTGGTGGTGAAGCCGTAGTTTTTCTTGTCGGTCATGGTCTGCCCAATTCAAACCCGCACCGCCACAACCGGGGTCGGCCCCTGCGGGGTCAGACCCCATGACGTGGGTGTGCGGGGTAAAACGTCATCAGCCTTCGTTGGCCAGGTTCAGGTTCAGCTGCGAGCGGCCTGCGTCTTCCGGCTTGGCGGCCTTGGTCGGGTTGTTGCGCTCGTTTTCCAGCTTGTCCAGGTACTCGCGGCTGACGTCGCCGGTGATGTAGACGCCGTCGAAGCATGACGCCTCGAAGCTGGTCAGCTCCGGGTTGACGTCCGAAATGGCCTGCTTGAGCGCTTCGATGTCCTGGTACACCAGGGCGTCGGCGGTGATCTCGCGGCACACTTCTTCCACCGTGCGGCCGTGGGCGATCAGCTCGTCGCGGGTCGGCATGTCGATGCCGTACACGTTCGGGTAGATCACCGGTGGCGCAGCCGAAGCGAAGATCACTTTCTTGGCGCCGGAGTCGCGCGCCATTTGCACGATCTCGCGGCTGGTGGTGCCGCGCACGATGGAGTCGTCCACCAGCAGCACCACTTTGTCCTTGAACTCGTCCGGAATCGCGTTGAGCTTCTGGCGCACCGATTTTTTACGTGCAGCCTGGCCGGGCATGATGAAGGTACGGCCGATGTAGCGGTTCTTGATGAAGCCTTCGCGGTATTCCTTGCCCAGCGCCAGCGCCAGCTGGATCGCTGCCGGACGCGACGAATCAGGAATCGGCATGACCACGTCGATATCGTCAGCCAGGCCTTCACGCTGGATTTTTTTGGCCAGGTATTCGCCCATTTTCAGGCGCGTGCTGTACACCGAAGCGCCGTCGATGACCGAGTCGGGGCGGGCCAGGTACACGAATTCGAACACGCACGGGTTGAGCGACGGGTTGTCGGCGCACTGGCGCGTGTGCAGCTGCTTGTCGTTGTCGATGAACACGGTTTCGCCCGGCGCGATATCGCGCACGAAGCGGAAGCCCATGCCTTCGAGCGCCACCGATTCGGACGCGATCAGGTATTCGTTGCCCTGCTCGGTTTCATTGATGCCCAGGCACAGCGGACGAATGCCGTACGGATCGCGGAAGGCCAGCAAACCGACGCCGGCGATTTGCGCCACGGCCGCATAGCCGCCGCGGACGCGGCGCATCAAGACGGTCACTGCCTGGAAAATGGTTTCGGCGTCGATCGAGATATCGACCGTGGCTTTCTGGATTTCGTGGGCCAGCACGTTGAGCAACACTTCCGAGTCGGAATCGGTGTTGATGTGGCGGCGGTCGTTCTTGAACATCTCTTCCTTGAGCTGTTCCCAGTTGGTCAGGTTGCCGTTGTGGGCCAAGGTGATGCCGAACGGTGCGTTGACGTAGAACGGCTGCGCTTCTTCCTCGCTCGACGAACCGGCGGTCGGATAACGGCAGTGGCCGATGCCCGAGTTGCCCTGCAGCGTACGCATATTGCGGGTACGGAAGACGTCGCGCACCAGGCCGTTGGCCTTGTGCATGGCGAACATGCTGCTGTGATTGGTAGCGATACCTGCCGCATCCTGGCCGCGGTGCTGCAACAGCAGCAGTGCGTCATACAGCAGTTGGTTGACAGGTTGATGGGAGACGACGCCGACGATGCCACACATGTTGATGCTCCTGGACTGGACTGCAGATTAAAAACGGTATCTCAAAAATTGTAAACTTCAAAAATTCACGTGCTGCGCCATGGCGGCGGGAAGGTAGTCCTTGACCACGCGCGCGCCCAGCTCGCAATACGGGCTGAGCAGCGCATCCTTCCAGAGTGCCTCTTGCGGCAATGCGGTCATGCCACCCAAGATGACGGCGGCCAGCACAATTACAAGGCCACGGCCGAGACCGAACACGGCGCCGAGCAGCCGGTCGAACAGGCTCAGGCCGCCGGCGTCGATCAAGACACCCAGCACCATGGACAGCAAGCCCATCAGAATCCGCGCGCCGATAAACAGGGCGATGAACGCCACGATCAGCCGCAGCACCTCGCCCGGCACCACCTCCGGCAGCAGTACCGCCAGGTGCGCAGCGTAGGCATTGGCCACCACGAAGGCCACGATCCAGCTCAACAGCGACAGCACTTCCTTGACCAGTCCGCGCACCATGCTGATGACAACCGAAGCCGCCAGCACGAAGATCACGATGTAATCGAAGATGGTCACGACAAGCTCGCGCTGATCAGGCGTACCGTGCCGGTCAGACGGTTTCCAGGCGGCCGGCCAGGCCCATGCTCTGCAGCTTGGCGCGAACTTTTTCCGCCTCTTCCTTGCTGCTGAACGGACCCACGCGCACGCGCGTGACCTCGCCCGACGGCGCTTTTTGCGTGTACGAACTGATACCGGCCTGCTTGAGGCGTTCGCGCAATTCGCTGACCTTGGCCTGGTCGCTCAGCGCGGCCACCTGCAGCACGAATTTCTGGCCGGCGTCCGCTGCAGGGGCCGCCGATGCAGGCTTGGCGGTCTTGCCTTCGAGGATGGCCAGTGCGCGCGCATCTTGCGACTGCTTGCTGTCGGCGGCCGGCTTGGCGGCGGCAAGCTTGGCCGCTTTGGCCTCGGCCGCGCGCGACTCGGCCAGCTTGCGGTCGGCCTCGGCCCTGGCGTCCGCCTTGGCTTTGGCTTCATCCCTGGCTTTTGCCTTGGCGTCGGCATCCGCCTTGGCGTCGGCCCTGGCATCGGTTTTGGCGGCGGCCTTGACTTCGGCCAGCTTGCGCTCGGCCTCGCGGCGGCGCTCCTGCTCGGCGCGGCGGTCGGCTTCCTGCTTGTTGCGGGCGTCGGCCTCGGCCTTGGCGCGCGCTTCGCTGGCGGCTACCGAGCGGTCCAGTTCGTCGGAATGCGCCTGGGCTTGCGCCGACAGGCCGGTGTCGGGTTTGGCAGCGGGCTTGTTCGCCGAAGCTGCGGCCGGCTTGGCATCGGGCTTGGCGTCGTCGACGATTTCCTCGCGGCTGTCGAGTGTGTCGCGGTCGGCAATCGGCGCGGGTGCGCGGGCAGGCGCGTCGGTCGTGCGCTCCTTGGACGGAATCTTGATGTCGATATCGGACGCCAGCGGCTTGGGCTCGGAATCGAGCACCATCGGCAAACCGACGGCAACCGCCAGCGCCAGCGCGATGGCGCCAACCAGGCGGCGGCGTGCGCGTTTCTTTTCGGGCAAGACCGGATCATCGGCTTCGCGGTCGCGCGTTCGGCGGCGCGGACCGTCGTCGGCGGTGGCGCGCTTGGAACGGGCGCGCTCGAGCGCTGCCTGGTCATCGGCACTGGTGTAATAGCCGCTGTCCCGGGCCGATTCTTGCTTGTTTTTGCCGAATTTCGAGAACAAGCCCATGCGTGATTTCAGTCCTGTGTGTTCAATGGAATGAGGATTTTCGCGCCGCCATGACGCCGGCAACGGTGAGGAAAGATCCAAAGACCACAATTCTATCATTCTCCCCGGCCCGGCTGACCGCATTTGCGTACGCCGCAGCCGGATCGTCGAAGATATTGATGGTCCGTTCGGCCTTGTCTTCCTGCACCAGCTGCACCTTGGCGGCCAGTTCCGACGCCGTGGCCGAGCGCGGCGATGGCAAGGTGGCCAGGCACCAGTGATCGACATGCTCGGACATGGCGGCGATCACGCCGTCGATATCCTTGTCCTGCATGGAGCCGAACACGGCGAAGGTGTAAGGGTGAAAACCCATGTTGCCGAGGTTCTGGTTCAGCGCCGAGGCCGCATGCGGATTGTGGGCGACATCAAGGATCACGGTCGGACGGCCCGGCAGCACCTGGAAGCGGCCTGGCAGTTCCACCGTCACCAGGCCGGTACGCACTTCCTGCGCGCCCACCGGCAACTCGATGCGCAGCGCCTCGAGCGCGGCCAGCGCGGCGCAGGCGTTGAGGATCTGGTTGGCGCCGCGCAGGCTCGGGTACGCCAGCGAATTGCGGCGCTGCGAGCGGCCGCCGTAGTTCCATTGCTGCTTGTCGCCCGAGTAATTGAAGTCGCGGCCCATCAGCCACAGGTCGGCGCCGATGGCTGCGGCGTGGTCGATCAGGGTTTGCGGCGGCACCGGGTCGGAGCAGATCGCCACCTTGCCAGCGCGGAAGATGCCGGCTTTTTCGAAACCGATGGCCTCGCGCGTGTCGCCCAGGTAGTCGGTATGGTCGATATCGATGCTGGTGACGATCGCCACGTCGGCGTCGACGACGTTGACCGCATCAAGGCGGCCGCCGAGGCCCACTTCCAGGATCACCACGTCCATGCCGGCGCCGGCCAGCAGGCCCATGATGGCCAGGGTGGTGAACTCGAAGTACGTCAGCGTGGTATCGCCACGGGCCGCCTCGACCGCGTTGAACGCTGCCACCAGTTGCGCGTCGGTGGCCAGCTCGCCATTGACGCGGGCGCGCTCGTTAAAGTCGAGGAAGTGCGGCTTGATGTACAGGCCCACCTTGTAGCCGGCGCGGAGCAGGATCGACTCGAGCATGGCGCAGGTGGAACCCTTGCCGTTGGTGCCGGCCACCATGATCACGGGGCAAGTGAATGCCAGTTGCAGGCGCTCCTTGACGGCGAGCACGCGGTCGAGGCCCATGTTGATGACGGTTTCGGCGTGGCGCGCTTCAAGCAGCGCAAGCCAGGCAGGCAAGGTGGTGGGGAGATTGGACATGATGTGGCTCTAAAATAAGAAACGGCGCGCAGGATCATATCCGATTGCGCGCCGCGTGGTGGGAACCTCGCAAACCTACTGCGCGATCCGCTATCGCCGCTGCGTTGCTCAGCGTACCTGCGTACGCTTGCGCTACTCCCGACGATAACGAACCGCTCGCTACGGTTTGCGAGGTCCCTTAGGCTATTACTTCAGCTGGTTGGTTCTGTAACAAGGCGAGCAGACGGGCGATTTCTTCGCGCATCTTGCGGCGGTCGACGATCATGTCGATCGCACCCTTGGTGACCAGGAACTCGGAGCGCTGGAAGCCTTCCGGCAGCTTCTCGCGCACGGTGTTCTCGATCACGCGCGGGCCGGCGAAGCCGATCAGCGCTTTCGGCTCGGCCATCACCACGTCGCCCATGAAGGCGAACGAGGCCGACACGCCGCCCATGGTCGGATCGGTCAGCACGCTGATGAACGGCAGCTTTTTCTCGGCCAGCTTGGTCAGCATCGAGGTGGTCTTGGCCATCTGCATCAGCGACAGCAGCCCTTCCTGCATGCGCGCACCGCCGGTGGCGGTAATGCAAATGAACGGCACTTTCTGTTCCAGCGCCGCCTGCGCGCCGCGCACGAAGCGCTCGCCCACCACGGAGCCCATCGAGCCGCCCATGAATTCGAACTCGAAGCACGCCACCACGACCGGCATGCTGAGGATGGCGCCGCCCATGACGATCATGGCGTCGGTTTCGCCGGTGGCTTCCATGGCCTGCTTGAGGCGGTCAGGATATTTCTTGCTGTCCTTGAATTTTAGGGTATCGACCGGCAGGGTATCCATGCCGATTTCATAACGGCCGCCAGCGTCGAGCAGGCTGTCGAGCCGTTCACGCGCGCGGATGCGCATGTGGTGGTCGCACTTGGGACACACGTGCAGGTTCGACTCCAGGTCGGTGCGATACAGGACCGACTCGCACGACGGGCATTTGACCCACAGGCCTTCGGGCATGGTCTTGCGCGCGGCGACGTCGGTGCGCTGTATGCGCGGGGGCAGCAGTTTCTCTAACCAACTCATCATTTCTCCTTGCAGCTTACTCGTGGCCGAAGTGTAGCCGTTTCTGGCGACCCTGTCGAACATTGCAATACATTAATTTTTACTTTGAGTCATTGCTTTATAGCTGCTTTAGAGGGAAGCCACTATGCATCCGCAGGGGTATTAGTCTCATCAGCTAACGATTCCTCGAGCTGCTTGCGTTGGTCAAGCGTGAGTATGCCCAGGTCGGCACTGTAACCTGATCCTGCCAGGTGGCGAAGATAACGATACATCATTTCTTCAGCGCTCAGACCATACGGTTCACCAAGCTTTTGGAAATATTCGATCGAACGAAAATCCAGCCGAACGGTTATTTCTCGACTGAGCTTTTCGAAGTAGGGATTGGGAAGAGCATGGGAAAAATCTACCGGGTCGGTCATTTTTTTACCTTTCCAGGTAACGTATTTTCTCGCGCGGTTGAGCTTTTCGCGCCGAAATGATGCGCACAATGATGTTGCTTCGATAGCAGTGAGACACCACCAATAGACGATCATTCTCACTGATGCCTAGAAGATGGAATCGATCTTCGTCATCGGAGTGCAGGTGATCAAACATCTCCCTCGCACTTCCGTCGTAAAACACGGTGCTGGCTTCTTCGAAGCTTACACCGTGTTTGCGAAGGTTCGCCGCTGCTTTGATGGCATCCCACTCAAAACGCATGGCAGCACCTCGCCTTTCAACATAGTCAGTGTATGACTATGGTTCAAGGTCGAAGTTCCCGCTGAATCGAAAGACTTCAGGCGTCCAGCGCGCTGCGGATGCCGGCCACGAAGGTTTGTACCGCCGCCACGGCACCCTCGGCGCCGTGCTGTTCGATTTCCTGGATGATGCGGCTGCCGATCACGACGGCGTCGGCCACTTCGGCCACGGCGCGCGCGGTGGCGCCGTCGCGGATGCCGAAACCGACGCCGATCGGCAGCGAGACGTGTGCGCGGATCGCCGCCAGGCGGTTGGCCACGTCCACCGTGTCGATGTTGCCAGCGCCGGTCACGCCCTTGAGCGAGACGTAATAGCTGAAGCCGCCGCCAACGCGCGCCACCTGCTTGATGCGTGCCTCGGTCGAGGTGGGCGCCAGCAGGAAGATCAGGTCCAGGTCGGCGGCGCGCATGGCGGCGGCGAAGTCTTCGCACTCTTCCGGCGGGTAATCGACCACGATGGCGCCGTCGGCGCCCACCGCCTGCGAACTGGCGATGAAGGCGTCGGTACCGATGCGTTCGATCGGGTTGGCGTAGCCCATCAGCACCACCGGGGTGGCCTGGTTGGTCTTGCGGAACTCGGCCACGTAAGCAAAAACGTCGCGGATGCCGACGCCGTGCGCCAGCGCGCGTTCGCAGGCGCGCTGGATGACCGGGCCTTCGGCCATCGGGTCGGAAAACGGCACGCCCAGCTCGATGATGTCGGCGCCGCCGGCCACCAGCGCGTGCATCAGCGGCACGGTGAGCGTGGGGCCGGGGTCGCCGGCGGTAATGAAGGTGACCAGGGCGGTCTTGTTCTGTTCTTTTAAGGCGGCAAAGGTGGCGGCGATACGGGACATGGTGTGCTTTCTGTAAAGTGAATGGGAGAATTGTTCCAGCTTGAGATCAGCTGAAATTGAGCCCCATCCGCTCCGCCACCGTATGCATGTCCTTGTCGCCGCGGCCCGACAGGTTGGCCAGGATGATCTTGTCCTTCGGCATGGTCGCAGCCAGTTTCACCGCGAACGCCAGCGCGTGCGCCGATTCCAGCGCCGGGATGATGCCCTCGATATGGCAGCAATCGTGGAAGGCCTGCAAGGCTTCGTCATCGGTGATCGACACGTACTCGGCGCGACCGATGTCTTTCAGGTGGGCATGCTCGGGGCCGACGCCCGGATAGTCGAGGCCGGCCGACACCGAATGGGTCTCGATGATCTGGCCGTTCTCGTCCTGCAGCAAGTACGTCCGGTTGCCGTGCAGTACGCCCGGATACCCCTTGCTCAGCGAGGCCGAATGCTTGTTGCCGTCGAGTCCCTCGCCGGCCGCTTCAACGCCGATCAGGCGCACCTGTTTCTGGTCGATATACGGGTAGAAAATGCCCATGGCGTTGGAACCGCCGCCGATACAGGCAGTCACCACGTCCGGCTGGCGGCCGGTCATTTCAGGCATCTGCACCAGGCATTCCTCGCCGATCACCGACTGGAAGTCGCGCACCAGCATCGGGTACGGGTGCGGGCCGGCCACGGTGCCGATGATATAAAAGGTGTTTTCGATGTTGGTGACCCAGTCGCGCATCGCTTCGTTGAGCGCGTCCTTGAGGGTTTTCGAGCCCGACTCCACCGGCACCACGGTCGCGCCCAGCAGCTTCATGCGATAGACGTTTTGCGCCTGGCGCTTGACGTCCTCGCTGCCCATGTACACCACGCACTCGAGGCCGAAGCGGGCGCAAATGGTGGCTGTGGCCACGCCGTGCTGGCCAGCGCCGGTCTCGGCGATGATACGTTTCTTGCCCATGCGACGGGCCAGCAAGGCCTGGCCGATCACGTTGTTGATCTTGTGGGCGCCGGTGTGATTCAGGTCTTCGCGCTTGAAGTAGATTTGCGCGCCGCCGGCGATTTCGGACCAGCGTTTGGCGTGGTAGATCGGCGAAGGACGGCCGACGAAGTGCTTGAGTTCATAACGGAATTCTTCGAGGAATTCCTGGTCGTGGCTGTAACGTTCGTAGGCGGCGTTCAGTTCCGCCAGTGCGTACGTGAGCGTTTCGGCCACGAAGGCGCCGCCGTAGGGGCCGAAGTGGCCGCTGGCGCTGGGGAAGTCGTAGTCGGCGGCGTGGAACAGGGGCGCGGCTGCGCCGATTTCAGGCAAGGCTTTCATGGTGGTGTTCTTTCAGGGTTGCTCTGTCGAGCTGGTCGTCTCCGGCCCGCACTGCCGCAATAAAGTCGGCGATCTTGCGGGCGTCCTTGATGCCCTTCGCTGCTTCGACACCGCTGCTGATGTCGACCGCGTAGGGACGTACGCTCACCACCGCGTCAGTGGCGTTGTGTACGCTCAAGCCACCACTCAAAACGACCCGAGGCGCGAGCTCTTTTGGAACGAGAGACCAATCAAAACCCTTTCCTGCGCCACCATAAGCATCCACATATGTATCCAGCAACAGGCTGGTGAACAAGGGACTGGCGGCACGGCATAGCTGTTCGTATTCTAGCAAATCATCGGGCGCGGTGTCGGGTTTCACCCGGAACACGCGCAGGAACTGTCTCCCGCAGGCCGCTGCAATCGCGGCCGACTGCTCGATGCTCTCGTCGCCGTGCAACTGCACCAGCGCCACCGGCGCCACTTTCACCACTGCCGCCACCTCTTCCGGCGTGGCGTTGACGAACAGGCCGGTGCAGGTAACGAAAGGCGGCACGGCCGCGATCAGGGCGGCGGCCTGTTCCGGCGTGACGTAGCGCGGGCTTTTAGGGTAGAACACGAAGCCGATGGCGTCGGCGCCCAGGGCGACCGCCGCCTGCACGTCTTCCACGCGGGTCAGGCCGCAGATCTTGATACGGGTGCGCTTCACATTATTTCCTTTAGAACCAGGGCAGCGGCGACGTGGTCTCCAGCGGCAGCTCCCACTTGGGGTCGTAATCGATCTTGGCCAGGTACAGCCCGTCCGGCATGAAGGTGGGCGCGGCGGCATGGCGGTCTTTCGATACCAGCAGTTCGCCGAGCCACTCGGGCCCCTGGCGGCCGGTACCGATATACACCAGCGAGCCGACCAGGTTGCGCACCATGTGGTGCAGGAAGGCGTTGGCGGTGATGGTAAACACCACCAGCTCGCCGTGACGCCTGATCTGGATATCGTGCATCAGCTTGACCGGCGACTTGGCCTGGCACTGGGCCGCGCGAAACGCCGTGAAGTCATGCCAGCCCAGCAGCGGCGCCACGGCCTGCTGCATCAGTTCGACGTCGAGCGGCCGAAAATAAAAGCCGGCGCGGCCTTCGAGCAGCGGCGAGCGGGTGGGATTGTTGTACAGCACGTAGTGGTAGGTACGGGCGCGGGCGCTGAAGCGGGCGTGGAAAAAATCGTTGACACTGGGGTCGCCCGGCAGTTCCCTGGCCCAGCGCACGGCGATCGACGGCGGCAAAAAGGCGTTGACGCCGCGCAGCCAGGCATTGGGATCGCGGGAAAGGTCGGTATCGAAGTGGACGACTTGTTCGAGCGCATGGACGCCGGTATCGGTGCGGCCGGCGCAGGTGGTGGCCAGCGGCACCCTGGCGAACTTCTCCAGGGCCCGTTCGAGCTGATCCTGCACGGTGAGGCCGCTTTCCTGCTTCTGGTAGCCGTGCCAGGCGGTGCCGTCGTACTGCAGGCCGATTGCGATCCGTTTCAATTGCTGCCCAATCTGAATTTACGAATCGGCCATTATAGCGTCTAGCCCAATTGCTCTTTCATCTTCGTAGCTTTTGCTACTTGCTCGTCGCTGCCGCCGCGCAGCACTTCATCGAGCAGTTCGCGGGCGCCTTCCTTGTCGCCGATTTCCTGGTAGGCGACGGCGAGGTCGAGCTTGGTGTCCATTTCCATGTGCAATGCGGACATTGGTTCGGCACGGCCAGTGTCGGCACGGCCAGCCTCGGCAGCTTCCACCGGTTCAGGCTCGCTGTTCAGGTCGAAGTCGATGCCGGAGAGGTCGAACTCGGGTGCAGCGTCCTTGTCGGCCACGGCGGGCGCCGATGCCGGCGCGGCTGCTGGCTCCGGTTCGGCTGGCGGCACGGCCAGGGCCGGCAGGTCGGGAATGGTGAAGTCGGCGGCGTCGAAGTCCAGCGGCACGCGGGTGGCATCGGCGTCGGCTGCCGGGGCGGCCTTGGTCAACCCGACCGGCTCTGACGCCGCCGTCGGTTCGCCCGGCAGGTCGAGGCTGAAGTCCATGCTCGGATCGTACGCTGGCTCTGCGGCAGGTGCCGGCGCCGGTTTATCGTACGACAGGTTGAAGTCGTCGTCCTGCAGGAACGGCGCGGTGTCGGCCGGCACTTTGCCGAGCGGATCCTGCGCATACGGGTCCGGTGCGGCGAAGTCCAGGTCGCCCAGGCCGAAGTCGGCGGCGTTTGCCTGTGCGGCCACCGAGGCCGGCGACACGGCGGCGTCGGG